>CAYUOX010000021.1:0-19818 GCA_964446575.1 uncultured Anaerolineaceae bacterium | reverse complement strand
GGAATTCCTGCAGTTGGCCGCGGAGATTCCGGTGCGGGCGACGGTACAGCCTTATCGGTGGACGCAAGCCAATCAGGCTTTGGCCGATTTGAAGGCCGGGCGGGTGGTGGGCGAAGCCGTGCTGGTGATGGACGCGGCCGCTCCGGATGCGCCGGCCCCACGCCGCGCTGGGTAGATGCGAGGCAGGCGCGGGCCACGCCGCGCGGCCGCTGGGCGTGCGGCCACGGTCCGGGCGACCGCCAGGTCGCCCCTGCCTGCGCCCTGCTGATCTCACACAGAGACACGGAGAACATAGGGGGAGGATATTTTCGCGCCTGGGCACGCCGCCGGGCGAGGCAGCGCCTCGCCCCTACCCGCTACCCGCCAACTTCCAACACGCCGACCCCATCCCCCCTTGGTCCCCCTTTCCCCGCGTAGGGGAAGGGGGGAGATGGTTCGCGTGAGGCGCGTGTCGGGCCCGCATCGCCCCTCCCCCTTTGCGAAAGGGGGAGGGGTTGGGGAGGGGGATTCAACCCGCGGGCGCGGGCCACGCCGCGCGGCCCCCTGGGCCCGCGGCCCCGGTCCGGGCGACCGCCGGGTCGCCCCTACCTGCTGCCTGCTGATCTCACACAGAGACACGGAGAACACGGGGGGGATGTTTTCGCGCCTGGGCACGCGGCCGCTGGGCGAGGCAGCGCCTCGCCCCTACCCGCTACCCGCCAACTTCCAACACGCCGACCCCATCCCCCCTTGGTCCCCCTTCCCCTCGTAGGGGAAGGGGGGAGAATGCTCGCGTGAGGCGCGTGTCGGGCTCGCATCGCCCCTCCCCCTTTACGAAAGGGGGAGGGGTTGGGGAGGGGGATTCAACCCCCTGGCCGGGCCATGCCGCGCGGCCGCTGGCCCCACGGCCGCCGGGCGAGGCAGCGCCTCGCCCCTACCCGCTGCGCCCTGCTTCCCGCTTCCCCCTGCCTCTGGGGCTGGTCAAAAGCCGCGCTTTGCAGTATCATCGCCGGGGCGCGGTTGCACCGCGGTGCCCAACATCATTCCCCACGGGAGGTACCATGGCCGAACATCCCGGCTTTACCGTTTGGCTGACGGGGCTCTCGGGCGCGGGCAAGAGCACCATTGCCCAGCGCTTGGCCCAAGAACTGCGCGCCCGCGGCATGAAAGTGGAAGTGCTGGACGGCGATGTCATCCGGCAAAATTTGAGCAAAGGTTTGGGTTTTTCCAAGGAAGACCGCGACACCAACGTGCTGCGCGTGGGCTGGGTTGCGCAGGTGCTTAGCCGCAACGGCGTGGCCGTCATCGCGGCTCTCATTTCGCCTTACCGCGAAACTCGCGCCAAGGTGCGAGAGCAGATCCCGAACTTCGTCGAGGTGTTCGTTGACGCGCCCCTCGAAGAGGTCATCCGTCGGGATGTCAAGGGCTTGTACAAGCGGGCCTTGGCCGGCGAGATTCAAAACTTCACCGGCATCTCAGACCCCTACGAACCCCCCGAGCGCCCCGAAGTCGTCTGCCGCACCGCGGAAGAGTCGGTGGATGAGAGCGTGGGCAAGATTTTGGCCTATCTGGAGGAACGCGGCTGGCTATTGCCCGCCCGGTAGGTCATCCTCCCACACGGTGAGCCCGGCCGCAAAGTCGGGCGTGAGCCGGGCGGCCCAGGTCGCCAGCAGCCGGGCCGCCCGCCGGATGTCGGCCAGTGCCACCATCTCCACCGGTGTGTGCATGTAACGCAGCGGGATGCTCACTAAGCCCGTAGGAACGCCCTCTCGGGCCACTTGCAGCGCGGCTGCGTCGGTGCCTGAGTGCATGGGCAGATATTCGGTGTGGTGGGGGATATCTTCCTCTTGGGCCGTGGCCCGCAGCGCCGCATATATCTTGGGATGGATATTGGCTCCTTGGCCCAAAACCACGCCTTCCCCCAGGGGGAACCCCTGATGCTCAGCCACGCCTGGCCCGTGGGCGAAGGTCACATCCACCGCGACGGCCACGGTGGGGCGCAAGCGATAGGCCGCGGTGGCCGCGCCGGCCATGGTGGTTTCCTCCTGCACCGTGGCCACGATGTCGACATCCCACGCGTGGGCGCGCTTGGCCAGGTCCATCAAAACCAAGGTCAGCGCCGCGACCGAAGCGCGGTTGTCGAGCCCTGGGCCGGCGATGAAGTCTGGGCCGAGAAAGCGCGGCGTTTGGGCAAAGGTTACGGCTGTGCCTAAGGGCACCCCGCGTTGCACCTGCTGGGGCGTGAGTCCGGTTTCGATGCGCAGCGCGTCCAGCGGCAGCGGCTGGTCGGCCGCGACCTCGGGCACGAACCCCCGGGGCCAAGCCCGCAGCACGCCATAGAGCGGTGTCGCGCGGCCGGGTGGCCACAAATGTACGGCCTGATTGGGCAGCAGCCGCAAGTCCAGCCCGCCCACGGCGGCGATGGCCATGAGCCCGGCCGAGTCGACATGGGCGACCACGAAGCCGATGGTGTCCATATGCGCGGCCAGCAACAGCCGAGGGCGGGGTTCGGGACCATGGCCATACCGGCGGGCTACCAGACTGCCCAAAGGCGTGGTCAAGACCTCGTGGGCGAAGGGGGCCCAGCGCTCGGCCAGCCAGGCACGCACGCGCGTTTCATGGCCCGAAATGCCGGGCACGCGGAGGAGTTCCGGCAACCAGTGAGACAGGTCGGGGCTTTGCTCCGTGGGCATGGGCGCCTCCGAGGTCAGGGCGTGGGGGCCGACGAGGGGGTCGCGGTGGGCGTGGCCGTGGCGGTGGCCGTCGGGGTAGATGTAGCCGTGGCCGTTGGGGTTGAGGTAGATGTGGGGGTGGGCGTCGGCGTCGCGGTAGGCGTTGTGGTCGCGGTGGGCGTGATGTCAAGCGTAGGCGTCGCGGTTGGCGTGGGCGACACAGTGGGCGAGGGGGGCGGCGTCCAAGTGGCGGTCACGCTGGCCGTGGGCGTCGCGGTAGAGGGCAAAAACGGGGTGGGGGAAACCGTCCATGTCGGCGTTGGGGTGAGCGACGGGGTGGGTGAGAGGGTGGGTGTACCCGTGGGTGTGATGGTCGGCGTGAGGGTTGGCGTCCACGTCGGTCGCGGGGTGAGCCACCACTGCCAAGGCGTGGCGGTTGGGGTGCCGGGTGTGCCTGTGCCGAGATACGCGGGCGTGGGCGTGCTGCGGGCTTGGTCGCGCAAGTCTAAGCCGCGCAGACCCAGCCACAACCCCGCGCAGTACAGGGGCAGGGTTCCGACAATGATGTAGACGAACACCCGGCGCCAGAATGCGACCCGCGGCCCAAAAGGTTGATCCAGCATGTTTGGATGATAACACCGAGCGCCTGGCTTGACAATGGCGCTGCGCCCAGGGCGATGGAAAACCACCGGCGTTGTTGTGTTTTGTGCCGCGGGCCGGGCCGATGGGCGCACGGCTTTAGCGTTTGCGGGGGGCGTCGCGCATCCGCGCGGTGGGAACCGCTTATCTTCATCTTGCCAAAGGTTCTTACCTTCGTATAATGAGAAACAGCCCTTAGGGATGGTATAATTCGTGTTCGCCCTGGTGAAGGGCACACCTTGGGCTGTTCACCCCAGACACGGGTCAGCGCCGTGAAATGGGCGGTGCGCCTGTAGGGCGCGTGTGGGCTTAGCCGGGCCGGAGGAATCCGGTCCACCATAACCTGAACAGCCCCGGTAAGTGGTGCATTCAAGGAGGACAGGGTGGATTCCAAACCCCGCAATCCGAATCGTTCGTCTTCCCTGCAGCCGCGGTTTAGTGCAGGGTCGTTTCTGCTTTTGCTGATGTTCCTGCTGCTGTGGCTGGCCTTTATCAGCGGCCGTCGGACGAGCCGAACGCCCACGGTTCCACTCAACCAATTGGCTACCGAAATTGAGCAGGGGCGGGTCAAATACATTCGGGTCGAGGCCGATGCCGTGCGCGTCGTGTACATTGACGACAGCGAGGCCGTGGTGCCCATGCCCAATGCGGCCGAGAACTTCTTGCCCGCGCTGGAAAACCTGGGCGTGTCGCCCGAAGCCCTCAAGGCCGACGAGGTTGAAATCGAGTTCGCGCCGCGCCGCGTGTGGTTGGATGTGCTCAGCGTGTTGGGCTCGTTCGTGTTGCCCTTGCTGCTCATGGCCGGCCTGTTCTGGTTCCTCATCCGTCAATCCCAGGCTGGCGGCAACGCCGCGCTGTCGTTTGGCAAGTCGCGAGCCCGTCTCATCGGCGGCGACCGGCCGTTGGTCACTTTCAACGATGTGGCTGGCGCGGATGAGGCCAAACAGGAACTCATGGAAGTCGTGGAGTTCCTCAAGGAGCCGTACAAGTTCCTGGAAGTGGGGGCGCGCATCCCCAAGGGCGTGCTGCTCATCGGCCCGCCGGGTGTGGGCAAGACGTTGCTGGCCAAGGCCGTGGCCGGCGAGGCTGGCGTGCCTTTCTTTTCGATTTCAGGCTCTGAGTTTGTGGAAATGTTCGTGGGCGTTGGTGCCAGTCGGGTGCGGGATCTGTTCCAGCAAGCCCGTAAGCACGCGCCCTGCATCGTGTTCGTGGACGAAATCGACGCGGTGGGTCGGCAACGGGGCGCGGGGCTGGGCGGCAGTCACGACGAGCGCGAGCAGACCCTCAACCAATTGCTGGTCGAAATGGACGGCTTCGACAGCACTACCAGCATCATCGTGATGGCCGCGACCAACCGGCCCGACGTGCTGGATCCGGCGCTGCTGCGGCCTGGCCGTTTCGACCGCCGCATCGTGGTCGATCGCCCCGACCTGCGCGGTCGGCTGGAGATCCTCAAGGTGCACGTGCGCAACAAGCCCTTAGCCCCTGATGTGGACCTGGAGGCCATCGCGCGGGCTACGCCAGGCTTCGTGGGCGCAGACCTTGAGAATTTGGTCAACGAAGCCGCCATCCTCGCGGTGCGTCGGGGCAAGAAGGTCATCGGCCAAAGGGAACTGGAGGACGCCATCGAGCGGGTCATCGTTGGCCCTGAGCGCAAGAGCCGCATGATCGACGAGGGCGAGCGCCGCATCTTGGCCTATCATGAGGCCGGCCACGCGGTGGTCATGCAAGCCATTCCCGAAGCCGACCCTGTGCACAAGATCACCATCATCCCCCGGGGGATGGCCGGCGGGTATACGCTGGCCTTCCCTGAGCAGGATCGCATGCTGGTCTCGCGGCGCAAAATGTTCGCGGATATGGTCGGCCTGCTGGGCGGCCGCGCGGCCGAAGAGTTGGTCTTCAACGACATCACTTCCGGCGCGGCCAATGACCTGGAGCGGGTCACCCAGTTGGCGCGCGCAATGGTCATGCGTTTTGGCATGAGCGACGAATTGGGGCCCATGACCTTTGGTCGCAAGGAGGAACTCGTCTTTTTGGGCCGTGAAATTGCAGAGCAGCGCGACTATTCCGAAGCCACCGCGCAACGCATTGATGCCGAAGTGCAACGCTTGGTGCGCCAGGCGTATGAGCGCGCCAAGAGCATCTTGCGGCAATATCGCGATATTCTGGATCGGGTGGCCGAAAAGTTGCTCGAACAAGAGACCCTGACTCGGGAAGAGTTCGAGGCCATCTTCCCGCCGCCGCACCCCAAAGACGCGATTCCGCGGCCGAGCGCGGCCTGACGGCTATCGCCTTCGGCTGGGGAAGGGCTCCGCGGCGGGCCGGGCTCGCGCGGGGCCCTTTGCGTTCCGCGCCCTTCGGCCAGTGCCACCGGCCTCATCAGACGCCGACCGCGGTCGTCCGTCACCGCGACCGGGAGACCGGTCGTCGCTATGCCAAGGAGATGCGCTCGTGGATGGGCCTGGGCTGTTATGGGTGGCCGGGGCCATCGCCCTGGCTTTTGCCTTCCTCAACGGGTTTCACGACAGCGCGAGCATTGTCGCGGTGGCCATTGCCAGCCGGGCCATGACCCCGCGCCAAGCGCTGCTGTGGACCGCGTTGGGCGAGTTCGCGGGGCCGTTCGTGTTGGGCGTGGCCGTGGCCCATGTGGTGGGCGCGGGCCTGGTGGCGCCTACGGCCATGTCGTTGCCCGCGCTGGTGGCCGCGCTATGCGGCGCGGTGTTGTGGGGCTTGCTGACATGGTGGTGGGGGCTGCCGTCGTCCTCGTCGCACGCGCTGGTGGGCGGGCTGGTGGGCGCGGCGCTGGTGGCCGCGGGGCCCCGCGCGGTGCAATGGCAAGGGTTGGCGTGGGTGTTGGCCGCGTTGTTCGTCTCGCCCCTTTTGGGTTTTGCCGCTGGCTTCGGCCTGACGCGGGGGGTGTTCTTCTTGGCGCGCGGGGCATCGCCCGGTATCAACCGCTGGTTTCGCCGCGGCCAGTGGCTGACCACGCTGGGCCTGGCCCTGGGCCATGGCGCCAATGATGGCCAAAAGAGCATGGGGTTGCTGGCCTTGGCTTGGCTGTTGGGCGGTCACACCGATACCTTCCAGATTTTGCCTCCCATGATGTGGGCCGTGGCTGGCGCCATTGCTTTGGGCGCGGCCATGGGGGGATGGCGGCTCATTCGCACCGTAGGCGGACGTATCTTGCGGGTTCGGCCGGTGCATGGGTTTGTGTCCCAATTGGGCAGCGCGGGAGTGATTGTACTGGCCGCATGGGGTGGCGCGCCAATCAGCACAACCCAAGTCATCAATTCGGCCATCATGGGCACCGGCGCGGCTGAGCGGTGGTCCAAGGTGCGCTGGCGCGTGGCTCGCGATATGCTCGTCGCCTGGCTGCTGACCATCCCTTTGAGCGCGGCCTTGGCCGCCATGTGCTACATCCTCTTGATGCGTTTCTGAGCGCGTTGCTGCGTGAGGACCATCCAAACGCGCGGCTCGCCTCCGCGCGCGGGCCGTTCTGAGGTTTCTCCCCCTCCCCCCGAAAACGCTATGCACATCTTTCTTTCTTCGCTATAATCAAAGTGACCATTCTTCCCAAAACCATCGAGGAGGCCGGGCAAGGATGAACAAACGCATTTGGTGGCTCATCGGCGGTTTGGTGTTGCTGTTGGGTGTGTCGTGCGTGGTGTGTTTCGGCACGGGTGTAGTGGGTATGCTGCTGAGTACGCGTCCACCCGAGGATGTCGAGGTCACCCTGCGCTACCCCGAAGAGGTGACTTCAGGGGAGGACTTCGTCGTCGAGGTGATCGTGCGCAATTTGGCTCAACGCGAGCGCACCTTAAACAGTATCGACATCGACGATACGCTGCTGGAAGGGTGCATGGTCTTGCGCACCCAGCCACCTGTTCATCAGGTTATCCCCCTAAATGGGTTTACCTCCTATTTCTTCGAGCACTCCATTGCCCCGCGCGGCGAAATCACCGTGCAATTGCACATGCGCGGCACGCAAGCCGGGCTGCACCAAGGCAATGTGGATGTATGCATTGACGGCATGGGGCGGTGCGTGTCGCACAACGTGATCATTACCGTAGTGCCATAGTCGCGCGGCCCAGCGCGCGGGGCGTCCACCACGAGGAGGGACGCCATGTTCCAAACCATCTCAGGCGTACGCCCTTCGCCTTTGAGCGGCCAATGGTACCCGGCTGAGCCTGAGGTGTTGGCCCGCCAAGTCGACCAGTTGTTGGCCGAGGGCGCGGCCCGGGTGCCGCCCCTGCACGGCGATCTGCTGGGCGTGCTCGCACCCCACGCGGGCATTCGCTACTCGGGCCCCGTGGCTGGCACGGCCTTTGCCACGGTCCAAGGCCGTGCCTACCGCTATGTCGCGGTTTTGGGGCCCATGCATTATGTCTACCACCCCCCGCTGCTCACCAGCGCCCACGCGGCCTATGCCACGCCGCTGGGCACGGTGCCGGTGGCGCACGAAGTGCTGACCGCGCTGGATCAGGACCTCCAAGCGCGGCTGGGCGTTGGTCTCACGCCGGTGGCCCGCGACCCCGAACACTCGCTGGAGATGGAGGTCATTTTCTTGCAGCGCGCCTTGCGCCCCGGATTTCATCTGATACCGCTGATGTTCCGCACGGTCGACCCGACGATCTTGGAGGTCGTGGGAAAGGCGTTGGCCCGCTTGTTGGACCCCGCGCGCGACCTCGTCGTGGCCAGCAGTGACTTGTCCCACTACTTTCCGCAGGCTGTGGCGCAACGGCTGGACCGGGAGATGCTGCGGCGCATCGTCGCCCTCAAGCCCCTGGATGTGCTGCTGGCCGAAGAAGAGGGGATCGCTCAGGCCTGCGGCCGCGCGGCCATCGCCACAATGTTGTGGACGACGCTCGCTTGGGGCGCAACGCGCGCCCAATTGCTGCATTACGCCACCTCGGGCGATGTCACCGGCGATTACGATGCCGTGGTGGGCTATGCCGCGGTCGCGGTTCTGCGATAGAATAGAGAGCCATCCCCAACGAGGAGGTCGCCACAAGGCCCATGACCCTGCTACTGGACTTTTTGCTCATTCTGCTGTTGGTGTCGCTCAACGCCTTCTTTGTGACCATGGAGTTCGCGGTGGTGGTCAGCCGCAAGCCCCGTCTCATGGCCTTGGCCGAACAAGGCCATCGTGGGGCGCAGTTGGCCCTGCCATGGGTCGAAAGCCAACAAGCGCGCGACCGGATGGTCGCGGCCGCGCAGTTGGGCGTGACCATTGTCAGCCTGGCCCTGGGCGCTGTGGGCGAAGGCACCTTTGAGACCCTGCTGCACCACGCGCTGGGCAACGCCCAATTGCCCGCCTGGCTGGATTTCCTGGAGACCATCTTGCCAGCCCTGCCGCTGGCCCTCTCCTTGGTCATTGTCACCACTTTGCATGTGGTGCTGGGTGAACAAGTGCCCAAAGTGGCCGCGTTGCGCCACCCCGAGGCCACTGTGGCCACGTTCGCGCCCCTCATGCAAATTTTCATCATCGTCTTCAAGTGGTTCATCGACCTGCTGGACTGGATCACCCGCACCATCCTCAATCTCTTTGGACTCAAATCTCAGGCCCATGGCAGTCTGAGCATCGAGGAACTCAAGTATCTGGTTCAGGAATCGGAAGCCGAGGGCCTGCTGCCCGAAGAAGAGGGCGAGATCATCCACGCGGTGTTGGACTTCTCCCAAGTGCTGGTGCGCCAAGTCATGGTCCCCCGCACCGACATCGTGGCCGCGCCCGCGGATGCGCCTTTGGCCGAGGTCGTGCGTTTAGCCGCCAAGCACGGCGTGACCAAGATTCCCCTCTATGAGGGGGACTTGGACCACATCGTGGGCATTGTGTACCTCAAATCCATCTTGCCGCGTTTGGCCGAGGGGCAGATTAACGGCACGCCCGCGCGCGAGGTCGCGGACGAAGCCCTGTTCGTGCCTGAAAGCCTGCCCATTCGCGAATTGCTGCGACTCTTTCGCGAAAAGCGTCAGCACATCGCGGTGGTGGTCGATGAATACGGCGGCACCGCGGGCCTGGTCACCCTGGAAGATGTGCTGGAAGAACTGGTGGGTGAGGTGGGCGATCCCTTTGATCGCGAGCAACCCGACGTGGTCCCCCAACCCGATGGGTCGTGGTTGATCGACGGTATGGCGTTGATGGACGACGTCAACGAGGCCCTGGGCATTGAGTTGCACGACCCCCATTACGACACCGTGGCCGGGTTCGTATTGGGGCGCCTGGGACGCATTCCCAAAGAAGGCGATCAAGTCGTCTGGGACGGCATTCGACTGACTGTCGAGCGCATGGACGGTTTGCGCATTGATCGCCTGCGCCTGGAGAAGATCGCCCCGGCCGCAACGGAGTGAATCCCCCCAGGAGAGGAGGAGCCCATGCTGGCCCGGGTGCACGCGTGCGCGCTGGTGGGCCTCGACGGCGTGTTGGTCGAGGTGGAAGTTGATTACGGCCGGGGTTTGCCGGGTATCACCATCGTGGGGCTGCCCGACACCGCGGTGCAAGAGAGCCGTGAGCGGGTGCAAGCCGCGCTGCGCAACAGTGGCTTGGTCGTGCCCCGGCGGCGCATTGTGGTGAACTTGGCGCCCGCCGCGGTGCGCAAGGCCGGGCCGGTGTATGACTTGCCTATTGCCTTGGGGGTGCTGCTTCTCACGGAGCAGGTGCCGGAGGAGGGGCTGCAGGACGCCTTGGTGGTGGGGGAGTTGGCCTTGGACGGCCGGGTGCGTCATGTGCGGGGCGTATTGGCCATTGCCGCGAGCGCCCGTTCCCACGGTTTGCGCCGGGTGTTCGTGCCAGCCGAAGACGCGGCCCAGGCTGCGTTGATCCCCGATATCGAAGTGTATGGCGTGGCCACGGTGCGCGACCTGGTGGCGCATCTGCGCGGAGAGCGACGCCTGACCCCTACGCCCCACACCCGCATCGCGGACCTGCCCCCGGCGCAGGGCTTGGTGGATTTGGCCGACATCAAGGGCCAAGAGCACGCCAAACGCGCGTTGGAAGTCGCGGCCGCGGGCGGTCACAACGTGCTCATGATTGGCCCACCGGGCGCGGGCAAAACCCTGCTGGCGCGGGCCTTGCCCGGCATCTTGCCCCGCATGACGGTGGACGAGGCCTTGGAGGTCACCCGCATCTACTCCGTGGCCGACCAACTGCCGCCTGACCAACCTTTGATTACGCAACGCCCCTTTCGCGCGCCCCATCACACCATCTCCCACGCGGGGTTGGTGGGCGGCAGCAACTGGCCGCATCCTGGCGAGATTTCCTTGGCCCATCGGGGCGTGCTTTTCTTGGACGAACTGCCCGAGTTCAGCCCCCGGGTGCTGGAAGTCTTGCGCCAGCCCTTGGAGGACAAAGTCGTGACCATCAGCCGGGCCCAAGGGTCGGTCACTTTTCCGGCCAACTTCATGCTGGTGGCGGCCATGAACCCGTGTCCGTGCGGGTATTACGGCGACCCGGTGCGCGCGTGCACTTGCGCCCCCAGCGCCATTGCCCGCTATCGTCGACGCATCTCGGGCCCGTTGCTGGATCGCATCGACATCCACTTGGAAGTGCCCCGGGTGGAATATGACAAACTGGCTGACCGGCGGCGGGGTGAGCCCTCTGAACGGGTGCAGCAACGGGTGGAAGCCGCACGCCAACGGCAACGGGCGCGTCTGCAAGGCAGTGGACGATTGAGCAACGCGGACATGGGGCCCAAAGAACTGCGGCGCTTTGTGGCTTTGGACGCGGCCGGCGAAGCCCTGATGCGCAACGCGATGCAGCAAATGGGCCTTTCCGCGCGCGCGTACCACCGCGTGCTCAAGGTCGCGCGCACCATCGCGGACTTGGAAGGTGCCGACGCGGTCCAAGTGCATCATTTGGCCGAGGCGCTGCAATATCGCCCGCGCTTGGACGAAGACCTGCGTCTGGACTTTCGCCTCTGACGAAGGCTGGGCCGCCCGGCTTCTGGCGGCTTCATCCTAAACCCGAAACGACGCGGGGCGGGCCCGGCTTCTATGTGGGTCTGGCCGCGCGGCCCTGCGCGCGGCGTGCGCGTCGACAAGGACGGCTGCCTGGGGCAGAAGCCTGCCGCGGCCTGCGCGCGCGAGGCCGCCAAACGGTCGTTGGCTCGCGACAAAGCAGGCCTCACCCCTGGGCCGCTCGCACGCCTCTCGCAGTGGGAACGCGAGGTTCGTCATCCCAGCCGGGTTCTATAATGAAAATAACTGGCGGGACGCCCGAGCCCAGGAGGTGCGCGATGGGACGCGGCAAAGGGCGCCGGTTGGCCCTGATCGTGGCCATGCTCGCGGCCGCGGCTTGCATGTGCCCGGTGGCGCGCGGGTGGCCCCGTGCCCTCACGCCCACGCCCTGGCCCACGCGGGTCATCCGCACGGCCACCCCCACCGACGTAGCCGAGCCGTTGGCATACGACATCACGTATTGGGCTTTGCTGATTCCGGGCATCTATCACTTGTACGGCCAATACTTGGACGACTTGGTGGTCGTCGACCTCACCAACCACGGCCCTGCCCCTATGCGCGTCCACATCGCGGCCCAAGTCGAACATTACACCGACTGGGCCGCGAGCACCGTATACCTCGACCCCCACGGCGGCTCAGCGACCGTGGCCTTGCACCCGGTGTTGCAGCCCGAAGCCATCGAAACGTTGACTTCGCTCAAGCAAGCGAACTTGCACATTCGCGTGCGTTTGCTCAGCCCCGACGAGCGCACCTTGGACGATTTCACCGACCGTATCACCCTCTACGCCCGCCGCGATTTCCCCTGGAACTTGTACGAAATGCTCGCGGACATGGACGAACACACCAACAACATGCTGCTGGCCGCTTGGGTGACGCCCAACGACCCGGCCGTGGAGGAATGGATCCGCCGCGCGGCCGATTATCATCCCAGCGGCGACATGCCCAGCGGGTATGACGCGGATGTCTATGATCGCCTCGCGGCCCTGTGGGACGCCCTGGACGAGGAGTACGCGGTCACATATGTGAGCACCAGTTTCAACGTGGGCGATCTGGTGTACGATGGCCTGTATTTTCAGCGCATTCGCTTCCCTGTCGAAGTGCTGCATCAGCAAAGTGCCAACTGCATCGAAACCACCTTGTTGTGGGCTTCTGCGGCCGAGGCCCTGCGCTTGCATCCTTACCTGGTGTTGGTGCCGGGCCATGCCTATGTGGCCATCGATGCAGATCCGGACGGCGACAGCGCGTATTTCATCGAAACGACGTTGATCGGCAGCGGCGACTTCGACGACGCGCTGGCCTACGGGGGCGAAGAATGGCGCGAAGACCGCGAGCATCTGGCCGCGGGCGACGCCGACTACGATATGATCGACATTTGGGAAGCCCGGGAGGCGGGCATCCTGCCCATGCCGTGGCACTGAGCGCGGCGCACGAAAGGCGGCACCGATGAGCAAAGCCCCCCAAACAATGCCCACGCGCGACCCCGTGCGCAGCCGAGCGCTGCGCTTCGTGTTGCTCTTGGGCGCGGTCAGTCTGTTGGCCGATGTGACCTACGAAGGCGCCCGCGGCATCATCGGCCCCTATCTGCAGCATTTGGGCGCTCGCGCAGCCGTGGTGGGCGTCGCGGTGGGCCTGGGGGAGTTCGTCGGCTATGCCGTGCGCCTGCTTTCGGGCTATTGGAGCGACCGTACGGGCCGCTATTGGCTGTTCACCTTGCTGGGCTATGGCCTCAACTTGCTGGCCGTGCCCCTGTTGGCTTGGGCCGGGCACTGGCCTCTGGCCGTGGCGCTGTTGCTGGTGGAACGCTTCGGCAAGGCCCTGCGCGCGCCCGCGCGCGACGCCATGCTTTCCCATGCGGCTGGCCAGGTGGGACGCGGCTGGGCCTTTGGATTGCACGAGGCGTTGGACCAAACCGGCGCGGTGTTGGGGCCGCTGTTGGTCGCGGGCGTGTTGTATAGCCGCGGCGATTACCGAGCAGGCTTTGCGGCCTTGGCCGTGCCCGCGTTGCTGGCGCTCACTGTGCTGTTGCTGGCCTGGCGCCTTTACCCCCACCCGCGCGAACTGGAGCCCGTCGCGCCCTCCTGGCAAGCCCGAGGCTTTGGCCGCGCGTTTTGGCTCTACTTGGCCGCGGCCGCGCTGGTCGCGGCTGGCTTTGCCGACTTTGCGCTGGTGGCCTATCACCTGGGAAGCCGTGATCTGCTGTCCAGCACTTGGATTCCTACCCTCTACGCGCTGGCCATGGCCGTAGATGCCGCGGCTGCGCTGGCCTTTGGCCGGGCCTACGATCGCTGGGGCCTGCGGGCCTTGGCTGTGAGCACCCTGCTCACCGCGGGGTTCGCGCCTTTGGCCTTTGCCACGACCCTGCCGGCCGTGGTCGCGGGCATTGTTTTGTGGGGCGTGGGCATGGGGGCGCAAGAGTCCATCTTGCGCGCGGCCGTGGCCGAAATGGCGCCTGTGCAACGCCGCGCGACAGCGTACGGCCTGTTCAACACGGGCTATGGCCTGGCGTGGTTCGTAGGCAGCGCGTGGATGGGCTGGTTGTATGACCACGCCCTGACCGCGCTGATGCTCTTTTCGGTCGTGGTTCAACTGCTCGCCGTGCCCCTGTTTTGGCACTTGGCGCGCCGCGGCCCGCACTGATGGACCACGCCCCACGCCGCGGCCGTGGTTCTGGGTGGGCTTGCCGCGCGTTCTTCCACCTTTGCACATATCCAGACATCGACGGCTGTCAAAAAGTGTCAAACGGCAGCCGAACTTTGGTTATACTTAAAAGAGGAATGGCCCGCGTGAAGGAACAGCATGACCGACCGTTTTGAGCGCAACGGGTATGGACGACTTCAGGCCCTCCGGATGTCGATTCGGATTCGGGTGTGGTCGCGCGCGTCCGGGCCGCTCGGTTGGAGCGGCCTTTTTGTTCTCCCCGCGCTCGCGGGCCCATAAGTCTTTATCCCCCAGGAGGAAAGGCATGGCCGTCACGGGATGGATTGAGGTCAACGAAACGCTGTGCAAGGGCTGCGAACTTTGCGTGCATTATTGCCCGGTGCACGTGTTGGCCCTGGACGAGACGCGGTTGACACCCCAGGGCTATCACCCCGCGGTGTTGGTGGCCGAGGGTTGCACGGGTTGCACCATCTGCGCGGTGGTCTGCCCCGAGGGTGCCATCACGGTCTATCGCGAAGAAAAGCCCAAACGCCGGGCGCGTGCGACAGCATAATCCTTGCGGGAGGTCTTCCATGAGCACACGGGAATTGATGAAAGGCAACATTGCCATGGCCGAAGCCGCCATTCGGGCCGGCGTAGAGGCGTATTACGGCTACCCCATCACGCCGCAAAGCGAACTGTTGGAGCACATGTCAAAGCGACTGCCCGAATTGGGCCGGGTGTTCTTGCAAGCCGAAAGTGAGGTCGCGGCCATTAATATGGCGTATGGCGCGGCTTGCACCGGCGCGCGGGTCATGACCTCCACCTCGGGGCCCGGGTTCAGCCTGATGGCCGAAGGTTTGTCTTACATCGCGGGCACGGAGGTCCCTCTGGTGGTGGTGGACGTCATGCGTGGAGGGCCGGGGCTGGGCAACATCGCGCCTTCGCAGGGCGACTACCGCCAAGTCATCCACGGCGCGGGCCACGGCGACTTCTTCCCCATCGTGCTGGCCCCCTCGTCCATCCAAGAGGCGGTTGACTTGGTCGTGCTGGCTTTTGACTTGGCCCACAAATATCGCTCCATCGTGGTCGTCATCGCCGACGGCACGATCGGGCAGATGATGGAGCCCGTGACCTTGCCCGATTACCGGCCATTGCCGAAAACCCGTCCCGACTGGGCGGTGACGGGGGAACCGGGACGCCCGCGGCGCCGCTTGACTTCGCTCTATTTGCACGCGGAAGACGAGGAGGTCGTCAATTTGCGCCTGGTGCAGCGCTGGCGCCAGGTGGAGGCCAACGAAGTGCGTTATCGCGCGTATTACTTGGACGACGCGGACTTTGTGGTGGTGGGTTTCGGCATGGCTGGCCGAGTGGCCCTGTCTGCAGTGCGCCACGCGCGCGCCCAGGGCCTCAAAGTCGGGCTGTTCCGTCCGGTGACGCTGCGCCCCTTCCCCACCCAAGCGCTGCGGGAACTGGCGAGCCGCGTTCAGGCGATGCTGGTGGTGGAGATGAACAGCGGCCAGATGCTGGACGATGTGCTCGCGGCTGTGCAGGGCCGTACGCCCGTACGCTTTTACGGGCGCATGGGTGGCATGGTGCCCTTCCCCGACGAAGTGTTGCGCCAAATTCAAGATTTGGTGAGCCAGCCCCCCACCCTCGACGAAGACCCTCGCGCGCGCTGGCTGGAGCACTTGAGCCACACCCTCGCGGCCCAGGCCGCGTAAGGCTGACTTGGGCATTCGGATGAGCACGTTTCTCAGGAGGCGATGATGACGACAACCACAAGCGCACCCCCTCGAGCCCCGCTCAAACTGGTCTATCAGCCGCCGCAGACATATTTAGGGCCAACCCACTATTGCCCCGGTTGTACTCACGGCATTGCCCATCGGTTGGTCTCTGAAGTGTTGGAAGAGATGGGCCTGACCGAACGCACCATCGGCATTTCGCCTGTGGGTTGCGCGGTGTTGGCTTACCAATATTTCGACTTCGACGGCGTCGAGGCCGCGCACGGCCGCGCGCCGGCCATGGCCACGGGCATCAAGCGCGTGTTGCCCGACCGCATCGTTTTTACCTACCAGGGCGACGGTGACATGGCCTCGATCGGCATGGGGGAAATCGTTCATGCGGCCGCACGCGGGGAACGCATCACCGTGATCTTCATCAACAACGCCATCTACGGCATGACGGGCGGCCAGATGGCCCCTACGACCTTGCCCGGCCAGGTGACCACCACCTCGCCCCGAGGCCGCGACATCCACGCCCAAGGATATCCCATCCGCATGGCCGAACTGCTGGCTGGCCTCGATGGGGTGGCCTATTCGGTGCGTCACAGCCTGCACGACCCCAATCACATCCGCAAGGCCAAGAAAGCCATCCGGTTGGCCTTTGAGGCGCAAGCGCGCGATTTGGGCTTCGCGATGGTCGAACTCCTCTCGACCTGCCCCACCAACTGGGGGATGACCCCCTTTGAGGCCATGCAGTGGGTGCGGGATCACATGACGCGCGTGTTCCCCTTGGGCGAATACAAGGTGCATCCTGAACTGAAGAAATTGCGGGTGTAGGAAGGAGGCACGGCCATGCAGACGGAAATCATCTTCGCGGGTTTTGGTGGCCAAGGCATCTTGTTCGCGGGTCAAGTGCTGGCCTACGCGGGCATGGACGCGGGCTTGGAGGTCACGTGGTTGCCTTCGTATGGCCCTGAGATGCGCGGCGGCACAGCCAACTGCACTGTCATCCTGGCCGATGAAGAAATCGGCTCGCCCTTGGTCAAACATCCGCAGGCCTTAGTGGCCATGAACGCGCCCTCGCTGGACAAATTCGAGCCCTTGGTGCAGCCTGGGGGCGTGGTGATCGTCAATTCGTCGCTGGCTTTGCGCGGGGTGGCACGCGACGATGTGCGCGGGTTGGAGATCCCGGCCAATCACATTGCCGAGGAGATTGGCGACCGGCGCTTGGCCAACATGGTCGCCACTGGCGCGCTGGTGACTTTGCTGCCTGTGCTCACGTTGGACCAGGTGAAGCAGGCCTTGGCCGAACATTTGCCTTCCCGCAAGCGGCATCTGTTGGAACCCAACTTTCAGGCCTTAGACGCGGGCGCGGCCTTCGCGCGTGAACGCCACCCCGCGCCTGCCTGAGCGCGCGTGCGCGCGGCTGGCTTCGGAAGCCGAGGTAGGGCTACCGCGCGCGAGGTTGTGGTGGGCGTGGCCGCGCGGCTGGCCAGCGCATACGGACGACCGCGCGCCTCGGCCCGTCGGCCGGTCGCGCGTGTTTTTCGGCCCCACGCGCGCACAAGCGCGGTTCGCCTGGCCGCGGCGCGCCTGCCTCGCCGCTCGCGGGTGCTCGCGGCCGGCTTTGGCCTTTCGCTTCCCTTTCGCGGCGGGTGCCCGGTCGTGGCGCGCGCCCCACTGCGCGAGCGTTTGACAGGCCGCGGGCTCTGGGCTAAACTTGAACGTGTCCATTTCAGTCCGCTTTGCCCGGTAATCTCTTGGAGGGGTTTTTATGGATCCAAAGACGGCCCAAGATCGCATTGCCCAGCGCATTCAGGCCATGCGTGAACGCTACGAACAACTGGCGTCTCAAGACTTGTATTACTACAACATTCCAGTGCAGGAGTTGCGGGGCGGCGCGCGTGTGCTCGTCAACGGTCGCGAGATGCTCATGTTCGCGTCCTACAGTTACTTGGGGTTGATTGGGCATCCGCGCATCAACGCGGCGGCCAAGGCCGCCATTGACAAATATGGCACTGGCACCCACGGGGTGCGCACGTTGGCCGGATCGTTGCCCGTCCACCAGGAATTAGAGGAGACCATCGCCGAATTCAAGGGCGCCGAAGCCGCGGTTGTTTTTTCGTCGGGCTATGTGACCAACTTGAGCGTCATCGCGGCCTTGGTCGGGCGGGGCGATTATGTGTTCTCCGACAAGTTGAATCACGCCAGCATTGTGGACGGCGCGTTGATGTCGGGCGCGCGCTTCATTCGTTTTCGGCACAACGACATGGACGCGCTGGAAAAGCGCCTGCAATCGGTGCCGTTGGACGCGACCAAACTCATTGTCGCGGACGCGGTGTTCAGCATGGACGGAGACATCATTGACTTGCCGCGGCTGGTGGAGTTGGCGCGCAAGTATAAAGCCTGGCTGATGATCGACGAGGCCCATTCGGTGGGCGTGCTGGGCAAGACGGGCCGAGGCATTGAAGAGCACTTCGGCCTTGAGAACGTCATCGACATCAAGATGGGCACCTTGAGCAAGACCATCCCCTCGGTGGGGGGCTATGTCGCGGGCAGCCGCGACTTGGTCAATTATTTGCGGCACGCCACCCGCTCGTACATCTTTTCGGCCGCGCTGCCGCCGGCCCAAGCCGCGGCTGCGGCCGAGGCGTTCCGCGTGATTATGGACGAGCCTTGGCGAGTGGAGAAACTGCGGGCCAACACCCAGCAGTTCATCTCGGGCTTGCAAGAGCGGGGTTTCGACACCCTCTACACGCAAACGGCCATCGTGCCTGTGCTGTGCTATGATGACGAGACCGCGTTCAAGATGACGCGCGAGTCGCACAAACGCGGCATTTTCGTGTTGCCGGTGATTTCGCCGGCCGTGCCGGTAGGCCTGGCTCGTCTGCGGGCCACCGTAACCGCGGGACACGAGCCCGAGGACATTGAGCGGGCGATGGATGTCTTCCTCGAGGCGGCCAAAGAAGTCGGCCTGCCGCTGAAGAAGTAACTTTGGGCCCCGGTCCCAGGCCGGGGCCTATCCCCTTGTTGTGCCATGCCCACCTTGGTGCTCAAACCCGGCCGTGAGAAGGCTTTGCTGCGCCGTCACCCCTGGGTGTTCTCGGGTGCAGTGGCGCGCGTGCAAAGCCAGCCCGGCCCCGGCGAGACCGTCGCGGTGGTCGACGCGCAGGGGCGCTTCTTGGCCCAGGCCGCGTATAGCCCCCAATCGCAAATCCGGGCTCGGGTGTGGACGTTTCGCCAAGACGAAGTCATCGGCCCCGACTGGTTTCGCGAACGCCTGCGGCGGGCGCTGGCGCTGCGCGCGGCCGTGTTGCCGGCCGAAGATACGGCTCAACGTTTGGTTTTTGGCGAAGCCGACGGCCTGCCAGGGTGGATCGTCGACCGCTACGGTGACACGGTTGTGGTGCAGTTCCTCAGTGCAGGGGCGGAATTTTGGCGCGCGGCCCTGCTGGATGCGCTGCGGGCCCTGGTGCCCGCGCGGCACATCTACGAGCGCTCCGAAGGCGACGCGCGCGGGCTGGAGGGGCTGCCGCCCCGCCGAGGGCCATTGCTCGACACCCCACCGCCCGCGCGTGTGCGCATCCACGAGGCCGGGCTGCAGTTTTGGGTCGACGTGGCCCGGGGCCATAAGACGGGGTTCTATTTGGACCAACGCCCCAATCGGGCCTTAGTGCGCGCGTGGGCCCGAGATCGGCACGTGTTGGATGTGTTCGCCTACACCGGTGGCTTTAGCGTCAATGCGTTGGCTGGGGGCGCACAGCATGTCACCGCGGTGGACGCGTCCGCTGAGGCCTTGGCCCTGGCCACGGAGCACGTCCGCCTCAACGACTTGCCCAGCCCCCGTTTCACCCCCGTGGTCGGCAACGCGTTCGAAGTGCTGCGCGCCATGGTGCGCCAAGGCCGTCGTTTCGACCTCGTCGTGTTGGACCCACCCAAATTCGCCGCGCGCGCAGCACAAGTGCCCAAAGCCGCGCGGGGGTATAAGGACATCAACCGCCTGGCTTTCTTGCTGCTACAGCCTGGCGGGGTGTTGTTCACCTTCTCGTGCTCGGGCGCGTTGACGCGTGAGTTGTTCCAAAAGATCGTTGCCGATGCCGCGTTAGACGCGGGCCGTACCGCGCACATTTTGGCAGATCTGGGCCAGGGCCCTGATCACCCCATCCCGTTGGCTTACCCTGAGGCTCGCTATCTCAAAGGGCTGCTGGTGAGGG
>CAYUOX010000020.1:0-51679 GCA_964446575.1 uncultured Anaerolineaceae bacterium | reverse complement strand
GCCAACCGCGTGTATCGCGTGACCGACGCGGCCACGGCCGCGACGCTGGAGTTCGACGGCTTCGAAACCCTCATTGGCGGCGCGGCGGTCGACATCTTCGACATCGCGGGCGCAGCCACGCTGCAACTGCGCGGCATGGCCGGCGACGACCACTTTGTCTTCGCGGACCAGGCCACCCTGACCGGCCCCGCGCCCATGGTGGACGGCGGCGCCGGCCTCGATACTCTGGATTACTCCGCGTACACTACCCCCGTCATCGTGGACATCGCCACCGGTTCGGCCAGCAACATCAACAACGGCGCCAGCGGTGGCTTCGCCGGCATCGAGCAGGTGTTGGGCGGCCAGGCCGGCGACACCATCGTCGGCACGCCGGGCGACGACATCCTCGAGGGCGGCCCCGGCAACGACACCCTCATCGGCGGCGACGGCGACGATACCTACGTCTTCCAGGGCGATTGGGGCCACGATACTGTGGTCGAAGGGCCGGGCGGCGGCAACGATACCTTAGACTTCCGCGGCGTGACCGTGCCGCTGTCCATCGACATCGCGTTCGACCGCATCTTCGTGGACGACGGCCAGGGCAACACTGTGGAGCATAACGGCGACGCGGGCGGCATCTACATCGAGAACATCTACGCAGGCCAGGCCGATGACCACATCACCTTCCAGGATCAGGCCGTGCTCAGCGGCTTCCTGGACGGCTACCTGGGCACCGACCACCTGGATTACAGCGCCTACCAGAGCAGCCGCTTAGAGGTGGACCTGAACGCAGGCACGGCCACCCCCGTGGACCTGGCCAACCCTGTGACCACTACCGTGCGCAACATCGAGAACCTCACCGGCGGTGCGCGGGATGACACCCTGACCGGCGACGCGGGCGCCAATGTCATCACCGGCGGGCCGGGCAACGACACCCTGAACGGCCTGGGCGGCGATGATACATATGTCTTCGCCAACGGCTGGGGCAGCGATACCCTCATCGAGGCCGCGGGCGGTGGCACCGATACCGTGGACTTCTCGGCCGTCTCTGTGGACCTGACCTTCGCCCTGGACGCGGCCCTGACCGTGACCGATGGCCAGGGCAACGTCCTGGCTCACCCGGCCCTTCAGGTGGAACATCTCCGAGGCGGCCAGGCGGTTGATACCCTGGACTTCGGCGCTTCGCCCGCCTCGGTGGCCGTGACCCTGACCGCCCAGGGCGCACACGGCTTCAACGGCACCGCGGCCGCGCAGAACGGCGCCCAGTGGGCCTTCTGGAACATGGACGCGCTGGTGGGCACCGCGGGCCAGGACAGCCTCACCGGCCCGAACGACGCCAACACCTGGTCTATCAGCGGTCAGAACCAGGGCGACCTGGACGGTTTCGCCTTCACAGACATCGAGCGCCTGGTGGGCGGGACTGCCGCGGATACCCTGGACTACAGCGGCTACAACGCCGGTTCCTTGACCGTGACCCTGACTGACCTGGGCAGCGTGGATGGCTATCAGGGTACCGCCACGGCCCTGGCTGTGGGCTTCGACAACATGAACGCGCTGGTGGGCACCGCCCAGGTCGACACTCTGCGCGGCCCGAATCGGGCCACCACCTGGGCCGTGACCGGCCACGACGCGGGCACCGTGACCGACGACGCCACGGGCACCACCTTCGCCTTCCAGAGCATCGAGGCGTTGGTGGGCGGCAGCGGGACGGACACCTTAGACTTCGCGGGCTACGGTCAGGCGGTGACGGTGCAGTTGACGGGTCTGGGCGGCGTGGATGGCTTCGATGGCACGGCCACGGCCCTGAGCACGGGCTTTGCCAACATGGACGCGCTGGTGGGCAGCGGCCAGGCGGACACGCTGGTGGGGCTGGCGCAGGATGCCATCTGGGCGTTGACGGGGCAGGATGCGGGCACGCTGAGCACGGGCGGCCGGGTGCTGACCTTCCAGAGCATCGAGGCGTTGGTGGGCAGCAGCGGGACGGACACCTTAGACTTCGCGGGCTACGGTCAGGCGGTGACGGTGCAGTTGACGGGTCTGGGCGGCGTGGACGGCTTCGACGGCACGGCCACGGCCCTGAGCACGGGCTTTGCCAACATGAACGGCATGGTCGGCAGCCCGCAGACCGACACCCTGGGCGGCCCCGACGACGCCAACACCTGGAACATCACCGCTCAGAATCAAGGCACGGTGGACGGCTTCACCTTCCAGGCCGTTGAGAACCTGCTGGGCGGCGCGGCCGACGATACCTTCGTCTTCCACAACGGCATGGGCGTGGATGGCTGGGTGCACGGCCAGGCCGGCTACGACACCCTGGACTGGCACCTGTACGACGCCGCGCATCCCGTCACCGTCAACCGGGCCACCCGCAGCGCCACGGGCATCGGCGCGGGCTACGACGGCATCGAGCAGGTCATCGGCGGCGATGGCCGCGACACCCTCATCGGCGAGAACACCGACGCGGTCTGGCACATCACCGCGGACAACGGCGGCGACATTGGCGGCGCGGGGGTCTTCGACTTCACGTCCTTTGAGAACCTGGTGGGCGGCACCGGGAACGACCACTTCATCTTCGTGGTGGACGGTGTGCGCCTGGACGGCACCCTGGACGGCGGCAGCGGCACCGACACCCTGGATTACAGCGGCTACAGCGCGGCCAACCCCGTTACTGTGGATTTGCTCTCGGGCGTGGCCACCAATATCTTCGGCTCGGCCCCCGGCGGTATTGCCAACATCGAGAACATCACTGGCGGCCATGGCGACGACGACCTGCGGGGCGACGCGGGCGCCAACGTCATCACCGGCGGGCCGGGCAACGACTACCTGGAAGGCCGCGGCGGCGATGATACGTACATCTTTGCCGACGACTGGGGCCACGACACCGTCGTGGAAGGCCAGAGCAGCGGCGACGACACCATGGACTTCGCCGCGGTCACCGCACCGCTGCGCGTTGAGGTCTACGCCGACCACTTCATCGTGCGCGATGACAGCAATTCGGCCGTGGCCGGCACCACCCTCAACATCACCGGCGTCAGCACCGCGGGCGTGACCCCCGGCCTGACTGAACTGGCTTCCGGCACCTATCGGGTCGTGGTGGTCGCCAACGACACCGACCAGGAATTCACCATCACCGACACGGTGGACGACTTCAAGGCCGCGGCCGTGCAGCCCGGCTTCGACGAACTGCCCAGCGGCAAGTACTGGGTCGAGATTCGCCAGGTGGGCGGGGTGGATCAGTTCCGGTTGGTGGATGAGAACGGCCGGTGTGTGGCCATCGCGGGCAGCGATTGCGGCGTGGACTACGGTTTCCAGAACATCCCCGGCCAGGGGGACTTCGACACCGGCCGCGGGCTGGTCATCACCTTCGGCAGCGGGCCTTACAGCCCGGCCGACCAGAACAGCGGCGCGGCCTCGGTCCAATACTGGGCTTATCGCTTCCGCCTGGAAGATGCCGTGGGCAACGCGGTGGCCATCGACACCAACGGCGACGGCAGCGACCCCATCGTGACCACCGACTGGATCGACTTCCCGCGTGGCACTGCCTTCAACACCGGCCGCGGGCTGGTTCTCCACTTCGCCAACGTGCTCAACCCCACGGCCGGCACCGATACCGTCACTTACACGGCCACGGCCAACCGGGTGGACCACCAGGGCAGCGGCTCGCCCGCTACCACGCAGGTCGAGCGCATCGTCGGCGGCCAGGGCGACGACACCTTCATCTTCGCAGACACCGCGGCCACTGCAGGCCGGGTGGACGGCTGGACCGGCCAGGACACCCTGGACTACGCCGCGTCCTCCGCGCCCATCACCGTCACCCTCACCGGCCTCGGCCCGCAGGACGGCTTCGCGGGCACGGTGACCACCCCCGCGGGCCTGAACCAGGCCTTCACCAACATGGACGCGGTCATCGGGCCCGAACTGGTGGACCCGCAGACCCTGGCCGGGCCGCGCGACGCGTTGGTGGGCCTGGACGGCGGCATGACCTGGACCTTCACCCGCCTGACCCACGACATTGCCACCACCCCGCGCACCCATGCCAGCGACGACAACGCGGGCTACATCACCGATGCCACCGGCCGGCGCTTCACCTTCTACTCCATCGAATCCCACACCGGCGGCGACGGCGACGATACCTTCGCCTTCCAGGACGGCACCGGCGTCTGGGGTGCCATTGACGGCTCCACCGGCATGGACACCCTGGACTACACCGCGTACACCACCCAGGTGGAAGTCAACCTGGCCACGGGCGAGGCCATGAACATCACCGAGGGCTTCGCCAACATCGAGAACGTCCTCGGGGCGACCAACGCGCCCAACATCCTCCACGGCGATGACGGGCCCAACGTCCTTGTCGGCGGCAACGGTGATGACCAGATTTACGGCCATGGCGGTGACGACATTCTCACTGGCGGCAGGGGCAACGACGATCTGGACGGCGGCGCGGGCCAGGACATCTTCCAGGAAGCCGACGACACCGTGGGCATGACCGTGAACCTGGCCAACGGCACCGCGGACGAGAAGGCCGCAGGCGGCATTGGCCACGACACCTTGGTCGCCATTGAGCACGTCATCGCCGGCCGCGGGGACGATACCCTCATCGGCGACGCGGGCGCCAACATCTTGGCCGGCGGTCCTGGCAACGATACCTTGCAGGGCGGCGACGGCGATGATGTCTACGTCTTCGAGCCCGGCTGGGGCCAGGATACAGTCCAGGAGAACGCCAACGGCGGCGACGACACCTTGACCTTCCACGGTGACTTGCTCGACGCCCGCCTCACGGGCAACGCCTTCGGCTTCCAGGCCGTGGCCGCCAATCTGACCTTCACCATCGGCAGCAACGCGGCCCAGGATGCGGTCACCGTGACCGACGGCACCAACCAGGTCACCGTGGCCAACGGCCAGGTGGAGAACCTGGAGGCCGGTACGGGCCACGATGCCTTCGTTTTCAACGACCGTGGCGTGGTCACCGGCCGGGTCGAAGGCCACCAGGGGGCCAACTGGCTGGACCTCACTGCCTACACCGGCAACCTGCTCTTCCTGCTCAACGGCTTCGCGGCTGAGAACGACGGCTTCAACGGCGTGGAAGGCGCGGTCATTCAGGGCGGCTTCTACAACATCGTCCGCATCCTGGGGTCCACCCAGGCCCGCGAGAATCTGACCGGCGTGGACGAGGCCGCGACCTGGACCCTGCCCGCGGGCAGCCGCGCGTACACCTACGCCGCTTCCGACCCGCTGACCAACGCGGCCCACACCCTGACCTTCTCCGACTTCGATGTGCTCACGGGCAACAGCCAGGCCGATACCTTCCACATCGCGGGCGACCATCCTGTGGACCTGTACGGTGAGGGTGGCGGCGATGTCTTCATCTTCGCGGACCGCGCCCGCCTGGTGAACAGCCCTCAGGCCGCGGGCCTGGTGGATGGCGGCTCGGGTACCGACCTCCTGGACCTCAGCGCCTACACCACCGACCTGGACGTGCACCTGGTGGCCTTTGCCCCCGCGGACGGCTATCGCGGTACGGTCGCGGCCCTCGCGGGTGGGTTCACCAACATGAACGTGCTCTATGCGGGCACAGGCACCGATACCCTGTGGGGCGTGGACCACGACGCCACCTGGAACATCGCAGTGCCCTCCCAGGACAGCGTCTACCACAGCCGCCACCCGCAGACGGGCGTGGACCACACCTTCACCTACCGCTATGTGGAGAACCTGGAAGGCGGCAGCCGCGACGATGACTTCGTCTTCGGCAACGGCGCGTATGTGCCCGGCACGGTGAACGGTAACGCGGGCACCGACACCTTAGACTACAGCGCCTTCACCACTTCGCGCACGGTGGTGCTCACCGGCCTGGGTGCCACCGATGGCTTCGACGGCATCGAGGCCGACACCATCGGCACCATGTTCCCCGCGGGCACCACCGCGTTCTTCAACATCGACGACCTGGTGGGCAGCCCAGTGCCCGGCGACCGCCTGGTGGGCCTGGATCGGACCACCACCTGGGTCATCCAGGATGTGCATCAGGGCACCATGCGCGACGACATCACCGGCCGCGCCCTGACCTTCGCCCAGGTTGAGGAACTGGAGGCCGGTTCGGCCTACGACACCCTGGACTTCAGCCACTTCACCACCGCCCGCGAGGTCATCCTCACGGCCTACGGCGCCAAAGGCGGCTTCGATGGCACCGAGGCGGCCATTGACTTCTTCAACATGGACGCGCTGACCGGCAGCCAGAGCGCGGACGATCGCCTGACCGGCCTGAACGCCACGGCCGAGTGGTGGATCGACGTGCCCACCGGCCAATATCGCAGCCAGGACGCCAACCGTGCTTGGCACACCCTGGACTTCCGCGCGGTGGAACACCTCCGGGGCGGCACGGGCGACGATACTTTCGCCTTCGCGGACGCCGCGACCGTGGCCGGCACCATCGACGGCGCCGCGGGCAGCGACTGGCTGGACTACAACGCATACACCACGCCGGTGAGCGTGGACCTGTCCGCGGGCACGGCCACGGGCGTGAACCGCGGGCTGGTGTTGAACCGCGGCCTGAGCACCGTGGAGAACGTGCGCGGTGGCCAGGCGAACGACACGCTGCGGGGCGACGCGGGCGCCAACATCCTCGACGGCGGGCCGGGGAACGATATCCTCGAAGGCCGCGACGGCGACGATACCTACGCGTTCGCGGATGGCTGGGGCATCGACACCGTCATAGAGGCCGCGGGCGGCGGCACCGACACCTTCGATTTCAGCGCTGTGACCGATGCCGTGACCTTCGTCCTCACCAACGCGCAATTGCAGGCCCAGGGCAGCGCCGTGAGCCTGGGCAGCGTCGCCACCGTGGCCAGCCACGAGGTCGAACGGCTCATCGGCGGCCAGGCCAACGCCGACCGCCTGGACTACCGCGGCCACACCGGCCCCGTGTTTGTGGACCTGCAGACCCGCACCGCCACCGCGGTGGCCTACTTCGAGGGCATCGAGGCCGCCACAGGCAGCCCGCAGGCCGACGACCTCACCGGCCCCGATGCGGATACCACCTGGCACCTGACCGCACCGTACACCGGCACGCTCCAGAGCGCGGGCCTGACCTTCGCCTTCACCGGCTTTGAGAACCTGCACGGCGGCACGGCTCGCGACACCCTGGACTTCAGCGGCTACCCCGCCGCGGTCACGGTGAACCTGGCCACCTCCTCCGTGCCCGGTGTGGTGGATGCGTTCGCCGGCATGGAAGCCGCCGCGGGCAGCCCGGCGAATGCCGATACCCTGGTCGGCCTGGATGCGGACGCCACCTGGACACCCACCGCGGCCTACGCGGGCACGGTGACTTACGCCAACTTCGTGTTCGACTTCTCGGCCTTCGAGACCCTGGTGGGCGGCAGTGTCCAGGATACCCTGGACTACAGCGCCTGGAACGCGGCGCTTACCGTGACCGCCACCGGCCCCGGCACCGTGGACGGCGTCATGGGCCACGACAGCGGCGTGCTGGGCGCGTTCGACAACATCAACCAGGTCATCGGCACGGCCCAGAAGGATACCTTCGCCAGCGGCAACCAGGACGGCACCTGGGACGTCACCCCGGCCCAGGGTACATACACCGTCGGCGGCCAGGTCGTCACCTTCCGCGATTTCGAGACCCTGCAGGGCGGCCCGGCTGATGACGCGTTCACCTTCCACCGCGATGTCACCCTGGACGTCTTTGGCGGCGATGGCGACGACACCTTCACCCTGGACGATCGTGCCACCTTCACCGGCATCTTGGACGGTCAGGCCGGCAGCGACACCGTCAGTTACCTGCCCTGGACCATCCCCGTGGTGGTGGACCTCTCCCAGGCCAGCGGGCCCAACATCAACGGCGGTGGCGCGGGTGTGTTCGCCAACATCGAGAACGCCATTGGCGGCCAGGCCAACGACCTGCTCATCGGCAGCGCGGGCGCGAACATCCTCAACGGCGGCCCTGGCAACGATGAACTGCGAGGTGGCGACGGCAACGACACGTACGCGTTCGCGGATGGCTGGGGCATTGACACCATCACCGACACCGCGGGCAACGACACCCTGGACTTCACCGGCGTGACCGCGGCCGTGCAGGTGAACCTGGGCGCCTCCTGGAGCGCGACGTCGGGCGCCAACCAGGTGGGGCCCAAGGCCGGCTCGAACACCGCCATTGAGAATGTGATTGGCGGCCAAGGCGACGACGTCTTCCTCTTCCCCAACGACTACGTGCTGCCCGGCCGGGTTGACGGGCACACCGGCGTGGACCGCCTGAACTTCGCGGCCTGGATCGCGGCCATCACCGTGCGCCTGACCGGCCTGGGCACTCTGGACGGCTTCCAGGGCGCCGCGACGCCCATCGCCGGCGGCTTCGACAATGTGAACGCCATCACCGGCGCCGCGGGCAGCGATACCCTGTACGGCCTGGCAGGCGACAGCGAGTGGGAACTGGACGGTTCCAACCGCTACACCGACACGTCCAGCGGCCGTGACCTGGCCTTCCAGGGCCTGGAGACCCTGGTCGCGGGCGCGGGCAATGACACCTTCGTTGTGGTGGGCGACCAGCGGGCCGGGACCCTGAACCTGCGGGGCGGCGCGGGCGACGACACCTTCGCCTTTGTCAACCACGCGCAGATGCAGGGCGGTTCCCCCGCGGTGGACGGCGGCCCTGGCACTGACACCCTGGACTACAGCAACTATGGCGCGGCCGTGCTGGTCAACTTCGGCACCGGTTCGGCCACGGGCATCAACGGCGCCGCGGCCGGCGGCTTCGCCAATGTGGAAGTCTTCGTCGGCAGCATCCAGGGCAATACCATCTACGGCGGCCCCGGCGACGATGTCCTCATCGGCGGCCTGGGCAACGACCGCATCTACGGCCTGGGTGGCAACGACATCCTCATCGGTGGCGGTGGTGACGACTACCTGGACGGCGGGCCGGGTATGGACACCTACAGCGAGCGGGCCGATACCGTGGGCATCGTGGTGGACCTGCTGGCCGGAACGGCCAACGAACGGGCGGCCGGCGGTGTGGGCCACGATACTCTGGTCAGCATCGAGAACGTCTTCACCGGCTCGGGAGACGACATCATCACCGGTAACGGCGCCGTGAACATCATCCACGCCGGCGCGGGGAATGACCAAATGGATGGCCGCGGCGGCGACGATGTCTACATCTTCGAGGCCGGTTGGGGCCACGACACCATCATCGAAGCCGCGGGCGGTGGCACCGACCTGCTGGACTTCACCCGCGTGAACGCGAACCTGACCGTGACCCTGCGGGCCGCAGGCGGCCTGGAGATCACCGATGGCGCCAACACCCTGGTCCACAACGCGCCGGCCGTCACCACCTACGTCGAACACATCGCCACCGGCGCCGGTGATGACACCTTCATCTTCCAGAACGGCACCACCCTGCCCGGCACCCTGAACGCGGGCGCGGGCCAGAACCATCTGGACTTCAGCGCCTACAACGCGGACCTGACCGTCATCCTCACCGATCTGGGCGCGGAGGCCGGCTTTGATGGCCAGGTAACCGGCGTGGTCGGCGCGTTCCACAACATCAGCCGCATGGATGCCGGCCTGGGCAACGATATCCTGCAAGGTGTCGACCGCAACGCCACCTGGAACCTGACCCCGGCCGCGGATACTTACACCGCAGGCGGCCGCACCCTGACCTTCGACGCCTTCGAGAACCTGCGGGGCGGCGGGCGCGACGACACCTTCGCCTTCGCGGACGCCGCGACCGTGCCCGGTACCATAGACGGCGCCGCGGGCACCGACATCCTGGACTACAGCGCCTACACCGCGGCCATCACCGTGAACCTGGCCACGGCTTCGGCCACGGGCATCTTCCGCGGCCAGCCCGGCGGCATCGCCAACATCGAAGGCCTCATCGGCGGCGCGACCCCAGACGACACCCTCGTCGGCGCCAACGAGGCCAACACCTGGGTCGTGACCGGCGCCAACCAAGGCGCGGTGGACGGCTTCACCTTCCGAAATGTGGAGAACCTGACGGGCGGCACGGCCGACGATGCCTTCACCTTCGCCAGCAACGCCTACATCACCGGCACCCTGGACGCGGGCGCGGGCCAGGACAGCCTGACGCTGAACGGCACCGCGGGCGATGACCTCGTCACCCTGTGGGCCGACCGGGTGCAGGTCAACGCCCACACCTGGCCCATCCGCAATCTGGAGCGCATCACGGCCCAGACCCTGGACGGCGACGATACCCTCACGGTGGATTTCTCCAACGGCGTGGCCGTGCCCACTCGCGGCCTGACCTACACCGCGGGGAACGGCGCGGACACCCTGCGGCTGCAGAACGGCGTGGCGAACACCGTGACTTACACCTTCATCAACGCCAGCGACGGTCAGATTGACCTGGACGGCCGCACCATCACTTACACCGGCCTCGCGCCCATCGTGGACACCCTGACAGCCCAGACCCGCGTCTTCATCTTCAGCCACGCCCCAGACCGGGTCACCCTGGGCGACGATGGCGTGAACGCCAACGGCATCTCCCGCATCGCGGCTCCTGGCACCGCGGAGCAGGTGGACTTCGCCAACCCGGCCGGTCAACTGCACATCCACCTGGCCGGAGGCAACGACTATCTGCGCTTGCAGCCGCTGGACGCCAACTTCGCGGCCGTGATCAGGGTGACGGGCGACGCGGGCGTCGATGCGTTGCACGCGGCGGACGGGGCCAACACCTGGAACATCACCGCCCAGAACGCGGGCACCCTCCATGGCCCGGTGAGCGTTACCTTCGCCGCAGTGGAGAACCTGACGGGCGGCGCGGGCGACGACACCTTCGTCTTCGCCGACGGTGCGGGCGTGGACGGCCGGGTGGACGGCGGTGCGGGTGTGGATACGCTGGACTACCGCGCGTTCACCAGCCCGGTGGTGGTGGACTTGGCCGCGGGCACGGCGACGGGCACGGGCGGCATCGCCAACCTGGAGGCCCTGGTGGGCGGCGCGGCGGCCGACACGCTGGTGGGCCCGGACGATGCCAATGTGTGGCACATCACCGCGCCGAATGCAGGTGAGGTGGACGGCTTCGCGTTCCAGAGCGTGGAGAACCTGACGGGCGGCGCGGGCGACGACGCTTTCGTCTTCGCCGACGGTGCGGGCGTGGACGGCCGGGTGGACGGCGGTGCGGGTGTGGACACGCTGGACTACCGCGCGTTCACCAGCCCGGTGGTGGTGGACCTGGCCGCGGGCACGGCGACGGGCACGGGCGGCATCGCCAACCTGGAGGCCCTGGTGGGCGGCGCGGCGGCCGACACGCTGGTGGGCCCGGACGATGTCAATGTGTGGCACATCACCGCGCCGAATGCGGGCGAGGTGGACGGCTTCGCGTTCCAGAGCGTGGAGCGGCTGGTAGGCGGTGCGGCGGACGACACGCTGGACTTTGGCGGCTATGGCCAGGCGGTGACCGTGACGTTGACCGGCGCGGGCAGTGTGGACGGCTACCAGGGCACCAGCACGGCCCTGGGCCGCGGGTTCGACAACATGAACCGCGTGGCGGGCAGCCCGCAGGCCGACACGCTGGTGGGCCCGGACGATGCCAATGTGTGGCACATCACCGCGCCGAATGCGGGCGAGGTGGACGGCTTCGCGTTCCAGAGCGTGGAGAACCTGACGGGCGGCGCGGGCGATGACACCTTCGCCTTCGCCGACGGCGTGGGCGTGGACGGCCGGGTGGACGGCGCGGCTGGTTTCGACACCCTGGATTACCGCGCCTACACCACGGGCGTGCAGGTGAACCTGCAGGAAGGCTCCGCGACGGGCACCGGCGGTGTGGCCAACATCGAGAAGGTCATCGGTGGCCAGGGCCCCAACATCATTGTCGGCGATGATAACGACAACGTGCTCCAGGGTGGCCCCGCGGACGACATCCTCATCGGCCTGGGCGGCAACGACACCTACCTCTTCACCGACAACTGGGGCCGCGACGAGGTGCGGGAAGACCCCGCCGCGGGCACCGACACTCTGGACTTCACCGCGGTCACCGGAGCCCTGACCTTCGACCTGACCGCGAGCCTGACCGTCACCGACGCCGCGGGGGACCAGGTGACCGTCGCGGATGTGACCACCGTCGAGGTGCTGCGGGGCGGCGCGGGCGACGATACCCTGCGCCCGGCCGACGGCACGACCTGGAACGGCACCTTCGACGGCGGCCAGGGCCACGACACCCTGAACCTGAGCGCCTGGACTTCGGCCGTGGCCGCCACCCTGACCGGCCTGGGCACCACGGACGGCTTCCAGGGCGTGTTCCAGCCCGGCGGCGCGCGCTTCGACAACCTGGACGAACTCCAGGGCGGCCAGGCGAACGACACCCTGACCGGCGCGGACCTGCCCGCGACCTGGGACCTGGATGGCACGCATCAGTACCAGGCCCGCGGCCGCACCTTAGACTTCGCTTCCTTTGAGCACCTGGTAGGCGGCGCGGACGCGGACACCTTTGTGGTGAGCGGCGCGCAGGCCCTCGAACTGAACGGCGCCGCGGGCGATGACACCTTCCGCCTGAACGACGCCGCGACGCTGAATCGCGCGGTGGGCGGCGCGGGCAGCGATACGCTGGACTACACCCCCTACACCACGCCGGTCGCGGTGGACTTGGCTGCAGGCACGGCCACGGGCATCGCCCTGGGCGTGGCCCAGATCGAAAACATCATCGGCGGCCAGGCCGACGACATCCTGCGTGGGGACGACAACGCCAACCGCCTCCAGGGCGGTCCGGGCAACGATACGCTGGAAGGCCGCGGCGGCGATGACACCTATGTCTTCGCCGACCATTGGGGCACCGACACCATCGTCGAGGCGGCCAACGGAGGCCTGGACACCCTGGACTTCCGCGGTGTGAGCGATCCCGTGACCTTCCATATCGGCACCGGCCTGCAGGTGCTGGGTAGTGGCGCCAGCGCGGGCAGCCAGGCGCTGCACAACTGGGGCACCGACCCCATCGCGGTGGAGCATTTGGTGGGCACCGCGGGCGACGATACCTTCGCCTTCGCCGACGGTGCGGCCTTCCCCGGCACTGTGGACGGCGCCGCGGGTACCGACACCCTGGATTACAGCGCCTACACCTCGGCCGTCACCCTGAACCTGCAGACCCACACGGCCACTGGCCTGCTCGGCTTCGAGCGGGTGGAGGCCTGGATCGGCGGTCAGACCACCGACGATTTGCTCATCGGCCCCGACGCGGGCGCAACCTGGCATATCACCGGCCAAGACCAAGGCGATGTGGAGGGCTGGTTCACCTTCCGGGCCGTGGAGAACCTGCGGGGCGGCGCGGGCAACGACACCTTTGCCTTCACCAACCTGGCCGCGCTCACCGGCACCGCGGACGGCGGCGCAGGCACCGATGTGCTGGACTACACCGCCTACGCCAACCCGCTCAACATCCTGCTCGACGGACCGGGCAGCACCGACGGCTACCGTGGTACCGAAAGCACCAGCCTGCCCCATGGCTTTGACAACATCAACCGCGTGGTCGGCAGCCCCGCGGTGGACACCCTGACCGGCCCAGCCGGCGACAACACCTGGCATCTCACCGGCCGCAACCAGGGCGTGCTCAACGACGCCTTCACCTTCCAGAGCATCGAGAACCTGCGCGGTAACGCAGGCGCGGATACCTTCCTCTTTGACGACGGCGCGGGCGTGGACGGTACGCTGGACGGTCAGGGCGGTGGTGATACCCTGGATTACAGCGCCTACACCACACCGGTCTATGTCGATTTGCGGAACACCTCCGGTCGGGCCGCGGGCGCGGGCATGGGCATCACCAACTTCGTCCATGTCATCGGTGGCCAGGCTGACGACATCCTCATCGGCAACGCCCAGGCCAACCGCATCATCGGCGGTCCCGGCGACGACATCATCACCGGCTACGGCGGCGACGACTACCTGGACGGCAGCGCGGGCAACGACACCTTCAAGGAAGCCGACACCCTCAACGACCTGACCGTGGACCTGGCCGCAGGCTATGCCCACAGCGCGGGCAACGACCCGGCCACCGATACGGGCCACGACATCCTGCGCAACTTCGAGAACGCGCACACCGGCGCGGGGAACGACACCCTGTACGGCACCGATGGCGACAACATGTTCACCCCCGGCCCCGGCGACGACTTTGTGGATGGCCGCGGCGGCAGCGACACCTTTGCCGAATCCGACGACCGCCTGGGCATGGTGGTGAACCTGCCCGCGGGCACGGCTGCCGGACCGGGCATTGGCAACGACACCCTGCGCAATATCGAGAACGTCTGGGCTGGTTGGGGCAATGACACCGTCATCGGCGACGCCAACGACAACATCATCGAAGGCGGCCCCGGCAACGACGACCTGGACGGCGGCGCGGGCAACGACACCATCTCCATTGAGCACGATACCGTGGGCGCGGTGATCAACTTGGCCGCAGGGACCGCGCAGCAGAAAGGCAGCGACCCCCACGGCATCGGTACCGATACCATTCGCAACTTTGAAAACATCCTCAGCGGTCGCGGCGACGACGACCTCATTGGCGACCAGCAAGACAACATCTACTACTTCAAGGACGGTTGGGGCCACGACACTGTGGTCGAAGGGCCGAATGGCGGCTTTGATACCATGCACTTCGGCGCGGTCACGCACAGCCTGACGGTGAACCTGGGCAGCGTCACCGTGACCGACGGCACCAACCGGGCTGTGCACAGCGGCGACTACATCGAGCGCGTGGTGGGCGGTTTGGCCGACGACACCTTCGTCTTCGCCGACGGCGTGGTCTTCGCCTTTGGCACGGGCCTGCTGGACGGTGGCGCGGGTACCAACACCCTGGACTACAGCGCCTACACTACGGGCGTGGTGGTCGACCTGCACCGAGGCTGGGCCACGGGCACCGCGGGCATCGCCAACTTCCAGAATGCCACGGGCGGCGCGGGCGATGACGTGTTCTACGGCAGCCCCGGCCGCAACATCTTCGATGGTGGCCCTGGCTACGACATGGCCTACAACATCGAATGCGGCCTGGACGTGCTTATCCGCATCGAGGCGTGGCACTGCGTGGGACTGCAGCAGCCCGGCCGTCCGACCGTCGCGGTGCCGGTGGAAGTGGTGCTGGCCCGCAGCGGCCAACGGGTGCGACTGACCGCGGGCGCGTATACCATCCTCATGTTAGAATATCTGCCAAACCCGGTGGTGGACCGCACCATGGAACCCGCGGCCGCGGCCATGCAAGGTGGCGAAGCGGTCGTCATCCCGCCTGGGGTGGGCGTCGAGGCCGTGCTGACTCGCTTGCGCCAGGCCGACCTGCCCGCGCCGCTGCCCGCGGGGTATCGCTGGCTCACAGGCCTGCGCGTCGACCTCTGGGACGCGCAAGGGCGGCTCATCCGCCAATTGCCCGCGGGGCAGGCCTTGGTGATCTCGTGGCCGCTGTGGCCCGCGCTGGAAGATTTGGAACTGGCCGTGCTGTACTGGGACGAGGCCGCGAATCAAGGCCAAGGCGGCTGGGTCGTGTTCCCGGTGCAGCGCTGGTACGCGCCCGCCGACCCGACCCAAGGCCATTTGTGGACCGTGACCGTGCGCTGTCTGACCGCGGCTTGCCCGAGCGCGTGGTCCCCTGTGGGAACGACCCGCCTCTGGGCCGACCGCCTGCTGCAAACAGCCAACGTCTTGGCCTGGACTGACCCCGCGGCCGCGAGCCTGGCGTGGCCGAGCCAAACCCTGGGCCGCATCACGGTGACCGTGCCCACGACCGGAACCTTCGTCTTGGTGGCGCGGGTGCCATAGTCGCCCCCACTGTCGTCAGCCCGCCCCAGGGGGCGTGTCTCCATGTGGTCTTCGTTGTCGCGCGGGCGCATTCGGTGGGTTTCGGTTGGCGTAAGCCTGTTCTTGTTGGTTTCGATTTTGTTCGGGCTTTTGGCGCCCCTCTACCAGGCCGGCTCCACGGCAGAAGAGCAAAAACTGGCCGCGGCCTTGGCTACCGCCCAATCTGCCAGCGCGGCCAATGAGCCGGTGCGCGCCGCGGCCGCCTTCTCTGAAGCGCTTCAATATCAACCTGATTTGGCCGCAGCCTACCTGGGCCGCGCGGCCGCTTATTATCGTCTGCATCAATACGACCTGGCGTTGGCCGATTTGAATCGGGCCGCGGCCCTTACCCCTGACGATCCCCAAATCTTCCTTTTGCGCGGGCAAGTGTGGCTGGCCCAAGAGAACTTCCGCCAAGCCGTGCTGGATTTCAGCCGCGTGTTGGCTTTGCGCCCCGATGATGCCGAGGCCTTGCGCTTGCGCGGTCAGGCCTACCGTGACCTGGGCGATTTAGACGCCGCGCGCCGCGATTGGACCCTGGCTTTGGCGCGGCGACCGGGCGATGCCGACTTGCTTTGGGCGCGAGCCCAAGTGTGCTTCCTCCAGGGCGATTGGGACGCGGCCATCGCGGACTTGTCCCAAGTGCTGGTGGTGCAGCCCAACAACACCGAGGCGCGCGCGGTGCGCGCCGAGGCTTACACTCAGCAAGGCCGTCTGGAGGACGCCCTGGCCGATTGGACCGTGGTCCTGGAACAGAACCCGACGCCCTTGGCCTACTACGCGCGCGGCAATGTGCAATACAACCTGGGCCACGTGCAAGCAGCCCTGGCGGATTGGACCGCTGCCATCGCGCTGGATCCGACGTATCGCGACGCTTACTACAACCGCGCGGTCGTCGAGGCCGAGCAAGGCCAATGGGACGCGGCCATCGCGGATTACCAAAAGGTGCTCGACTTGGGCGGTGCCAGCGCGAGCGTGTATTACAACTTGGGCGTGGCCTACAGTCGGCTGAATCGCATCGAAGAATCGCGCGCGGCGTTCGAGCAGGCTGTGGCCCTGGACCCCGAACACGCGGACGCATGGTTCAACCTGGGCAACGCAGCCCGGGCCTTGGGTGACGCTGAGGCGGCCATCCAGGCTTACACCCGGGCCTTGGAGTTGCGCCCCGAGGCCGCGGTGGTGTACAACAACCGGGGCAACGCCTATTTGCTCCAGGGGCAGTACGCCCAGGCCGAGGCTGATTTCACCCGCGCCATTCTGTTTCGACCGGGTTACGCGCTGGCTTATTACAACCGCGGCGTGACGCGGGCCCGACAAGAGCGCTATCAAGAGGCGCTGGACGACCTCAATCGGGCTTTGGCCTTGGACCCCACGCTCCTGGACGCCCGCTACCAACGCGGCTTGGTGTATTTGGACCTGGGCGAATATGAGGCCGCCATTCGCGATTGGCAGCAGGTTGCCGAAGCCCGCCCCGACTTCGCGGAAGTGTTCTACAACCTGGGTGTGGCTTATTATCATCTCGACCAGTTCGATCAGGCCGTGGCCGCCTTTGACCAAGCCATCGCGCTCCAACCCGACGACGCAGCGCCTTACTACATGCGGGGCATCCTTGCCCTGGCCCAAAAGAAGTACCGCGCGGCCATCGCGGATCTAACCCAGGCTATCGAGCGCAACTATAGCCGGTTGGATTTGGCCTACTTCAACCGCGGTTACGCGCACTATCGCTTGGGGGAATTCGCTCCCGCTCGGGCCGACTTTCGCCGCGCGCTCGACCTCGCCCAAAGCGATGACCTGCGAGCCAAAGCCGAAACCGCGTTGCGTTATCTGGGCCCCGGCGACTGATCGGTCGCGGCGCAATGGTACAATGAGGACAACCTCCGGTTGAGGCCAGCCTTGTCATGTGCACCCGCATTTCGTTGACCCTGGACGCGGTCGCGTTGCAAACCGCCTTCCCCGATTATGCCATCCCGCGGGAGTGGCGCCCTCGTTACAACATCGCGCCTGGGGGGCCAGTGTTGGTGGTGCCCAACACCGCGCCCCCGCGCGCCACGTTCTTTGTGTGGGGGCTCATTCCCCCGTGGGCCCGACCCGACGCCCGGGGCCGCTTTCGCTCGTTCGTCAACGCGCGAGCCGAGACCGCGGGGCAGAAACCCGCGTTTCGGGCCGCATTGCGCCGCCGCCGCTGCTTGGTGCTGGCCGATGGCTTTTACGAATGGCATGGCCCCAAAGGGCAACGCCAGCCGTGGCGTTTTACCTTGCGCGACGGCCGCCCCTTCGCGTTGGCCGGCATTTGGGAACGTCGTTGGACCGCGGACGGCTCTGAAATCCTCACCTGCGCGATTTTGACCACCCAAGCCAACGCCCGGGTTCGCCCCATTCACCCGCGAATGCCCGTGATCTTGCCGCCTGAGGCCTACGCGATTTGGTTGCAACCTGGCGAAGTCGCACCCCAAGATTTGGCGCCTTACCTGCGTCCCTATCCGCCCGAAGCGATGCGTGGTTATCCGGTGCATCCGCGCGTGAACAACCCGCGTTACGACCGCGACGACGCCGTGCGGCCTTGGACGCCACCGCAAGGCTCGCGGTTGCCTTGGGAGGACGCGTCATGAGCACCCCTGGACGCGCGACGGTCTTGCTGGATTCGCCCCGCTGGCAGGTTTTCGCGCAGTCGTGGCCGGTGACCGACGGTTCTGAGCGCTGGTCTTGGGGCGTGGCGTCACGGCAATGGCCAGGCTTGCTGCTCGAAGGGATCGAGTCAGGCTTGGCGTACGCCCTGACGGCACACGGCGGCCAGACGTGGTTCACTGGGCTGCCAGCCCGGTCCGCGCGCTTGACGCGCGTCGCGGCGGATACTGTGCGGGTCACTTGGCCGCCCAACGCGCACGGCCTGGCCTTGACCTGGGAGGCCCGGCTCACACCCGAGGGGCCGCTGCTATGGCAGTTGCGCGTTCGGAACCAAGGCACGCGGCCCGTGTGGTTGGTGCGGTGGACCCTGCTCCGCGCGGGCCCACCCCGCCGTTTGCGACGCGGGGTGTTCGGACGCATCGCGGGGGCGGTCGAGCGCTTCTCGCAGCGTACCCACGCGCCTGAAATCGCGCCACCCGGCGCGTTGCGGCTGCACGACGCGCCGGGCGCGCTGGCCTTCTACGCCCACGCTTGGGCTTCTTGGGGGCATTCGCGCGTATATTTCGACCAACCCGCCCGGCCGCAGGCCCGCTTCTTCTTGGATCGACTTCTGCCGCCTCGCCACGACCCGGCCGCACCCAAACCCCGCGGCCCCCAGCATTTTTACAGCGACTTGTTCGGCATCGTGGCGGATCGTACCCATCGCCGCGGCCTGCTGCTGGGGTTCGCAGGCCAGCGTCAGTTCTTCGGCGGCGTGGAGGTGATCCTGCGGCGGTTAGACCCATACGTGCATATGCAAGCCCTGGGCGACCGGGTGCTGCTTGAGCCTTCAGATGTGGCATGGACCGACTGGGCCGTGCTGTGGGCTTTCGACTTGGACGACCCCGACGGAATGACCCCTTACTGGCGCGTGGTCGCGGATCTCCTCACCCTACAGCCGCGGACCACGCCGCCTACAGGGTGGCTGTCGTGGTACGAGTACTTCCGCACGGTGACCGCAGCGCACGTGCGAGCCAATGCCAGTGCCGCGCGTGACCTGGCCGAACACGGCGTGCGCCTGCAAGTGATGCAGGTGGACGATGGCTACGCGGCTGTGCCCGGCTTGTGGGAGCCACCCTCGCGCGAAGGGTTTGCGGCCTTGGCCGCGGATTTGCGCGCCCGGGGCTTTCGGCCGGGCATTTGGCAGGCGCCTTTCATTGCGCATCGGGCGGCCGCGTGGCGGCTGCGCGCGTTGCTGCGCTGGCGCGGTTGGCGCCCCGCGTTCGCTGGCTGGATTTGGAATACCTTGACGTTTGGCTTAGACCCTTCGCACCCGGCCACCAAAGCGCGCGCCCAGCAAATGGCGCGCGAAGCCGCGCAACAGGGGTTCCGCTATCTCAAACTGGATTTTCTGTACGCGGGCGCGCTGCCCGGCCGGAGGGCCGATCCCAAGCGCTCACGAGCCGCGGCCCTGTACCAGGCCTTGTACGAGATGGTGCAGACCTTTCGCATCGAGAGTGGGTCAGAGCCAACACACGTGTTGCTGTGCGGTGTGCCACTGGGCACGGCGTTGGGGTGGGCCGATACCGTACGCATTGGCCCTGATGTCGACCCGCGCTGGTGCATGGCTCACCCGCTGCCGTGGGTGCGGCGCCATCCCGACACGCCGGGCTTGCGCAACGCGTTGCGCGGGGTGTTGATGCGGGCGTTTCTGCACGGCCATTGGTGGCTCAACGATCCTGACCCGCTGCTGCCGACTTCGCCGCACCTTACCCCGGCCGAACAAGAGACTTGGCACACGGTGGTGGCCTTGACCGGCGGCGCGTGGTTCGTCTCGGCCGACCTCACTCGGCTCACAGACGAGGCACTGGCGCGGTTGCAACGGGTGTTTCCGCCGCTGCAGCCCCAGCGGGTGTGGGTGCCCGACTTGTGGGATGTCTACCCGCCGCGACGCCTGCGAACAGACTTGGAAGGCCCCACAGGCACTTGGCATTTGCTCGCGGTGCTGAATTGGGCCGACAAACCGGTGACCGAGCAGGTGCGTTTGGCCGATTTTGGCCTGACCACCGCCCGCGCGTATTGGGTGCGCCCTTTCTGGCGCGGCGACGCGCCTTTTCAGATCACGGCCGACGCGCCTTGGTCGGTGGTGCTGCCGCGGCATGGGGTGGGCGTGTGGGCTGTGCGCGCGGTCCAGCCCGCGGCGCAGTATGTGGGCGATGACTTGCACATTGGCCAGGGCGCTGGCGTGACCGCGTGGCAAGCCACGGCGCACCAGGTGCGTCTCACGCTGGCCTTGCCGGGGCCCCGCCAAGGTCGGGTGTGGTTGGCCTTGCCGACCCGGCCGCGGCAGGTGTGGGTCAACCGCACGGCCACCGTATGGCATGAAGGCCCGACCGCGGGCTTGTATGCGATTCCCGTAGCGTTTCGTGATCAGGCCGAGATCGTGGTGGAGGGGGCTTCGCAGGAGGGCGTATGACCTGGGGCATCATCGGACACGACGCCGCGGTGCGCTGGTTGCAGCGTCAAATCGAGGCTCATCGGGTGCATCACGCCTATCTGTTCGTGGGACCGCGCGGGGTGGGGCGGCGCACCCTGGCTCGGCGCTTTGCTCAGGCGCTCAATTGCCTACAGCCGCCACGGCCGGGTGCATTTTGCGGCCAGTGTCGCGTGTGCCGCCAAATCGAACAGGGGCAACATCCTGATTTTCACGTGCTCGAGGCCACGGGGGGATTGAAAGTCGCGGCCGTGCGCCAAGCGCAACAAGCGTGGATGCTCACGCCTCAAGAAGCGCGTTATCGGGTGGCCCTGCTGCCGGACGTGCAACATGCCACTCCGGCCGCGGCCAACGCGCTGCTCAAGACGCTGGAGGAGCCCCCGGACCATCTGGTGCTCTTGCTCACGGCATCGGAGCCCGAGGCGCTCTTGCCCACGGTGGTTTCGCGCTGCGAAGTGGTGCGCTTGCGTCCGGTGGCGCGCGCGACCCTGGAAGCCGCGCTGCAGGCGCGTGGTGTGCCTGCCCGTCAGGCCGCGGAAGCGGCCGCGTGGGCCCAGGGGCGGCCGGGTTTGGCCTTGCGCTTGGCTGCAGATCCCGACGCGCGCGACGCGTACGCAGCCCAGTGGCGTACCGCCTTGGAACTGCTCACGCAGCCGCTCCATCAGCGTTTGCGGTTCGCGGAGCCTTTCAAACCTTCCCAGCGCGACGAGGCGCGCCAAGTGTTGTTGCACTGGCTGGCCGTATGGCGCACGGTGTGGCTCATGCAGTGGAACCCCGCGGTCGCCAACGCGCCGCCAGGCTGGGAGAACACACTGCGGGCGTTGGCGCGCGCGCTGCCGCGTCGTCAGACCCGTGCCCGATTGGACGATTTGCTGACCGCGCTGGACGACCTGGAGCGCTACGCGAACCCGCGCTTGGTGCTGGGCGCGGTGCTGACGCGTTGGCCTGTGGTGCGCTTGCGAGACCTCAAGGGGTGAGTCATGCCCCGCTGGACTTTGTCATTGCTGCCCGAAGAGTTCGCGATTTGTCGCTTGCCGGGCACGGCTTCGCTGCCGTCTTGGGCGTTGGGGCATGACTTCTTCGCGATTGTGCGCACGCCGGAAGAACTGTCCCTGGTGTGCCCTGCGTGGGCCGTGCCCGCGAACACGCGCGCGGTGCGCGGTTGGCGCGGCCTCAAGGTTCATGGTCCCCTGGATTTCGACCAGATTGGCGTGCTGGCGGCTTTGTCGGGTATCTTGGCTCAGGCTCGGGTGAGCGTTTTCGCCTTGTCGACGTATGACACCGACTATCTTTTTCTCCGTCAACGGGATGTGGCGCGCGCGATCGCGGCCTTGCGAGCCGCCGGCCACCGTGTTCACGAAGCGGCCGGCGGCCCGGTGCATCAAAAGTGATGCGTTGGTGGGGTTTTAGGCTGTCCACTGGGCGGCCAGGTCGTCGGCTTGGGCCGCGGCAATGCCTTGTTCGACATCGACCTTGGACAACACCCACGCGCCCGCGATGAAGAAAATGATCAAGGCCACAATGCTCAGGCGGCTGCTGTGAAAGACGTCGGTCAAGACGCCGAACAGCAGGGGGCCGACCAATCCCGCGAATTTGGCGCTCACGCTGAAGAAGCCGAAGAACTCCGACGACTTGCTGCGGGGGGTGAGGCGGCTGAACAAGGAACGGCTCAGGGCTTGGCTGCCGCCTTGCACCATGGCCACCGCGGCGCCCAACAGCCAGAAGTGCCAGCCTTTGCTCATGAAGTAGCCGCCAATGGAGATGAGTACATAGACGAAGATGGCCAAATAGATGCCGCGCTTGGCGCCGATACGTTTGGCCAAATAGCCGAACGCCACGGAGAAGGGAATGCCCACGAACTGGACCATGAGCAAAGTGCCGATGAGGTCGGTATCGTGAATGCCGATCTCCGCGCCGTAGATGGTGGCCATCTTGATGATGGTGCTGATGCCGTCGTTATAGAGCCAAAACGCGATGAGAAATTTGAACAACTCGCGATAACGGCGAATGTGGACGAAGGTGTCGACCAACTGCCGAAAGCCGGCCACCACCGGATTGACGCCAGCCAGTTCAGGCCGGGCCACATGGGGCGGTTCGGGCACCCACTTCCACAGGGGGATGGTGAAGAGGAACCACCACACGGCCACGGTGAGGAACGAGAGCCGGGTCATAAAGCCGGTTTGGCCCTCAGGCGCCAGCATGATCATGGCCAGATTGACGGCCAAAAGCAGGCCGCCGCCCAAATAGCCGGCAGCATAGCCCCACGTGGAGACCAGGTCCACCTCGTCGTCGGTGGTGATGTGCGGCAATAGGGAGTCGTAGAACACATTGGCGCCGGCAAAGCCCACATTGCCCAGGATGTAGAACAGCGAGGCTTTGAGCCAATCGCCGGTGTAGACGAAGTAGAGCAGGGCCGTGCCGAAGATGCCCAACAACGCGAACGCGGTCAGAAAGCGCTTTTTGCCCCCGCGTTGGTCCGCGATGGCGCCCAAGATGGGGCTGAGAATAGCCACCAACGCCAACGCGACGAAAGCCGTGTAGGCCCAATACGCGGTGGCCTTCGCGCCCTCCAGACCGCCACCCGTGGCGATCTTGTGATAATACACGGGCAGAATGGCGGCCATGACGGTGGTCGCAAAGGCCGAATTGGCCCAGTCGTACATTACCCAGCCGAAGATGGCCTTTTTCTTCTCGGCCGCGGAGCGAAACAGCGAAGACATGCTCATAGCCTCCTCCTGGCTTGAGGTATTTGCTGTAACACTTGACCCACGCGCGGGTTACAGAGAACGCAAAACGGCCCGCGAGTGAACGCGGGCCGTACGTGAGGGACATTGGCATCCATGCCGGGCGTCCTATTAGGCCGGGAAGTCCGACTCCTCAGGATGGTCGGACGCAGGCGCGGGCGCCACACGCTGGTAGACGCGGAATTCTACCGCCAACTTTTGGAAGAACTGCCCATCAGGGCCTGAACCGAATTCGCATTCGGTGATGAAGGCTTCCAGTTGCAACTTCTCGGTTTCCAAGGTGAGGCTCTGCCCTGGCGCTGCGGCCATCACAAAGCCTTTGGCTTCCAGCCGCTGCCGCGTGGCTTCGTCGTTGTAGGCCTCAGGCGTGCAGATGATGGCCGTCTCGGTGCGAATATCGGCTTTGTCGAACAGCCAAACCTCGAAGGCTTTCACATATTTGGGTTGTCCTTCGGTGGCTTCTGAGATGCTCAAACCGGCCTCGCCCAAAAACTCGCCGCTGGCCGTGTCAATGGAGAAGGACTCGTCGAAGTAATCATCGCCCAAGGTGTAGGTCGTGCGATACGAGGAAATCGGCGCAGGGCCGCCTTCGGCAATGAGCGGTCGCACGGCTTCGGCGCTGGTCTCTTGCCCTTTGGCCGCGGCCTTCTTCCGCAGGAAGAACACCGCACCCAGCGCGGCCAGGCCGACCAGGATCACCAAGCACAGCCCCAGCAAACCAAAGGGCGAACGTCCCCCGGTTTCTGGCGCGGCAACTTGGCCTTGCGCGGCCAGGTCTTGCACCAACGCCTTGAAGCGCGCCACATCGGCCGGATTGAGATAGCCGGGATTTTGCTCGACCTCTTGCAGCACTTTGCCTGCCTCGGGCCCCAGGCCCAGATAACGCACGCGCGCCAACTCCACATTGCCGTTGATGGTGTAGGACTCGATCACCATGCGCAAATAGTCCGCCCGCCACGAAGGTTCCAAATGCTGTGGCGCGGCATCGGTCCATTTGACCGGCGCAATGCCCCAGCCCAGTACAAACCAGCCGAACAGCACGCCGATGGCAAAGACGACCAGCCAGGTCTTCCAAGGCAGGGTTTTTAGGATTTCTTTGACGCCAGAAAATAACGCGCCCATAGCCGCTCTCCCTACATTACTGCGGAACAGTCCGCCGGTGAGGCCAGATGGCCTGAAACCGAGCATAACTTGGCTTAAATTGTAAACCAAATCGCGAAAATATGCAAGCCTTGAGGGAAGTTTGAAATTGAAAGATGGAAGTTAGCGGAGAGTAGGTAGCAGGCAGCAGGTAGGGGTGAGGCGTTGCCCCGCCCAGCGGCCGTGCAGGAGCAGACGCGAAAACATCCTCTCCCTGTGTTCTCTGTGTTTCCGTGTGAGAGCAGCAGGGCGCAGGTAGGGGCGACCCGCCGGTCGCCCAGGGCCGGGGCCGTGGGCCCAAGGGCCGAGCGGGTGGCCCGACCGGGCGCGGGAAAGGTTACGGCCGGGGCCATGACCGCGGCCCCGGCCGTAATATCTGGTCCTCACACCACAATGTTGACCAGTTTGCCGGGCACATAGATGATCTTGCGGGGTTGGCGACCGTTGAGGCGCTTTTGCACCGCGGGGCTGGCCAGGGCCTTGGCTTTCGCCTCGTCTTCCGAAATGTCCGCGGGCACCCGGAGGCGGTCCCGCACTTTGCCGTTGACCTGAACCACCAGCGTGATCTCTTCCTCGCGTGCGGCCTCGGCATCTGCCTCGGGCCAGGGTTGCGTGTGAATCGAATAGGGCTTGCCCAGCACCTCAACCCACAGTTCCTCCGCGATGTGGGGCGTCACGGGGGCCATCAGCCGCAGATACACGTCCAGCGCTTCTTCCCACTCGGGAGTGCCCACCACCCCGGCCTGGCGAGCCTGCTGCATCGCGTTCAGCAATTCCATCAGCGCGGCCACAATGGTGTTGAACTCGAAGTGCTCAAAGTCGTGGGTCACCCGTTGGATGGTCTGGTGCACCTTGCGCCGTAGCGCGCGGCGGGCTTGGGGGTTGGGGGACGCCTCCGGTGGGGCCGCGCCCGCGGTTTCGGTGACCAACGTCCACACCCGGCGCAGCCAGCGTTCCACGCCTTGGATGTTCTTGCTGTCCCACGGCCCGCCTTTATCCCAGCGCGCGAAGAACATCAAGTACGCGCGTACCGTGTCCGCGCCGTAGCGGGCCACCAAATCATCAGGGTCCACCACATTGCCCTTGGATTTGGACATCTTCTCCACGCCCAGGTGGAAGATCAGGTCGAAATGGCGGGCCTGTTCCTTGCCAGGGATGTGAATGCGGGTCTTGTCATCCACCTGCACGACGACCAACTGGGCGTGCTTTTCGGGGTCGTTGTCCGCGGGGTCGTAGGGGTTGACTCGCACCTTGATGGTGGTTTCGTCGCGCGCATAGACCTCGCCGCGAATTTCATGCTCGTCCTTGCCGAACGCGGGCCATTCCGCGCGCGGCAAGCCGTAAGGCAGGGCCTCGATGCTTTCCGCGTGGAATGTGGTTCCATGCCAATGGCCGCGCACGATGACGAAGTGCCCATCGCGCGGCTCGCCCAGCACCATGCCTTGGTTGCGCAGTTGAATCATGGGCTCGTCGCCATGGACGATGCCCATGTCGCGCGCGGCTTTGTGGAAGAAGCGCACATACAGCAAGTGCATGGTCGCGTGCTCAATGCCGCCCGTGTAGGTGTCCACCGGGAACCAGTAGTCATACTCCTTCTTATCGAAAGGCCAGTTGTGTTCCCACGGGCCCAGGTAACGCAGGTGATACCACGACGAGTCCATGAATGTGTCCATGGTATCGGTTTCGCGTTCGGCTGGACCTCCACACACGGGGCATGTGGTCTTCTTCCAGGTGGGATGGAACTTCAAGGGGCTCTCCCCCGTGGGTTTCCACTCGACATCCTCGGGCAATTCTACAGGCAGTTGGTCTTCGGGCACGGGGTTCCAGCCGCACTTTTCGCAGTAAATCATGGGGATGGGCGTGCCCCAATAGCGCTGCCGCGAGATCAGCCAGTCCCGCAGGCGGTAGTTGACCGCGCGTTTGCCAATGCCGCGTTCCTCCAGCCATTCGATGACCCGCAAGATGCCGGGGTCGTCCCAGCCTTTGCCTTTGACGATGCGGGTGCCCGACAAGGGGCCGCTGTTGGCCATGACGCCGGGGCCGGTGTAGGCCTCGGTCATGGTTGCCGCGTCCAGAGGGATGGGGTGGCCTTGCTCGTCCAGGGGGAAGATGACCGGCCGAATGGGCAAGCCGAACTTTTTGGCGAATTCGAAGTCCCGCTGGTCGTGGGCAGGCACGGCCATGATCGCGCCGCTGCCGTAAGACATGAGCACATAGTCCGCGGTCCAGATGGGGATGCGCTCGTCGTTGACGGGGTTGATGGCATAGGCGCCGGTGAACACACCGGTCTTTTCCCGTTCTTCGGCCACCCGTTCTGTGTCTGACACCCGCGCGGCTTGGAAGCGATAACGCTCCACAATGTCCCGATACTCGGCCGGCACGATTTCATCCAACACCGGATGCTCAGGTGCGATGACCAAGAACGTCGCGCCCCACAGGGTATCGGGCCGGGTGGTGAAGACCTCCAATTCAGGGCCGTGCTCCGTGCGAAAGATCACCATCGCACCTTCGGAGCGTTCGCCGATCCAATTGCGCTGCAAGGTTTTGACCCGTTCGGGCCAGTCGAGGCCGTCAAAGCGTTTGAGTTCTTCGGCGTAGTCGGTGATGCGGAAGAACCATTGTTCCAAATTGCGCTTGACCACCGGCGTGCCGCAGCGCTCGCACACCCGATCTTCGCCGATGACCTGCTCGCGGGCCAAGGTGGTGTTGCAGCGTGGGCACCAGTCCACCGGCGCTTTTTTGCGGTAGACCAGGCCGTGCTTGTAAAACTGGATGAACCACCACTGGTTCCACTTGTAATATTCGGGGTCGCAGGTCACCACTTCGCGGCGCCAATCGAACATGGCGCCCATGCTGCGCAACTGCTTGCGCATATACTCGATGTTGCGATAGGTGGAAATCTTGGGATGGATGCCCGTCTTGATGGCGGCATTTTCGGCCGGCAGGCCAAACGCGTCAAACCCCATGGGGAAGAGCACATTGTAGCCCTTCATGCGCATGTAGCGGGCGCGGGCATCGGAGGGCGTCATGGCGTACCAATGCCCGATGTGCAGCCGGCCCGACGGGTAGGGGAACATGGTCAGCGCGTAATGCTTGGGCTTGCTGGGGTCGATGTCGCTGTGATACAGCCCGTCAGACTCCCATTTGGCTTGCCATTTGGCTTCGATTTGGCCGGGATCGTACGAACGGGGCATGGCCTACCTCCTGCCGAAAAAGCGTGTCGCGGGGCCATCAAAAAAGCCTTCGTCCCTCAGGGACGAAGGCTTCGCCTCCGCGGTACCACCCTGGTTGCCGGGGCGAAACACGCCCCGACCCCTCTGGCGCGCTAACGGGCGCAACCCGGTCACGGCTCAACCCCGCGCGCGGGATTCACCGTGACAGCCTGCCACCTGCGCGGTGGCGGCGGGCGAGTTCAGCCTTGCGGCGCTCCGTGGGCACCGTTGCCGGGCTCACACCCTCCCCGACTCGCTGACGGATGGCCTACTACTCCCGCCGTGGCCGTGTGTTTGTGCGTGTGCGGTGGCCCTAAGTATACCGTAGCGTGGCGTTGGCGTCAACGCTCGGGCGAGGGCTGCCCGCGAAGACAGGGCCAAGGGGTGGAGACCGCATCGTCGTCCGTTATGGGCCTTGCGTCGTGTGCCGCGGCCTGGCGCAACCTTGGCCGCGGGCGGCCCATATCGCCCCTTGCCGTGTGCTCTGGCCGCGGTACAATGATGCCCATCTTGGTGCACAAGCGAGGTGATTCATGGACATCCGTAGCGTGTGTGTGTATTGCGGCTCGTCCGACCATGTGCCCGCGGCGTATCTGGACGCGGCCCGAGAGATGGGGCGCCGCATCGCGCAACGTGGTTGGCGTTTGGTCTACGGCGGCGGCAGCACTGGGCTCATGGGCGCGTTGGCTGACGCGGCCCTGGAAGCCGGCGGCGAGGTCATCGGTGTGTTGCCCGACCACTTTTACACGCCTCAGTTGGCGCACACGGGCCTCACCCGCTTGGAAGTCGTGCCCGACATGCACACCCGCAAAGCACGCATGGCCGAACTGGCGGACGCGTTCATCGCCTTGCCCGGCGGTTTCGGCACCTGGGAGGAACTCTTCGAGGCCCTTACCTGGGCCCAAATCGGCCTGCATCGCAAACCTGTGGGGTTGCTCAACTTTCAGGGTTTCTACGACAAACTGCTCGAATTCGTGGACTTTGCCTTGGGCCAGGGCTTCCTCTATGTCGAGCATCGTCGTTTGCTTCTGGAGGCCGCGACCCCCGAGGCCTTGTTGCAGGCCTTGGAGACCTTCGAGCACCCCGGTGGTATTGCCAAATGGCTGCGTCAAGGCACGGTCGCGCGCGATTGAACCGGCCTGCCCGGCCTACGATTCGTCCTCATCCCCCTCGAAAATCGCCGCGTAATAACGATCCAACTCGTCGTCGCTCAAATGCGCATAGCGTTGGGTCACTTGGATATTGCGGTGCCGGGCCAAGGCCTGGGCCAATTTCAGATTGCCACCCGAGCCTTTGAGCACGCGGGTGACAAAATAATGCCGAAACGAGTGCGGCGTGATCGTGCCCTCGGCCTCAGGGCCCAAGGCTTCGCGGACCCGCCGTCGGACGATCTCCCGGCCGGTGACCGTGCTGATGGGCAGCACCCGTTTGCCCGCTCGTTTGTCGTGCCGGGCGAACACGGGCAAAGTGCCCAGCGGCCGGCCGCTGCTGCCATCGAGCAGCGCGCGGGCCCGCAAATAATCTTGCAGCGCGTCCAGTGCGCGGCGCGAAAAACGCACCACGTCTTGCCGGTTGCCCTTGCCGATAACCAGCGCGCGGCCTTGCTCCCAATCCAAATCGCCTCGGCGCAGGTTGCAGGCCTCGTGCACCCGCAGCCCCGTGTCGGCCAAAGTGAGCAAAAACGATCGATCCCGCAGCAGGCGCAAGCGCTCGCGCGGATCATCCACCTTCGCGGCCTGCTGTTGCAGCGATTGGGCATAGTCCAACACCCGTTCGATGGCCCGATAGGGGAACTGCGGCAATCGCGGGCCTGGGCGTCGGCTGTGTTGGCGCAGCATGAACTTGATGCGCTCCATGTTCAACTCGGGCCGCCAGTTGCCCGCGACGAACGCGTAGAACCCGCGTACCGCGGTCAAATAGAGTTGCTCGGTCGCGGGGGCCAGGCTTTTGAGATCGCGCGCGAAATCGGCCAGCCACGCTTCTTGCAGGGCCAACAGAGGCGTTTCATCGGGGGAAATCTCCCGGCGGGCCAGGCTTTCTTGGAACGCGCGCAGCGCGCGACCGTACGCGCGCGCGGTGTTGGGGCTGCGGGCCAAGCGCACCACGTCCAGGTACGCGGCAATGGCCTGGCTAATGGTGAGCGGGCGAGGGGCGGCAACCATAGCAAGGTCCCTCCTCAAGGCCAAAGATGGACAGACGGCCGCAAACCACACGCGCGGGCGCCGGCCCGAGTGTTGGCGACCACAGACCACGCCTCAAAGCCTGTGGGTCGCAATGTCACGCCACCTTCGCCAGGCCCCATGCGGCCGTAGAACGTGGGCCAGACCGCCCAGCCTAACAGGGGGTGTTCCTCGGGGGCTTGCGCACCACGGACCCAGGCCTGCTGATAGTTTTCCCATGCGCAGTGGCAATCGCGGTTGGCCTGGCGGCACCATTCGCCCCATAGCACCCAATACTCGGCCGGCAAGACCCGAGCCATGTAGCGCACTTGGAGCAGAGCCTTCTGCGCCTCGTTCCAACGGCGGTCCTGAAGGGCGGCCTCGGCTTGGCACAGCCGGGCTTCGACAGTGCTGCGCGTGGGCGCGGGCTGGAGGTGGGTACACTCGGGCGTCGCGGGCGCGGGCGCGGACGCGCGAATTTGCTGCCGCCACGCGGACATGAGAAAGAACTGCCGTTGCTGCCACGCGGGCTCTAATGCCAACGCGCGGTGATAGGCACGTGCCGCGGCGGTCACATCGCCGGCCTGTTCTTCCATCCAGCCCAGCAGCACCCATAATTGTGCGGCTTGGGGGGCGTGTTCCACCGCGCGGCGCATGTTGTGCCGTGCGAGGTCTGTCTCCCCGCGTTGCCATTGCACCATGGCCAGCATCGCCCAACGGGGACCATAGTACGGCTCGTCTTGCAAGGCTTGCTGATAGCGCTGTTCGGCGCGTGCCCAAAGCCGCTGGGGTGCGGGCGCGTGTTCGGCGGCTTGCGCCCAAGCATAAGCCGCGGCGAAGCGGGCGGGGGCGGCCCAAAGCGCGTGCTCGGCCGCGCGCTCATATGCGCGGGCGCTGGGCTCCCACTGCCCCGCAAGGGCCGCGTGCAGCCCGCGCCATTCCCACACATAGGCTGGCAAGAGGCGCGTGAACAACAGCCATCCCACGCCCAGCGCCAAGGCTCCGGCGAGGAGCCCTTCCCAGCGGCCGCGCTGAGGTCGGGGCGCGCGCAGCAGGGGCGCGGGCAGCGAGAGCGCCAACAACAGGATGAACGCCAGCCACAAACCCGGCTGGGTCCACCAAGCATCAATCAGGCCGTGCACCAGGCCACCGAACAACGCCGCGGTCGCGGCCAGGCCGCGAGGCGCCAAGCGCCCGCGACGCCACGCTTGGCCCACCCGAAGCAGCCACCAGAGCCAAAAGGCTGTGAATAGCAGCAAACCCACCCCGCCCATCTCGGCCGCGATTTGCAACCACAAATTGTGGGCGTTGGGAAACAAGAAAAAGGGCGGCGAGACACCTCGCGCGGCCAACCCTAAGCCGAAATTCCCCAAGCCGACCCCGGTCCAAGGTTGGGCACGGACCAACTGCCAAGCCGTGCTCCAAAGCAGATCGCGGCTGTTGATGTTGCCGACTTGGCCCAGGCCTTCGTACCAGGCACGCGTATACCATCGCCAGCGCAACAGCGCAGCCAGGCCGACGAATACGGCCAGCCCGACCAAGCCGCGGCGGGTCAAGACTTGTTGGCGGCGAGGCTTGGGCCAAACGAGGCGCGACGCACGAAAGCCATCCGTGAGCATAAACATGCCGAGGACTATCCCTTCGGCCAGCCACCCGCCCCGCGAGCCGGTCAGAATCAGCGCGGCCCAAATCGCGACCAGGAGGCCTTGCCCGAGCGTCTGGCGGGTGGCGGTGGAGGCTTGGGCCACACGGTTCAGCACCAGGGCGCTGCTCCACACCAGAAACGCGGCCAGCAGGTTGGGGTGCGGCCAGAGGGTGACTTGCAGTCGCCAGGGGCTGGGTGGCAACCAACCATATTCATGGGCCAAGGGCAGCCATGGGCGGTACCATTGGCTCAAAGCCAGGGCGCTCAGCACCAGCGTGATGCCCAACATCCACATCCAAATCTCTTCCAACCAGGCGGGCTGCGTCCGTCGCATCCACCACACCCAGCCCCCCAGCGCGAAGAGCAAGGTCCAAATCAGCCATTGCTCCAGCGAGTAGCCCGCGCGCCAGCCGAGCAGGCCGCTCCCCAGGCTCCACAGCAGCCACAGACCAGCCCAACGGGCCAACGCGACCGAGGGTTCCGACCACGGCCGCGGTGCCGCGTAGACCGCGCCAAGGGCCATGAGCAACCACGCGAACCCCAGCACACCAACGCGCACGAGGGGAATCTGAAAGACCGCGTCGGTGAAGCCGATCCACAACCAGACGCCCAAAACGATGGCCGCGACGTGGGCCAGCGCTCGGCGTGGTCGTGCAGAGGTCATGCCCGTTCGCTCAGAATGGGTGGCCGGCGCTGCCGCCAAGCCGCATCGTGCGTGGCTTGCTCGAACGCGTGGGCCAAGCGCAGCAGAATGTCCTCGCGAAAGTCGGCTGCGAAGAACTGCGCGGCCAGAGGCAGCCCCTGGGCGTCAAAGCCCACGGGAATGGAAATGGCCGGCACACCCGCGTGGTTGGCCGCGACGGTGAGTTGGTCGGCATATTGCATGAGCACGCTGTCGCCATACACCGCGCCCACCGCGAACGCGGGCGTCGGCGTGGTGGGCGCCAGCAGGGCGTCGAGCCGATAAGGCCCTTGGGGGTCGAAGATGGCCTCGAAATCCCGGCGGATGAGGGTGCGTACCCGCAGGGCCCGCTCATAGTAACGCTCGCTGTACTGCGCCGCGCTCACATACATCCCCATCAGGATGCGCAGTTTGGGCTGCAGGCCGAAGCCCTGCCCGCGGGTCTTGCGATACATGTCGTGCAAGTCGACCACGGGCTCGGGGGTGCGATAGCCATATTTGACCCCATCGTAACGGTGCAAGTTCGAGGCGGCCTCGACGCGTGAGATCACGAAGTACGCCGGAATGCCGTAGCGGGTATGGGGCATGGGCACGTCGGGCACGATTTCCGCGCCCAGGTCGGCCAAGGTGTGGGCCACTGCCTCGACCGCGGCGCGAATCTCGGCCGCGACCTCCTCGGTGTGCCATTCGCCCGTGGTGGGGTCCACCCGGGTGATGCGAAAATAGTCGGGGGACAGGCCGACGCGCAGGCCTCGCACCCCTTTTTGGATCTCGGCCAGGTAGTCGGGCACGGGCAAGGTCACGGCCGTGGCGTCGTGCGGATCCGCGCCGGCCATGAGGCGCAACGCCAGCGCGGCGTCGGCCGCGGTGCGGGTGAGCGGCCCGGGCGTGTCCATGGACGACGCGAACGCGATCAAACCGTAGCGGCTGACGCGGCCGTATGTGGGTTTGAGCCCTACCACGCCACAGAAGGCCGCGGGCTGACGGATGGAACCCGCGGTGTCGGTGCCCACCGAGAGCGCGCCTTCGTACGCGGCTACCGCGGCTGCGCTCCCGCCGGATGACCCCCCGGGCACCCGGGTCAGGTCCCAGGGGTTGCGCGGGCTGGGCTGAAACGCGCTGGATTCGTTGGACGAGCCAAAGGTGAATTCATCCAGATTGACTTTGCCCAACATGATGGCGCCGGCGGCCTCCAGGCGGGCCACCGCGGTGGCGGTGTAGGGCGCGACGAAGGGGGCTAAGATGCGTGAGCCCGCGGTGGAGGGGGTGCCTTCGACGGTGAAAATGTCTTTGACGGTGAAGGGCACGCCCGCCAAGGGGCCGGGATCTTCGCCCCGGGCCAAGGCTGCGTCGACCGCGTCGGCCTGGGCCAGGGCCCGTTCGGCCGTCAAGGTGATGAACGCGTGCACGCCGGGTTCGGCCGCGTGGATGGCCTCGGGGTCTTGGCCGGGCTCCAGCAGGCGGCCCGGCGCGCCGTCCACCCGGGCGATGTGTTCCAGCACCGCTTGGGTGACTTCCCGGGCCGAGACTTCCCCGCGGCGCACCAGGCGAGCGATGTCCAGCGCAGTGTATTGCCAAAGAGGGGTCATGAGTCCTCATCCTTTTCGAGCCGGGTGGGTGGGCCGCTGTAAGGCGAGCGCGCGAGCCCGCTCATTCCAGTTCCTCGTGCGGAATATCGGGGACGCGCACATAGCCTTCCGCGTCGATCTCGGGTGCTTGGGCCAAAAGCGCTTCGCGGTTCCGATAAGGCCGCCAGCGGTCATCTCGCAGCGGCGCGCGCGACGCCCGGGTATAGGGCACACCGTGGGAGGTGATGGGCGTCTCAGGCGGGATGGGCGTGGCCTCTAACAAGTGAATGGCCTCTAACTGACGGTTGAGTTCGCGGCGTAAGTACTCGGCCTCTTGAGGCGTCAGTTCCAACGCGGCCAAGCGCACCAAATGGGCGAACAGTTCCGGTGTAATTTGGTCGGCCATGGGCATTTCCCTCGGCTTGGGGGTGTAGCGTGTATTGTAACATCGCTTGCGCTGGTCGTGCACGAGCCGAGCGCTTGGCAGGCGGCCCCGGCGGGGGCTGGGCGTGACCTTTGGTGCGGTGCGTGCATTTGGGGCCGAATCGTGGCTTCTCGGGCCGAAAAACCGTGTCGACCCGCGCGGAAGACGCCCCAAATGACCTAAAGCGCCACCAAAAGCCGCGTTCTTACTGTATAATGGGAAGTGTCCATCACGGCTCCCCATGGAGGTTGGAGTGACCACCGAGAGCGCCACAACCTACCGCATTACCAATCGTCTGCTGCGCTCAGCCCTGCTGGGTATTTCCGATGTGCTGGGCGATCGGGCATTGAAGCGGGTCTTGCGTGAAGCCGGTTTGGAAGACATTGGGTTGCCCCCCGACAATATGGAGCCGTCCATCACGTTTGAACAATATGCCGCGTTGGATGCGGCGGTGCGGCGGCTCTACGGCCCTCGAGCCAAAGGGGTGCTTCGCCGCATCGGCGCGTCGGTCTTCCAACACAATTTGCACGAGCAGGCCCTCATCTTGCGCCTTTTGGCCCATTCCATCAAAGCCCTGCCCGAGCGTCAGCGGGTCAAGATGTTGCTGCAGCAAATGGCCAAGGGCATCGTCGACAACACGGTGCCGAACCAAGAGGCGTGGGTCGAAGAGGAAGACGACGTCATCGCGTTTTGTTTGCGTCCTTGTGGCTTGTGCGTCGGGCGTAGCAGCGACCAACCGTTGGGGGACTTCCTGGTGGGCTCCATCCAAGCCGCGGTCAAGTGGGCTGTGGGGCGTAACCTGGAAGTCGTTGAGACCCGTTGCATGGCGCGAGGTGACTCCTATGGGCGAGTGGAGGTGCGCCTACGATGAACCGTTGCCGTTGGACAAGCACTGAAAGGAGGCGCTATGTCTGCGGATGCCGAGCCCACCTTTTACATTGCCAATGCGCTCATGCGGCAAGCCATGGTCGCCATTGCCGAAATCATGGGGGAACGAGGCCTGCGCATCGTGTTGCGCAACGCGGGTTTGGGCCACTATGTCAACCATTTGCCCCCTGACAACACCGAGCCGGCCATTTCGTTTGAAGACTATGCCCGTTTGAACGCGGCTATCGAAGAGTTCTATGGCCGGGCCGGCAAGGGAATGCTTCGCCGCATTGGGCGGGCGTCGTTTTATTATGGCCTGCGCGAGCAGCCCAAACTCTTGGGCTTGCTCGGCCGAGCCGTCAAGTTGCTGCCCGAGCGCCAGCGGGTCAAGACGGTGCTCACCCAAATGGGCAAAGCCGTCGCGGCCATCTCAACGCCCGAAACAGAGTTTTGGATCGAAGAGAACGGCAACACCATCGCGTATTGCTTCCGCCCATGCGCCATGTGCCGCGGCCGTGAATCCGATCATCCCTTGGGGCATTTGTTGGTCGGTTCCATTCAGACCGCGGTTCAGTGGGCCACGGGCAAGAGTTACCCGGTGGTGGAAACCCAATGCATGGCCATGGGGCACGACCACGGACGGGTTGAAGTGCGCCTTGAGGACGCGTGACATGGCGAGCCGGCCGCGCTCCCGCGCGTGGGCGATGGGGCTCGCCGGGTGGCTTTTTCTGCTTGGCGGGGCCTGCGGCTTGTGGCCGTGGCCGCGCGGGCAGCCAACGCCCACGGTGCAGCCCCATCCGACCGAGGCGCGCGGCATGGCAATGCCGCGCGGCAGCCCAAGCCCGCCGCCAACCACCGCGCGGCCGGCCACCCCCACCGCGTCCCCCCAACCGCCCACCGCAACACCAACACCCACCGTAGCCGCTACCCCGCCCGCGAACTGGGCGCGCATCGCGCCTTTGCCTGAGGGCCCCATCCGCCTCACGCAGTTGCATATGGTGGACGCTCAGCAAGGGTGGGCCGTGGGCAGTCGCCCTGATGCCCCAGTGCCTCGCATCCTGATCACCGATGACGGCGCGCGCACTTGGCGCGAGGTCACCCCGCCAGTCTTGCCCCCCGCGGCCGAGATTCGCGAGGTGCAGGCCCTGTTTTGGGACCGTGACACCGCTTGGGTGGCGTATGGCTATGAGACGAGCACCTTGGCCGTGCCGGGGGTGTGGGTGACCCATGATCGCGGCCAAACCTGGTCTTGGGCGCCCATCCCCTGGACGGAAGACATGGCCATGCCTTGGTTCAACCCTGGCCCTTGGTACGCGCTCGACGCACAGCGCGCCTGGCTGGTGGTGCACCTGGACGCGGGTATGGGGCATGATTACATCTTGCTCGCGGCCAGCACCGATGGCGGGCACTCGTGGCAGGTGGTGGCCGATCCCTTCGCGGACGCGGCCGCGGATCTGATGATCATGTTCACCTCGGGCTTGGCCTTCGCGGCCGATGGTCAGTATGGTTGGGCGACCAAGGACGCTGGCCCCTTGCCGGCCGCGCTGGTGGTGGTGACCGAAGATGGCGGGCGTTCGTGGCAGGCGCGCCCATTCTCGCCTTGGGGAGATGACCGCGCGTTTTGCAGCACCCGCGACCCGCACTTGTGGGGCCGGGGCCAAGGGGTGGTCCTGGTGCTTTGTTTGACCGATGACTCCAACGGCGGGCAGCGCGTGTTCGTGGCCTATTGGCAGCACGACGCCCCGCAGGCCGTGGTGCCCATCGACGCGCCCCTCGCGTGGGAGGCCTCGTTGGCCTTCCCCGCGCCGGGGGAAGGCTACTTGGCCGTGTATCCGCGCGGGGATGAAGGCATGGACGACCCGCCTTATCGCACGTATCTGTTCGTGAGCGCTGATGACGGCCGTTCGTGGCGCCTGGCCCGCGAACTCAATTGGCGTGGCATTTTCTCATGGCGCGAGGGCGGTGAAGGATGGGCGTTGGCCGACAACGGCCGCGAAGTTCGCGTCGTGCACACAACCGACCGCGGCCGCCATTGGGAACTGCTACCCGAGCCGCGCGTGATCACCCCCTGAGCCACGGCCGCGGGCCCGCCCCCGTGATACAATTGCCCCCGAATTCGCAAGGTCCTTGGTAGGAGGCATGGACATGTCTTCGTCGTCGCCCTTGGCGGCCCGCCGTGTGGCGCTGCTTCTCGGCGCGTCGGGCGGGCTGGGTCAGGCCTTGGCTCGCGAGTTGGCCGCGCAAAACTGGCGGGTCGCGCTGTTGGCTCGCCGCGCGGAAACGCTGCAGGCCCTGGCCCAGGAACTCAACGAACGCCACGGCCCTGACACCGCGCGCGCTTACCCGCAGGATGTGACCGCCTACGACGCGGTGGAGCCTACCTATCGGGCTGTGTTGCACGATCTTGGGCGTTTGGACGCGGTGATTTATGCCGCGGGGGTGTTGTATCCCAGCCGGCTGGACGAATTCGATTTCGCGCGCGACCGCGAGGTGCTCGAGGTCAATCTGACCGCGGCGGTCGCGTGGCTCGACCACGCCGCGACCATCTTTCGTATGTTGGGCCAAGGCCACATTGTGGGCGTTTCGTCGGTGGCTGGCGACCGGGGCCGGGTCGCTATGCCGGCCTATCACGCGGCCAAGGCCGGCCTCACGACGTTTTTGGAGTCGCTGCGCAATCGCTTGAGCCGCCACGGCGTGCATGTGTTGACCGTCAAGCCGGGCTTTATCGACACGCCGATGCTGCGCGCAGCCCAGCCCAAGAAATTGTTTTGGGTGGCCTCTCCCGAACAGGTGGCCCGTGACATCGTCCGGGCCATGCGCCGGCGGCGCCAAGTGGTGTATACACCGGCTCGTTGGCGGTGGGTGATGTTGGTCATTCAGCATATTCCGTCGTTTGTGTTTCGACGTTTGTCGTTTTGAAGGAAGGGCTCCGCGTACGGCCGGCCGCGGGCGCGACGGCGAAAGATGGCCTGCGCGATGGGGCCCGGCCCGTACCGGAGGGTTTCCCCCATCTTCACCCTCAGGAGGACCGTATGTTGGATGTCACTGAACTGCGCAAAGGTGTGACGTTTGAGTTGGACGGCCGCGTGTACCGGGTGCTGGAGTATCATCACCATAAGCCAGGCCGCGGCAAGGCCATCATTCGGGTCAAGGCCCGGGACCTCATGACGGGCGCGATCGTGGATCGGACGTTCCCGTCGGGGAATCAGGTGCAAGAAGTGCGGCTGGATCACCATCAAGCCCAGTATTTGTACAACGACGGCCGTGATTATTATTTCATGGACATGGAAACGTACGAGCAGTATCCCATCCCCGCGGATGTGCTGGGCGACGCGGTCTATTATCTGAAGGAGGGCATGGAGGTCAAGTTGACTTTTTTGAAGGGCCGGCCGTTGGACATCGAATTGCCAACGACGGTGGACATGGAAGTGGTGGAGGCCGAGGTCGCGGTCAAGGGCGATACGGCCACGGGGTTGACCAAGAAGGTCACCACTGAGACCGGGTTGAAGGTAGAGGTGCCGCATTTTGTGCAGGCCGGCGACAAGATTCGGGTCGACACCCGCACGGGCGCGTATGTCACGCGGGTGAAGGAGTAGCCTGAGTGGCGGCGACCGCGCGCGTAGGCCGGCCGCGGGGCGCCTGGGCCACCACGTGGCGCTCGATGTGGGTGGCTGCCTGGTTGGGGTGGCAAATTCATTTCAATTGGATGGGCCATCCCCTTTGGACGGTGGCCTATTTGGTGCTGCGCCCCTTGGCCACGGTGGGCATTTTGGTGGTCATGTATGGGGTGGTGACGCAGGGCGCGTGGCACGATCCGCTGTTCGCGTATCTCTATTTGGGCAACGCGTTTTACATGTACGTGGGCAGCGTTATGCAGGATGTGTCTTGGGCCGTGGTGGACGACCGCGAGCACTACTACACTTTGAAATACTTGGCCGTGGCGCCCATGGACTTGATGGCCTATTTGTTGGGCCGGGGGCTCACCAGTTTGGTCTTGGCCACGCGCAGCGTGTTGGTGGTGTTGTTGGTGGGGGTGTGGCTGCTGGATCTACCCTTGCACTGGCGCGCGGTGGACTGGCCACTCTTTGGGCTGAGCATGTTTTTGGGCTTGGTGGTGTTGTTGTTCATGGGCCTGATGTTGGCCGCGGGCACGCTGAACGCGACGCGTTACTTGTGGTTCCTGGGCGAGGCTGTGGGCAGCGCGTTGTACCTCTTCAGCGGCGCCATTTTTCCGTTGGAAGTGCTGCCGGCCTGGCTGCAGCCGGTGGGCAAAATCTTGCCAGTGACCTATTGGTTGGAACTGGTGCGCCGGGCGTTGCTGCCTGACCTGAGCGCGCGCTTTCCGACCTGGGCGTCTACGCCCACGGCCACGCTGGTGGGTTATCTGGGGCTGTCCAGTGCGATCTTGGTGGTTGTGGGCTGGCGCCTCTTTCGCTTAGGGGAAACCCGTGCTCGGGCCCGGGGGCTGTTGGAGCGCACTTCGGAATGGTGAACCCTTAGGCCGCGGCCGCGGCGTCGACGAAGTCGCCGAATTCGCGCAGCACCATGGTGGCGAAGCCGCCCTTGGGCAGCGTGAAGGTGAAGGCCAGCGCGTTGGGCGCCACGGCTTCGACTTGCAAATCGGCCAACCATAAGCGGCCCACGCGGCGGGTTCCCTTGGCCCGCACCCGGCGAAACGCGTCCAGGGTCAGCCCTTCTTCGTCCAAGATGGCTTGTTCCAGCGCGCCGGCCTCGTGGCTGGCCATCCAGAGTTTGTAGCCAAAGATGGGGCCGGTGAAGTGGATGTGCCCTTGGGCATAGCGCTCGGCCTCGGCCGTGGGGTCGTCGACCACGAACAGCCCCCCGGTGTCGGCTTTTTGGGCGATGTCGCCTTGGAGCAAATGGGTGAACGCGCCTTGGGCAACGCGGCGGGCCAAGTAGCGGTTGAACAACTCGGCCTGATAGGCTGAAATCAGCAGATTGCGCAGCCATTTTTTGCGCGGGCCGCGGCCCTGAAGCAGCGCGCGGCCGCGCGCGGGGTTGTCGCCGCGACGGCCGAAGCGTTGGGGCCCGTAATAGTTGGGCACGCCCTGGCGGCGCACCCGTTCGGCAATGGCCTGGGCGCGCGCCAGCCCGTCGTCTGGCACATCGCGCACCACAATGCGAAAGCGATTGCCCCGCAAGTGGCCGGTGCGCAGTTTGTGGCGGTGGCGCCGGGCCCAGTGGATGGTCACTTCGGGCAAGGCGGCCTGGGCTTTGGCCCGCGCGCGCTCGGGATCAGCACAGGGGACGGAAAAGGTCTGGGTGGTGACCGCGTGCCGGTCTTTGAACCCGGCCATGCCGATGTGCTCGGCTGGCACACCGAAGGCCTTGGCCAAACGCTCGCGCACCGCGGCGCTGGTCAGCCCGCGTTTGGTCAGCCGCAGAAAGGTGTGCTCCCCCTCGTCCGCGGGCTCATACGCGGGAATCTCTTCGACGACAAAGTCGTCGGGGGTGACGCGTATGCGTCCGGTCAAACGGGGTAGGTCGCGCACACTGCGCGGCAGGTCCATCATAGGGCATAGTATAGCCGAAAGTCGGGGTGGGAGGGAAGGCTTGGATGGGCCGTCGCGCGGCCGTGGGAAGGGCCTACGCCGCGCTGAGAGCAGCCCAAGGCTGGGCTGGGCGTGATCTGCCGCACTTCGGCCGGTGAGGTTGAGCGCTGGGCACGGTTGGCGCGCCCATGGGGGGCGCGACACGTGGCGAGCGCCACGGCCTGGCTCGTCGACCTGAGCCGCGCGGCCTGCGCGCGCAGCGAAAAAACACCGGGCCGGGCTCATTTGCCCGGCCCGAGCGCACGTCGCTTTGCCCGCGTGCCTCAAGTGGGCCGCGGTTTACGGCAAGGTGCCGATGACTTCAAATGTGTTGAGGATGACCTCCAACACTTCGCGGGCATCCGAGGCCGCGGGATCCACATTCACGACCACCAACACCAAGAACGCGGTGGGGTTCTGCTTGGGGCGAGCCGCGACCACCACCGACGCGATGCGCCCGGCGTCGCCGCAGCGATCCCAGAGGTTGTAGGCGCCCTCGTACAAGGGGTCGTCATACGAGCCGCTCTCGCTCAAGGTGCACGAGGCGAACCAGCCGTTCGTGCCTTCGAGCAATTGGGCATAGCCGCCAATGCGGCCGAAGTCGCGCGAGGCGGTAATCCACACACCGGGGCCGTTGAGGTTGTTGAACGCGTTGATGTCGGGCGCGGCGACCACGCTGGCTGCGACCACGTCGTAGGTGCTGCCGTCGCCTTTGGTCCACTGCGTGCGCCACAAGGAGCCATCCACTTGGGCAGCCCAGGTCGGCGGCACTTTGACGCCGATGGCCTGCGTGTCATCGGTGACGATGACATAATCATCGCTGCCGGCGGTGCCACCGCCGGTGCCGCCCGTGCCGCCTTGGCCACCCGTGTTCGCGGTGGAACCGCCCAGGTCCAGCACACCCTCAACGGCGAGTTGTTGGTCGGTGTTCAGCGTGCCCACCAAGATTTCGCCTGTCTCCAAGCGCAGCACTTTCACCTTGATGGGGGCGTTGGCGCTGCGGCTGGCCAGGATTTCGCAGTACTCCTTCATCGTGCCCCGTCGCGACACCACGATGTTCTCGATTTCCAACAAGATGTCGCCGGGCTTGATGCCCAGCCGGTCCGCCGGTGAGCCCGACTCCACCGACGCGACCCAAATGCCCGAGAAGGAGCCGTCCTCTGTGATGATGGCTTCGCCGTTCAGGCCCAGCCAGCGGTAGGGTTGGCCTTGGCGCAGTTGTTCGACCACGGGGCGGGCCAACTCCGCGGGAATGGCCAAGTTGGTGTCTTCGATGTTGTCGCCCGCGTAGTTGACGCCGATGACCTTGCCGTCGGGCGTGATGAGGGGACCGCCCGAGTTCCCGCCGCGGATGCGCGCGTCATGCAGATACACATACTCCATCGAGGCCCAGGTCATATCCCCGTCTTCGTGGGTCTTGGAGATGATGCCTTTGGTCAGGGTGTATTGCCAATGGTCCCCGATGCCGGGGTAGCCCGCGGCGTAGACTTCCATGCCGACATTCACGGGGCCGGTGTACCACTCCAAGTATACGGGGAAGGGCCCGCCTTCAATTTGGATCACGGCCAAGTCCATGCATTCCGAGGCAGCCACCACGCGGGCCGGGAATTCCTTGTTCACTTGGCCGCCAATGAAGACTTTGAGGGTCGCGGCACCGGCCACCACATGGTTGTTGGTCACAGCCAAACCCGAAGGGTCGATGAGGAAGCCGCTGCCAATCCATTGGCCGTTGTAGACGGTACGGCCTGCTTCCAATGAGGCGAATGTGCCGGTGGCCAGGATCTTCACCACGGCGCTTTCGGCCTCTTGGAAGGACTGCGCCGGACGGCTGCCCGTGGCGGGCGCACCGCTGTTGGCCGCGGCACCGCCCAAGGCGCCGCTGGGGCCGGTGTTGCCTTGATTTTGGCCCTGGGTTTGCCCCTGGGCCGGGGCTTGGGCCGGGGCTTGTCCGCCGCCGGTGGCGCCGCTCAGGCCGCTGCACGCTAACGACAATAGCGCCCACAAGCCGAGAAAGAGGAAGAGAAAACGTCGGGACATGGCAAACCTCCCTTAGGTTTATGGATTGGCAAATTCGGTCGTGAAGGAATATCGGACGGAATAGGTGCTGCTGCCCAACATGTCGACAGCGTCGACGACCAGCATGCCGGCTTGATCGGTGCCGGTGATGTAGCACACGGCCACGCCCGTGGCGATTTCCGATTCAGAGACATCCAGGCCGGTCTGCATCGCGTTGGCGATGAGGTCACGGCACTCGGTGGCCGACAACTCGGGCAAGCCACCGAAGACGGCGGTTCCGTTGAGCCCCACGACCGCGACGATTTCTCGGTCATGATTCGCGTGGTAATACCAGACGAAGCCCACGTCGTCCATGCCATCGCAATCCACATCCGCGTTGACTTGGGGCGTTTCAGGGCCGACGATCAACTGATCCCCGCCCACGCAACCCACCACGGGCGGGGGCTCGGTCGCGAGATCTTCCACCGTGATCCAAACCTGCGCGGTCGCTACTTCGGGCGTACCGCTGCAATCGCCCCCGCGGGCTTCTAAGGTGAAGAGGATGACCGAGCCTGGCATTTGCGCGAACGCCGCCGGGTAGTACGACACGCTCTCTTCGACCCATTGGCCGTCGAGATAGACGCCGCAGGTCGCGTTCTCGGTTTCCCACGAGAGGTAGATTTGCTCCCCGACCGCAACCGTGTCGTTGGCGTGTTCGCTGCGGAAGAAGACAATAGTCGGCGGCGGTACCTGGGCCACGCATTCTTTGAGTTGGGCCACGACCACGGGATGCGGGGTGTAATAGGTTTGGCCATCCTTGCCTTCGACCTCAATGGTGACCACCAAGTACCCATCGCCGGTATAGGCGTTGTTGAATACGCGGGTGTCTAAATCCGCGGCATAGTCGCCGATGCCGAGCAAGTACATGGGCACCGCCTGGTAGGTCATGGGCGCCTGTTGGGGGTCGGGCGACCAGCCGTAGAACAGGGTCGCGGAGGCCACGGCATCCAGTGGGTCGATGGTCGCGGTCACCTGCACGGTCTGGGGGTCGTTCGGGCCGCACGCGGGGCCGTAATACAGCGGATCGAGGCCCGCTTGGACGTTGTCGATGAGAATGGGCCCCGAGGATGACGGATTGCCCTGCGCGGAGCGCGCGCATTTGCGAATCTCGACGGTTTTCACCGCCGACGAGATGGTGCGTCCATCGTTCAGGGTGGCGACGACTTGGTAATAGATCGTGTCGTAGTTCGCGGCCTCGTCCAGCACGCTGGCCACATCAAAGGTCACTTGATAACGGCCGTTGCCTTGTTCGAACAGCAACAAGGCCTGCTGCAGCGGGGGCTGGCCCGCGTTAGCCTGGCCATATTCGAAGTACATGACCACTTGCTGCACATCTTGCGGCCGGTCGACCTGGGCTTCGACGACGAACGCGCCCGGCTCGGACGCGGTGCACTGACGCCCATAGAACACGCGCGCGGGCGCGTGACCCACGTGGGTGAAACGCACTTGAGGTTGACCCTGATTGGCACTGCCCGACGAAGGTGGCTTTTGCGTTGCCGGCGGCACGGCCGCGCCTTGGGTGCAGGGTTTCAAGGAAACCGAACCTTGGGCCGTGCTGTTTTGGGGCGCGACGGTTTGATTGCCTGCCGCGTCGTTGGCGATGAATTGGTACGATACCGTGCCCGGCTGGCCTTGCAAGAAGGCTTGGGCTTCCGACGAGAGGGGCAGGGTGACCGTGTAACGGCCTTGTCCCTGGGGCTGCATGGGCACTACCTTGGGCGTGGTGGTCTGCCCTTGCGCATTGCTCAGCCAATATTTCACCGCGACCGCGACTTGGCCAGAGTCGTCGCGCGCGGTGACGCCCAAGGTGAGGGTGACCGGGCCGCACCCTTGACGACCGTAGAAAATTGTCGAGGGGTGGGGCGCGTTCGCATCGGGGATGAGTTGCGGCGGTGTGGTGTCGACCCCGCGCGCAGCGGCCGCGTTGGGAGCCCCCGTGTTGGGCGGCGGCGGTGGGGTCGTGCCGCCTTCGGGACGCGCGGAAACACCGTTGCAGGCCAGCAGCAAGCCGGCCCCCAACAACAATGTCCACCAGACCTTCCAACGATGACGCATCATGACGAACTCCTTATGCTCTTGTGCAGTTGGATGACTCGCCTCCAGTATGCCGCCCGCGCGTCAGCGAATCGTCAGGGGCGGAAATCTGCTGATTTTCATGCGATTTCTTCATTTATGGGCCCAGGGCCGGTATAATGAAAGCGACCTCTGCTCTTCGCCGGTTTGCGGCCCCCACGCGGACCGTGGATGGTACTTTTGGGGCGCGGGCGAACGATGGACGAACAGACCTCGGTGTCTTTGCACATTACCTTATTCGGATATCCGATTTTGCGGCGTCAAGGGCACGAAGTGCCCTTCGAATCGGCCAAAGTGCGAGCGCTGCTCACCTATCTGTTGCTCCAGGCCGACACCCCCCAAGCGCGCGATTATCTGGCCTACTTGCTATGGCCCGATGTGCCCAATGAAACCGCGCGCAAAAACCTGCGCCAAGCCCTCTATAGTCTGCGCAAAGCCTTGGGCCCTGAAGCAGAAAGCGTTTTAGACATTCAGCGTGACACGGTGCGCCTGCATCCCTTGCCCACGCTGCGGGTGGATGTGTGGGAGTTCGACCGCTTGGAGCAGGAGACCCGAGAGCACCCCCATCGGGCCTATGGCGCCTGCCCCTATTGTCGCCACCGTTACGAGGCCATGTTGGCCTTGTATCGCGGGGAATTCCTGCACGGCTTTGCCGTGCGCGAAGCCGATCCCTTTGAAGATTGGGCCACAGAGCAGCGCGAACACTACCGCCAACGCGTCTTAAACGTGGTGCATCAGGCAGTGCGTTTTTACTACCTGCGGGGCGATTACGAGCGAGCCGAGCATTGGGCCCGCCGTTGGTTGCGTTGGGATCCATGGAGCGAGGCCGCCTACGCGTATCTCATTCGCGCGCTGGCGCTGCAAAAACGCAAAGGCGCCGCGCTGCAGGTGTATCGCGCGTATGTGCGCATGATGCAAGAGGAACTGGGCCTGGAACCGCCCGAAGACGCCGAACGGTTGATCTACGACATTCGCCACGACTTGCTGCCCGAGCCCGAGAGCGCTCGGCAGCGCGCCCGTTTGCCCCATTCCGCCCACCCTCTGGTGGGCCGCGAGGCCGAGCGGGATGCTTTGCTGGCACGGTTGGCCCGCCCTGACACGCGCCTGATCACCCTCATCGGACCGGGGGGCATTGGCAAGACCCGCCTGGCCGAAGAATTGGCTCGAGAGGCGATCACCCTCTTCCCCGATGGCGTGTATTGGGTGGCTTTGGGCGGCGCCGACGACGAGCAAGAACTCTTGGCCTTGCTGCGCGAGCACTTGCAGCCCGGCCTGCAAAGCGGCCCCACGCGCGCGGACCTGATTCAGGCCCTGAGCCCCAAACGCGCACTGCTGGTGTTGGACGACGTGCCCGCGGAAAACGAATGGCTGGTGCAATGGGTGCAGGACGTGCTCCGCGCGGGCCGGGAACTGGTGATTTTGGCTACCGCTCGCCAACCTTTGCGTTTGCGGGTTGAGCAGCGGGTTTTGCTGCGCGGTTTGGCCTATCCCACCGCGGACGAAGAGCCCCTCTCGCCCGCAGAAGCGCGCGCGTTTCCAGCAGTGGCGTTGTTCGTCGGCCGTGCCGCGCAGGTCGCGGCGGGGTTTGAGTTGACGCCCGAGACGTTGCCCGCAGTGTTGGATATTGTGCGTTTCACCCAAGGCCTGCCCCTGGCTTTGGAGTTGGCCGCGGCGCAAGTGGCCCAGGCACCCTGCGAGCAGGTCGCCAAGACTTTGCGGCAAGCCGCGTTGGACATCCAAGCACCTTATCGAGACCAGCCACCGCAGCATCGCTCGCTGCGCGTGCTGTTGGAGCGCACTTGGGCGGGTCTCAGTGAGCCCTTACGCTCCGCGCTGGTGCGTTTGGCCGGTTTCAGCGCCGCGTTCGACGCGGAAATGGCCGCGGCCGTGGCCCAAGTTCCGGCCGAGCAGTTGAGCGCATTGGCCCAATATAGTTTGTTGACTTTCCACGAGGGCTGGGAGGGCACCCCCAGCCAGTGGGAAATGCACCCCTTGACGCGCGCATTCGCGCGCGAGTACTGGGACGCGTCTCCGGACGCGCAGGTCACTTGGCAGCAGCGAGCGCGCGCGTGGCTGCGGCAGGCCTTACGCGAACTGCGCGCCGAGCGGGGATATGGGCTGCGGCGGTTGGCTGCCCTGCGCGCCGAATTGCACGCGTATATGGCCGATTTGGTCGAGGGGGGCGAGCCCGATGAGATCCAGGCCGTTATTGTGGGGCTGGTGTCGTGGTTCCGTTATCACGGCCGTTTTCAAGAGGGCATGGCGTATCTGCAACGCCTTTTGACCCGCTTGCGCGCGCGACCTGGGGTTCCTGAGACGCTCATCGGCCGGGTGCTGCGCTTGCGCGGGTTGTTGGCCTACTTGATCAGCGATTTGACCACTGCCCAAACGTGTTTCCACCAGGCTCTCGAGCGGTTGCAAGGGCCCGACCAGGTGGGCGAATATGCTCGGGCGTTGCAGGGGTTGGCCGGCGTGTTTCAATTGCAGGGCGATTTAGAAGAAGCCGAGCGCCTGGAACGCGAAGCCTTGGAATTGTTCCGCGCCCAAGCCGAACGCTATCAGCAAGCCGATTCGCCCCTGGCGCAGGAATATTGGGTAGATGTGGCCAACGCGCTCAATAATTTGGGCGCGACCGCGTTCCACCGGGGCGATGTGGCCGCGGCCCGGGCTTATTTTCAAGAGGCCAGCACTTATTACCGTCAGGGCAAAATCGACGCGTTTTTGGCCAATACCCTGAGCAATTTGGCTTTCGCGTTGCTGTCGGAAGGACGCACGGCCGAGGCCCAGGAGATTGCCGAAGAGGCTTTGCGGGTTGCGCAGCATATGGGGGCCCAACGGGAGTTGGCCAATATTTTGGGCGCCCTGGGCACGATTGCTATCCACCGCGAAGACTTCACAACCGCGCATTTGCGCCTGCGGCGGGCCCTGCATCTTACGCGACGCGCGAATCTTCCTGAGTTAGGCTCGAGTTATGAAACCAACTTGGGCATTGTGCTGCGGGAGTTGGGGCGACCTACCGAGGCCGAACACCACTATCGCGAAGCCATTCGCCAGGCCCAAGAGAATGACTTGCGCTACAGCGAGTGCAACGCCCGCATTTTTTACGCTGATTTCCTGCTGGATCAGCAACGGCTGCCTGAGGCTGAAGAGCAATTGCGTCGCGCGCTCCAAGTGGCCGTGGAGCATCATTTCGCGGGTTTGCGCGACAAGGCCCTGATTTTCATCGTCCGGTTGTGGCATGATCAGCAGCGCACAACAGAGGCCTTGGCATTGCTTTTGTGGCTGAAAGAGCAGGATTTGGTTGCCGCGGACCGAGCCACGCTGAGCGATTTGGAGCGCAGCCTGTTCCGCAAACCCGCGCGCGCGTTACGCCACGCCGCGTTGGAGATGGTGACGCGGATGGACCGTGAATCTTGGATCCGGGCTGTGTTGCAGGCCCAGGCGGCCAATGGCGACAGTGAGGAGGCATAAGGCTCATTCAGGGAGAGCCCACCAGTTGCGCATCCAATGCCACCAGCGTTGCCAACGAGAGGCGCGTTGATAGGCCAGGCGTCGCTCCACCTTACGCAGTGCGACCAGCAACTCGCCCGCGGTAGCGGTTAGTGACGGATCTGCCGCGGCAGCCTCGTAGGCCTGCCGATAGATTTCGCGCGCGGCGCGTAGGCGGCCGCGGGCTTCCAGGCGCCGGGCCATGCGCATGAGCGTGGCCACTTGTTCGGATGGGCTGGCTGGTGCATCGGTTTGGAGCACGGGTTCGGTATCGCTCCAGGGATCTATGGCAAAGGCCGACGATACCCGTGGCCGAGGGGGAGGGGTGGGGCGGCCGCGGGGGCGTTGAGTTAGGCCGTATAAGCTGGCTGCGGCCAAGAGCAAGACGAGCCCGGCCAACAGCAGCCCGACTTGCAAGCGGTCGGGCATCCAAGGCAGCCAGAGGAGCACTTGGACCACGGCGGCCGGCGTGGCAGGGTCGGCCGCGGTGATCCATCCCCAACTCCCCCGGGCTACCGCGCCAGCCACCAACCCGCCACCCAGCAAGCCGACGAGCCACCAGTATTTTTTCATGCCTACACTCCTTGATGGCGATGAAGGCGAGGGGGCCACTCGCGCGTTCACCGGGTGGTCGCCAAAAGATAGCCGGCGGCAGGCACGCTCCACCTCGCCGGCACGACCCCAGCGTCTTCACCTTATCGGCTTCGCGTCAGGGAAGCGTCAGCACCTTTGACGCTTTCCTGACGGGTGGCGCGTAGGATACATCCATCAACTTCGCGCTCCAGGAGGTTGGACGATGAGCAAGAATGCCAAACTGTGGGTTGGCGTGGCCGCATTGGTGGCGGCGTGTCCGTCGTTCTTTTGCGGGCTGTTCGGCGTGGTCACCTTGCTTGGCGGTAGCACTTATGAGGTCGGCGCTGAGTCAGGGCAAATGCCGCCCAGTATGGGGCTGCTCTTTCTGTGCTTGGCCGCGTTACCTTGGCTGTTGCCCGCGGGGGTATGGTTCTTCGCCCGCCGCAAGGCTCACGACGAAGCGCCGAATTGGTAAGAAGCAGGCTCCCCTCCGCCAACAGCCCGGGCCTTCGCGGCTCGGGCTGTTTTATTTCCCTTGGCCTGAACCCTCATCCACCCGCCAAGGGGTGTAGGTGGGGATTAACTCGCGTAGCACTTGTCGGATCGCGTTTGCGTCGCCCGCGCGCGCGGCGCGATGCAAACGCACCAGGCCGGCTTCCAGCCACGCTTGTTGGACAGCCGCGGTGCGGGCCACGAAGATCTTCTCGTGTCGGCTGGCCATAACACCTTCTTCTGCAGTCAAGAGTTCTTCGAACAACTTTTCGCCCGGCCGCAGCCCCGTGAAGATGATAGGGATCTCTTCTTCGCTTAGGCCCGACAAGCGAATGAGATCACGCGCCAGATCAACGATACGCACGGGTTGGCCCATATCCAGCACGTACACGGCCCCATTGTCGCCTAATCCCCCGGCTTGTAACACCAATTGCGCGGCTTCGGGAATGGTCATAAAGTAGCGGCGCATTTCAGGATGGGTCACGGTCACGGGGCCGCCGCGGCGAATTTGCTCTTGAAACAAAGGAACCACGCTGCCTCGGCTGCCCAGCACGTTGCCAAAGCGCACCGAGACCAATATCTGACCGGCTCGCGCCTGCGCTGCGGCCGCCTGGACGATGTATTCGGCCACACGCTTCGACGCCCCCATCACCGAAGTGGGGTTGACGGCTTTGTCGGTGGAAATGTTGACCAGCCGCTCAACCCCGAAGGCCAAGGCCGCACGCACCACGTTTTGCGTGCCGAACACGTTGTTGAGAATGGCCTCTTCGGGGTTGGCCTCCATCAGGGGGACATGTTTGTGCGCGGCCGCGTGGAACACGATTTGCGGCCGCGTGCGCTCGAATACCTGCCGCATGCGCGTTTCGTCTCGTACATCCGCGACGATCAGCATGTACGCGGCCTCAGGCCAACGAAAGCGCAGTTCTTTTTCCAACTCGTAAAGACTGTTTTCACCCCGGCCCACCAGCACGAGCAACCGCGGTTGAAAGCGGAGCACTTGGCGCACGATCTCCGAACCAATGGACCCGCCAGCGCCGGTGACTAAGATCACTTTGCCGTTCAGATAGGAGGCGATCGATTCCACGTCCAACTGAATGGGCTCGCGCCGGAGCAAATCTTCGACCTTGACGGGGCGAATCTGCCGAATCAGCACCCGCCCGGAGATGATCTCGTGTAGAGCCGGGATGGTACGGTAGGCAACGCCTACCTCTTGGCAGGCACGGATAATTTTACGCACCACGCTTCCTGGGGCGGAGGGCATGGCAATGAGCACTTCGTCGACACGGAAGTGACGCACGGCCTCGGGCAACTGTTCCACCGGCCCCCATACGGGGACGCCCAGGATGGTGCTGCCTTGTTTGGCCGGGTCGTCATCCAAGAAGGCAACGGGTTCCATGCCCATTTCGGGATGGCGTTGCATCTCTCGGGCGACCAAGGTGCCGGCCTCGCCCGCGCCGACCAGTAGAATGCGGCGGGCCGGGGTAGGGCGTTGAGCGCGGCTGCGTGCTTCGTATAGCCATCGTAGTGCAAAACGACCACCGCCCAAAAGCAACAGTCCCACCACGGTTTCGATGATGGGCACGCTGCGGGGCAGGACCACGATCTGCCCGCTGAGCCCCAGCACGCGCCAGAGCCAAGCCACGCCGGTCATGCTGGCGCCAAACATGCCGACCGTGCGAGCCAACGCGAGCAGATCGCGCATGCCGACGCGCCGCCACGACTGACGATAAAGTTCGGCGAACCAGATGAGGCCGAGTTTGAAGGGCGCACCTAAGAGGGTGTAAAAGCGGATGGCCTCAGCGTAAGCGGTCCAATCGTCGACGCGTAGAAGAAAGGCCAAGGGCGCGGCCGACAACCAGAGCAGCGCATCCAAGATGAATTTGACGCTCAAGATGAGCCCTTGACGGCGGATCCAGGGGGCGAAAGACCTCGAGGAGGGCATGGGTCATCCTCGGACGTGCGCTTGGTCGCGCACAATTTGGGCGACACGCGCCAAGTCGTGGGTGCGCATGGCCGTGCCCGAAGGCAGGCACAGGCCTCGCTCGAACAGATCGGCGGCCACGGCACCGCCGACCACCTCGGCGTCGCGATAGACGGGCTGCAGGTGCATGGGCTTCCAGACCGGGCGGGCTTCGATGTTCTCGGCTTCTAACGCC
>CAYUOX010000019.1:0-6009 GCA_964446575.1 uncultured Anaerolineaceae bacterium | reverse complement strand
ACTTCCAACGCGTTGACCCCATCCCCCCTTGGTCCCCCCTTCCCCTCGTAGGGGAAGGGGGGAGATGGCGCGCGTGAGGCGCGTGTCGGGCCCGCATCGCCCCTCCCCCTTTACGAAGGGGGAGGGGTTGGGGAGGGGGATCCCACCCCCTGGCCGGGCCACGCCGCGCGGCCCTTGGACACGCGGCCGCGGCTGCCGGACACGCGGCCGCGTGCCCCTACCCGCACCCGCCCTCGGGCAACCCGCCGGGTCGCCCCTACCCGCTGCCTGTTCTCCGCTCCCATAGTAGAATATCCGCCATGGCCGAAGGATCTCTTCCGCCCGCGCGTTGGCGCTTGTTGTGGCAGCCAGACCCCGCGCCTGGCCCGTGGAACATGGCCGTGGACGAGGCCGTGCTGCAAGGGGTGATGGATGGCTCATCGCCACCCACGCTGCGGCTGTACGCGTGGGCGCCGCCCGCGCTGTCGCTGGGGGTCAACCAGCCCTTCGCGGACGTAGACCCGAACCGCCTGCAAGCGCGCGGCTGGGATGTGGTGCGCCGGTTGACCGGAGGGCGAGCCATTCTGCACACCGACGAATTAACTTACGCGGTCATGGCCCCGCCCAACGACCCGCGGGTCCGGGGCGATGTGTTGGCCGCGTACCGGCGGTTGTCGACCGCGCTGTTGTGGGCCCTGCGCCGCCTGGGTGTGCCCGCGGAATGGGAAACCCAGCGAGACGCGTACCAAACCCAAGGCCAACACCAAGCCGTATGTTTTCAAGTGCCCGCGGTGTATGAGATCACCGTCGCGGGACGCAAGTTGGTGGGCAGCGCACAAGCCCGTAAAATCCATGGGGTGCTGCAGCACGGCACGCTGCCCCTGCGGGGCGACATCACCCGCATCGTGGATGCGCTCGCCTTCCCTGACGAACGCGCGCGCGAACAGGCCCGCGCCAAACTCGCGAACCGGGCCACGACGCTGCAAGCCCTTTTGGGCCGCGAAGTGCCTTGGGAAGAAGCCGCGCGGGCCGTAGCCGAAGGGTTCCGTCACGCCCTCAAGGTGGAACTGACGCCCGCCAGGCTTACCCCTGCGGAGCGTCGCCGGGCCCAGCATTTGTGGGCCACCAAATACGCAACGCAAACCTGGACCCGACGGGTGTGACTACGCGCGCCAAACCTGGCCCATAAGGGTCAAACTGACATCAAAGCGATAGCGGGTGCCCCGGTGCCCGTCAGGGAATTCCTCATAAATGTGCGGCACGCCGTACGCGGTCAGGCGCTGGCTCAACTGCCGCGCCCCATAGAGCAAGTTATATTCGTCATACAAGCCGCAATCCAGATAAAGCAGGCTCAACGAACGCAGCGCGTCACGGTGCGCGGCCACCAGGTTGAGAGGATCGTGGGCCAACCACTGAGCCCACACTTCGGGCCGGCGTGCGCCCGTCTCCAGGTCGAAGGGCAAATCGAACCCCCACTCGGCCAGGGGGTTGGGGGAATATGCCGCGGCCATGGCCAGGGTATTCAGCGTGGCGAAGAACAGCCCATCCTTAGGGCGATAGGCGCCGGGGTCGGCCAACAAGTTGGCGATGCCGTCCCGGCCCTTTTGCAGATAAAAACGCAGCACTTTGGGGAAATCAGGCTTGTAGGCCAACTCGAAATCCACATCGCCCGCGTGATCCGCGACCAAGCCAAAGATTTCAGGATGGCGCATCCCCAACACCAACGCACCGTAGCCCCCCGAGGAATGGCCCATGATTGCCCGGTACGCCCGCTCGGGCCGGGTGCGATAGCGCTGGTCAACGAACGCGACCAACTCCAAGATGTGGTCTTCGTAGTTGCCTGTGGCCGAGGAGTTGAGATATTGCGAACCACCGTAGCGGGTGCTGGCATCGGGGAGCACCGCGATGACCGGCGGCAACGCGCCTTGAGCGATGAGGCGATCCAGGCGCTGTTGGATGTTTTCATCCCACAACGAATCATTGAGCAAGCCCAACCCGCGGCTGCCAAACCCGGCCAGGATGTACACCGTCGGATAGCGCCGCGCAGGGTCATCGTCATACCCCGCGGGCAGGTAAATAGGCACCCGTCGGGTGGCCGGGTCGCCCAAGGGGTTGCCTTCCAAAGCGCGGCTGGCGAAGGTTTCGATCACAATGCGAGAGGACATGCCAGGGCTCCTTGCGGCGAGGATGACACGGCCCGCGCGGGCGCGCTCCGATTATACCGGGGTTTGTCTGTCACGCGGTACAATTGCATCCAACCGCCACGAGGACGACCGAACACGCGGGCGACGCGAGCCCGCCTGGCCCAAAAGGCCGTCCTCGATGCCAGGAGAAAACCAATCATGGGGCAACGCTCGTTTCGTTTTGGCACCGTAGGGTCGCCCAAATCCACCCCTAAGGGGGGCACGGTAGGCGGCATCAAGCGGCTGGCCGAACTGGGGTTGGACGCGTTGGAACTGGGTTGGGTGCGTTCGGTACGGGTGAGCGAAAAGACCGCCGCCAAGATCAAACAGACCGCGCAGGATCTGGATATCGCGCTGAGCGTGCACGCGCCCTACTTCATCAACTTGAACGCGGACGACCAAGAATGGCCGAAGAGCCGCAAGCGCTTGCTGGACGCGGCCTATTGGGGCTGGCGGGCTGGCGCAACCGACGTCGTCTTCCATCCGGGGTCGTACTTCGGGCAGCCCGCGGCCGAGGTGCTGCCGGTGGCGTTGCGCCGGCTGGAGGAAGTGCTGCGCGCCTTGGACGAGCAAGGGGTGTCTGTGGTGCTGCGCCCCGAGACCATGGGCAAAGCCGCGATGTTAGGGTCCCTGGAGGATGTGCTGGCCATGGCTCGAGCCTTCCCCGGTCGGGTGGAACCGTGTTTGGACTTCGCCCACTTGCACGCGCGGCCCGGTGACGGTAGCATGAACACGTATGACGAATGGGCCCGCGTGCTGGAAGCCTACGGCAACGCGTTGGGCCCCGAAGCGCTGCAACGGCTCCACATCCACTTGTCGGGCATCGCCTATGGGCCCAAGGGCGAGAAAGAGCACTTGGTCTTTGCAGACGCAGACCTGGATGTGGACGCGATTTTGCGTGCTTTGCACGACTTCGGCGCGCGAGGACGCATCTTATGCGAGAGTCCCATCCTCGAAGACGACGCGCAATTTCTCAAAGCCCGCTGGCAAGCGTTGACCGGCGAAGGAGAGGACCCATGAGCACGCTGCGCTTGTTGGATGCGGCCGCGGTGCGGGCCGCGCTGCCCATGGCCGAGGCCATCGAAGCCATGAAACGGGCCTTCGCGGCCTACTCCGCGGGGCAGGCCGAGGTGCCGTTGCGCACCCGTTTGGACATGCCCGAACATCAAGGGCTGGCGTTGTTCATGCCCGCAGCAGTGCACGGCCACGACGAGGCGCTAACCCTCAAAGCCGTGACCGTATACAACGCCAACCCCGCGCGCGGGTTGCCGCTGATTCACGCCGCGGTGTTGGTCTTCGACCCGGCCACAGGTCAGGTGCAGGGCATTTTAGAAGGCGGCACGCTGACAGCCATTCGCACAGGCGCGGCCTCGGGCGCGGCCACCGACTTGTTGGCCCGCGCGGACAGCCGAGTATTGGCGGTGTTCGGCGCGGGGGTGCAAGCCCGCACCCAAATCGAAGCCGTGTGCACGGTGCGGCCCATCGAGCGGGTGTGGGTCTACGACATCGACCCCGCCCGAGCCCAGGCCTTGGTGGACGAAATGGCCGGCCAGGGACCGGTTCCCGCCGACATGCGGGTGGCCACCCACCCGGCCCAAGCCTTAGCCGAAGCCGATGTGGTATGCACAGCCACCACCGCAACGCAGCCCGTGTTCGCGGATGCCGACCTGCGGCCCGGCACCCACATCAACGCCATCGGCGCGTACACGCCCGAGATGGCTGAAGTTCCCCCTGAGACGGTGGCGCGCGCGTATGTGGTGGTCGACAGCCGTGAGGCCGCCTGGGCCGAAGCCGGCGATTTGATCCAAGCCCTTGAGGCCGGCTTCATCACCCGCGCGCACATAGCCGCAGAATTGGGGGACATTGTCTTGGGCCGCGCTCCCGCGCGTACCGACGCGCAGCAGATCACCCTCTTCAAATCGGTGGGCCTGGCCGTGCAAGACGCGCTGGCCGCGCGAGTGGCCCTCGCGCGCGCGACAACCCACGGCTTGGGCCACGAAATCGCCTGGTGAGGCCAGGCCGTAAGCACCTACGACGATGCGCACACCGCGAACAATGATCCTCCCCTTGGCTCGGCGCCTGACGCGGCGCCACGCGATCGCACGGCCACGGCGCTTGAGCCCCGCAGCGCGCTTTTGGCTCGCGCTGCTGGCGTTGAACGCGCTGCTCTTCGCGCCGGCTGTGCTGTTGGCCGGCCCCGAAGGGGATCCCCTGCCCCGGGGGTGGCAAGACGTCAAATCATGGTACGACCTGCTGGTGCGCCGCGAGCACGCGGACTTGCTGCGATTGCACGCGGAACTGGTTCTGCTGGCCCTGCTGCGAGCCTGGTGGCCACGGCGCGCGTCCGGGCGTCGCGATTGGGGGTGGCTTCTGGCCGCGGTGTTCTTCATCCTCGCCCTGCTCTATCAGGCCTATGCCGCGAGCATGGTGTACCTCTACCACGGCCAACCCAACTTCTTCAACGATTGGGCCTTCATCGCGGGCGGATTGGACTTTTTGCTCGACGCGCTGCCCGTGCCACGTTACGCGTATGCCTTGGTGGGGCTGGCCGTGTTGGCCTTGTTCGGCATCGTGGCCTATTTGGCGTGGGTGATTTGGCGGCCCGGGCCACCCACCGGGCTGGGACGGGGCACCCGGGCCGCGCTGCTGGCTTTGAGCCTCGCGGCCCTCGCGCCCGCCGTCCTCTACGGCCCCACCGCGTTGGCCCATCCTCAATCCGTGGTCGTCAGTTTCACCGCCCAGGTCGTGGCCAACGTGCAGGCCTCGCGGCATTCCCAAGCCGCGGTGGCCGACCTGTTGCGCTTGAACCCCTACTCCGCCTACGCGTATGAGGACGCCACCTTGCAGGGCCGGCCGGATATCTACTTCATCTTCGTCGAATCCTACGGCAGCGTGTTGTACCGGCGGGCCGACTGGCGGGCCCGCTACCAAGCCCTACTGGCGCAATGGCAAGACCGCTTGGCCGCGGACGGTTGGCACATGGCCAGCGCGCTGAGCGAATCGCCCACTTGGGGCGGCGGTTCGTGGATGGCCTACATCAGCGCGCTGTTTGGCCTGCGCGTGGCAGAACAGCAAGCCTTCTTGGCCTTGCGCGAAAAGTATCAAGTCATGCCCTACCCCAGCCTGGGGCGTTACTTGCAGCGGCAAGGCTACGAGTATGTGTGGGTGACCCCCATTGCGCGGCGACTGTCGCCAGCCATCACCGAGAAAAACCGCCGCTTCTATGGCATGGACACCTGGATCACGTTCGACGACCTGAACTACCACGGCCCTCTTTACGGCTGGGGCCCCGCGCCGCCCGACCAATTCGTGTTGGGATATATCCGCGATTTTGCCGCCCAGCGCGACGGCCCGTTGTTCTTGGTCTACCTGACCCAGAGTTCCCACTTCCCGTGGGCGCCATTGCCGCCCGTGGTCGACGATTGGCGCGGCCTGGCCACCTTAGACATCCCCGGTGGCAACTTCGACAAAGACGCCTTCGATAGCCTGCCTCATGCGCAGCGACGCGCCAACTATTGGCAGGCCATCGCCTACACCTGGGACATGCTGGGCGATTTTCTGCTCCATTTGCCGGCCGACGATGCTGTCGTCATCCTCATGGGGGACCATCAGCCTCCGGCTGTGTCCTCCCGCCGAGACGGCTACGCCACGCCAGTCCACATCCTCACGCGCGACCCCGCCTGGGAAACGTCATTGCAAGAATACGGCTTTCAGCCGGGGTTGTGGGTGCAGCCCGCGGAGCCGACACTGCGCCACGAAGCCATGTATTCCCTGCTGGTGCGGGAATTGGTGCGGCACTACGGCCAAAATCCCCACCGTCTCCCGCCCTATCGGCCGCGGGGGTTGG
>CAYUOX010000018.1:0-2617 GCA_964446575.1 uncultured Anaerolineaceae bacterium | reverse complement strand
ACCCAAAGGTCTGTCCCACATCGCCATACACCACCAACTTGCCCCGCTTGACGATCTGCGCCAGTTGGTCTTGGCCGTGGTTGTGCACATAGAGGCGCATGCCGTCCATGCCCGAGCCCAGGTAGTCGCCGGGCGAGCCATACACATCAATGCGCACTCCGTCGGTCTGGGGCCCAAAACCGTTGCCCAAGAAACGCTGGCCGCGGGTGTGGGTGACCACGAAGCGCCGGAACCCGGCCCGATACAAGGCCACCAGAAACAGGGCCAAGGACTGGGACCCCTCGGCCGGGAAGCCGCGCGCATCCACCAGCGCGATTTGCTCGGCGTGGGCGGGCGCCTGAGGGGCCTGCCCAAACCCAAAGGCCCGGAATTGCTCCGAAGGCGTCTCGCGCAAGCGGCGGAACAGGTGGTCCAGGGCTCGTTCCAGCAGGGCGCGCACGCTGCTGCGGCGCAGGTTGCCCGTGGCGGTGGGCACATCCAGCAGCGCGGTGAGGGTCTCCAGCGCGGCCAGCCGCGCCGGGTCGTCGGTGGCGTGCTCCAGCAGGCGGGCCAGGTGCGCTTCCAAATCCGCGTATTGCCAGGTGGGCAAGCGCTCGCGGAACCATGCGGGGTCCGCGGGCACGGGGCCGCCGCCGTTGGAGGCCAAAGTCGCGCCGTTGAAGCGATACGCCGGCCGTTGCACATCGCCCATATCCACCGGGCGACCGAATTTGTCGGTGACCGCAAAGGCGGCTGGGGTGCCGTGGGGCCCTTGGGGGGTCACGGTGAAGAGGAACGCGCCGCCATCGGTGTGACTGCCCCCGCGGGCGTTCCAATAGCGGTCGGCCCGGGGCCAGAAGCGCGAGTCTTCTGCGGCCAGGCTGGCCAGGGCCGCGTCGATGCCTTGCTTTTCAGAGGCGGCAAAGCCGATGACCGCGCCGTCGTGGCCCTGCTGCACGGCAAAGACCTGGGGCCGCAGCATGCTGGTGTCGGTGATGCCGATCAGCCGATAGCGGCGTTGCCCTTCTTCCAGCACCGATTGGGCAATGAGGAAGAACCACGGGCCGTCGGGCGAGCCGTGGATGTGGGTGGCCTGGAGCATCCGGTAAAGGCGCTGCTTGTCCGGCGGCAGCGCGGCAAAATCCCACTCGGTGGTGGGCGCCAGGGCCTCAATGACATACTCCAGGGGATAGCCGTAGGTGCGGTGCAGCAGGTCGAAAACCAGCACCGAGACCTCGGTGTCGGTGAGGAAGAGGGGGTGGATGTTCCGTTGGGCCAAGTACTCCACGATGGACGCGTAGTTGGCAAAGTCGCCGTTGTGCACCAAAGCCTCGTGCAGGCCCACGAAGGGGTGCGCGCCGCCAGGATGCCATACCCGTCCTTTGGTGGGGTAACGGTGATGGCCGATCCACACATGGGCGGTCAGGTCCTCCAGTTGGTAGTAGGGCACCACATCGTCGCCGTACCCCACCATCTTGAGCACCAGCAGGTCCTTGCCGTGGGAGAGCACAAAGGCCTGCTTGTCGCCGGTGGAGGCGTAGAACGCGCGGTTGAGGCGATAGGACTGTTGATAGACGAACTCGTCGGCCACCATCGCGGCCGGCAGGTCGGTCAGGCCTTTGGCCTCGGCAAAGCGCGTCAACGCGTCTTGCCGGGGGCGCACGAAGTAGAGCACAGCCTCGGGGGGCGGCGTTTCCAAGCCCAGGGCGCGGGGATCGTCCAGATGGGGCACTGCAAAGACATGCTCGACCTCGTAGAAGGGGGCAATGGCCTGGGCTTCCACCTTGGGCCGGGCGTTCGGGTCCAGATAGGCCACGGCCAGCAAGGTGTCGCGGGCCATCACCTCGGGCGTCACGCCGAAAAAGGCCGGGTCCAAGCCCGCGGCCGCGATGCCGCCGCCCTTGCCGTTGCCCCGGTTGCGCATCTGCCGCAGGGCCGTGAGCATGATGCGCCCGGCAATGGGCACGCTGGCGGCCATGCCGATGACACCGCAGCCGCCCTCGGCCGCGTCGTCGGCTTTCTGCCGGGGCTGGGGAAAGGCGGGCCGCAGGTCGGCCCGAGCAGCGATGAGGCGACGAACGAACTCAGGATGCATGGCGTGCCTCCGCGGTGAGGGGTGGCCCAGAGGCGGGCTCCAGGGTGGGGAAGAAGGCCGCGCTGGGCCTGGGCCTCCTTTGCCAGGGCCGCGGCGCGCGACAGCGCAGCGCTGGCTCAAACATACCGCAGCACCTCGGTGCGGCCTCGCAACTCCCGCACGCTGCGCAGGCCCAGGCGGCGCAAAATCTCGCGCAGGCGCTCGGCCAAGGCGTTGTAGAAGTTGCTCAGCCGCATGGCGCCCCAGTCGGGCGAGACCAACAGCGAAAGTTCGGGGTCGGTGGTGGTCAGCCCAAAGGGGCAGCCCCGCCCCCGTTCACAGTTGCTGCAGCGGGTGCAGCCCATCGCCACCAACTCGGCCGTGCCTAACACCACCCCGTCTGCCCCCAGGGCGATGATCTTGGCGATGTCGTCCGCGGTGCGCAGGCCGCCGCTGGCGATCAGGGTGATCTCGTCGCGGATGCCCTCTTGGAGCAGGAACTTGTGCACCTTGGGGATGGCCAACTCCACGGGCATGGCGATGATCTTCTTGGCCACCTCGGGC
>CAYUOX010000017.1:0-33988 GCA_964446575.1 uncultured Anaerolineaceae bacterium | reverse complement strand
CAACCACCCCCGCACTGCCGCGGCCTGGGCCGCGGTGATCAGGCCGTGGGCCTCCCAGAAGGCCAACAAGGCGCGCAGGCCGAACACCGCGTGCAAGCGCAACCCGTGCGCGGCCAGCATTTTGGCCGCGCCACTTTCCCGGTCCACCAGCACCACCACGTCGCGGGCGGTCAGGCCAACCGCGCGCAGTTTGTCCAGGGCCTCGAGTTTCGAGCCGCCCGTCGTGGCCAAATCATCCAGCAGCACCACCCGCTCGCCGGCCCGGTAAGGGCCTTCCACCAAGGCGCGCGTGCCATATGCCTTGACCTCTTTGCGTGGATACACCACGGGCCAACCGCCCTCCAAGGCCACGGCCGCGGCCAAGGGCAACGCGGCATAAGGCAGGGCAGCAATGCGCGCAAACGACAGCCCGCGCAACAGCCGGGCGTAGGCTCGAGCCACGGCCCGCAGCAAATCGGGATACCCCACCACTTGCCGCAAGTCAATATAGATGGGCGACTCGAGGCCTGACTTGAGCGTAAAGCGCCCAAAGCGCACCAGCCCCCGTCGTACCAAATCCGCGGCCAGCGCGCGAGTATCCGGATCCCAGCGGTGCCAGGCAGGGGAGGACGGCTCCGCGGCGGCCCGCGCGAGCCCCGTGGCCAACGCGTCATCCCGCGCCCGGCGCAACGTATCGCGCAGCGCCTGAGCCGCGGCGCGCGGGTCAGCCGCGCGGGCAATGCTGCGCGCCGCGGGCACCAGCACCCCCAGGCCGTCGGGCCGCAACCCCGCGCGCAACGCCGCGACCGGATCGCCGCCCTGCGCGCCCACGCCCGGCGCGAGCAGCCATGACTGGGGCGCGGTGGCTCGCACCATGGCCAGCGCGTCGGGCACGGTCGCGCCCACCACAAAGCCCAGGTTGGGATGCGCCGCGGGCTGCGCGAGTTCCAGCAAGTGCGCGTAGAAAGGGCGTCCGGCTACCGTCACTTCTTGCACCGCGGCCGCGGCTGGGTTCGACGTGCGCAACAGCAAGAACACCCCTCGTCCAGGCACATCCAACCACGGCTGCCACGCGTCAGGGCCCAAATAAGGGCTGACGGTGACCGCGTCCGCATCCAAGACCTGAAACGCGGCCTGCACATAGGCCCGCGCGGTGGAGGCGATGTCGCCCCGCTTGGCGTCGAGCAGCACGGGCAAACCGCGCGCGTGAGCCGCGGCGATGAGTTCGGCCAGCACGGCCAAGCCTTCAGGCCCCAGCGCCTCGTAGAACGCGATGTTGGGCTTGACCGCGACCGCGAACGCCGCGGCAATATCCAGCAAGGCCATGGCCCAGTTCCGGGCCGCGCGCGGCGTCCATTCCCCCAAATCTTCGGGATGCGGGTCAAGGCCCAACACAAACAAACTATCGAGCCGCGTGGCCCGCTCGGTCACTTGGGCGAAGAAGTCGCGCATACCGCCACCTCACGCCTTGCCCAGTACCATCGCCAACAAGGCCATACGCACATACAGGCCGTACTCCATTTGCCGAAAGTACGCGGCCCGAGGGTCTGCGTCCACCTCTTCGGTGATCTCGTAAACCCGCGGGAAGGGATGCATGAGAATCATGCGCTCTTTGGCCTGGGCCATGACCTGGGGCGTGATGACAAACGCGTCTTTGACTTGTTCGTAGGCCGCGGGGTCGTCGAAGCGCTCTTTTTGCACGCGGGTGACATAGAGGACATCGCTTTCGGCCAGCACCGGCTCCAAGCGGTCATACTCGGCCTGAGGGATGCCCTGGGCCGCCAACTCGGCCACAATCTCACGGGGCATGCGCAAGTTGGGCGGCGAGACATAGTTGAGTTTGACCTGATACAGCGAGAGCAGCCGAGCCAGGGAGTGCACCGTGCGGCCGTAACGCAAGTCGCCCAACATGGTCACGGTCAGGCCGTCCACGGTGCCCAGTTCTTCACGAATGGTGAACAAGTCCAACAGGGCCTGGGTGGGGTGCTCGCCCGCGCCGTCGCCCGCGTTGATGATGGGCTTGCGCGCGTACTTGGCGGCCAGCGCGGCCGCGCCTTGTTGGGGGTGCCGCAGCACGATGACATCCGCGTAGGCTTCCAATGTGCGCACTGTGTCGGGCAACGACTCGCCTTTGGTCACCGACGAGTAGCGCACTTCGTTGATGGCAATGACACTGCCGCCCAGGCGCTCCATCGCGGCCACAAAGGAGGACGCGGTGCGGGTTGAGGGCTCGTAGAACAAGTTGGCCAAAATCTTGCCTTTGAGCAAATCGAACGCGCCGATGCGCATGACCATTTCGCGCATCTCGTGTGCGACGCCGAAGATGTATGTCAGATCATCGCGGCTGAACTGACGCACCGAAACGATGTGTTTGCCATAGAAAGGGGCATCGCGGCGATCGCCAAAGGGAAGGTGCGGGCTGGTATAACGCTGGGGGGGCTGAAACCGGGCCATACAACACGCTCCTAAAAGGGGGTCGGGGCGCGTGCCCGGGGTTCCATTATACCCGGGCCGCGCGGGTGAGGTGCGCTCGCCACGAACCCGGGGTGCCATCGGGCCGAGAGGTGACATGAAAACGGGGCCGCTTCGGGCCCCGCACATACCACTGTCGAGGGGGAATAGGCTCCGCCTCGGCCTGAGCCTCGGCACCCAGGCGTTGGACGTGGTCCGTCACCGGCGGCGCTGCGGTCCAAGTACGCGGGTCACGCATGGCCTTGGGTCCATCCAAAGGGGCGTCGCGTGGCCATCCCATCCCGCCCCATTGTAGCACATCCGCGCGGCGTCCGGCCGCAACACGACGCGGGCCCGCGCATCTGGTAAGATTCATATCAGCGCCTCAACGCCAGGAGAAGCGACGCATGTCCACCGAACTCGATTTGTCGGCCTGGCCGCCACAGGCACAAGTCGGCTTGCGTTTGTATCAGCAGGGCGATTATTTCGCGGCCCACGAGGCCCTGGAGGACGCGTGGCGCGCGGCCACCGATCCCGTGGCGCGCGAAGGCCTGCAGGGGCTGACCCAACTGGCCGTGGCATGTTTGCACGCGCAGCGGGGCAACACCGCGGGCGCGGTCAAAGTGGCCCGGCGCGCGCTCAAGCACTTGGCCGCGACCCCTTGGCACTGGCGCGGGCTGGACATGGCCCACTTGCGGGCCGCGCTGGCCCTGTGGTTGGCCGACCTCCGTCAGGGGCGCGTGCCTAATGCCTGCCCGCGCCTGCGCGCGGCGCCCTCCTCAAGCCCACCCCGCAGCCCATCGAGCCCGCGGGTGCGCTCTTTTGTGCTGCGCGAGGGGCGCCTGACCCCCGCGCAACAACGGGCCCTGGCCACCTGGGGCCCGCGCTATTTGCTCCCCTTAGAGCAGGTCTTGGACCCCGCGCGCGTGTTTGGTCGCCGCGCGGCGTTGATCCTCGACATCGGCTTTGGTGACGGCCAGGCCTTGGCGACCTACGCGCAGGCGCATCCAGAGATGGACTTCATCGGCACCGAGGTCTACCGCCCTGGCGTGGGCGCGCTGCTGCAGCGCTTGGCCCAGGCCGGCATCGACAACGTGCGCGTTTTCATGGCCGACGCGTGGGAGGTGCTCACCCGCGCCATTCCCGACGCCAGCCTGGCCGGCGTGCAAATCTTCTTTCCCGACCCATGGCCCAAGCGCCGTCATCGCAAGCGGCGTCTGATTCAGCCCGCGTTTGCCGACCTGCTGGCTCGCAAACTGCAACCCGGGGGGTGGCTACACTTGGCCACCGATTGGCCCGACTATGCCGCGCACATGGCCGCGGTGCTCGACACCCATCCTGCGTTTCGCAACGCCAACCCCCGGGGCGGACCTTATCCTCCGGCTCGGCGTCGCCGCCCAACGACCAAGTTTGAGCGCAAGGCCCTGGCCGAAGGCCGCGTGGCCACGGATTTTCTCTATTGGCGCCGGCCGTCGTGAGCACCGCACGGCCGCAGCGGAGCCCTTCCCCCAAAGCCGCCTCGCGCGGCTTCACCCTCAGCCCGCGTAGCGCTCCAACACCGCGTAGAGGGCTTGGGTGCCAAAAGGCAGCGCGTCGACAGGGATGCGCTCGTTGGCCGCGTGAATGGTATCGCCAAACGCGAAGTCGGGCGGCAACGGCATGGGCAGAAAGCCATAGGTTTGAATGCCCAAGCGCGCGAAGTGCCGGGCATCGGTCACGCCCGTCAACAGCAGCGGGATGGGCACGCCTTCAGGGTCCAGCGAGCGCAGCACTTGGGCCAACAAGGGGAACAGCCCCATGTCAGGCTCGGGCGGGCCGGGGTCAAAGCGCAACACCTCCAGCGTTGCATCGTCGCCCACCACGGCCTGCAGTTCGTCCAGCAGATCCGCGGGCTCAAAGCCTGGCAACAGCCGCCCGTCAAGTTCCACGCTCACCCGGCTGGGGATGACGTTGATCTTGCGGCTGCCGTGCAGCACAGTGGGGCTGACCGTGTGGTGCAGCAGCGCGTCGAACATGCGCGCTTGGGGGCCCATTTGCTCCAGCACCAAAGGCGCGCGGTCCGGGTCGGTGAGTTGGGCGAACATTTGCGCCAGGGGTTCGTCTAAGGCCGCGGCCAAGGCCTGGAACATGGCCCGAGCCACGGGGGTGACGTGCACAGGCAAGCGGGCTTGGTCTAAACGCTGCAAGAACGCGCCCAATTTGGCCATGGCCCCCCCGCGCACGGGCATGGAACCGTGCCCGCCCGGGCCGTGGAAGGTGGCGCGCAGCCAACAAATTTGCTTCTCCGCCACTTGGATGGGGTAGAACCGCCGCCCGCCAATGTGCATGGTGAAGCCGCCGAACTCGCCCAGCGCGTAGCGCACGCCAGCGAACAATTCGGGGTGTTCGTCGACCAAGAACTTGGCACCCAAATCGCCGCCGGCTTCCTCGTCGCTCAGGGCCACGAACAGCACGTCACCTGCAGGGCGCAGCCCTTGGGCTTGCGCTTGCAACAACGCGGCCAACATCATGGCCACGCCGCCTTTCATGTCCAACGCGCCTCGGCCCCACACGAACCCCTCGGCCACCACGCCTTCGAACGGCGGATAGCGCCAATCTTGGTCCTCGGCGGTAACCACATCCACATGGCCATACAGCAGCAACGGCGGAGCCTCGCCCCGCCCCGGCAAGCGGGCTACCACGTTGGGCTGCTGCGGCGATTTGGCCAGCACGCGCGGCTCGAGACCCGCCTCGCTCAACAGGTCACGAATGAACCCCATGCACGCGCGCGTATCACCCGGCGGGTTGGTGGTGTCAAAACGAATCAGGCGCTGCAACAGGGCAACAGGATCGGTCGCAAGAGAAGCAGGGGACATATGGCGGCCTCCTGGAACGGCAGCGCCCCCGGCCACGCGGCTCAGGCCGCGGGGTGTAAGCCTGGGGGCACGTAGCGCGGATACACGCCGCCGGGGTATCCCAGCAGCACGTTGTCGATCAAGCGGGTGGGGCCGACGAATACGGCCAACGAAAGCAGCGCCTTCTCCACCGGGCCCTGCAATTCGGCCAAGGTCTCGGGGTCGGCGCACGACACATATTGAACGCGGGCCAAGGGCTCTGCGTCCAGCACCGCGCGCATGGTCGCGCGGAGGTGGTCGGCATCGCGACGGCCCGCGTCATATTCGGCCTTGGCGGCCTGCAGCGCACGATAGAGCACCCCCGCGGCGCGACGCTGCTCAGGCGTCAGATACGTGTTGCGGCTGGACATGGCCAGCCCATCCGGCTCTCGCACGGTGGGGCACACCACGATCTCGATGGGCAGGTTGAGGTCGCGGGTCATCTGCAGAATGACGCGCGCCTGTTGGGCGTCCTTCTGGCCAAAATACGCGCGGCGGGGTTGCACGCCCGCGAACAATTTGGTCACCACCGTGGTCACGCCGCGAAAATGCCCCGGGCGTTGGGCGCCTTCTAAGGGGCGTGTGAGGTCGGTGACCTCAACCCAAGTCTGATAACCGGGGGGATACATGATCTCGGGCGTAGGGGTCCACACCAGATCGACGCCTTCAGCCTCGAGCAAGCGCAAATCACGGTCCAGGTCGCGGGGGTAACGGTCCAGGTCCTCATCCGGGCCGAACTGGGTTGGATTGACGAAGATGCTCACCGCGACCGCGGGGTTTTCGCGGCGGGCGCAGCGCACCAAGGCCAAATGGCCCGCGTGCAAATAGCCCATCGTGGGCACAAAGCCCAACTCGGCTGGCAGCGTGCGCCGGGCATGACGCAAATCGGCCAAAGTGGTTACCACGCGCATGTTGGCCTCCTGCTGGGGGAAGGCCTCCGGGAACGGGCCCGCGCGCGGAGGGGGCCTGGGGGCGAGCAGCCGAGCCGAATACGCACCCGGCCGGCCCGTTCTCGGAGTTTTCAATCCACAAAACGATATTTCAACAGCGTCCACAGCGCGATGAAGCCATCCCGCGCTTTGATTTTCTTGCCCTCGCTGTAATCGCGCGGGTTGAAGGCAATCGGGACTTCGAAAATGCGATAACCGCGCTTGAGCACTTTGGCCGTGAACTCGGGTTCGAACTCGAACCCGCGCGCGTGCAAGGGCATGTCGGCGATGACTTCGCGTTTGAAGACCTTGTAGCCGGTTTCCATGTCAGAGAGGATGGTGTTGTAGAGGATGTTGGTCACCAAGGTCAAAATTTTGTTGGCGACCATGTTCCAGAACAAGATAGGGCGCCGGGGCGCGCCCAAGAAGCGCGAACCATAGACGACATCGGCCAGGCCCTTGCGGATGGGCTCCAACAAGAGGGGATAGTGTTCCGGGTCGTACTCTAAATCGGCGTCCTGAATGAGAAGCACATCGCCGGTGGCGTGGGCGAAACCCGTGCGCACGGCCGCGCCCTTGCCTTGGTTGTGCTCGTGGAACACCACTTTGAGGCCGGGGATGCTTCCCTCGGCTTGAAGGTCGCGCAAGATTTGGCGCGTGCCGTCGGTGGAGCCGTCGTCGACGACGATGATCTCGTAAGGGATGCCCGTGGCCGCGACCCGGCGCAAAACCTCGGCAACGGTATCTTTCTCGTTGTACACGGGCACGATGACGGATAATTTGAGGCGCGGATCTTGCCGAGCGTCCATGGTGTTTCATCCTGAAGGAAGATAGGCGCGGCCAGGCCGCGGGCCGCGCGGCGGGCTGATTATACCAATTCGCGTGGGGGATGATACAATGAAAACGCCCGCCACGCGGGCCATCCTGGCGCAGGAGCCGACCATGACGAACCGCCCCCAAGTCTACATTGCCGGGCCGCTGTTCACGCCGGGCCAGCGGGCGTTGTTGGAAGACATTGACCGGCTGTGCCGCGCGGTAGGCTTTGCCACCTACCTGCCCCATCGAGATGCCGGCGTGTTCGACCGCGACGGTGATTCGCGGCCCTTCTTCGAAGGCGACTTGCGCGCGTTGGAGCAGGCCGCGCTGGTGGTCGCGGTGCTCGACGGCTGCGACGTCGACTCGGGCACCGCGTGGGAATTGGGCTACGCGTACGCGCTGGGGCGGCCGCTGCTGGGCTATCTGACCGACGTGCGCATCGCCCGCCCGCGTGCCCAGATCAACCCCATGATTTACCATTCGCTGACGGCCCTGAGCACCGACCTGACCGACCTACGCACGCATCTGGAAGCCCTCTGGGCCGCGCAAGGGCCGACGACCCGAAAGGAGTAAAGAGGCCATGTCTATCGACATTTCGCAATTGGACTGGGGCACCTTGATCGCGCTGGTGGTGATGGTGGTGGTGATCTGGTTCGTGGTACGGGCCGTGTTCAAGTTGGCGATCAAGGTGTTCACGTGCGGTTGCGCCGTCATTTTCTTATTGGCGTTGGCGCTGGTGTTGTGGCGCGTCCTCGCGACGCCCGGGCCCTGACGACCAGGAGGACACCATCATGCCGCCCCAGGACGCGCTCGAGATTTACGCGCGACGTCACTACGATCCCCACGATGACGTGCACGGCTGGCCCCACATCCAACGGGTGGTGCGTTGGGCGTTGGCCCTGGCCGAGGCCGAGGGGGCCGACGCGGCGATTGTGCGGGCCGCGGCGCTGTTCCATGACCTCCCGCCGTTGCCGGGCCAAGCCGCGGAGCGCACGCGGCACCACCAAGCCGCGGCCGAGCACGCGCGGGTCTGGCTGCTGGAGCATGGCTGGCCGCCCGACCGGGCCGAGGCTGTGGCCGAGGCCATTTTGCGCCACCGCTTCCGCGAGGCCACGCCGCCCCATACCTTGGAAGCCCGCGTGCTGCACGACGCGGACAAACTCGACGCGATCGGCGCGCTGGGCGCGGCGCGCGCCATCGGCTACGCCGTGCAGCACGGCCAACCTTTTTACGCGCGCCCATCGACACGCTTTGACACCACTGGCGCTCCCGAGCCCCACGAGCCCCATAGCGCCTATCACGAATATCGCTTCAAACTGCGCCACTTGGCCGAACGCATGACCACGCCCACCGCGCGCGCGTGGGCCCGAATTTTGGCCGCGCGGAGCGACCGCTTTTTCGCCGCGCTGCGCGACGAAGCCGAACACGGCCCCCAATCGCCCGCGCTAACCGACCCTGAACCCGAGGCCCGCATCGGTCCCCTGCTGTTGGCCCGAGGTTGGTCTTTGGCCGTAGCCGAATCGTGCACCGCGGGCTTGCTGGGGTATCGCATCACCCGCGTGCCGGGCTCGTCCGCGTACTTCGTGGGCGGCATCATCGCCTATGCCAACGCGGTCAAGCAACGCCTGTTGGGCGTGCCCGCGTCGGTGTTGGAAATCCACGGCGCGGTGAGCGAAGCCACGGTGCGCTATATGGCCTTGGGTGCGCGGCAAGCCACGGCCGCGGATGTGGCCCTGAGCATCAGCGGCATCGCGGGGCCAGGCGGAGGCACGCGCCTCAAGCCCGTGGGCACGGTATGGTTCGGCTTGGCCACGCCCGCGGGCGTAGCCGCGCGGCGGGTGCACTTTCCTCATGACCGCGAGGGCAACCGTCAAGCCGCGGCCGCGTTCGCGCTACGCTGGCTGGCCGAAACCTTGGCGTCCGCGTAGCCCCCGGCGCCAAGCCCGCGCCCCGCGAACGAACGCGAAGACCCACCGCAAGACACGACAAGGTGCAGACAGGCCAGGGCACCAGGCCCACGACAAGGCGCGGGGAAGCCCAACCCGCCGCCTCAGCCCCCCACGCGCTCAATCGGCGGATAGGATGCGGGCGCGCCACCACTGAAGGGCGTCTCCGGGCGTCCCAATGGGAAACGGCACCCGCGAAGTGGTCAGTTGGGGATTGTGGAGGAAGTGTTGCCGATCCAAAGTCACGAAAAAATCGGGGCGAGACGCCAGAGCCGCGGCCAACACGCGCGCGTCGCCAGGATGTGGCAGCCATACCATGACTTGCTGCACCACGTCGGGGTCCGGCTCGGGCACGACTTGAACGCGCGCGAGATGCAACAACAAAGCCACCTGGGGAAGAAGCGCCGGGGCTTTGCGCGCGAAGGCCGTCTCCAACTCCTGCAGCACCGCGCTCGAGAGAAGCAACTGCACATGGCCCGCCTCGCCCAAGCGTAGCAGCAAGCGACCACCCCCTTTGGCAGACCAGATTCCCGCGAAGAGCGCGCTGGTATCAAGGAAAAAGCGGAACTGCGGCATAGGCCGTGGCACCAATGGCAAGGCAGCGCGCGGGAAAGAGGGTTTCGTCACCTACGCGCCGGCTTCTTCGCGAATCGCGCGTAATTCGTGCAGCATGTCTTCCAGGCTCAAACCGCGCGCTTGCAAGGTGCGGCGAATTTCGTCAGCCAGGGCATCCACGCGTGCCGGGGGGAGCAACAAAAACGCGCCTCCTAAATCCAGCAAAGTGAGGAAGTCGCCTTCCTGGATGTGATATCGTTCGCGCAATCGCTTCGGGATTGTCAACACCCCGCGCCGTCCAACCCGCGCCATGACACGGTCGCCAATCCATCCTTCCTTCATAACCTCACCTCGCGATGTTTGTTCGTGCTGGATGTCGAACCTTAGTATATCAGAAAATCAGGATTTCTGAACCAAGGACGGCAGACAGGCCAGGGCACCAGGCCCACGACAAGGCACAGGAAAGCCCAACCCGCCGCCTCAGCGCCCCCACGCGCTCAATCGGCGGATAGGATGCGGGCGCGCCACCACTGAAGGGCGTCTCCAGGCGTCCCAATGGGAAACGGCACCCGCCGCGAAGTAACAACCCTTGTTGGAAGGAAGCCCCGGCCCCGCCCAGAGGTCCATCCACGCACCCCTATCTGCCCAGGATGCCCTCCGCTGTGGCCTCGCACTTGCCCCGCTGCGGGGGGCGCTGGATCGTCACGGGGCCCAGCCATCATGCCCGCGCGCGGAAACCCGCGCCCGGCACGGGCCGCGAGGCCGGCGGGTTGCCGCGATGGAGCGCCCACGCGCGGGCCGCAACCGCCTTTCCCCAACGCGCCGGAGCAACGCCCGCTTTGGAGCCTATGGCGCCCCCGCCGGCTGCAAACGCAACACGTGCTGGCTGGCCCCTTCGACCGCGGTCGTGGAGAAAGGCAAGGGGCGATATTCGACCTTCAGCCACGGCTCGATTTGGTCATCGTAATGAGGCGAGAATGGCTGGCCCGACTGCCCGCTGGGAATGATCGAGCGGGCCGAGTCCCAATCCGCCAGATCGACCAAAAAGCGATACGCGGGGCCCAACTCCATGCGATAGGGCTCCAGATACGCGCCGCTGTTCAGGGTGTTCCAATTGCCGCCCGTGGCGTAAGGGCCCCGGTTGAAGATGGGGCGCAGTAGCCCCACTTGCCCCAAGGGGTGGGCGAATTCGTAAGTGTGCACCCGGCCCCAGCCCCATTGTTGGGGGTCCTCCCCTGCTTCGGCCAGTGCGGCCTCGAGCGCGGCCTGGAGTTTCGCGCGGCGCTCGCCTTGCCACCACGGATGTTGGGGGTCGTCCAGCAAGCCCTGCAAAAACATGTACGGATACGCGGCCAGGCTGAGATAGGCACGCAACGGCTCCTCGGGCAGCCGCGGTTGTAACACCTGGACGAGAATCTGCCACAGAAGGACTTCGCTCAAATGCGCCGCGGGGCTGTCAGGGGCCATGACCCCGTCCCAAGCGGCCAGGTAGCGGACCGCGGCCTCTTGGGCCGGGGTGCGAGGTGTGACCTCGTGCGCCACCACTTGAGCGACTTGATGGTTCAACGCGCTGTACCAACTGCCCTGCAGCGCCGCGAAGTCGTCCAGCGTGAGACCTTGAGCCTGACGCAGGGCTTGCGCAATGGCTTCAGCCCGATAGGGGGGTTGGAAATAATGGGAGAGGAAATACGGATAGTCGGGCCCGACAGGGCGGTTGTTGGCCGAAGCAAAGAAATCGGCCGCGGGGTTAAGCGCGTGGGGCAAGTCTTCGTAAGGGATGAAGCCCACCCACTCATATTCGCCCGTATCACCGGGAACCGGCACCAACCCGAAGACATCGTTCTTGGCCCGGATGGGCACTGCCCCGCTCATCTGGTAACCGATGTTGCCCTCGACATCGGCGTAGACAAAATGCAAGCCCGGCACCTGCCAATCAGCCAGTGCGGCGCGAAATTCGTCCCAGTTGCGAGCCCGGTTGAGTCGCAACACCGCGCGCGCCAAGGGGCGCCCCTGGTCGATGCCCGTCCAGCGCAAAGCCCAAGATTCGCCCTCGGGCGCCTGCTCCCCCAGCGCGTCGCTTACCAAGGGGCCATGATGGGTGCTGCGCACGCGCAACACCACCGGCTCCGCGCCTTTGACCTGGATGACCTCTTCGCGCACGGTCAACGGCCGCCATTCGCCTTGAAAGCGGTAGGCCGTACCCTCCGCGTTGAGCGTCTCGACGAACAAATCTTGCACATCAGGCCGCGCGTTGGTCACAGCCCAGGCAATGAACGCGTTGTGGCCAATCTCCACCCCTGGCAGGCCGGGCAGCGATGCGCCCACCACGTGATAGACATCGTCCGCGGTGTGCAACCCTACCTCGTACCACAAGGTGGGCATGGTCAACTTTTGATGCGGGTCGCCCGCGAGCATGGGCTGGCCCGAGGCCGTATGACTTCCCCCGACCACCCAGGCATTGCTGCCCTGATCTGGCAAAGCCCAGGGATGGACAGCCGACGCGGACTCGGCCATCTGCAGCAGCCGCGCGGCCTGCGCCGCGGCGTGCGCGGTGCGCTGCGCGTCGGGAATCACGAACGGGCCCGGATAGTCAGGCAACAAGGTGAGCAGATCGTCCCATGGCAACACATCGGCCAATTGCACCAGCCGCAACTCGTCGTGGTAGTTGTTGCTCAGGCCCCACGCCACCAATTTTCCGAACATCAAACTGTCGACGGGCGTCCAGGGCTCGGGCTCAAAGCCCAAAATCTTGAACTCCAACGGCCAGTGGGGGGCCTGCTGGTCGAGGTAGGCGTTGATGCCCGCGGTATAGGCCTCGAGCAGGGCCTGGGTTTCCGGGTCCAGCACGGCCCAATCGGCCTCTGCGGCTTGACGCAGCCCTAAGGTGCGCATGAAGCGATCGTTGGCCAAGCCTCGCTCGCCAATGACCTCGCTCAACCGGCCCGCGGCCGCGCGACGGGCCATCTCCATGGCCCACAGGCGATCTTGAGCGTGCACGAAACCCTGGGCGAAGAACACGTCGTGCGCGTCTTGCGCCATGATGTGCGGCACCCCGCGCGCGTCGCGGCGAATGGTCACCACCCCGTGAAGCCCTGGCGCGGTCACCTCCCCGTCATAGCGGGCCAAGCCAGGCCGCACCCAGGCCGCGTACAAACCCATCACGAGCCCAGCCACCAGGGCAGCCAGGCCCAACACCAGCCAACCCACGCGTTTTGCCCACACGCGCATGGCACGCACCTCCAGGGGAAGGGCCGAACGGGCCCGCGACAACGCCCTTGGCCCGGCTGTTCTGAGGCACGACCAACAGGCCCGCCTCGAGCCGGGCGAGACCATAACCCTCTCAGGCGGCTTTGTTCACCCAGGTTGGGGGTCAACGCGAGGGGCTTCATTGTACCATGCCCTCGGGGGGATGATACAATACGGCCAAGCCGCTCGCGGCGATCTTGAATCGGGAGGCGCACATGTTCCCCATGGATGACCCCCAGCGCAAGGCCCAAGTTGACGCGCACGCCATGTACGCGGACATCCGCGCGTTGCCGCAGCACTTGGTCCAGGGCTGGTCGTGGGGTCAAACGCTGCCGTTGCCGTCGAACGGCCACTGGCGGGCCGTGGTGCTGGTCGGCATGGGCGGGTCGGCCATTGCCGGCGACTTGCTGGTCGGGTATGCGCAGCCTGATCTGGCTGTCCCCGTGGTGGTGTGGCGTGACTATGGTCTGCCCGGCTGGGCCCAAGGCGAAGGCGTGCTGGTGGTTGCGTCATCGCACTCGGGCAACACCGAAGAAACCTTGAGCGCGGCCCAAGAGGCTCATGCGCGCGGCTGCCGCTGGCTGGCCCTCACCACTGGGGGAAAACTGGCGGCTTGGGCCCGCGAGCATGGGGCGCCGTTATGGCAATTCGAGCATCACGGCCAACCGCGCGCCGCGGTGGGGTTGACCTTCGGCCTGCTCCTGGCCTTGTTCGCGCGCTTGGGGCTGATCGGCGACCCTGAAAGCGACCTGCGGGCCACGGTGACGAACCTGGAAGAAGCCCAACAAGCCCTGGCGTTTGAGGTCCCTACGCCCGAAAACCCGGCCAAACGCTTGGCCGGCCAACTGATGGAGCGCTGGGTGGCCGTCTTTGGCGCGGAGTTCTTGGAGCCGGTGGCCCGTCGCTGGAAGGGCCAAATCAACGAGTTGGCTAAGGCCTGGGGCCAATTCGAGGCCCTGCCCGAGGCCGACCACAACACCCTGGCCGGCCTGGAGCATCCGCCCGCGCTCACTCAGGCGTTCATGGCGCTCTTCTTGGACGCGGCCGCCTTGCACCCCCGCAATCGGCTACGGGTGCAGCACACCCAGCAGATTTTCTTGCAGCAAGGGGTGAACACCGATGTGCTCGTGGCCCGCGGCCCCAACCGCCTGGCCCAGCAGTGGGATTTGCTCCAACTGGGTGACTACGCGGCCTATTACTTGGCGTTGGCCTACGGGGTCGATCCGACGCCCATCCCGACCATTGCCCAGTTGAAGCGCGCCTTGGCCGACGCGCCCTCTGCCACGGCCTAACCGGAGGCAATCCCCCAGCCCGGGCCGCAAACGCGAACCCGCGCGCCGCGGCAAGGCCGAGGGGGTGGCCCCGCGGCGCGCGGGAGGGGAATCATGGCCAGACATCAATCGACGGCTCCATGATCGGCACCCAGTGCACGCCACCGTCCACCGTGTGGGCCAGGTAGGTCTCCTGTTCGTCGTCGTATCCGATGGTGAACAACGCCCAGCCCTCGCCGCCGGGGATCCAGGTGAAGGAGGCCCGTTCCTCCTCGAATTCCGCGCGCGGGGTCCACGTGCGTCCGCCGTCATCGGAGAAAAGCAACACCTTCTGCGAAGTCTCGGACTTGCGCAAGACAGCATAAACCTCATTGGGTGTGGGCGCGTCCAAATCCTCCCAGACGTAGTCCTCGTACGCTTCGAACGGCCAGGTCCATTCACCAGCGCCATCGTGCAAGACAACCAGCATCGGGGTGGAGCCGGCCATGCATTCGGCGCTCATCAGGCCTTCGCCCACATCCCACAAGACGAGGTTGAAAAGGCCGCACCCATAGGAATCTTCCCACGGCCGGAACCATTGGGATGCCCACGTTTTGCCGCCGTCGTGGGTCACGCAATAACCACCGCCATCCGCGGGGGTCTCCGCCAAAGTCACAATGCCATACAGGCTATGGGGGGCAAAAGCGATGTCGGCGGGCAAGGTCAAGCAATCGGGGCTGGTGCTGGTCACTTGCCTCCAGGTGCGGCCGCCGTCTTCGGTCATGAACAGGCCCACATCGGCTTTATACATGCCAATGCCCCGAGTGCCGAAGAGCCAGATATGCTGGTCGTCGCTAAACACGATTCGGTGCACAAGCGGGGTGTGGGAATAACGGGCGTGCACCACTTGCCATTGCCAGGTCTGACCGCCATCGTCGGTGTGCCAGACGACGAAATGTTGCACCCCCTCGTCACGTATCATCAGCCCTTCGTCGTAACTCACAGCCCAAGCCCGTTGTGCGTCTTGGGCCTGCGCCGTATAAGGCATGAAGCGCACCTCAGGGTGTCCGGGCACAAACGGTGTGACCTCGTGCCAGGTCTCCCCGCCGTCTTCGGTCACCAAAATCCGCACGCCATAGGCGTTCACCGCGTCCTCGCCGCCCGGCGCGTCAGGACGCGCAAAGCGAAGGAACCCCCAGCCGTGCTTGGAGTCGATCATCTGCAAGCGAAAGTCGGGGGACAAAGGCAACGGCTGAGGGGGTAGAGGCTCCAGGCGCGCCAAGTTCTCCAGCGCGTCCAAGTTTGGCAAAGGCGTTTCCGTCGCGCACGCGGGCATGGTGGGCGTCATGGAGGCCGCGGCCTGGGCCGAGGGCGAAGTGGGTGTGACGCGGGAAAGCGAAGCCTCACCCGGCTGGGCGCGCAAACAAGCCGCTACAGTGCGCAGGCGCTGGGGCAGGCCGCACGCGAGCAAAAGGCTCCCGAGGGCCATCAGGAGCCCCCACCGCACGAGTCTCCCGTTCATGACAACCTCCCTGAGCGTAGAACAGCCAACGGGAGGCGAAGATGCAACGATGGCGGCGATTTGGAGCAAAAAGCGTCAAATTTCGTCACCTCCGCAGCGTTGGCCGCCTATTAGTATCCTTTACTCTAAATTTACCCTCGCGCCCCCGCCGACCCCAGTATGACTTGACACAAAATTGCATCATCTTTTTGCTGTAAATCTATCATTATGCGCCGCGCGCGACAGGGGCCGCGGCTCACGGCCGGGCCTCGAAAGAGCACCCCGCTCCGCGACCAGCCGCGCGCCAACGCGGCAACGCGGCTCGCTGGTTCGTCGAAGCCGTTCAAGGGGCGGGGCAGGTCAGCGGAGGAGAGTCGAACGCGAGGACGCGCGCCAGGTCGCCAGGCGCCGCGCAGGCTCCACCGACGCGCGCGACGGTTTGCGCGCCGCGTCCAGCCGCGCGCCAAAGGGAACGTTGGCCGTTAGCGTCGCCCGCGCGGGGCCCAGATGGGGTTGACCAACGCGGTCTCAGGGGCCGGGTCCAAGCGCACCGGCGTTGCCTTGTAATGCGGGATTTTCGCCTGCGGGTCCACCGCGTCCAAGGTCAGCAGGTTGGCCGCGGCTTCTGCAAAGTGGAAGGGCAAGAACACCACGCCGGGGGTGGTTTTCTCGGTCACCCGAGCGCGCACCACCACCGAGCCCCGCCGCGAACTCACCCGCACGGGGTCGCCATCCTCGATGCCCAACGCGGCCGCGTCGATGGGATGCACCTCGACGATGGGCATGGGGTAGAGCGCGTCCAGGTCCGAATGGCGGGTCATGGTGCCGCCATGCCAATGTTCGAGCAAACGCCCGGTGGTCATGGTCAAAGGGTATTGACGACTCGCGGGCTCGGGTGCCTCGGGGAAATCGAGGGGGAAGAAGCGCCCCTTGCCCGACGGGAAGCCATTGGCATACAAGAAAGGCGTGCCCGGATGCTCGGGCGAAGGCACGGGCCACTGCAGGCCAACCTGTTCGATGCGTGCGTAAGAGATGCCCCGATACGCGGGCACCGCGGCCGCGACTTCGTCCCAAATCTCCGACGGGTGGCGATAGTCCCAACCTGCGGTGTAAGGCAAGCCCAGTTTGGCCTCGATGCGCTGGGCCAAGTCGGCCAAGATGGCCCAATCGGGGCGCGCCTGCCCTCGAGGGGGCAACGCTTGACGCACCCGCTGCACGCGGCGGTCGGTGTTGGTAAACGTGCCATCCTTTTCGGCAAAAGACGCGGCCGGAAGAAACACATCCGCATACACACCCGTCTCGTTGAGGAACAGATCTTGGACCACCAAGAAGTCCACCTGTTGCAAATGGGCCTCGGCCTCGGCCAAGTTGGGCTCCGACATCAGCGGGTTCTCGCCCATGACGAACAGCCCGCGCACCCCCTCAGGCCCTGCGGCTTTGAGGATCTCGGTGACCGTGAGGCCAGGCTCGGTGGGCAAGGTGCCGGCGGGCAGGTTCCAGACCCGTTCCCAGTGGGCCGCGTTGGCCGGGTCCGCGACCTTCATGTAGCCCGGATACACGCTGTTGAGCACGCCCATGTCCGACGCGCCCTGCACGTTGTTCTGCCCGCGCAGGGGGTTGAGGCCGGTGCCTATCTTCCCCACATGGCCGGTCAGCAACGCCAAATGCACAATCGAAAGCACGCTGGCCGTGCCGTGGGCGAACTGGGTCATGCCCATGCCCCAGAACAGCATCGCACGCTGGGCTTGGGCATACAGGCGCGCAGCCTCGATGATGTCTTCTTTGGGCACGCCGGTGACTTGTTCCGCGAACTCGGGGGTGAATTTCTCCATGGCCCGCGCGAACGCTTCAAAACCGACCGTGTGCTCGCGAATGAACGCTTCGTTGTACCACCCCTCGCGGATGATGACATGGGCCATGGCCGAGAACAAGGGTACATTGGTGCCCGGCTTGAGGGGAAGCCACAAAGTGGCATAGTCGGCCAACTCGATGCGCCGCGGGTCCACGACGATGAGTTTGACCCCGCGCTCGGCAACCGCGCGCTTGATGAACGCGCCAATGACCGGGTGGTTCTCGGTGGTATTCGATCCCGCGACCAGCGCGACCTCGGTCTCCAGCACCTCCAGCGCGGTGTTGCTCATGGCCGCGGAACCAATGGCCGCTTGCAGCGCGGCCACGGTCGAGGCGTGACACAGCCGCGCGCAGTGGTCTACACTGTGGGTTTGGAACAACGCGCGGAACAACTTCTGCAGCAGGTAGTTGTCTTCGTTGGTGGCCTTGGCACTGCCATACGCGGCCAGCGCCCGAGGGCCGCTTTCACGATAGATGCGCACCAGGCGCTCGGCGACCAAATCTAAGGCTTCATCCCACGAGACCTCGACCCAGTCGTCCAGGCTGCGGGCCGGCGTGCGCGCGCCCGCGCGCTGAGGCTGTTTGCGCACCAAAGGCCGGGTGATGCGATGCGGATGGTCGATATAGTCCAGGCCATAGCGGCCTTTGACGCACAGCAGACCCCGGTTGGCCACGCCATCCCACGGGGCTTGGACCTCGACGATGGTGTCGTTGTAGATGTGCAGGTCCAGCGTACAGCCCACGCCGCAGTAAGGGCAAGTGGTGCGAACCACACGGTCGGGCTGGAGCATGAGAGCCTCCTCAGAGACGCGAGAACCAAACGAATCGCGGGTTGGTTTCAGTATACCATGCTCCGACCTGGCCGCGACCCGACCGTGAGGCTGCGGTGAAAGGGAACGGCGGCGCTGAAGCGCCGCCGCGGGGTGGCCGGGGTCAGGTTCAGGCCGCGCCGCGCAACAGGCGCAGGCCATTGAGCACCACGATGACGGTGCTGCCTTCGTGGCCTAACACGCCCAAAGTCAACGGCAGGTCGGCCACGAACGCGGAAAGCACCAGCACCACGATCATGCCCAGAGCAAAAGCCAAATTTTGGGTGATGATGCGCCGGGCTTTGCGGGCCAGGCGGATGGTGTAAGGCAGCATCTTCAGGTCGTCGCCCATGAGCACCACGTCCGCGGTCTCCAAGGCGACATCGGTTCCCGCGCCGCCCATGGCGATGCCCACCGTGGCTTTAGCCAGCGCGGGCGCGTCGTTCACGCCATCGCCGACCATGGCCGTCGGGCCATATTCCCGCACCAAACGCTCCACCGCGGTGACTTTGTCTTGGGGCAAGAGGTCGGCCACAAAATCGTCCACCCCCACTTGGGCGGCAATGCTGGCGGCGACTCGCTCATTATCGCCGGTGAGCATGACCACGCGCGCGCCCAAAGCCTTGAGTTCGGCCACGGTTTCGCGCGCGCCACGGCGCAAAGTATCCGCCACCGCGATGAGGGCCAACCATTGTTGGGCATCGGGCGCGTAGGCCAGCACCGCGGTATGCCCTTGGGCTTCCAGTTCAGCCAAGCGGTCTTGCAGATGGGGCGGCGGGGTGATGCCGCGCTCCGCGAACAAGCGCAGATTGCCCACCCACAAGCGGCGGCCTTCCACCTCGCCTTCGACGCCTCGCCCCGGCACCGCACGCACACCCTCAGGCTCGTCCCACGTCAAGTCCTGCTCTTCCGCGGCCTTGACGATGGCCTTGGCAACGGGGTGCTCGGAGTGGGCTTCCAGCGCGGCAATGTGCCGCAGCAAGGCCTGAGGGTCTTCATCCTCCACCAAGGGCTCGAAGTGGGTCAAGCGCGGCTTGCCCGCGGTGAGGGTGCCCGTTTTGTCCAGCGCCACGACCTTGAGATCAGCCAGATGCTCGAGATACACGCCGCCTTTGATGAGCACGCCCCGCCGGGCCGCGTGGGCCAGCGCGGCCAAAATGCTGGCTGGGGTCGAAATGACCAACGCGCACGGCGACGCGACCACCAACCACAGCATGGCTTTGTAGAAGCCCTCTTCAAAGGTATAGCCGAAGAGGGTCGGCAGCGCCACGATCAACACCACAGCCCCCAGCAGCACGAACGTGGCATATTTCTGCTCGAAGGCTTCCAGCCGGCGCTGGGTGGTGGCTTTGGTGGCCTGGGCTTCTTCGACCAGCCGTACGATTTTGGCCAGGGTGGTATCTTCGACGCGGCGCGTCACCCGCACTTCCAGCGCGCCTGTGCCGTTCACCGTGCCCGCGAACACCTGCGCGCCTTCTTCTTTGAGCACCGGGGCGGACTCGCCCGTAATGGGCGATTGGTCGACTTCCGACACGCCTTGCACGACCAGACCGTCCAGGGGAAAGCGTTCGCCCGGCCGTACCAAGATGATGTCGCCCACCTGCACCTCTTCCACCGGCCGGGTGACCCACGCCTCGCCGCGGCGCACCGTCGCCACCGGCGGCCGCAGGTCCAACAAGGCTTCAATGGCCTTGCGGTTGCGATCCAGCGCATATGTTTGCAGCGCGTTCGACAGCGAGAACAAGAACAGCAAAACCGCGCCCTCGGCCGGATGCCCGATGTAAGCCGCGCCCACGGCCGCGGCCACCATGAGCAGGTCCACGTCCAATTGGCGTTCGTGCCAGAGGAGACGCAGGCCGTTGATGAGGGCCAGGCTGCCACCGGCCACATAGGCGACCAGATAAGCCGACATCACCGACCAGCCGGTGACGCCGTTGTGTTCCAAAAGCCAGCCGGTGACCAAAGCAATCAAGGTCAAGGCCGTGAGGAACCACTCCAAGGCCAGGCCCTGGGTGGCGTTCATGGCCGCCCGCAGGCGGCGCTGAAAGAAATGTAGCGCGGTGGTCGTCAATTCGGTCATGTTCCTGCTCCTCATACCGGGATGCAGGAGTGAGCCTCAGGCTGAGCGCGCTTGGGCGGCTTGACAATCGGGGCACAAGCCGTAATACACCAGCCGCGCGCCCAAGATGTGGTAACCCGACTCTCGGGCGACGCGGCGATCCAGGTCGGCCACGGCCTCACAGGGCAGGTCCACCACCCGGTGGCATTGCAAGCACGCCAAATTGACATGGGGCTCGGTGTCTGCGTCGTAGTGAATGGCCCCATCGCCCGCGCCGCCCAACGCGTGCACCGCGCCCAGCCGCACCAGCGCGTCCAAGGTGTTGTATACGGTGGCCAAACTCAACGATGGAAAGTGGGGCTTGACCGCCGCGAAGATCTGCTGCGCGGTGGGATGCTCTTTGGTGCTGGCCAGGTAACGGCAAATGGCCCGCCGTTGGGGCGTCAGGCGCAACCCGGCCTCCCGCAAAGCCCGCAACAAGCGCGCTTCCAGCGCATTGGCTGGGGGGGACAACACAACTTGCTGGCTCATTAGACTCACTCCAAACTTAGATGGATTCTAAACTAAGCGCCTTCCCTTGTCAAGGGAAACGCGCGAAAATCACCCTGCCAGGGTTCTGGCATCACGGCAGTGCGGCCGCGCGCGGCCTACCACGCGGCCTTCAGCGACCTTGCCAAGCGCAAAGCGGGGCGTTCGGCGATCCGGCGATCGCCCTCCCCGTCCCGACATCCCCCTCGGCCCTCCGCGGGAACGCCCAAAATGGGCTATAATGGCCGCGAGCCTGACAAGGGCCGATTTTGCCATAAACAAATCAAAGTATACCCGACCGTCCTCGGCGGTTCAAGGTATCGGAGGACGGCTGGGAAGGGTTTGGGCCGCCAAGGCTTGACGATGAATGCCCTGCCAGTAGGGCGTTTGTCGCGGCTTCGCATCCTGGCCGGAGGAGATTCGTCATGACGCGCGCTCGTTGGCTCTGGTGGTTGATGATGGGGCTGGCCGTGGGGCTGGCTGGCTGTTGTCAAGGCATTGCCGAGCCGCAAACCGACGGTTACCGCCTGTTGCGCACCCCTACGGGCACCCGCTATCCCACGGCCACGGCTCCCGCGGCCACGCCTGCGCGGAGTCTGTTGCCGCCGCTGGATCCCGCGGATTACAGCGGCGACATCATCATTGCCGGCAGTTCCACCGTCTATCCCTTGGCCGAGCGCATGGCCGAGCGCTTTCAAGAGGAAGGCTTTCGCGGCCAAATCACCATCGACTCCATCGGCTCGGGGGCGGGCTTTGAGCGCTTTTGCGTCAGCGGTGAAACCGACATTGCCAACGCGTCGCGGCCCATCAAAGACAGCGAACGCGAGGCCTGCCGCGCCCTGGGCCGCGAACCCATCGAGTTTCGCGTGGGCACCGATGGCCTGGCCGTAGTCGTGGCGCGCGACAATGACTTCGTCGACAACCTGAGTTTGGACGAACTGGCGCGCGTGTTCTCCTCTGCCCGCACCTGGGCCGACATTCGGCCCGAATGGCCCGCCGAGCCGATTTTGCGCTACATTCCCGGCACCGACAGCGGCACGTTCGACTTCTTCGTCGAGGTCGTCTTTGACAAAGACGAAGAGCCCATCCTCACCGCGGACAATCTGCAGATGTCAGAAGACGACAATGTGCTGGTGCAGGGCATCGAAGGTTCGCCTTATGCCATCGGCTTCTTCGGCTATGCCTATTATGAAGAGAACGCGGACAAACTGCGCCCTGTCGCCATTGAAGGGGTGCTGCCCGACGCCGCGACGGTGGAAGCCGGGGAGTATCCGTTATCGCGGCCGCTGCTCCTCTACTCCGCGGCCAGCATTATGCAACGCAAGCCTCAAGTCGCGGCGTTCATTCATTTCTTTTTGACCCATGTGAACGAGGAGATTTTGGACGTGGGTTACTTTCCGGCCAGCGCGGAGGCGTTAGAGCAGGCTATGCGTCAGTGGCTGCGCGCGGTGGGGGAGGCGCCCTGAGGTTGGGCACCGCGCAAAGCGCCGGGTTTGCGATATAATCGGCGCAGCCCGCGCGCATCGCGCGCCGAGGGAGACGCCGCCATGCCTGACCCCACCCCTTCCCCGGCCGGAGGCGAGATCGCGGCTCAACTGCGTGGTCGCCCCCGGCGCTTCGAGGCTGCCATCCGTTGGGCCTTGTTCCTTGCGGCGGCCCTCTCGATCTTCACCACGATTGGCATTGTGTACGAACTGGGCCGCGAATCCCTCAATTTTTTCACCCGCCAACTCTGGGAAGACACCAACAAGCAGTTGGCCGCGCCCATTGGCCCCGACGACACGGTGCTGCCGGTGACGCGCAGCGGCGCCGCGCTGCACCCGCAAGACATGATTCGCGTTGAAGACGAGGTCATGCAAGTGCTGGCCGTGGACGAGGCCGCGTTGACCGTGGCGCGCGCGCAACAAGGCACCGCGGCCGCAGCCCATGCCGCGGGGTTAGACATCTACCGCGGCAGTCGTGTGCGCCTGGTGGAATTCTTCACCGGCACCCAGTGGGCGCCGCAGATTGGCAAATTCGGCATCCTGCCGCTGCTCAACGCCACCCTGATCGTCACGGCCATCGCGATGACCGTGGCCTTGCCCTTGGGCTTGGGCATTGCCATCTATCTGAGCGAATACGCGTCCGAGCGGGCCCGGCGCTTGCTCAAGCCCACGCTGGAGATTCTGGCCGGGGTGCCCACGGTGGTCTATGGCTACTTCGCGCTGACGCTGGTCACGCCGCTGCTGCGGGCCATCTTCGGCAAAGATGTGGTCGAAGTGTATAACATGGCCTCCGCGGGCATTGTCATCGGTGTGCTGGTCATTCCGCTGGTGAGTTCCATGAGCGAAGACGCGCTAAGCGCGGTGCCCCAATCGTTGCGTCACGCGGCCTATGCCCTGGGCGCGACCAAACTGGAAACCGCGTTGCAAGTGGTGGTGCCCGCGGCCTTCTCGGGCATTGCCGCGGCTTTCATCGTGGCCATTTCGCGCGCGATCGGTGAGACAATGATTGTCGCCTTGGCTGCGGGCGCGGGCCCGAATTTCACCTTCAACCCCTTCGAGGCCGCCGAGACCATTACCGGCCACATCGTGCGCATCAGCAGCGGCGACTTGTCGTACGACTCCATCGACTACAACAGCATCTTCGCGCTGGGCTTGGTGCTGTTCTTCATGACCCTCACCCTCAACATCATCAGTCAGCGGGTCGTGCGCAAATTCCGCCAGGTTTATGACTAACGCCCACGCAGCGCGCCGGCAAGGCGGTGCAGGAGCATGGACACGATGAACGGCAACGGGACGCGGATGCAAGACGAGGTTTTGTTCCAACCCAATCTGCCGCGACGCCACCGCCTGGGTCGGTGGGGCTTGATCTTGTTCCAGATGTCCACCTTGGTGGGCATTGTCGTGCTCACCGCGCTCGTGTTGAATGTGTTGAACCGCACCTTCGGCTATGTCGCCATCACATATCAGGTCCCTCCCGACGCGCTGAGCATCAACGGCATCCCCGTGGAACGCCTGCACCCGTTGGACCTGGCCTATTTGCTGCGCCAGCACCTCGCGCCCGAGGTGTTGGAACGCTTAGAGCGCGAAGGCCCGCTGGAACAGCGCGACCGCCGTGAGTTGTTGGATCTGCTGACCACGAAGGTCATGCGGCCCAAAGTGCTGGAGACTTGGACGCTGGCCCAATCGGTCTTTTGCCGCCAGGCCATCCAATCTCGTGTCACGCGCTTGTATCCAGAGGCGCGCTTGGTCTTTCGGTCGTGGCTGACCCCCGAATTTCTGACCCGCCCCCAATCGTCACGGCCGGAGTTCGCGGGCGTGCGCACCGCGGTTCTGGGGTCGTTGTGGGTGGTGGCCATCACCATTGCCTTTGCCTTTCCGATTGGCGTGGGCACGGCCATCTACTTGGAAGAGTACGCCAAAGGCAAGGACACGTGGATTAACCGCCTCATCCAAACCAACATCAACAACTTGGCTGGCGTGCCATCCATCATTTACGGCATTTTGGGGCTGGCCATTTTCGTGCGCGCGTTGGCGCCGCTCACCAGTGGCGCGGTCTTCGGCTTGGTGCCTGAAGGTACCACCGCCAACGGGCGCACCATTTTGTCCGCGGGCCTGACTTTAGGCCTGCTCATTCTGCCCATCATCATTATCAACGCGCAGGAGGCCATTCGCGCGGTACCCAATTCGTTGCGCTTGGCCAGTTATGGCCTGGGGGCCACCCAGTGGCAGACGATTTGGCATCATGTGTTGCCCAGCGCGATGCCCGGCATCTTGACCGGCACCATCTTGGCCATGTCGCGCGCCATCGGCGAGACCGCGCCGTTGATTGTCGTCGGGGCTTCCACATTCATCACCGTCGATCCCAGCGGCCCCTTCTCCAAGTTCACCACTTTGCCCATTCAAATCTACCAATGGACCGCGCGGCCGCAGGATGTGTTCCGCCATTTGGCCGCCGCGGCCATCATTGTTTTGCTGGCGATGCTGCTGGCCCTCAACGCCACGGCCATCCTGTTGCGCAACCGTTATGCCAAGCGGAGAGGCTGACCATGACCCAACCGCCCGGTTCGGAGCCCATTGCCATCGAGGCCCGTCACCTGAGCGTCTATTATGGCGACTTTCGGGCCATCGAAGACATCAATCTACCCATCCATCGGCACAAAGTGACGGCCATCATCGGCCCTTCGGGTTGCGGCAAGAGCACCCTGTTGCGGGCCTTCAACCGCATGAACGAACTGATGCCCAATGTGCGCACCGAGGGCCAGGTGTTGTACCACGGCAAGAACATCTACGACCCCGATGTAGACCCGGTTGAAGTGCGGCGCCGCATCGGCATGGTGTTCCAAAAGCCCAACCCCTTTCCCAAAAGCATTTACGAAAACGTGGCCTGGGGGCTGCGCATCAATGGCTTCAAAGGCAGCAAGGCCGACATGGACGACTTGGTCGAAGCCGCGTTGCGCGCCGCGGCCTTGTGGGATGAGGTCAAAGACAAACTCCATCAGAGCGGCCTTTCGCTCTCGGGGGGGCAACAGCAGCGATTGTGCATCGCGCGCGCCATTGCCGTGCGGCCTGAGATCATCCTCATGGACGAACCGACCTCCGCGCTGGACCCCATCGCCACGCTGCGCATTGAAGACCTCATTCGTGAACTGGCCGAAAAGTACACCATCCTCATCGTCACCCACAACATGCAACAAGCCGGCCGGGTCTCCGACTACACCGCGTTCATGCTGATGAACGAACGCCGCGCCGGCACCTTGGTGGAGTATGACGAGACGCGGGTGATTTTCACCAACCCCAAAGACGAGCGCACCGAAGCCTACATCACCGGGCGCTTTGGCTAAGCATCTGCACTATAATGGGGGAGGAAAACCCAAAGGCCCGCGTCGGCCCCTGGCCCACGCGGCGCGTCCCCCTCTTTGGGGGTAGGAGGTGCGCGCATGGCCCTGCGCATTGGGCAGACCCTGCGCCAACGCTATCTTATCAAAGACATTATCGGCCAAGGCGGCATGGGCTTCGTCTATCTGGCCGAGGACTTGCGGCTGCGCGGGCGGCTTTGCGCGGTCAAAAGCGTGCGGCACGACCCGACCCTGCCCCCTGAGGCCATTCGAGAACTGCGAGCCCAATTCCGCCGCGAGGCCCAGGTGTTGGCGCGCCTGGATCACCCCAACTTGCCCAAAGTGTCGGATTTCTTTAGCGACGGGCCGGCCGACTATTTGGTGATGGACTATGTGCCCGGCCAAGATCTGCGCATGCTCATCGAGGCCGCGCGGCAAGAGGGCCGCTTTTTGCCCTTGTCGCAGGTGTTGGAGTGGGCCCGTCAATTGGGCGACGCGCTGCGCTACTTGCACAGCCAACAACCGCCCATCGTGCACCGTGACATCAAACCCAGCAACATCAAACTCACGCCCGAAGGCCGCATCAAGTTGGTGGACTTTGGTTTGGTCAAAGAGATGAACACGGGCGACGCCACCATCACGGTGATTCAGGGCAAAGGCACCGCGCTCTACACGCCGCTGGAGCAATACGGTGCGGACGCGGGCCATACGGACGCGCGCAGCGACATTTATGCCTTTGCCGCGACCCTCTATCATTTGCTGACCAACGAACCGCCGCCTTCGGCCCGCGAGCGCTTCCTGCGTCCCCGGGCGCTGCGCAGCCCACGGCAAATCAACCCCAACCTGCCGGTACGCGTCGAAGAGGCCATCTTGTGGGGGATGCACTTGCACCCCGACGAACGCCCATCCACGGTGGACGAATTCTTGCAGGCCTTGTTGGGCCCGGGGCCGGTCCCCGCGCATGTTCTCGGGCACGGCTCCGAAAGTGCGGCCTTCCCCGCGACGCGCGGCGATAGCCTGCTGCTGGCCGTCGCGTTGGCGGCCGCGCTCACCGGCCTGCTGGTCACGCTGTTGGGCTTCTGAAGCCCCGGCCGCGGCCTCACGCGCGGTCAGGGTACGCAGCAACGCCCTGCACCGAGGCCGGCCTTCCGCGTGCACCCCTTCCCACGGGCGCCCACTTTGGTTTATAATCGCCCCGCCTTGCGCCTCCGCGCAGGTAATTAATGAAGGAGAGGGACTTCATGACGGCACCCAACGAGCGCTCTGTTGCCGACCAACCCTTAGAAGCCTACTGCACCCGCTGCAAGGCCAAGCGGGTGATGCAGGACCCTCAGCCGGTGTTCACGGCCAACGGCCGCCCCGCGGTCAAAGGGCGCTGCCCCGTCTGCGGCGGCACGCTGTTTCGCTTCGGGCGGACGCGGTTGCACGAAGGCCTGACGCCACCACCGGCCACGGCGCGCGGCAAGCGCCAGGCCAAGCGCGCGCCACAGCGCAAAGGCAAGTTGGTCATCGTGGAGTCTCCGGCCAAGGCCCGCACCATTGGCCGCTATCTGGGACGCGGCTATACGGTCAAGGCCTCTATCGGGCATGTGCGCGACTTGTTGCGCTCCCAAATGTCGGTGGACATCGAGAACGACTTTCAGCCCAAATATCGTGTCCCCAACGAAAAGCGCAAAGTGGTCAAAGAAATCAAAGAATTGGCCCAAAAGGCGGAAGAGATCTACATTGCCACCGACCCCGACCGAGAAGGTGAAGCCATTGCCTGGCACTTGGTCGAAGCCGCGCAAATGGATCCGGAGCGCGTGCGCCGGGTAGAGTTTCACGAAATCACCAAGCCCGCCATTGAGCAGGCCTTTGCCCACCCGCGCGACATCAATATGAACTTGGTCAACGCGCAGCAGGCGCGGCGGGTGCTGGACCGCTTGGTGGGATACACGCTGAGCCCGATGCTGTGGCGCAAAGTGCGCAGCCGGTTGTCGGCCGGACGGGTGCAATCGGTGGCCCTGCGCTTGGTGGTCGAGCGGGAGCGAGAGATTCGCGCCTTCGAGCCACGGGAATATTGGACCATCGCGGCCGAGTTCCAACCCGAGGGCGAGGCGAGCACCTACACGGCCAAACTGGTGCGGTTAGACGACCAAGAGCCTGAACTCCCCAACGAAGACGCGGTGCGGCCCGTGGTGGCGGATATGCAGCAAGCCGATTATGTCGCGGTCAAAGTCAAGGCCGGCCAACGCCGGCGACGGCCCGCGGCGCCTTTCATCACCAGTACGCTGCAACAAGAAGCCTCGCGGCGTTTGGGCTTCACCGCGAAGAAGACCATGGCCGTGGCCCAACAACTGTACGAAGGGTTGGATGTCGGCGAAGGCGGCGCGACCGGCTTGATCACCTATATGCGCACCGACTCGACCGCGGTGTCGAAATTGGCCCAAGAAGAAGCCCGCCGCTACATTGCCCAACGTCATGGCGAAGCCTTCCTGCCAGACAAACCGCCGCACTATCGCACCCGCGCCCGCCGTGCGCAAGAAGCCCACGAGGCAATCCGCCCGACCTCGGTCTTTCGCACCCCCGAGAAGGTCAAGCCCTTCCTCAGTCGCGACCAATATCGGCTGTACAGCCTGATCTGGAAGCGCTTCGTAGCCTCGCAAATGGCGCCCGCGGTGTATGACACCCTCACCGTGGACGTGGAAGGGCAAGGCCCGCGGCATCGCTACTTGTTGCGGGCCTCGGGCTCGCGGTTGCGCTTTCCTGGCTTTTTGGTGGTGTATGAAGAGGCCAAGGACGAGGACACCGCGCCCAACGGCGAAGGCCGCATGCCCGAAGGCGTGCGTGAAGGTCAGCGCCAAATTTTGCGCGCGGTGCACCCCGAGCAGCATTTCACCCAGCCGCCCCCACGCTACACAGACGCCACCCTAATTCGAGCACTGGAAGAAAAAGGCATCGGCCGCCCCTCCACCTACGCCCCCATCTTGAGCACTTTGCAACAGCGGGGCTATATCCGCCGAGAGAACAAGCGGCTGGTGCCCACCGAGATTGGCGAACTGGTTAACGATTTGCTGGTCAAGCACTTTCCGGACATTATGGATGTGGCCTTTACCGCGCGCATGGAAGAGGATTTGGATCGCATCGCGGCCGGCGAGCGCGACTGGGTCGCGGTCGTGCGCGATTTCTACGGTCCCTTCTCAGAGCAGGTGAAAAAGGCCGAAGCCGCCATGCCCGAGGTCAAACAAGGCCCGCAACCCATCGGCCGCCAATGTCCCCAATGCGGCGGTGAGTTGGTGCTGCGTTGGGGACGCTACGGCAAGTTCATCAGTTGCAGCAACTTTCCCAAATGCCGCTACACCGAACCGTGGCTGGAGAAAACCGGGGCCAAGTGCCCCAAATGCGGCGGCGACCTGGTTGTGCGGCGCACCCGCCGCGGGCGCATCTTTTATGGCTGCGCAAATTACCCGCAGTGCGACTTCACCACATGGAAGCGCCCGCTGGCCACGCCCTGCCCCGCGTGCGGCGGCCTGCTGGTCGAGGCCCGCAAAGGCGTGGCCCAGTGCCTGCAATGCCAGGCCACCTTCCCCGTGGACCAAGTCGAAGCGCGCCGTGAAGCCGCCCCCGCCGATGCGGTCGACGCGGCTTGACATTGGATGGGGGGATGCGCATGCCTCGCGTCGCGCTCTTTTTGGACTTCGAGAATCTATACACCACCCTCAAACGCCGCACCGCGGGTACACGCAATCCATACGGCTATTCGCCGCGCATGGATTTCCCCGCGCTGGTGCGTTACATCGAAGAACGCTACGGCACTTTGGCCCCCGAGGACTTTATCGCGGTGGCCAATTTCACCCACTACAACCCCCAATTGGGCGGTCTTAATCGGGTTGCCACGGTCATCGACGCGCAGAGTTTCATGGGTTCTCAAGTGCGTCGTCGCCGCCAACGCACCCATGGCAAGAAATGGGTGATTCGCGACTTCGCCGACATGCGTCTGGCCTTTGAGGTGGGCCGCCATGTGGCCACCCGCGCCGCCGACATCTACATCTTAGGCTCGGGCGATGAAGCCTTCACCGCCTTAGGGCGCACGCTGCGCGACATGGGCTTTCAAGTCATCTTCTTGGTCGCCGACACGACCTCCGCGTCAACCGACGCCAACATCTTGGAAGAATTCGACGTCATCGACTTCTTGGTCACCCAACCCGTGCCCGAACCCGAAGAGGAGGAACCCTCCGGTCGGGCCGAGAACACGGCCAAGGAGCACGCCGACCCCACCGACGCGCTGGTAGAGTTGATCGCCACACTGCGCCGCCGGCTGCGCACAGGCATCCCGGTGAACTTGGTGGTGGCCTTGCTGGGGGTCGAGCGCGGCGCGCGCTTGCTGGACCAAGCCAGTGGGCAAGGCCGGGTCGATGTGTGGGACAGCCCCGAAGGTGTGCGCTGCGTCTCATTGCAGCAAGAGCGCGTCTTCGGCCAGGTGCAGAAGATGGCCGTTCGGCCGGCCGTGGCCGAAGCCGCGCGTGTGTTCTTTGCCGTGGCCTCAGTAGCCAGTGGCGAACGGCCCGCGCGCCCTGATCGGGCTTTTTGGCGCAAAGCGCTGCGCCGCCAATTGAGCCTGAGCAACAAAGAGGCTAAGGCCTTGCTGCAGCGCCTGTTGTCCGCCGGTGTGCTGCACGACGCTCACCTCCACCGTCCGCGCCTGACGGTGGAGACCTTAGAGCGGTTCTTGGCCGCGGCGTAAAGCCCTCGCAGCCGCCCTTTGGAGGACACAAAAACGACCGGGCCCACATGCGGACCCGGTCGCCATGCCCACTCAATCGTTGCCCCAAACGCTTACACGGCCTGCTCAGGGGGTGTCCATTCGCCTTGCACCCGCAACGCGGGCCCATCGGGCGTGTCCTCATAAATGTAGTACAGCAACCGCATGGGCACCACATCCTTGAGCATGGCCTGCGCGGGGCAGTAACGGACCGCGGAGAGTTCGATAGACCGCCGCACGGCCTTTTCGTCGACATTGACACCCACCACATGGTACTCGATGGTGATGTGGGTGAACACCTTGGGATGCTGGTCGGCCCGTTCGGCAAAGCCCTTGACCTCAAACGCGGTCACGGTTTGGCGCTTCTTGCGCAAAATCGAGATCACATCCATCGCGGTGCAGCCCAATAGGCCGCGCAAAATAAACTCCATGGGCCGGGGGCCACGATTCTCACCGCCGACATGGGACTCCGCGTCCATAAGTTGGTGATGGCCGCTGCCCGACACCGCGTCAAAGGCCATCTTGCGCAGCAAGGTGACCGTGGCTTCCATCGTCATGCCAAACCTCCGTGGACTATTGCCCCAACAAGGGGGTCACGTATTGCTCCAACAACTCTCGGCTGGTGCGGCCATACCAAATGAGCCGAATGCGTCCCTCGGGGTCGATGACAAACGTCGAGGGCAGGCCTTGGGTGCGAAAGGCCATGGTGCTCTGACCTTCGGGGTCCAACCACACCGGGAAGGTGAGGCCATAGGCCTCGACAAAGGGTCGCACCCGGTCCGCGGGTTCTTGGATGTTGATGGCCACCAAGGTCAGGCCTTCGTCTTTGTGGTCTTCGTAATAGGCCCGCAAATCGGGCATCTCCGCCTTACAAGGCGGGCACCAGGTGGCCCACAGGTTGACGATGAGCACTTGCCCGCGATAGTCGGCCAAGGATGCCGTCTGGCCGTCCAGGGTGGTCAATTCCAATTCGGGCGCGGGCAAATCGACCACCGCGGGCGGATTCTGCACCGGCCCTGCGGGCACCTCGTCGGCCTTGCCGCGACGGTCCAGCCGACGGGCATATAGGGCAATGGCCGCGGCCAGCAAAATCAGGCCCAAGCCGGCGATCACGCCGGCCCAGGCCTGACGCGGTCGCCGAGAGCGTACACGACGACGGGCGGTCATGGTCTCGTCTCCTCTGGGGTGGCGCCTTAGTGGTGATGGTCGTGCGGCTCACCGTGCAGGTGCAGCAACGCGTGCTCGATCTCGTGGACCAAATGCTCCTCGGGCACTGCGCCAATGACTTCGCCCAAGCCCTCGTTGATGACCGTGTGCGGCACGCCGCTCACCCCATACTCCGAGGCCCACTCGGGGAACTCGATGGCCTCCACCATCGCGGCCTTGACCTTGGGGCTGGCCAGGGCCAAACGATGCGTGAGCACCACCATGTTGGGGCAGTAAGGGCACGACGGGGTCACGAACACCAAGAACCGAATCTCATCCTCCAAGTTCTTGAGGAACTCCAGCGTGCGCGGGCTCAGCCCCGGCTCCCGCTTCGACACCTGGGTGATGGTGTGCAACAACGAACTGAATTCATACTCCGCGGGAATCCCGAAGAAGCGGATGCCGTGGTCCGTGATCTGGTCCCCATCCAGCGACGCGATGATGGTCGCGGGGACGCGATCGATGCCAAAGGCCTGTGCCTTGTCCGCGTCTTGGTCCAGATCATACACGGTCAGGTGGATTTTGTCGTGCAGATCGGCCACCTCGGTGAGCAGTTGCTTGGTCACGTCGCAATACATGCACGCGCCATCTTGGGTGGTGAAATGGATCACCTGAACGGGCTCGCGCATTTCAGAATCAAAGATGCTCTTCACCTGATTGCGCACTTCGTCATTAAGCACTTGCTGAGTCATGGGATAACTCTCCTCTTCAACATAAAAGATTTGCCCCATCGGGCGCCCCGAGTTGGATGGCCATCCCTCATCCAAAAGCAGGGCAGAAAAACATCCGCGCCGGTCGGGCCGGGCGCGGATGGGGTCGCGGACAGGATGGCCCGATCCGCGAGAGGCCTATTTCTTGGTGCTGAAGCCCACCACCTTGTACAGCGGGCAGAAGCCCACCAGGCCCGTGATCAAAGCGATCAGGCCCACAATGAGCGCGACCAATCCAGCGGTCCCGCTCACGCTGCCCATGAAATACAGGGCCAACAGCACAACGCCCAAAATCACACGCACGACCCGATCCCAACCGGCCTCGTTCACGGTCATGGCAAACCTCCTTTTAGGTGAGGGATGGACAATCCATGTTTGGGTCACCCGTTATCCTTAGATGCAACGACAGGCAAAAGGTGACATTTGTCCTCCATTATACCAGCAGGGAGCGATAGGGGCACGCGGCCGCGGGCCCAGGGGCCGCCGCTATCTTCAACCTCCGCGCTAAGGCGCACTTGGCACGCGTTGGGCCCGTCCAGTGGCGGGAAGGCTTGGCCCGTAACCGCACCTTGGGGCGTCAGTTGGGCTGTGGTGCCGCTGTAGGAGGTTTGCAAACAAGCCGGCTTGTTTGCACTCAGGGAGGTTACGGTGACCGAATCGCCGTCAGGGTCGCTTACTTGGATGGCCGCCGTATGGGTCGTTGGCGCTTGGGTGGTAACAAGGCCCGTGGTAAGGTCATAGTAGGCCTTGCCGTCGTAGGTGATGGTGGAAGGGAAATCGCTTAGGTCGCAGGTGGGAGGAGCACCCGTGGTAGTAAAGTAGACCTTGTTGGACCAAATCACCGTGATGCCTTGGGCGTCGCAGGCACCAATGCCCGTACCGTCCGTGCCGATGACCGCATAGTAAGGGGTGCTGGGCTGAAGCCCCGTTGCCGTGTAGGTGTGTTGCCATTGGCCTTGGTAAGGGACCACCGTACGCACATCGCAAATTCGGGAGCCATCGTCACGACAAACGTAAAGCGTGGCAATGCCGCCGCTATCGACCCGCCGCCAAGATAGATCCGCGGTGGTTGAGCCAACAGCATCCACATTCAACAAACAGGCTGGAGCCAAGGCGCCATCGCAGCGTTTCCAACAGGTGGTGACATCGCCTCCACCACCTCCTCCGCCCCCGCCACCACCGCCTCCGCCGCCGCCACCGCCGTTGGTAGGGGTGGGGGTCGCACAAGGCCAGTCTCCGCAGTACTCCATCCCTACACTTCTGCAAACAGAGGCACATTCGCGGCGGCTACTCACCGGGCCATAGGCTGCACAGTTTACTCTGCAATCCCTCCGCCACTCACAGCACTCGCAAAACCAACATGCACTCTGGGCCTGCACCCGCAACGGGAGACTCACGACACTGGCACTTAGTGCAATAATTACCATAAAAACGCCAAGCCATGCCCTCGAACGAATCCAGGTCGAAGAGAATACTTTATTTCTCAGAGGCATATTCTATTATAGCAGAGCTTACCCGCTCTGCCACCGCGTCGGCCTCTTCGGCTGACAGCAGCCATACTTTGCCTTGCATAAAGGTGCCGATCTCAGGCTCAGTATATTGCTCTCGGGTTGTTCCTTTCACGCCGCCCAGGGGATATAAGCTGCCTTCTGTTGGATCCCACCCAAAAATTCCCATCTCCCACTGAGCCTGCCGTTGACGGGACAAAGTTTTGTCCGT
>CAYUOX010000016.1:0-34504 GCA_964446575.1 uncultured Anaerolineaceae bacterium | reverse complement strand
GCGGCCGCGTCCATCACCAGCACGGCTTCGCCCACCACCCGCCCGGCCTTCAAATCGGCCAAAGCCTGATTGGCTTGCGTCCACCGATAAGGCTGTACCGTCGCCCGCACCGGAATCTCCGCGGCCAACTGCAGGAATTCCACCCCATCGCGATACGTCGCGTTCGCCACCGTTCGCAGCACGCGCTCGCCATAAATCAGCCGATACGGCATCTCGGGGATGGGCGTCATGTAAATCGCGTTGATGGCCACCACCCCGCCAGGCCGGACCCGTTCCAAGGCCCGATGCACGATTTCCCCTGCGGGTGCAAAGATGATGGCCCGATCCAGCAACACATCGGGGCGGTCATTGGGGCCACCCACCCACACCGCGCCCAATTCACGCGCGTGGGCCTGGCGCTTGGGCGAACGGGTGAACACGTACACCTCGTTGCCCCAGTGTCGCGCCACCTGGATGGCCAGATGCGCGCTGGCCCCGAAGCCGAACAGGCCCAACCGCTCGCCCGGCTGCACCCCGGCCACCCGCAGCGAGCGATACCCAATGATGCCCGCGCACAACAATGGCGCGGCTTCTACATCCGCGATCCCTTCGGGCATAGGCAGCACATACGCGGCATCGGCCAGCATGGCTTCCGCGTAGCCGCCATCAACATGAAAGCCCGTGAACAGGGCATTGGGGCACAAATTCTCTTGTCCGCGGCGGCAATAGTCGCACTGCCCGCACGCGCGGTACAGCCATGGCACGCCCACCCGTTGCCCGACCTTCACCTGGGTTACATCGGGCCCCACGGCCTCGACGACCCCCACCACCTGATGCCCCGGCGTGATGGGCAACCGCGGGGGCTGAATTTCCCCCTCCACCGTGTGCAAGTCGGTGTGGCACACGCCGCAGGCGCGCACCCGAATCCGCACCTGACCTGATCCGGGTTCGGGCAAGGGCACTTCTTCCAAGCGCAACGGATGCGCCTCCGCGGGCGCGTACGCGTGCAAACGCCAGGCTCGCATGGTCTTCATGGCCCACCTCCTGGGGGAAGGGCTCCGCCGCGGCCAAGGCAGGCCGCGCGCCACCTTTATTGTACGCCCTCACGGCGCGAACGCCCCATGGCTCGGCCCAAGATCCAATCCCCCAACCATGGCCAATGAGCATTGAGCCACACCAAGGGTCCCATCCACCACGGCGTGACGACGCCGCGCCGGCCGCGATGGGCCAAACGCCAGATCGTCTCGGCCACGGCCTCGGCCGAGAGCACCAAGCCACGCGGGGCCACCCGGGGCCGGTCCGCGGGGTTTTTGAACGCGTGCTGCCCGAATTCGGTGTAGACCGGGCCAGGATACAGCCCCACCACCCGAATACCGTCAGCGGCCACTTCGCGACGCAAGGCCTCGGTGAACCCACGCAGGCCAAACTTGGTGGCCGAATACACGCTATAGTGCGGCAAACCCACCCAGCCCGCAACCGACGAGACGTTGACGATAACACCCCCTCCTTGGGCCCGCATGAGGGGCACAAAGGCGCGCGCCACCCAGATGGCACCGGTCAAATTGACTTGAATCTGAAATTGGATGTCGTCCACGGGGTGCAGTTCGGTCAACGGGGCCAGGCGGCCCAGCCCCGCGTTGTTGATCAGCACATCGGCCCGGCCCCACGTGGCTTGCACCCGCTGGGCCAAACGCTGCACCTGTTCGGGGTCGGTCACGTCGGTGGGGATGGGCAAGGCTTCTCCGCCGGCTGCGCGAATTTCGTGCGCCAACGCCTCCAGCCGCGCCTGGCGCCGTGCGGCCAGCGCCACCCGATAGCCCCCGCGGGCAAAACGCCGGGCCGCGGCCGCGCCAATGCCCGCGCTGGCACCGGTAATCACGGCCACCCGTGACACGCTCATAAGACCGCCCCCTCATCCCGAGGCTCGACCAACCGCGGTTGGCGGGCCAAAAAGGCCTGCACATGAGGCGGCAACGCCCCCCGCGCAGACGCGGCCGGCTGCGGCCGACCAAACCCTGGGGCCATGGGCAGCACGCCGGCCCACAAAGGCACATCCTCATCCTCGGCCGGATCGCTCGGCGGGCCTTGGCGCACCTTGGCCGAAGCCTCGTCAATGGTGATGAGGGCCACGGCCGTGGCGTTCAGTTCTTGCCGCGTGGGCGGGAGCACATAAGCCCATTGGCCGGGCAACACGCGCTCTGTGAGCGTGCGCAGGGCCTCCAGTTTTTCTTCGTCGTCGGTCACCGCGCGGCCGTGGCCAAACAGCACCACCGAGCGGTAATTCACCGACTGATTGAGCGCGCGCTTGGCCAGCACCAAGCCATCGACCAACGCCACACTCACACTCACCTCGTGGCCCGCGGCCAAATGCTTCATCAACCGGCTGCCCCGCGCGCCGTGCACAATGAGTTCGTCGCCCCGCCGCGCGTACAATACCGGAATGACCACCGGTCCCCCGTTCTCGACAAAAGCGATATGCGCCACCATGCCCGCGTCTAAAATCGCGTCAATCGCTGCGCGCGTGTAGCGCGCCCGTTGGGGCAGGCGACGCACCCGACTGCGCGATGTTCGGGGTGGGGTTGAAGACATCACAGCCTCCAAAAGAAAGATGTAGGGCGTGGGGCTCCACCGCCCCGTTTTGGGGAACGCCGCCTCTTCGGCCGGCCTGCCGCGGGGAAGCCACGGCTGCCAGTCCCACCAGGCCCGGTTCGCGAGCCATCGGCCGACCGCGCGCGAAGGCCGTCGTTCGCGCCGCCACGGCTACACCATCGCCAGCGCGAAATCAAGTACAATCTAACCACAACTCGCAGGTCCTGACAAGATGCGGAGGCGAACATGACCACCATTTGGCAGGCGGCCCACGAACTCTTCCCTTACACCCAGGCCTTGCGCCGCGATTTCCACCAACACCCCGAACTGGGTTTTCAAGAAGTGCGCACCGCGGGCATTGTGGCCCGGGAGTTGCGCGACTTGGGCCTGGAAGTTCACACCGGCATCGCGCAGACCGGCGTCGTGGCCATCATCGAAGGCGCGGCCGAGGGGCCGACCGTGTTGGCCCGCTTTGACATGGACGCGCTGCCCATCCAAGAGGAGACAGGCGCGGCATATGCCTCCCAGACCCCGGGCGTGATGCACGCGTGCGGCCACGATGGGCATACGGCCATTGGCCTAACCGTGGCTCGCTTGTTGGCCGCGCGGGCCCACCAACTGCGGGGGCGCGTCAAACTGGTTTTTCAGCCCGCGGAAGAGGGGTTGGGCGGCGCGCTGCGCATGGTCCAAGAAGGCGTGCTCGAAAACCCCCGGCCCGACTACGCGCTGGCCCTGCATTTGTGGAACGGCTGGCCCGTGGGCCGGGTGGGCGTGACCGAAGGCCCGGCCATGGCCGCGGCGGAGATGTTCCGCATCACGTTGCGGGGCAAGGGCGGTCATGCGGCGATTCCCCACGCGGCGGTGGACCCGGTGGTGGCTGCGGCTCATCTCATCACCGCGTTGCACACCGTGGTGAGCCGGAACGTGCCCGCGGCCGAAGCCGGTGTGCTGACGGTGGCCTCTGTTCAAGCCGGCCAAGCCCCCAATGTCATCCCCGAGCAGGCCGAGATGCAAGGCACCCTGAGAGCGTTCGACACGGATGTGTTCACGACCCTCCAACAACGCCTGGAGGAACTGGCCTACAGCATTGGCCGCGCGTTCGGGGTGCACGTCGAGGTCGAGCATCGCGATTACTCGCCCGCGGTGGTCAACGACCCAGCCGTGGCGCGACGGGTGCAGGCCGTGGTACGGCGGCTGTGGCCCGAGGCCGAAGTGATCACCGACTATCGCACCATGGGCTCGGAAGACATGTCGTGGATGATGCAAGACATCCCGGGTTGCTATTTCTTCGTGGGCTCAGCCGACCCTGGTCGGGGCTTGGATGCGCCTCATCACCATCCGCGTTTCGACTTCGACGAATCGGTGCTGCCCAAGGCCGCGGCGATCATGGCCGCCGCCATCATGGATCTGCTCACAGCCGACGAGGGATAGATGCACACTTCACGAGGCTGGTGGCTCGGCAGCGCGCTGGTGGTAGGGATGCTCACGGGTCTGGCCGCGCTGTTGGTGTTGCCCCGGTTGGCCGCGCGGCCAGCGGCCCACGCCACGCCCACAGTGCAGTTGGGCGTGATCCCGCGGCCCAGCGCGACCCCCACACCCACGGCCACGCCAACGCCCACGGTCACACCCACCCCCACCGCGACCCCCAGCGAAGCCACGGGCTTTGCCATCGGCCGCTTCGTGCAAGTGGCCGACACGGGTGGCGTCGGGCTGCGCTTTCGGGCCGAGCCAGGCCTCACCGGAGCCGTCCTCTTCTTGGGCCTCGACAGCGAGGTCTTCCGCATCGAGGACGGACCGGTCGAGGCCGACGGCTATGTGTGGTGGTATTTGGTCGCGCCCTACGATGCCACCCGCGCGGGCTGGGCCGCGCAAGCCTTCTTGCGCCCCGTCGACACACCCTAAGCCGAACCCGAAGCCCATCCCCCAGGAGGAGCCGCCTATGCGTATTTTGCTGCAACGGGTCAGCCAAGCCGCCGTAGAAGTCGACGGCGAAATCATCGCCCGCATCGGCCCCGGTGTGCTGCTGCTGGTGGGGGTGACCCACACCGACACCGAAGCCGAGGCCCGCTATCTGGCCCACAAAGTCGCCAACTTGCGCATTTTCGAAGACGACGCGGGCAAGATGAACCGGTCGTTGCTGGAGGTGCGCGGTGCAGCCCTGGTGGTGTCGCAGTTCACCCTCTACGCGGACACGCGCAAAGGCCGCCGGCCCTCGTTTGTGCGCGCGGCCGGGCCCGAACACGCCGCGCCGCTGGTCGCGCGTTTCGCGGACCAACTGGCCAGCCTGGGCGTGCCCGTGCAACGCGGCCGCTTCGGCGCGCATATGCACGTCCACTTGACCAACGACGGCCCGGTGACCCTCTGGCTTGAACGGGAGGCCGCATCATGAGCCCGCCCTATGCCCAACGCCGTCGCCGTCTGGCGCGCGCCCTGCGCGCCGCGGGGTTGGATGCCATGGCCCTCAACCCTGGCCCCAGTCTGCGCTACTTTTTCGGCCATGCCTTTTTCTTGGGGGAACGCCCCATTTTGGGCCTGGTGAGCGCCGCGGGAGGCACCGCGTTCGTCGCGCCCCAGTTCGAGGCCGAGGAAATCGCGGCCTTGGGGGTCGACCACGCGGCGCTGTACGACGAAGACCCCACAACCTGGCCACACCACACCGCGCAGGCCCTGGCCGCCTTGGACATCCCACCCACCGCCCGCATTGGCATCGAGCCCGTGCACTTGCGGGTGCTGGAATGGCGCCTCTTGGAGCAAGCCGCGCCCCAGGCCGCGTTCCCCGATGCCAGCCAGGTGGTGATGGCGCTGCGCAGCCGCAAAGACGAAGCGGAATTGGCCGCGCTGCGGCGCGCGGTGCGCATTGCCGAAGCGGCCTGGCAGGCGACCCTGCCCATGCTGCGCGTCGGCGTGACCGAACGCGAGGTGGCCGCGGAACTGGTGGTGCAGTTGCTGCGCCACGGCGCTGAGCCCGACTTGCCCTTTGGCCCCATCGTGGCCTTTGGCCCCCACAGCGCCAGCCCCCACGCCCAGCCCGGCGATACACCCCTGACCTTGGAAACGCCAGTGCTTTTCGATTGGGGCGCGCGGGTCCATGGCTACGCGTCGGATATGACCCGCATGGTGTGGTTCGGCACCCGCCCCGAGCCCGAATTCTTGGCCGTGGCCGAAGTGGTGGCGCGCGCGGTGCGCGCGGGCCTGACCGCGGCCCGCGTCGGCTCGCCCGCGGCCGCGGTGGATCGGGCTGCGCGCCAGGTCATCACCGCGGCCGGCTATGGGCCCGCGTTCGTGCATCGCACCGGCCACGGCTTAGGCCTGGATGTGCACGAGCCGCCCTACCTGCGCGACGACAACGACCAACCCTTGGCCGCGGGCATGGTGTTCACGGTAGAGCCGGGCGTGTATCTGACAGGACGTTGGGGCGTGCGCATCGAAGAGATGGTGCACCTCACCCCCGCGGGCGCGGAAAGGCTGACCACGCTACCCTACACGGTGCAGATGGTGGCCCCTCAACCCTAAACAATGACCGCGCGGGAGGGGCCGGGAACGGCCCTCCTCGCGCGGCACGCCAGCCCGGCGTGAACCCGCGAGCGCGCTCAGCCAAAGAAGACGCGCACGTCGTCGCGTTCGAGCAAGTGGGCGCGGGTGTCTTCGTCCCACAGTTCGAGAAACGCGCCGAACCGCTCGCGGTCATAAGGCCCGGCCCAAAAGGCTTCCATGACCAAATCACGGTCATCATCGCTGTAAAACCGGGCCACCGTGGCTTGGCGGTTCAGGTGGTTGATGAAGCCCAGGAACGCGCGCTCGTGCTGCTTGGCATAGTCGTTGCTGCTCAAGAACGCGGTCAGCAAGACACCGCCGCGGTATTCGCGCAACAGCACGTTCCACCGCTGTTCGTGCCGGGCATGCACCACCGCGTCGTCGGTCTGGGGCTCATAGCCCAAGTACGTCAGATGCTCGAGAAAAGGGGCCAAACGTTCCACGGTTTGCTCCTCTTGGGGTGGCGCGCCTCGCCTGCCGCGTGGCGCCGTGGAAATCAGTGGTGATGTATGCGGCGCGGGTCGGAGCGCAAACGGCCGTCCAAGTACGCCTGCACCGCGTCGTCGATGCGCCCACCCGCCAAATAGACCTCGTAGCCCGCGGCCAGCAAACGTTGATAGCCGGGCTGCCCAATGCCGCCCACGATGACCACTTGGCAATCGCGAATGTTGGCGATCATGGCCGGGAAGTGCTGGCCGTGCCCGTGGCCGTTGTCGTGATCGTGATGATGGTGCTCGTGCTCGTGATGGGCGTGATGGGCTTTAGGGCGCTCCTCACGGCCCACAATGCGCCCGTCTTGCACGGTGAAGACCACATAGCGCGGCGCTTGGCCGAAATGGGCACTGATATGCTGGCCGTCCTCCGTGGGTACGGCAATGCGTAGCACAGTCATGGTCGTCCTCCAAGAGCGGGGAATCGCGCGGCGCGGCCGCGCGAAGGATTGTACCGCGCTTGAGGCCAACGCGGTTATAATGAGCGCGGCGGGGCATGGCCCAGCCGGAGGCGTTCCCCATGACCATGTCCAGCATGGACCCGCTGTGGCGCATCTACACCACCTTGGCGCAATACCCCATCTTGCGCACGCGCATCCGCGCGCGCATGCGCAAGGCCTTGTTCGAACGCGGCATCATTTCGCCGCAAGAATTCGAAGCGTTGGTGCGCGAGCACGCCATTCGCTCCCAACAACGGGAAGGGGTGCCCCGGTATGGCGATCCTGAAGAAGTGTGGGAGACCCGGCGGGAGCGGATTCGTTCGCACTTGACCGATTTGTACTTTGCCTACCATTTGCCCATCGAGTTGTTTGAGCAAATCGTGCGCGAAGTGCTGTCTGAAAAGGCGCCGCTGGCCGCAGATCTGGACATCATCTTCAACCCTGAGTTCGCGTCCGAAGAATTGCTGGTCGAACAGGCCTCGCTGATTTTGCAGATGTCGCCCGAAGAGCGGCAGCGGCATGCGGCGCGCGAGCAAGAACTCAAGGTGGTGCTCATTCGCCGCATCATCAGCGATCAGTTGGCCTATGTGACCCTGGCCCGCCAATGGCTGACCTTGGAGGACTTGCTCTACATTGTCAAACGCAAGATCGGGCCGGGCAAAATCGGCGGCAAGGCCGCGGGCATGCTTTTGGCGCATCGGGTGCTGGTGCGCGCGGGCGATGAAGACATCCAAGCCACGGTGCGGGTGCCCGAATCGTTCTTTTTGGGCTCCGATGCCATGTATGCCTTCATGGCCCACAACGACCTGATGCGCTGGGCGGATCAAAAATACAAATCGCGCGCGGAGATCGAGGCCGATTACCCCCAAGTGCGGGCCGACTTCTTGCGGGGCCGCTTTCCTGAAGACATCGAAAACGCGCTGCGCGAACTGCTGGAGCAGGTGGGCAACCATCCTATCATCGTGCGTTCGTCCAGCCTGTTGGAAGACAACTTTGGGGCCTCGTTCGCGGGCAAATACGACAGTTTCTTTTGCGCCAACCAAGGCACCCTCGACGAGAACCTGGATGCGTTGGTGCAAGCCATCGCGGGCGTTTATGCCAGCGCGCTGGCCCCTGAGCCCTTACTCTACCGCCAAGCCCGCGGCTTGTTAGATTATGACGAGCGCATCGCGATCCTCATCCAGAAAGTCCAGGGCGAGACGTTTCGCCATTTCTTCTTCCCTCAGGCCGCGGGGGTGGCCTTCAGCCGCAACCTCTTCCGCTGGTCGCCCAAGATTCGCCTGGAAGACGGCTTCGTGCGTTTGGTTTGGGGGCTGGGCACGCGCGCGGTCGATCGGGTGGGCGACGACTATCCGCGCTTGGTCGCGCTCAGCCACCCCCTGCTGCGCCCCGAAGCAACGGCCAAAGAAGTGCGCCGCTATTCCCAGCGGCACATCGACCTCATCGACCTGAGCGCCAACGCGTTTCGCACCTTGCCGATTTACGACGTGGTGGATCGACGCTATCCGGCCTTGCGCTTCATCTTTTCACTGGACGCGGGGGGCTATATCACCCCCCTCCACAGCACCTTCTTGCTGCGGGACAAAATCTACGACTTGGTGGTCACTTTCGAAGAGTGGCTGCGACGCACGCCTTTCGCGGACCGTATGCGTCGCATTTTGCACACCCTGGAAGAGGCCTACCAACGGCCCGTGGATGTCGAATTCACCGCCCGCGTGCTCAACCCCCAAGAGCCGAACCCCGACGTGGAGATCACCATCGTCCAATGTCGGCCGCAAAGCACGCTGGAAGCCCAGGAGGTCACGCTGCCCGAGGGGCTTCCCCAAGAGGATGTGGTCATCGAAACCCACAACATCGTGCCCCAAGGCGCAGTGCCCCGGGTGACCCACGTCCTCTTTGTGCCGCCCGAGGGGTATTATCGGCTGAGCACGGCCACGCAGCGCTCGCGCCTCATTCAGGCCATCAGCGCGCTGAACGCCCAATGGTCCGACACGCCCTTCATTTGCGTCGGACCCGGCCGCTGGGGCACGCGCAACCCCGAACTGGGCGTGCAAGTGGGCTACGCGGACATTTACAACGCCAAGGCCTTAGTGGAACTTTCATCACGCGACTTCGGCGTCTATGCCGAGCCTTCCTTTGGCACCCACTTCTTCCAGGATCTGATGGAGTCCAACATTTTGCCACTGGCCGTGGATTTGGATGACCCCCGCACGCGCTTTGACCGCGCTTTTTTCTACGAGACCCCCAACCGCTTGCTCGAATTTTTGCCGCAAGCCCCGCCCGAACTGCAACAAGCCTTGCGCGTCATTCGGGTGGAAGACTACCGCGCGGGCCGGGCACTGCGGGTGGTCAGCAACGCCGCCCAAGGCCGAGCCCTCATTTACTTCCCCCCATGAGAGGACGCGGTCATGCAACCTGTCAAGCATTTCGTCGTTGTGGCCGGCAACATCGGCGTCGGCAAATCCACCTTGGTGCGCCTGCTCGCCCAGCGCCTGGGCTGGACGCCCTTCTACGAGCCCGTGGTGGACAACCCCTATTTGGCCGACTTCTACGCCGACATGGCCGGATGGGCCTTCCACTCGCAAATCTTCTTTTTGGCCCATCGCCTGCGCCTGCACCAGCGCATCGCGGCCCATCCGGGCCCGGTGCTGCAAGACCGCAGCGTGTATGAAGACGCGGAGATTTTCGCCCACAACCTCTACCGCCAGGGCTTTCTGAGCGAGCGGGACTACCGCACCTATCGGGCATTGTACGAAGCGGTTTTGGCCTTCTTGCCATCCCCCGACTTGGTGGTGTATTTGCGGGCCTCGGTCCCTACGCTGCTGCGCCGCATCGCCCGCCGCGGCCGCGAATACGAACGCCGCATTTCGCCCGAATATCTGGACCAACTCAACGCCCTCTACGACGCATGGATTCGCGACTTCACCGCGTGCCCGGTGCTCACCGTGCCCGCCGACGACTTGGACTATGTCGCCCAACCCGGTCACTTGGACCTGATCGCGCGCAAAGTGCAAGAGAAACTGGCCGGCAAAGAACAGGTGGTGTTCCGGGCCGAAGAGATAGCCGCGGCCAACGGGCTCCGCGCAGGCCCTCACCTCTAACAATTTTCCAACAACTTGCATTGACTCGCCATTTTGCAACATGGTAAGATGAGAGGCGGAGCCCCCTGAGGTCATTCAACCGAGCAGGGTCGCCCAGGGCGAGCGCGTTGGGCTTGCCCGAAGATAACCCGCGTGACCCTGTCGCATCCTGGCATTGCACGAGGAGATTCGACCATGACGGAGACGCGAGTCCCCGATAACGGCAAACACGACGAACCCCTGCCCGAGGCCGAAGCGCCGACCACGGGCGAACCCGCGGCGGCCGAGCACGACGCGCAAGCCCTGCAGCAAGCCTTGGCCGAAGCCCAAGCCAAGGCCGAGGAGTATCTGGCCGGCTGGCAGCGCGAGCGGGCCGAGTTCGCCAACTACCGCCAGCGGGTCGAGCAGCAAGCCGCGCAAACGCGCGACCGGGTGCGCGGCGATGTGCTCAAAGGCCTGCTGGAGATTCTCGACGACCTGGACTTGGCCCTGCAAAACCGGCCCACCGAGGGCGAGGCCGCGGCGTGGGCCGAGGGCATCGCGCTCATCGCGCAGAAAATGCGCCATTTCATGCAGCAGCAAGGGCTGGAGGTCATCGAGCCTCAGCCGGGCGATCCCTTTGATCCCTTCTTGCACGAGGTCATCGCCGCGGAGCCCAGCGACACGGTCCCCCGCGAGCACATCCTCGAAGTGGTGCGCAAAGGCTATCGGGTCGGGGATCAGGTCTTGCGGCCCGCGTTGGTGCGGGTCGCCCAATAAGCCCCTCCCACGGAGCAACCCATGAGCGCGGCCAAGCGGGACTATTACGAAGTCCTGGGCGTGCCGCGGCACGCCACCCAAGAGGAAATCAAACAAGCCTTTCGCCGACTGGCGCGGCAATATCACCCGGATGTGAGCGACGCGCCCGACGCGGAAGAGCGGTTCAAAGAGATCAACGAGGCCTATGCCGTGCTGTCGGACCCGGAAAAGCGGGCCCGCTATGACCGGTATGGCCATCGGGGCGTCGAGGGCATGGGCGGGGGTGGCCCCACCCCCGACATTGTGGACTTGATGGACCTGTTCGCGGACCTGCTGGGCGGGTTCGGCAGCGCCCGCACGCGACGCGGACGCCCGCGCAAAGGGCGCAACATCCAGGTGAGCGTCACGCTGAACTTCGAAGAGGCCGTGTTCGGCACCGAGAAAGAGGTCGAGTTCACCCGCGCGGCCATCTGTCCGCATTGCCAAGGCCGCGGCCTCGAGCCAGGCACCCAACCCCAAATCTGTCCCACCTGCCACGGCCGGGGCGAGGTGCGGCGCACCGTGCACACCTTCTTCGGCCCCATGGTCCAAGTGTCCACCTGCCCCACTTGTCGCGGGCAAGGTGCTATCGTGACCACCCCGTGCCAAGTCTGTGGGGGCCGCGGCCGCGTGCAAGAGAAAGTGCGCCGCGTCGTGGTCATCCCGCCAGGGGTGGACCACGGCTATCGGGTGCGCATCGCGGGCGAAGGGGAACCCGGCATCGACGGCGGCCCGCCCGGCGATTTGTACGTCCAAGTGCGGGTCAAGCCGCATCGCTACTTCCGCCGCCAAGGGCGCGATATCTTGCTGCACTTGACCATCAACGTCGCCCAGGCCGCGCTGGGGGCCGAGGTCGAGGTGCCCACCGTCGACGGCCCTGCCCGGCTGCGCATTCCGCCCGGAACCCAATCGGGCGAAGTGCTCACCCTGCCGGGTAAAGGCGTGCCCGACCGCCACGGCCGTCGCGGCGACCAAAAGATCCTGATTCAGGTGGAGATCCCGCGGCATCTGACCGACGAACAACGAGAACTCTTTCAACGCCTGGCCGAATCGCTGGGCACCGAGGTCAAGCCCCAAGGCCGCTCGTTCTGGGAGCGTCTAAGGGATTGGTTCGCCCAATAGTAACCGGGTGCGGCCACGCGGACCGCACCCGGTGCAGGAGGGATGGGGAGGGAGGCCCTCGCGGGCTCTCAAATGAAGATAATCTGGGCGCCTTCGGTCATGTCGACAAAATCGCTGGCTGTGACGATCTCCACGCCATCGATGAAATCCTCTTGGCTGAGGCCCATCATGTCCACGGTCATCTTGCACGCGTAGAGTTTGGCCCCTGCGTCTTGCAACATTTGCAAGAACTCCGACACGGGGGGCACTTCCAAGTCGGCGATCTTTTTGCGCATCAGCGCGGTCGCGACGGCCGTCATGCCCGGCAGCACCCCCACCAGTTGCGGAATTCCCACATCCACCGGCAAGCCCATCATGCCCGTCTTCATGCTGGCGATGCCCACGGGGGGCAGTTGAAGGCGGTCCATGCGCTTTTTGTTGATGATGTCCAAGCCCCAAAAAGTGAAGAAGATGGTGACATCCACACCGTTGCCCAGGGCTGCCCACCCCATGATCAGCGCGGGGTAGGCCATGTCCAGGTTACCTTTGGAACAAATGAAGGCCATGTGGCGGTTTTCTTGGGTCATGGCGCGACCTCCCATGCGGACCCTGTCAGACGCAGCCCTCGGGCTTCTTCAGGCCCGCGATCTTGGCTACCCGCTTCGCCGGGCCCTTGGGGAACAACTGGAACAGTTCCTTGATGGGGATGCCCGTACCCAAGGAGATTTGGCGCAGCGTGGGCGATTTTCCCGTTTCCGCGGCCTTTTCCCGGCAAAAGCGAATGACCTGCCAATGTTTGTCAGTGAGTTGGATCCCTTCGCGTGCGGCAATGGCTTCGGCGAGTTCGGGGGTCCAATCCGCGGGGTTTTGCAAATAGCCTTCGGCATCGAACGCAACGGTGGCCAACAGATCTTCCGACATACGAAACCTCCTGTGCTCAAGCAAGGACTTTGACCCATTGCAGGGCCCGATACAAGCCTTGGCGCACTTGCGGGTCGTGCATGGCCCGCAGCAACTGCCACAACGAGGGCGGGTGGTCGTCCTCTTCCTGGAGGGCTTGCACGGCCTGCTGCAGCCGGGCCAACCGCTGGGGGTCGCTCAGCGCCCGCAACAGGTCGGCCAACACCGCGGCGTTTTGGCCCAGCCGTTCGACATCCTCAGGCGACACGGCCGCCATGAAACGCTCCAGGGCTTGCCAACTGGTGTGGGCCAAAGCAAAGTAGCCGGCCCGCTCCATGCGATCCAACTCTTCGACCGCCCGGTTGAACATGGGCTTCATCAGGCGATTGAGATCATCGCCCAGCCCCATGAGGGCTTCCAATTGATCCAAGGCTTTCAGCAGCAGATGCACGTCGCGCAGCAAACGCTTGACCAAGAAGAGCAAGTCTTCTAACTGAAAGTCCATGCCGATTTCGGCCAGTTCGTCAATGGCCAGTTTGAACATTTGATTGCCGATGGGAATAAGGTCTTGCTTGAGTTCGTCGCGCTCCTTTTGGCGTCGCTCCTGGTCTTCGACAAAGCGCTCGATGCGCGCCAATTTGGCCATGATCTGCTCGAACTGCGCTTGCGTCAAGGTTGCTTCGGTCATGGCGGCCTCCTACACCCACTTCCCGGCCATGCTCATTTGCGATTCAAAGGGCATGTCGCCGCCCTTGAGCAGCACATTCCAATAGAACCAGCGGAACATCATCTTGCCCCAATGATTGACATGCGACTCTTTGAGCAACGAGAAGGGGCCAATGCCCGGCAAAGGATACTTCCCCGGCAACGGCTCGACTTCATAGTTGAAGTCGATGAGAATGCCTTTGTCGAAGCCCGACTCGATGAAGCAATTCGCGTGGCCGTCGAATTTGGGCAAAGGCTCCAAGCCTTCCATGTGACGTAAGAGGTTTTCCACCACCACGTCGAGCATGAAGTGGGCCACAGAGCCTGCCTTAGAGGTAGGCGCGTTGCCCGCGTCGCCGATGACCCAGATGTTTTCCCATTGCGTCGACTGGAGCGTGTGCTTGTCAATGGGCACAAAACCGAGTTCGTCGCCCAGGCCCGAATCACGAATCACCTGCGCCCCCGTGTTCACCGGCACCGAAATCAGCACATCGTAGGCCACCTCCTGCCCATCATAGGAACGAATGACCTGTTTGCCCGCGTCCACTTCCATGAGGTAAAAATCCGGCACCAAATGGATGTTCCGCTCTTCGAGCATGTTCCCCAAAACCGCGGACGCGCGGGGCTTGGTGAACGCGCCCGGCAAGGGCGTGGTATAGACGATTTCCACTTTGTCGCGAATTTCGCGCTCGTGGAAGAACCAGTCAGCCAGAAAGAGGAACTCCAACGGCGCGACCGGACACTTGATGGGCATTTCGGCCACGTTGAGCACCAAACGCCCACCCTTCCAAAACTTCAAGAACTTGGCCAGTTGGACCGCGCCTTCCAGGCTGTAAAAAGTGAAGATGTTTTTCATCCAGCCCCCACCATCGACCAAGCCCGGCGTTTCTTCGGGGTGGATGTGGCTGCCGGTGGCGATCACCAAATAGTCGTACGACAAGGTGCGCTTGCCTTGCCGCAGGTGCACCCGATTGCGTTCGGGCTCAATGCGCTCGACCTCAGAGAAAATGACCTCCACCGTGGGTGGCAAGAAATTGCGCTTGGGCCGCACCACATCCGCGGCCGAATACATGCCAAAGGGGATGAACAAAAAACCGGGCTGATAATAATGCTTTTCATCCCGGTCGACCACGACAATGCGCCATTCGTTCAAGTCCAAGTGATGGGCCATCTTGTTGGCGACCATGGTACCGCCCGTACCCGCGCCCAAGATCAGCAGCGTTTTGGTCATGAGGTTCACCTCCGAGGATGATGCCTTGCGGCCGTGTTCCTATCGGATATGCGGATTTGTGTATTTGCAATGTATCAAATCGCTTATGATTTGGGTAGTGATGATAGTCACGAAAGGAGGCCTGGAGCGAACCTCTCATGAGAAATTCATCTCAAATACCCACCGTCGCAATATGCTATACTTTCGGCAGCAGTGGCTGATGCGGGCGTACGGCCCGTCGCGTGAAAGGAGTCGAGGGATATGAAATACCGGATTGTTGGGACCGTCATGCAAGCCTTGGAGGTGCTGTTAGGGCCAGGCGAAGCCATGTACACCGAGAGCGGGGGCATGGCCTGGATGATGGGCCCGCTGGAGATGGAAACCAGCACCAAAGGCGGTGTGCTCAAAGGCCTGGGCCGCGCGCTGGCCGGCGAATCCATGTTTATGACCACCTACACCTGCCGCGGGGACAAATGCCTGGTGGTTTTCACCCCCGAAGCGCCGGGCAAAATCGTGCCGTTGCAACTGGCCGCGGGGCAGAGCGTCATTGCCCAGCGCGATGCGTTTATGTGCGCGGAAACCACGGTGCAACTGGAGATGCACTTTCGCAAGCGCCTGGGCGCGGGCTTGTTCGGCGGTGAAGGGTTTATCCTGCAGAAAATCACTGGGCCGGGCACGGCGTTCTTGGAAATCCCCGGCGAAGTGCGCGAGTACACCCTGGCCCCTGGGCAAGTGATGCGCATTGATCCTGGGCACATTGCGGCCTTTGAGCCCACGGTGCAATACGACATCACCCGGGTCAAGGGGCTGAAGAACATTTTGTTCTCGGGGGAAGGGCTCTTTTTGGCCACCCTGAAAGGGCCCGGCAAGATCTGGCTGCAGACCCTGCCCCTGCCCAACCTGGCCCAGAAGTTGGCCCGCTACATGCCGTTCAAGCGCGCCTAACCCAACGACAACCGCCCCCGGTGCCTTTCGGGGGCGGTTGCCATGGTGGACCCAGCGGGACTTGAACCCGCGACCTCCTCAGTGCGATTGAGGCGCGCTCCCAACTGCGCTATGGGCCCACGACACTTCAGGCTGGGGGCGGAGGACTCGAACCTCCACTAACGGGGCCAGAACCCGTCGTCCTGCCGATTAGACGAGCCCCCAACTCCACCCTGTGCCCCCGCCGCGATTCGAACGCGGGTCTCTGGCTCCGGAGGCCAGCGCTCTATCCCCTGAGCTACGGGGGCCGGGACGCATCCTATTGTAGCAAAAGTTGCAGGGTTTGGCAAGGTGCCAACGCCGCGTTATACTTGACCTCAACCCAACTCGAGGAGGTCTGGCTATGCGCCATTCCCATGGTCTGGTGGAAGTCATCGCCGGACCCATGTTCAGCGGCAAGACCGAAGAGCTCATCCGCCGCCTGCGCCGCGCCATTATCGCCAAGCAAAAGGTGCAAGTCTTCAAACCCCGTTTGGACCAACGATACAGCGCCACGCATGTGGCCTCGCACAACGGCGACCGGTTCGCGGCCATCCCCGTGGCCAACGCGGCCGAACTCCTCGCCCGGCTGGAACCCGACACCACCGTCGTCGGCATTGATGAGGCCCAGTTCTTCGACGCCGACCTGCTCACCCTGGTGCAACGCTTGGCCCAGCGCGGCGTGCGCGTGATCCTCTCTGGCCTGGACATGGATTTTCGCGGCGAGCCCTTCGGCATCATGCCCCAACTCTTGGCCCAGGCCGATCGGGTCGACAAACTCACGGCCATCTGCATGGTGTGCGGCAACCCGGCCACCCGCAGCCAACGCCTGTTGGACGGACGCCCCGCGCACTACAACGACCCCGTGGTGCGCGTAGGCGCGTCCGAAATGTACGAACCCCGCTGCCGCGCCCATCACCAGGTCCCCGGTCACCCGGCCCTGGCCCCTCAGGAGGATGAGTCCCCATGAGCGTGCAGGACTATCGTGAGTACCTCAAAGAGATCCTCATCCCCGAAGAAAAACTTCAGCAGCGCATCGCGGAATTAGGCGCGGAAATCAGCCGCGACTACGAAGGCAAAGACCTGCTGCTGGTGTGCATTCTGCGGGGCGGCGTCATGTTCCTCACCGACCTGGTGCGTTATCTGACCGTGCCCCACGAGATGGACTTCATGGCCGTCGAATCGTACGGCAAAGGAGGCCGCGAGCACGGCGAACTGCGCTTGACCATGGACCTGCACACCGGCATCGCGGGGCGCGATGTGCTGCTGGTCGAAGACATCATCGACAGCGGCCACACCGTGGCCCAAGTGCTCGACTTGCTGCAAATGCGCAAGCCGCGCTCGTTGCGCGTGTGCACCCTGCTTGACAAGCGCGGCCGCCGCGAGGTCGATGTCCCCATTCATTACCGCGGCTTTGAGATCCCTAACCTCTTCGTGTTCGGTTACGGCTTAGACATGGACGGCTATTGGCGCAACTTGCCCTTCATCGCGGTTCCTGACCTGGATCGCTATCGCCCCCCCACCACCGAGCCATCATGAGCACGGCCTCGCCTTATGTGCCGCCGTTGCCAGAAGAAGCCTTGTTGGTGCGCCGTTGGCGCGGTTCCGCGCCCCTGTATTTGGTGGGTGGCGCGGTGCGCGATTGGCTGCTGAAGCGGCCCATGCGTGACTTGGATTTCGCCCTGCCCCAAGGCGCGATCGCGTTCGCACAGCAAGTCGCCCGTCGCCTGAACGGGGCCTTCTTCGTGCTGGACGCGCAGCGGGACGTCGCGCGCGTGCTTCTGCCCTCCGACGGCCGGTCACGGGTGCAAGTGCTCGACTTCGCGGCCTATCGGGGGCCCGATCTGGAGGCGGATCTGCGGCATCGCGATTTCACCGTGAACGCCATGGCCGTGGACCCGCTCCAACCCCAACGCCTGGTGGACCCCACGGGCGGCCTGCGCGACCTGAAGGACAAAGTGCTGCGTCTGGCCTACCCCCGCGCGCTGCACGACGACCCCCTGCGGGTGCTGCGGGCCGTGCGCCTGGCCGTGAGTCTGGACTTTCGTCTCACCCCCGACACTCGGGCCGCGCTGCCCCAAGCCGCGCCCCTCTTGGCGAACACCGCGGCTGAACGGCGCTGCGAAGAACTCTTTCACATCCTCGAGCAGCCCCGCGCCGCGGCCGCGCTGCGGGTGCTGGCCCAGGTGGACGCGCTGCAGGCCCTCTGGCCCGAACTCGCCGCGCTGCGCGCCCAACCCGCATCCGCGGCTGACGAGCAGCCATGGACGCGCGCGCTGACCGCGATCCACATGCTCCATCGTTTGGCCCAGGCCCTGGCCCCGAGTTACAACCCCGAGCACGCGGCCAACTTCGCGCTGGGGCTGGTATCGTGGCGCTTAGGACGCTATCGGCAAGCCCTGGCCGAACACTGGGCCGCGCGTTTGCACCCGCATCGCACCAAATTCGCGCTGGCCGTGTGGGCCGCCGGCTACCACAACGTGGGGCTGCTGCAACCTGGCCCACCCGCCGACCTGGCCGCGCGCAGCGCGCGCTTGGCCGAAGCCCGGGCCGAGGCCTTGCGCTTGAGCCGAGCCGAGATCCGCTACCTGGGCCGCGTTGTGCAGCATCACGCCGCGGTCTTGGCCTGGGCCGCGCACGGGCACATCCCGAGCGCGCGCGAGATACACCGCTTCTATCGGGCCGCGGGCGAAGCCGGGGTGGACGCCGCGTTGGTGGCCCTGGCCGTGGCCTTGGCGCGCGCGTCGCTTGCCCCGCGCCACCAAATTTGGCAGCAGCATGTCGAAGTGGTCCGTGCCCTGTGGGAGGCGTGGTGGGAGCAGCACGATCAGGTGATCGCGCCGCCTCCCCTTCTACGCGGGGACGAGGTCATCGCGCTTGTCGGCCGAACGGCCGGGCCTTGGGTGGGGCAAGTCTTACGCGCCTTGCACGAGGCCCAGGCCGCGGGCGAAGTGACAACGCGCGCCCAAGCCGAGGCCTGGGTCAAGGCGTGGGCCCAGCGTCACTTGGCCACGGGGCCAAACGGCAACGGCCCAACCGCGGCACGCCGGCCTGCCGCGTAGCCGGTTCCCCCAAACCGCGCGGCCCAAAGCGCTATTCGTGCTCGCCGCACGGCAACGCGCCGGCCGCCAGGTCGTCTTCGGGGCGCGGCTGACCGCCCAAATAAAAGGTCATGCGCTGCAAATAGATGACCGGGTCGATGTATTCGACCTTGATCTCAGGGGGCAACTGCAAATGAATAGGGGCATAGGAGAGAATGCCACGCACGCCCGCGGCAACCATGCGCTCCGCGATCTCTTGCGCCGCGCTGGCCGGTGTGGCAATCATACCCAAGCGAATATCGGCCACCCGAATAGCCTCCTCCAGCCGCGCGACATCTTGAATCACAAAGGGCCCCACCCGCTGCCCGATTTTATGCGGGTCGTTGTCAAAGGCCAAGGCCACCCGAAAGCCCCGCTTGGCAAAGCCCTGGTAATAGAGCAGGGCCCGCCCCAACGCGCCCACGCCGACCAAGGCCATGTCCCACACCCGATCCACATGCAAGATGCGTCGCAATTGGCGAATGAGCGCGGCCACGGGGTACCCCGTCCCCTGCTTGCCGAACTCGCCGAACATGGACAAGTCTTTGCGGATCTGCGCCGCGGTAATGCCTAAGCGGCGCCCCAATTCGTGGGACGAGATGGTGGTCAGACCTTCTTGCTGCGCGTAACACAAGGTGCGCAGATAGAGGGGCAAGCGTCCGACCACGACCGGGGGGATGTCTTGCGCATTCATAGGCCACGCTCCGCCAGTCACGCGCGCAGCAAGCGCTGCAACAGCGCGTCCAACTCTTCGTCAGAGTAGAAATACAAGGTGATACGCCCCCCGCGGGGGCCGGTTTGCACTTTGACTCGCGTGCCCAAATGAGCCTGCAAGCGGGCTTCCAACTGCTGCACGGCTGGGTCGGGCGCGGCTGGGGCCGCGGCAGAAGAAGGCAGACGCCCTTGCAATTTGCGCACCAAGGCCTCGGTTTGGCGCACCGAAAGCCCCTGGGCCAGCACCGTGCGCAATGCGGCTTCTTGCGCCGCGTGGGTAGGCAAGCCCAACAGCGCGCGGGCATGGCCTTCACGGATGCGGCCTTCCTGCAAGGCCTGCTGCACCGCGGGCGCGGCGCGCAACAACCGCAGCGCGTTGGTCACGGCCACCCGGCTTTTGCCCACCCGCTGTGCGATTTCCTCATGGGTCAAACCAAAAGTCTCGTGCAAGTGGCGGTAGGCTTCGGCTTCTTCCAAGGGGTTCAAATCCGCGCGCTGAATGTTCTCAATCAGCGCCAGTTCCAGTTGCTCTTGCGCGCTGGCCTCGCGCACCAGCACGGGCACCCGTTCGAGCCCGGCCTTTTGCGCGGCCCGCCAGCGGCGCTCACCCGCGATGAGGATAAACTCCCCTTCGGCCGGGCCTTGGGTGACGATCAGGGGCTGCAAGATGCCATGCTCACGAATCGAGGCCGCCAATTCCTCCAGCGCGGCCGGGTCTAACCGCGCTCGGGGCTGATGCGGGTTCGGCCGAATGGCCGTAATGGGCACATAACGCACCCCCGTGGCCGGACGCCCGACATCCTCGCTGCCGGGAATCAACGCGTCCAAACCACGGCCCAATCCGTAGCGCTTTTTGGGGCTCATAAGTCCAACCTCGGCATATTCGGCGGGGGACTGGCTCCGCGCGCGGCCGGGCTCGTGGCGCCCGGGGGCTGCATCCCGTCGCCGGCCAGCAGTTCGCGCGCCAGCGCCGCGTACGCGCGCGCGCCCACCGACGACGGCGCATACACGGCCACCGGCAGCCCGTGGGACGGGGCTTCGGCCAAGCGCACACTGCGCGGGATCAGGCTCTGGAAGACCACCTCGCCAAAGTAGGAGCGCACTTCCGCGACCACGTCCCGGCTCAGGCGGGTGCGGCCGTCGTACATGGTGATGACCACGCCCCGCACTTGCAGCCCGGGGTTCAAGACTTCGCGCACTTTGCGGATGGTCTGCATCAGCATCCCCAGGCCCTCCAAGGCCAAGTATTCCGCCTGCACCGGGATGATCACGCCATGCTGGGCGGCCACCAGGCCGTTCAAGGTCAGCAGTCCCAACGAAGGGGGGCAGTCCAAAAAGATGTAGTCGTAACGCTCCAACAAAGGTTCCAGCGCTTTGCGCAGGCGGGTCTCGCGGGCCAGTTCGTTGACCAGTTCGACCTCGGCCCCGGCCAACGCGGGCGTGGACGGCAGCAGCGAGATGTGCAAACGGGGGTTGTAGAGCACATACGAAGCCGCGGGCGCCGCGCCCAACAGAACCTCGTACGTGCCGCCGCGTACTTTGTACTTGTCCACGCCCAGCGACGAAGTCGCGTTGGCTTGCGGGTCCAAGTCGACCAACAACGTGCGCAGCCCCCACTTGCCCAAATAGGCGCTGAGATTGACAGCGGTGGTGGTTTTGCCTACCCCGCCTTTTTGATTGACCAGCGCGTACACACGAGCAGCCATAGAGGGTCTCGTCCTCCCGCCGCTACGGCCCAGACCGCAGAGGGACGGCCAAGGCCGCGGTGAGTTCCTCGGGGGTGGGCACGCCGGCCAACCCCGGCCGCGTCACCGAACGCGCGGCCAAAAAGGTGGCCCGGGCCAGCGCGTCCAGCGGGTCGCGCGTCTGATAGAGCCGCACGAAGAACACCGCGGCAAAGATATCGCCCGCGCCCGTGGCATCGACCACCGACACCGAGGGCGCGTCCTGGTGATAGGTTTGGCCTTGCCAATACAGGTCCGCACCAGCCGCGCCTCGGGTGACCACCAACAGCGGCGTCTGCCGTGCCAACTCGGCGATGCGTCGCTCGTCGTGGCCCAGGTCTTCTATGCTGAGCACCACCGCGCCTGCGCGTGGCAACAAGTACGCGGCTTCGGGCCAGGGCCCCGCGCGCACCTCACCATCGGGGCCCCACTCTCGCAACCACCCCTGGGGTGTCAAAGCCACCAACCCCCGGCGAAATACTTGAATCACCGTGGGTTCGACTTCTTGAGCGATGGGCGCCAAGTGGGCGATGGCGGCCGAACGCCAGGCCATCGGCACGTGATGGGGGTGCAGGCGCGGCCCGACTTGGTGCAACCGCAACCGGCGGCCTGTGGGGGTCTCTTCCAAGGCAAAGGTGGTGAGGGTGGCGCTCTCAATGCCGGTGACGAACAACCCTTCCGCGTCCAACGGCGCCAAATCTTCGGGCCCGCGATACGCGGTGACCACCCCTACCCGCAGGCCCATCCGCTGCGCGGTCAAAGCCGCGTAAGCCGCGGTGCCGCCCAGGCGCGTCGAGCCGTCGGGCATCTGATCCAACGACAGATGCCCCACCACCACATAGTCCACCGGGGGCACGGCATGCGGCCACATCATGGGCATATTGTACCGCAAAGCGCGGCGTTTGCCGAGCCGAGATTGCGCACTTTTTCACGAAACCACCGCACGGATGAGCCCCTAAGCCCCCGAAGGCGCGCGGCGAGTTCCTGCGCGGCCCAGCGCGAAGACGCGGCCGCGCCGCCCAGGGGCCCGACAAACGCCCGCGTCGAGGCCCAGCCTGAGGCCGCGGGGCCGCGCCCGAGTTACCCAATGGCGCCGCGCGCGGCCGCCCAAGGGCTGTGGGCGCCATCGGGGCCAACGCGCGACCCGCCGCCGCGCGGGCGCGCTGGGGCCACCAAGACCCGTGTTGGCCGCGCACCCCGCCGGGCAACTTGACGCTCCACGAGCCGGGCAGTATACTTTGGACAGAGCATCGGGGCGTAGCGCAGGTGGTAGCGCACCGCGTTTGGGGCGCGGGGGTCGGCGGTTCAAGTCCGCCCGCCCCGACTCTGGGATGCCAGCGCCAACAACAGCGACCGCAGCCGGGTTGGCCGCGTGCCCGGGGAGGGGGAGGGTGCCGGGGGCCATGCGCAGAGCCACCACTGCGGCCGGTGCCACGCGCGCACCGGTTGCATTGCATTGTCGCATTTCGCCCGCCACGGGAGGTCGACTCATGCTCTTTCGCCGCCGTCCTTACGACATCGTGCTCGAGGCCGTGCACTACGGCCCCGACGGGCGCACCATCGAATGGGCCCGGGGCTACGAGCGCTTGTTTTCCCACTACAGCGATCGACGCATTTTCACCCGCCAAGACCTGATTCGGGCGCTGCGCCAGGGGAAGCGCATCGCGGTGGGCCAACGCAAGCCCCAAATGGGCAACCAGTTCGACATCCAAGGCACGGTGACCTTGGCCCCCCACGGGAGCGATTTGTGGCTGACCATCCAGGGCGCGACCCCAGAAGCCGAGCGGGAGTTGGCCGGCGTGCCGCAATTGTGAGCCTCACCCGTCCCGCCGCGCCCGCTGGCCGCATTCCACACCGCAGGAGCGAGGCATGACCGAACATGTGCTGGCCGGGGTCGCCTGGCCGTACGCCAATGCCTACATCCACGCCGGCAACCTGGCCGGCGCGTATCTGCCCGCGGACATTTTCTCGCGTTATCAGCGCCTGCGAGGGCGGGCCCTGCTCATGGTGTCGGGGTCCGACGCCCATGGCACGCCCATCACCGTGCGCGCGGAGCAAGAAGGCGTCTCGCCCGAGGTCGTCTACCGGCGTTACCATCGCTCGTTTTTAGACCTCTTCCAACAGATGGGGTTGGCCTACGACCTGTTCACCAGCACCCACACCGAAAATCATTTCAAGGTCTCGCAAACCATTTTCGAAGCCCTGCGGCTGAACGACTATCTGTTCACCAAGCGCGAGAAGCAGTGGTACTCCACCACCCAGCAACGCTTCTTGCCCGACCGGTATGTGGAAGGCACATGCTACATCTGCGGCTACGAAGGCGCGCGTAGTGACCAGTGCGACCGCTGCGGCAACTTGCTGGATCCCACCAAACTCATCAACCCCCGCTCCAAAATCGACGGCAGCACGCCCGAGTTGCGCGAGACCGAGCATTTCTACCTCGACCTGCCCAAACTGGAAAACGACGTCCGCGCCTTTCTCGAGGCCCGCGCGCCCTACTGGCGCCCCCATGTAGTGCAGCAATCCTTAGGGCTCATCCGCACCGAAGGCCTGAAGCCCCGCCCGATCAGCCGCGACCTTGACTGGGGCATTCCCCTGCCGCTGAAGGGGTGGGAGCACAAGGTGCTGTATGTGTGGTTCGAGGCCGTCATCGGCTACCTTTCCGCGGCCATCGAGTGGAGCCATCTCACCGGTCAACCCGACGCGTGGACCCGTTGGTGGCTGGCGCCCGAGGCTCGCACGTACTACTTCATTGGCAAAGACAACATCCCCTTCCACGCCATCATCTGGCCTGCGCAACTCATCGGCTCAGGGGGGCGTTTTGAAGAATTGTTCACCGGCCGCACGCCGGGCCGCGCGCTGACCTTGCCTTACGATGTGCCGGCCAATCAATTTCTCAATTTAGAAGGATGCAAATTCTCGGGCAGTCGCAATTGGGCCCTGTGGGGGCTGGATCTGCTGGAACGCTACGACCCCGACCCACTACGCTATTACCTCACGGCCATCATGCCCGAAACCCGCGACACCGATTGGTACTGGGATGACTTCTTCCGCCGCAACAACGACGAGTTGGTCGCCACTTGGGGCAACCTGGCCCACCGGGTGCTGTCGTTCACCCACAAGCACTGGGGCGCGGTGCCCGAGCCGGGCCCGCTGACGCGCGAGGATGAAGCCCTTTTGGCCGAGGTGCGGGCCGGGTTCCAAAGCGTGGGCGACCATCTGGAACGGGTGCGCCTGCGGGCTGGCCTGCAAGAAGCCATGCGATTGGCCGCGCAGGTCAACAAATATCTGGAACGCCGCGCGCCCTGGAAACGCATCAAAGAAGACCGCACCGACGCGGGCACCATTCTCTACACCGCGCTGCAGGCCATTGATTGGCTCAAAGTGCTGTTCGCGCCCTATTTGCCTTTCAGCAGCGAGGCCTTGCATCGCACGCTGGGCTATGCCCAACCCCTCTTCGGCCGCCAGACCGTGCGCGAAGTGCGTGACGCGCTGGGCACGCACGAGGTGCTGCTGTACGACCCCGCGGGGGCCCAAGGCCGCTGGGAAGCGCAAACCCTGCCCGTGGGGCAGCCCCTGCACAAACCCGCGCCTCTGTTCCGCAAGTTAGACCCCGCGCGGGTCGCGGACGAACAAGCCCGGCTGGGCGAACCCCCGGCCGATTGCGTGGGCAAACGGTAAGCGCGCCTTCAGGAGGGGAGCCCACGACGACCGCGTCAGAGGAGGATGAACGGCTATCGCATTCGCGACTGGGAAGCCCACGACCGCCCCCGGGAACGCCTGGCCCGCTTGGGCGCGTCGAGCCTGACCACCGCGGAGTTGTTGGCCATCTTGCTGCGCACCGGCGCGCCGGGCGAACACGCGGTCGCACTGGCGCAACGCCTGCTGCGCGATTTCGGCGGCTTGGCCGGACTGCATCGCGCGCCGTTCAGCGCGCTGCGCCGCGTGCGAGGGGTGGGCCTGGCCAAAGCCGCGCAAATCAAAGCCGCGCTGGCCTTAGCCCAGCGTCTGCGCTTGGCCGAATGGCGCGATCGCCCCAGCATTCACGGCCCCGATGATGTAGCCGCCATGTTGGCCACCGAGATGGCCGCGTTGGAGCAAGAGCACCTGCGGGCCATTCTGCTCAACACCCGCAATCATGTGCTCCAGGTGGTCGACATTGTGCGCGGGTCGGTCAACAGCGCGCAAGTGCGGGTGGGGGAAATCTTTCGTGAGGCCGTGCGGCAAAACGCCACGGGCCTGATCTTGGTCCACAACCACCCCAGCGGTGACCCCGCGCCCAGCCCCGAGGATGTGGCCCTCACGCGGCAGGTGGTACAAGCCGGCCACTTGCTGGACATTCGCGTGCTGGATCACATTGTCTTTGGCGCGGGCCGGTATGTGTCGCTGCGCGAGGCAGGGCTGGTGACCTTTGCCGATTGAGCGCGGGCCAGGCCCCAAAAGGCACCGGCCCGGCTTGTGCCGGGCCGGTTTGTCCCCAAAAACAGGGGCTTAGCGATAAATGCGCACCCGCCGATAGGGCTCTTCACCCTTCGAGCGGGAGTGCAATTGGGCTTCGCGAGCCAACTCATGCTGCAAGCGCCGCACCGGTGCGGGGGCAGGAGGCAATTCCACCGCGGGACGGCCTTGGAGCACAGCCTCGATAGCCGCGCGGGTTTGGGCCAAGGCCCGGTCGATGGCTTCAGGGTCTTTGGCGTCGTTGGCCGCGGTCAAGTGGAACAAATCGCCCAAAAAGCGCTCGATTTGGGCCATGGTGTTGGCCCGCAGCACGTAGATGGGCAAGCCGCGGTTTTCCGCGTCGGTGACCGCGCGCTGGCGCTTGCGGTAGTAAGTGCGCAAAGTGACCATGGTATCGGCCTCGCCCAGGTCGCGCACTACGATTGCGGGCACATCCAGGCGTCGGGCGGCCCGCATGAGGCGATCTCGGGCCACGCCGTAGGGGTAAATGCGAATGGGGTCGCGGCGGGTGGCTTGGTCGCCGTTGTCGCCCTGGGCCGCGGGCCACGCGGCATCGGCCTGCTCCCGGGCCGCGGTGTAAGAGGCCACGCCGCTGCGCCAGCCCGCCTCTTGCCGCCGCGGGCCTTTGCGGTCGCGGCGGGTCATAGGCTCGGGGGCCTCTAAGCGCTCAATGTGCACCTGGCCTTGTTCGTCACGATAGCGCAGTTCGGGCTGCACGGGGTAGCCCCGCAAGAGCGCGTCCACGGCCTCGGCCACGTCTTTGTGCACCACCAAATGATTGCGGTCTTGGATCTCGACCAAAATGTCGAAGGTGGGAGGCGCGCGGCGCTCAAGCACGGTCTTTTGGGTGCCACGGCGACGGGCCTCTTCATCGGACAGGGTCACCGACTCGATGCCGCCGATCAGGTCCGACAGGGTTGGGTTGAGCAAGAGGTTTTCGAGGGTGTTGCCATGGGCGGTGGCGATGAGTTGCACGCCCCGCTCCGCGATGGTGCGCGCGGCCATGGCCTCGAGTTCGCGGCCGATCTCGTCAATGACGATGACCTCGGGGTTGTGGTTCTCGACGGCCTCGATCATGACCTCGTGCTGCAGCGAAGGCGTAGCCACTTGCATGCGCCGGGCGCGGCCTACGGCCGGGTGGGGCACATCGCCATCGCCGCCGATCTCGTTGGACGTGTCGACGATGACCACACGCTTTTTTTCGGCCAAGATGCGAGCGGCCTCGCGCAACATAGTGGTCTTGCCCACGCCGGGGCGTCCCAAGAGCAGCACGCTCTTGCCACTCTCGATGAGGTCTTGAATGATGTCGATGACCCCATAGACCGCCCGGCCTACCCGGCAGGTCAATCCGACCACGTCGCCCCGGCGGTTGCGAATGGCCGCGATGCGGTGCAAGGTGCGCTCGATGCCGGCGCGGTTGTCTTCGTCGAAGTCGCCGACGCGCGCGACCACATACGCGATCTCGTCGCGGGTGACTTCGCGCTCCCGCAGCACGACCTCGCCGCCGTGGGCAAAGCGCGCGGTGGGCACCCGGCCCAGGTCGAGGATGACCTCGATGAGGTCTTCCGCGGGGCCAGCCTGGCGCACCGCGGTGCGGATATCCGCGGGCAAAACCTGCAGCAGCGCGTCCAGGTCGTCGGTGATTTGCAATTGGGTTTGAGGCAGAGTTGTTTTCTTCGTCATCGCGCTTACTTATGGGTTGAATTCGCGTCCGAAAGGGGTAGGGGCTACCATGCCAGGGGTGATGGAATGAATTTAACGCGCAAAACACCCAAGGCCTGGGGCCTGGGTGTGGAGATGAGGCAACGTTGGCGTTCCCGTCACGTCCCTGAAGGGGAGGTGAAGAAGGGTGCTTGGCAACGCCCTACTCTCCCACGGGGTCGCCCCCGCAGTACCATCGGCGCAGGCGGGCTTAACTTCCGGGTTCGGGATGTGACCGGGTGTACCCCCGCCGCTATAGTCACCAAGCACCCTTATTCGCAAAGTACCGTACAAGAGCGTCCGCAGGTGTCACCCTGACAAGAGCATACGCTCCGCGCGTCGGGCGGTCGGAAGGTAGGTAAGGAAGGCCTCGGCCATTAGTACCCGTCGGCTTCACCCGTTGCCGAGCTTCCACCTCGGGCCTATCAAACCGGTAGTCTCCCGGTGGCCTTACCCGGTTGACCCGGTGGGGGACCTAATCTTGGGGTGGGCTTCCCGCTTAGATGCTTTCAGCGGTTATCCCATCCGGACATGGCTACCCGGCGGTGCCGCTGGCGCGACAACCGGCTCACCAGAGGTCCGTCCACCCCGGTCCTCTCGTACTAGGGGCAGCTCCCCTCAAGTCCCCTGCGCCCGCAGCGGATAGAGACCGACCTGTCTCACGCACCATAATCCTGGTGTTTCCACCAGGGGCGGACTATCCCACACTCCCCTTTCGGGGAGCCCGGCGTATTGCCCGGGCCATAGATTTGCCCCTTAGGGGCAGGGACCCGAGCCTCGGCTCTAAGGCCTCAGTCTCTACGGGGGCGGAAGGAGGCCCATGCCGTTGTTACGGTTTAGGGCCAGTTCAGGTGCATGCGGCACCCTCACCTTCCGCCTTCCCACGGGATTACCCTCAGACGCCCGGTCGGTAGGCCGGAGGGCTTCCCCGTTATGAGCCGGTTTTTCCCTGCGGGTTGCCCACGCAGGGCCGCCCAGATTGACGGTCTGAACCCAGCTCGCGTGCCGCTTTAATGGGCGAACAGCCCAACCCTTGGGACCTTCTCCAGCCCCAGGATGCGACGAGCCGACATCGAGGTGCCGAGCGTGGCCGTCGATGAGGACTCTCGGGCCACACCAGCCTGTTATCCCCGGGGTAGCTTTTATCCGTTGAGCCACGGCCCTTCCACGCGGTACCGTGGGATCACTAAGCCCGACTTTCGTCCCTGCTCGGCGCGTCGGCCTTGCAGTCAAGCCCCCTTATGCCTTTACACTCTATGGGCGATTTCCATCCGCCCTGAGGGGACCTTTGGGCGCCTCCGTTACCTTTTAGGAGGCGACCACCCCAGTCAAACTGCCCACCTGACACTGTCCCTGAAGGGGATCACCCTCCAGGTTAGAGGTCAGACATACCCAGGGTGGTATCTCACCGGCGGCTCCATCCCCGCTGGCGCGGGGACTTCTCAGCCTCCCACCTATCCTGCACAGGATATGCCCGACCCCAATGCCAAGCTGCAGTAAAGCTCCACGGGGTCTTTTTGTCCTGCTGCGGGTAACGCGCATCTTCACGCGTATTGCAGTTTCGCCGGGTCCCTCGCTGAGACAGTGCTCCGGTGGTTAAGCCTTTCGTGCGGGTCGGAACTTCACCTTTTCCCTGAGTTTCCCCAGGGGGCAGACTATCCCTTCACCTCACCGAGTGCCCTTAGGAGATCTTCCTTCCTGTGTTTACGTTTACCCGACGGGTTCATGGTGTAGGCCAGGTCGATGATCCGCGGGAGGTACTTACGGCTGAGGTGCTTGTTTTGGTGCACCATCAGCACGATCTCCTTGAAGAGTTCAAGTTCCTCCCGCTTACTCCCCTGGAGCGGGTATTTCTCGAAGTGGGGAAGGATCTTTTTCACGATGTCCCGCACCGAGCGAACTTCGTACTTGTAAGTACGGTCCCCTCGGCTGAAGCGTATCGCACCGCATCCGAAGAAGCGGCGCACCTTCTTGAGCAGCTGTCCATCCCGTTGGTGCAACGAGATGGAGAACGAAGGTCGGGTTTCGATGCCGATCTTCAGCCGCTTGCGGAAGTTGAAGCTCACGTGAAAGCAACCTTCCCCTTCGATCAACCCGGTGACATACCAGGGGTCCAATTCGTTCATCGCCTTACTCCGTACCACCCCTGTCGAGGAAGCAAGCCTCCGTAGGCACTCCCTTCCTCATCCTTGGCGGGATGAGGGGTGAGGGCCGGCGTATTGCGCACCAGGGGTAAGTGCGCCTCCCCTTTCGGGTCAGTCGTTACGGGGTCAGGCCAGATGGCCTTGACTTCCCTCGGGGTTACCCGCACGCCCCGGGCTGGGGCAGGAGGGCTTCCCCGATATGAGCCGGTGTGACCCAGACCCTCACGGGTCTGGGGGGCAAGTCCATACTTACCCGACAAGGAATTTCGCTACCTTAGGACCGTCATAGTTACGGCCGCCGTTCACCGGGGCTTCGGTTCAGGGCTACGCCCCCCGAAGGGGGTTTCACCCATCCCCTTCACCTTCCGGCACTGGGCAGGCTTCAGCCCCTATACGTCCCCTTACGGGTTCGCAGAGACCTGTGTTTTTGATAAACAGTCCCCAGAGCCGCTTCGCTGCGACCCCCTCGGGCTTCGGCCGCGAGGGCCTACACCCTACCGGGGCACCCCTTCTTCCGAAGGTACGGGGCCAATTTGCCGAGTTCCTTAGCGAGGGTTCCCCCGAGCGCCTTGGTGTTCTCCACCCGCCTACCAGTGTCGGTTTGCGGTACGGGCACCTGGGTTTCGACGCTTAGAGGCTTTTCTCGGCCGCAGGGGTCACCCACTTCGCCTTACGGCTCGCCCTGGGGCCTTCGGCTCAGGGGGCGGATTTGCCTACCCCCGTCACAGCCTAATACCCCGGGCACCTGCATGCCACCTGGCAGGCTGGGCTACCCCACGGCGTCCCCCCATCGCTCCACCCAGGTGGGGCCGGAATGTTGACCGGCTGTGCATCGGCTACGCCTCTCGGCCTCGCCTTAGCTCCCGCCTAACCCGACGCGGATAAACCTGCCGTCGGAAACCTTAGGCTTTCGGCGCTCGCGATTCTCACGCGAGTGTGCGCTACTCGTGCCTGGATTCTCACTTCCCAGCGCTCCACCGGTCCTTTCGGTCCGGCTTCACTGCCCTGGGAACGCTCCCCTACCGCCGGTGCCAAAGCACCGACCCACGGCTTCGGTGATGGGCTTAGCCCCGTTACATTTTCCGCGCCTCGCCACTCGGCTGGTGAGCTGTTACGCACTCTTTTAAGGATGGCTGCTTCTAAGCCAACCTCCCAGCTGTCTTTGCAGCGAGACCTCGTTTCCCACTAAGCCCATGCTTGGGGACCTTAGCCGATGGTCTGGGTTGTTCCCCTCTCGACCACGGAGCTCATCCCCCGCGGTCCGACTGCCCGGAAACCCATGCCGGTATTCGGCGTTTGACTGGGTTCGGTACCCTTGACGGGCCCTACCCCAATCAGTGCTCTACCCCCGGCACGGTCTTACCGGACGCTAGCCCTAAAGCTATTTCGGGGAGAACAAGCTATCTCCGGGTTCGATTGGCATATCACCTCTACCCACAGGTCATCCGAGCCCTTTGCAATGGACACCGGTTCGGGCCTCCAGCGGGTGTTACCCCGCCTTCACCCTGCCCATGGGTAGCTCACCCGGTTTCGTGTCTATCCCCAGCGACTGAACGCCCTATTCAGACTCGGTTTCCCTACGGCTCCGGCTGTTGCTGCCTTAGCCTTGCCGCTGAGGATAACTCCCAGGCTCATTCTCCAAAAGGCACGCCGTCAGGCCTACCTCCGAAGAGGCAACGCCCTCCGACGGTTTGTAGGCTCGCGGTTTCAGGTTCTCTTTCACCCCCCTCACCGGGGTGCTTTTCACCTTTCCCTCACGGTACTTGTGCGCTATCGGTCGCCAAGGGTATTTAGCCTTGGAGGGTGGTCCCCCCAGCTTCCCACGGGATTTCCCGGGTCCCGTGGTACTCAGGAGCACCCTCGGGAGCCGATGCGTTTTCGCCTACGGGGCTGTCACCCTCTTTGGCGGGCCATTCCAGGCCCTTCGGCTAACGCACCGGTTTTTCACTCCCTGGGGGTCGCTGCCGCCCCCCGGAGGGTGTCCTCCAACCCCGGTACAACATAGGCCGGCAGACCACTCAGTTGTACCGGTTTGGGCTGTGCCCCTTTCGCTCGCCACTACTCAGGGCATCTCGGTTGATTTCTCTTCCTGGCCCTACTAAGATGTTTCAGTTCGGGCCGTTCCCTTCCACCCACCTTACGGTGGGGGATGCGGTGGGTTTTCCACCGCGGGTTTCCCCATTCGGGCATCCCCGGATCAACGCCTGGACACGGCTCCCCGAGGCTTATCGCAGTGTCCCACGCCCTTCATCGGCCCTTGGCGCCGAGGCATCCACCGCGAGCCCTTAGTACCTTCCTTACCTTACCATCGGGCCGAACCGCCCGACGCGCGGTATATGCTCTTGTCAAGGTGCCACCTGCGGTGCTGGGGCAACTGTAACTCAGTGGAGATGGGGGGATTTGAACCCCCGACCGCCGCCTTGCAAAGGCGTCGCTCTCCCGCTGAGCTACATCCCCACTGTGGGCCTGAGAGGACTTGAACCTCTGACCCCACCCTTATCAGGGGTGTGCTCTAACCAGCTGAGCTACAGGCCCGCACCGTCAGCGCGGCGCAGTGCGCCGCCTCTGACCTTCCCAACAGGAGAGTGACCAAAAGGGGCCTGTCCGGCCCGCCCCACGCAGGATGTTCCAAGAAAGGAGGTGATCCAGCCGCACCTTCCGGTACGGCTACCTTGTTACGACTTCGTCCCGGTCGCGGACCCCACCTTCATCCGGCGCCCTCCCTTTCGGGTTAGGCTACCGGACTTCAGGTGTAGCCCACTCCCCGGACGTGACGGGCGGTGTGTGCAAGGCCCGGGAACGTATTCACCGCACTGTTGCTGACGCGCGGTTACTAGCGACTCCGGCTTCATGCAGGCGAGTTGCAGCCTGCAATCCGAACTGGGCGCAGGTTTGGGGATTGGCTCCACCTCGCGGTGTCGCGACCCATTGTCCTGCGCATTGTAGCGTGTGTGTAGCCCTGGGCATAAAGGCCATGCTGACTTGACGTCGTCCCCACCTTCCTCCCGGTTGCCCGGGCAGTCCCCGCAGACACGTGTAACTGCGGGCAGGGGTTGCGCTCGTTCCCGGACTTAACCGGACACCTCACGGCACGAGCTGACGACAGCCATGCAGCACCTGTGCGGGCTCCCCGAAGGGTCCCTCCCCTTTCGGTTCGGTACCACCCGCATGTCAAGCCCAGGTAAGGTTCTTCGCGTTGCATCGAATTAAACCACACGCTCCGCCGCTTGTGCGGGCCCCCGCCAATTCCTTTGAGTTTCAGGCTTGCGCCCGTACTCCCCAGGCGGTGGACTTAACGGGTGACCTCCGCCACGGAACCCTATCGGGCCCCACGGCAAGTCCACAGCGTTTACGGCCAGGACTACCCGGGTATCTAATCCGGTTCGCTCCCCTGGCTTTCGCGCCTCAGCGTCAGGGACGGCCCAGGAGGCCGACTTCTCCACTGGCGTTCCTCCCGATATCTACGCATTTCACCGCTACACCGGGAATTCCACCTCCCTCTACCGCCCTCGAGCCCGGCAGTCTTGAGCGTCCTCTCCCGGTTGAGCCGGGAGCTTTCACGCCCAACTTACCGAGCCGCCTACGCGCACTTTACGCCCAGTAAATCCGGGTAACGTTCGCCACCCACGTCTTACCGCGGCTGCTGGCACGTGGTTAGCCGTGACTTTTTCCGGGGCTACCGTCCTCTCTCTTCGCCCCGAAAAGAGGTTTACGACCCGAAGGCCTTCTTCCCTCACGCGGCGTCGCGGGGTCAGGCTTTCGCCCATTGCCCACGATTCCCCACTGCTGCCACCCGTAGGTGTCGGGGCCGTGTCTCAGTCCCCATGCGGGGGGCCACCCTCTCAGGCCCCCTACCCGTCGCAGGCTTGGTAGGCCGTTACCCCACCAACTACCTGATAGGACGCGGGCCCCTCCCAGAGCGGCGCTGGGCCCTTTCGGTACCCAGAACCCTTTCCTGGCCGGGCCTCTAACCCCGGCCAGGGCATCGGGTATTAGCCCCCGTTTCCAGGGGTTATCCCCGTCTCTGGGGCAGGTCACCCACGCGTTACTCGCCCGTTCGCCGCTGGGAACCCTCCCCGAAGGGAGTCTTCCCCGCTCGACTTGCATGTGTTAGGCGCGCCGCCAACGTTCACCCTGAGCCAGGATCAAACCCTCCGCAAAAGACAACGCCTCTTGGCGTGTTTGCCGAGTTCTGATCCTGGTGTTGTGCACACCATGGCTACGCGGGGCGGGCCTCGGAACCAGGCCCTTTTGGTCACTCTCTTGTTGTCAAGGTCCCTCTTCAGGCGGGAAACAAAAGCCGATGCCTCGCTCGCGCTTCGCATCGGCCCAGACCAGACGGGCCCGCAGGCCCCGGTTTCTGGCTCCTTATCCCTTTGGCGCCCCTTATTATACGCCGGGCCGCCGCCTTGTCAAGGGTTTTGAGGGTCCTTTTCGCCACCTTTTTTCGGCCGCTGTGACCCTCTCGCAAGGCCCTCCAAGCCCTGCGATTCCCCTCGCCAGCCGGGGACGCTCCCCCGACCGGCGAGGCCCAACTATACTCGCCTTCCCCCGCCTTGTCAAGGGCAAACGCAAAAATGAGTCTATTTCAATCTGGTAGGCTTACATAAAACAAACACACGCAGGGACGGGAAAGGGAAAAAGGAAAAAGGTTGCTCCTCTGGCAAAATAGAACCATCCACAAGCCAAGCAAGCCAAGGAGGAGCAACCCATGAGTACCCTAAGCATACCGCAACCGCGAGCCCATTTGCAAGGGGAGACGGACACGCGCGATGGTTGACTTCGGCCTGCAGTTGTGCTATAATGCGGCGTGGCTTGAGCAAGCACTCGTTGCGGGGTGGAGCAGCGGTAGCTCGTCGGGCTCATAACCCGAAGGTCGCCGGTTCGAATCCGGCCCCCGCGACCAGGCAAGAG
>CAYUOX010000015.1:0-19974 GCA_964446575.1 uncultured Anaerolineaceae bacterium | reverse complement strand
CCTCATTGATTTTCCGCGCATCTTTCGGTACACTGAAAGTACCTCGACGGGCCAGTGGCGGGGAGTGTCCGATCATGTTGCAGAGTTTGCCCGAGCATTTGCGCACCCAAATCGAATCGATTTTCCGCATTCGCCACATTCCCGCGGGTGAGGTGGTCTTCCATCAGGGGGACCCGGCCGAGCATATCTATTTCGTCCTCGATGGCCGGGTGCATTTGGAGCGGGTCGACCACGATGGCCATCAGACGCTGCTCTGCCGCCATGGGGCAGGCGACTGCTTTTGCCCCTTGGCCATTTTAGACCAAGGCCCCCAGTTGGGTACTGCCCGGGCCATCACGCCGACCACCCTGTTGTGGGCCCCCAAGGAAGAGTTCCAAACCATCTGCGATCAGCACCCCGAACTGCTGCGCTGGTTGCATGGTAAATGTTTTCGCCATGTGCGGCGCATCGTCCAGCGGATGGAAACCAGCATGTTCCACGACGCGGGGGAGCGCTTGATCTTGGCGCTGCTGGAGCACGCTCAGCCGAACGGTCAGGGGGAGTTGGAAGTGCGCGCCACGCATCAGGATTTGGCGCAGTGGATCGGCACCAGCCGCGAAACCGTCAGCCGCGAACTGGCTGTGCTGCGCCGGGAAGGCCTGATTCGTTCGGGCCGTGGGCGGGTGGTGCTGTTGGACCCACAAGCCTTGCGGGCACGCGTGAACAGCCCTGAGCGACACCCCGCACAGGCATGACAACCCTCATATATAAGTGTGACCGCTGTCACAGAATCTTTGTGAGCCCCACCCTACACTGAAAGCAGACCTTATTCGTTCATCTCTGCGTGCGAGGAGTAGCCCTATGCCCGGACGTAAACTACGCCTTTCGATCCTGCTGCTGTTGATGGCCGCGCTGTTCGGCGCGGTGCTGACGGCGTGTGGCGCGCAAGAAGCGGCCACGCCCGAGGTCAAAGAAGTGGTGAAGACCGTCGAAGTGGTCAAGACCGTGGTCGTTACGGTCGAAGTGACCCCCGAAGCCGCGGAAGCGACCGAAGAGGCCGCCCCCGCGGATGAGATCGCCCTCAGCGACGAAGAGTTCGAAAAGGCCAAGCAGATCTACTTCGACCGCTGCGCGGGTTGCCATGGTGTGCTGCGCAAGGGCGCGACCGGCCCCAGCCTGGAGCCGGAAAACACCAAGCGCTTGGGCACCACCAACTTGGCTTCCATTATCTTCAACGGCACCGCGCGCGGCATGCCCGACTGGGGCAAGCAGGGCGTGTTGAGCGAAGAAGAAACCCTGCTGATGGCCAAGTATGTCCAACTCGACCCGCCCATGCCTCCCGAGATGTCCTTGGAGCAGATGAAGGAGGCGTGGGAGGTGATCATCCCGCCCGAGGAGCGACCCACCGAGCCCCAACATGATCGGAATTGGCAAAACTTCTTTGTGGTCATCCTGCGGGATGCCGGTAAAGTGGCCATCATCGATGGCGACACCAAAGAGGTGGTCAACATCGTCGAGAGCGGCTACGCCACCCACATCGTGCGCATGTCCAAGTCGGGCCGCTATGTGTACACCATCGGCCGCGACGGCAAGGTTGGGCTGATCGACCTGTGGCTCGAAACCCCCGATTTGGTCGCCAAGACCAAGGTGTGCTACGACGCCCGCTCGGTGGATACCAGCAAATACACGGGCTACGAGGATAAGTACGCCATCGTGGGCTGCTACTGGCCGCCGCACTTTGTCATCCTCGACGGCCAGACGTTGGAGCCCTTCAAGGTGGTGAGCACCCGCAGTTACACCTATGACACCGAGGAATACCACCCCGAGCCCCGGGTGGCCAGCATCGTGGCCTCCCACGCGAAGCCGCAGTGGGTGGTGAACGTGAAGGAGACCGGCCAGGTCTGGTTGGTGGACTACAGCGACCCCAACAACCCCACCGTCAAGATGCTGGAAGCCGAGCGCTTCTTGCACGACGGCGGTTGGGCCATGGCGTGGAACGGCACCGAGCGGGTGGGCCTGAGCCCCTACTTCTTGGTCGCCGCGAACATGCGCAACAAGGTTGTGGTGGTCAACACTGAGGACGAGAAGATCGAGGCCATCGTGCCGGTGGGCACCAAGCCGCACCCGGGCCGGGGCGCCAACTGGGTGCATCCGGAATACGGTCCCGTTTGGGCCACAGGCCACTTGGGCGACAACTTCGTCTCGCTCATTGGCGTGGATCCTGAAGGGCACCCCGACTATGCCTGGAAGGAGGTGGCCCGCATTGAACTGCCCGCGGCGGGGAACCTGTTCATCAAGACCCACCCCAACAGCCCGTACCTGTTCGTCGATTTCCCCATCACCAACGACGAGAAGATGCAGCGCAGTGTCTGCGCGGTCAACAAGGAGACCCTGGAAGTCGAGAAGTGCTGGGAGGTCGCGGACTACGGCCGGGCTGTGCACTTCGAGTTCAACAAGGACGGCACGGAGGTCTGGGTGAGCGTTTGGGGCAAGATCGACGCGCCCGAAGGTCAGCAGGGTGAGGTGGTGGTCTACGACGCCACGACCCTGGAAGAAGTGGCGCGCATCCCCAACCTGCCCACGGCCACAGGCAAGTTCAATGTGTTCAACACCATGAACGACATCTACTAAACACGCTGCGCGGGGCCCCCAACCGGGGCCCCGCTCGGTTCCCATCTACGAGGAGGTGTTTCATGAACTGGTTAGACCGCGTGTTGCTCTTGATCACTGGGCTGATCGCGCTCTACGCGCTGGCCCGTTTCTATCAGGCGTACAACAAAACCCCGAAAACCGCGTACCTGGCCTATATGCTGTCCTTCCTGGTGCTGCTGGTGGCGGGGGTGTTGCTCATCGCCTTTGGCTACGACCTATTAGGCTCGCCGTGGGTGGTGGTGGTGACCACCCTCATCCCTTTGGGGTTGGCCACTGGGCTGGTGTATGACCTCAAGCCCGAGTGGGCCAAGGCATATCTGGCCTTTGCCGTCATCGGCTTCTTGCTCATCGCGGTGGCCTATTTGGGCGGCATGGCCGCGTTGGGCAAAGTGGTGCTGCCCATTGTGCACAGCATCGCGGGGCTGACCATCGTGCTGTTGCCGCTGTGGGCGGTGAGCCAAGGCGCCGCGCCTGGCGCGTTTGCCATGGTCGCGGTGGGCGGTGTGCTCATCGGCTTGGGCGGCATCGCGTTGGCCTTCCTCAAAGCGGGCAAGCAGTTCCTCTTCTTCAGCCAACAGGTGGTGATCACCATCTTGGCCCCCTTGCTGCTGCTGATGGCCTTGGCTTACACTTGGGGCTTCATCAAGCGCTTGGCTCCGTAGTCGCCCAGCGGGCCCGGTCGGGGCGCTCCGGCCAGGCCCGCTCATCTTCGTCTTTCACGGAGGTCGTCCATGAAAGGATTGACGGCTCGTTTGCGCTACCTGTTCGGCTCGTCCCGGGGGCTGGTGCTGGGAACGGTCGCGCTCATTGCCTTGACCGCGGCCTTTATGGGCATGCTCTCGGGGCCCATGGCCGAATGGGGCGTGCGCGATGTTTGGATTCGCCTGTGGGGCATGGACCTCAACCCCATGGAGCGGGAAGGCCGGCTCATTCTCCTCTATCACGCCTTCGCGATGGCCGTCATCGCGGTGGAAGTGTACATGCTGACCGGCCTGTATCCGATGAAAGAAGGCTACAAACTGGTGATCCACATCCTGATGACGGTGGGTTACCTCTCGGCCATGCTGTTTGGCCTGGCCTTCGCCTATTGGGGGCACAACTGGGTCTTCCATGGCTTGTTCCTGTTTGGCCAGTCCCTCATTTTCTTCGCGGGGGTGATGCTGGCCGTGGCCTTTTGGCCGTGGTCGAAGGACTATCGCTTGCCTGAAGGGTCGCCCTATTGGCGCCTCAAAGGCGGGGTGGACGGTGAGCGTTTGGCCGTGTTCATCATGACGGTGGCCACGCTGATCTCGGCCATTTACGGCGCGGTGCCCGGATCGTTCTATGGGCATGGCTTTGAGGTCTTCTTGTCCGAAGACATCATCCGCATTCCCTATCACACGCCGCTGGAACTGGCCATTGTCGGCCATCTGCACATCATGTTGGTGGACATCGCGGTTGCGGCCGTGTTCATCGTCAGCCGCTGGGTCGACTTCAAGGGTTGGCCGCAAAAGTGGGCCATGCCGCTCAACATCATCGGCACCATTATCATCAGCGTGGGCGCGTGGATGGTGGTGCCCTTCCGCGACATTGCCCACCACGTGATCAATGTGGGCGCGGGCTTCTTGATGCTGGCCTCGGTCTTCCTGGCCATCTATGTCTGGCGGCGCCAGATTCATGTGGGCTTGGCCAAAAAGGGGCTGTCCCCCGAGCAGGCGGGCTTGGGCGCCAAACTCAAGGCCATGTTGCATGACCCGCTCCCCTGGGGCGCGACTTGGCTCATGCTGTTCATGAATGTGGTGGTGACCGCGCCGGGTGTGTACATGGCCATCAAATTAGAGATGTTCCGGCACTGGCTGCTGCGCGAAGAGAAGATTGGCTTGGTCGGCCACTGGCACATCTTGGCCTTTGTCATCGCCGCGATTCTGCTGCTCTATTACATTGACTTGGCCGGGGTGCGCGGCAAAGCGCGCCAGTGGCTGGGGTGGATCGTCATTTTGGGCAACATGACCGCCACCCTGGCCGCCAATGTGCTGATTCTCAAGCGGGTGTTCGTGCCCGAGATCTTGGAACAACCCCTGGTGACCCGCACTTTGCTGGTGATGGACGTCGCCTTGTTCCTCTTCCTCACCGCGCTGGCCGCGTTCTTGATGTGGCGCTTGGTCGATCTGTTCAAGCCGGATGGACGCTGGGTCGAGGAATGGCGCAACCCGGCCTTCCCCCCCTTGTACGAGGAGGACACGCCATGAACCTGCATCGGTCCCTCGTCCGACTGTTGCTGTTGGGCCTGGCCGTGCTGCTGGCGGGATGCCGGGCCAACTTGAGCCCGCCCGAGGACGTGCCTACCGTCGACACGGGGGTGGACCCGAACGCCTGGGTGCGCATTCCGGCCGGCGAATTCTTGTTCGGCCTGCACGATGTGCGCCAATCGTTGGACGCGTATGAGATCATGGTCACCCCCGTGACCAACGCCCAATGGGCCGCCTTCCTTAACGAAGCGCTGGCCGCGGGCACGCTGCAATTGGGCGACGAAGGCGTGATGGTGGAATATCCGGGCGAGCCTTACCATGGCGGCAAGCACGAGGTCGAAATCGGCCCTGGCTCCTATCTGGTGTATCCGCTGGAAGCCATTGGGGCCAAGGTGGTCTATGAAAACGGCACGTTTGTCGTCAAGGAAGGCTTTGCCAACCACCCGGCCACGTATGTGACTTGGTTCGGCGCGTGGGCCTACTGCCAGAGTGTGGGCGGGCGCATCCCCACCGAGGCGGAATGGGAGAAGGCCGCCCGCGGCACCGATGGGCGCCCTTATCCATGGGGTTGGGAGATCACCCACGCGCACGCCAACTACTACAAGAGCCGCGACCCCTTCGAATCGTATTGGGGTGGCCTGGGTGAAACCACGCCCGTAGGCTTCTACAACGGCCAGACCCATTTGGGCTTCCACACCGAAGACGCGGCCAGCCCCTATGGTGTGTATGACATGGCCGGCAACGTGTGGGAGTGGGTCGCGGACGACATCGAGGAGACCCACCAGCGCATCCTCAAAGGAGGGAGTTTCGCGGACTATGAGATCGACGCGCGCGCGGTGTGGCGCAACTTTGCGCCGCCTGAGTTCAGCGGGCCCACGGTTGGCCTGCGCTGCGTGCGCGATGTGCCATGAGTCGCGGGGGCCGGGCGCGCGACCCGGCCCCTCCCTTTGCCGCAGGGAGTGAGTCCGATGACGAAGATAATCGAACGCGTGCGGCTGTATTGGCAGATGACCAAGAGTTTGCAAACCGCGCTGCTGTTAACGACCGGCCTCGCGGGCTATTACAGCGCACACGGTGGTTTGCACGGCGCGGCTGGCCAGGTGCTGGGCTTGGCCTTGAGTTTATACCTGGCCATCGCGGGCAGCACGGTGCTCAATATGTGGTATGACCGCGACATCGACGCGCGGATGTATCGCACCTGTTGGCGCCCCTTGCCCGCTGGCCGGGTGAGCCCGCGCGAGGCTTTGCTGCTGGGCTTGGCGCTCACCATCGGGGGCGTTGGGTGGGCCTTCCTTTTGAGCCCCTTGTATGGCTTGGTGGTGTTCTTGGGCTGGTTTCTGGACGTGGTGGTCTATACGATCTGGCTCAAACGCCGTACGCCGTGGTCCATCGTTTGGGGCGGGCTGTCGGGCGGCATGCCTGTGTTGGCCGGGCGGGTGTTGGCCGTGGGGCAGATCGACCTCATTGGAATCTTGCTGGCCCTGGCCGTGCTGTTTTGGATCCCCACGCACATTGTGACCTTTGCCTTGCGTTATGACGAAGACTACCGCCGGGCCGAGGTGCCCACCGTGCCCATTGTCTATGGCGCGCGCTTCGCCTATGGCACCATTGCTTTAGCGGCCGTGTTGGCCGCCGGCACCATCATTGCCGCGGCTTGGCTCATCGGCCTGACCGCGGGCGCGCTGGAGATGCTGGTCGTGCTTTCGGTGGCCCTGGCCTGGCTGGCGTTCACCACCGTGACCCGCCCCAGCCCGAAGCGCAACTTCTTGCTGTTCAAATTCGCTTCGCTGTATATGCTGTTCACCATGGCCCTCATCGCCTGGGGCGCATGACGCCACGCCCGCGGTTCACTGAAACCCAAAGCGCCAAATGAGATCGACCAAGGTATGGGTGAGCACCGGCGCGAGGAGGTTGTTGCCGCTGCGGCGGTAAGCCCACCCGTAGAACGCACCGGCCAAGGTCGCCAGCCCGACATAGGCGATCTGGGCCGCCAAGCCGTTCGCGTTGTTCCAATGCATGAGCCCGAAGGCCACGGATGACAGGACCAACGAAGCCCATCGCGAGCGTAGGGTGTGGTCCAGCCCGTGGAGCAGGATGCCGCGGAAGAAGATCTCCTCGGGCAAAGCGACGGTGAGAAACAGCCCCGCGAACCCCGCGAGCACCGCGGAAACGCGGGGGACTTCGGTTGGCGGGAAGCGCAAAAAGTCGATGGCCAGCCCAATCGGAATGACGATGGCGGCAAAGGCGAGGGTCGCCCCCACGGCCACGGATAGATCGCGGCCTTGGGGTGTTAGGCGATAGCCGCGCGCGGGCCATTCGCGGAAGACGTACCAACCCAGCGCGGCGACCACGGTCAGGGCCACGGCCCACCAGGCGTAGTCCAAGCCCGGAAGCCCGTGCCATAACGCATAGGTCCACCGCAAGTCAAAGGGAATCCACAGCCAAAGCCAAATGAGGCCGTCGGTCCAGGTGAAGCGGGCTTGCCCGCGGACTTCGTGCCCCCACACGGCCCACACGACGGTGAGACCGCCCACGACAATGGCCGTGGCATAAGGGTCAAAGGCCCCGACCAACACATGGCCCGCGAGATAGCACAACGCCCACGCGAAGACCGCGACGTGTCGCGCGCGCGTCCGGCGCTGGGCGACCCAGCCGCGCACTTGCGCCAAGGCCGTGGGGGAGCCCAAGGCCAGTTGTGCGCCGACCAGGGGCGCGATGCTGAGGACCAACGCCAACCCTTGGCGCGGGCCCAACTCGGCCCCAAAGCCTTCGGTGTGGGCCAACGCCAGGGCCAGCCCCGCGCCGAACGCGCTCCAGGCCAACCAGCGGCGCCAAAAAGCCCCCATGGTCCACCTCCTGCTTGTGATGGCGCGGCCCCACCGCCCACGGGCCGCGGACGCGCGGGGCCTGCCATGGGCCTGGGGCGTTCAGCAATGCGTTTGGGGTCAGGCCGTGGCCAGCCCCGACACGCTCAGCACCTGCTCGATGCGCCCCAGATCATGTCTACGCACCCAACGGCCGATGCGCAGTTCCTGCAAAATGGCCGCGCCTTCGGGGTCCTGAGGCATGTTCGCGAGGACCTCGACCAGCGCGTCGCGCGTCGCGTGGCGCTCAGGGTTCAGCAGCAGCATGTGGGTGGCGTACGCGGTGTGGCTCTCGTGCACGACCCGGAATTGCGTGCACGAGAGGCGCGAAAGGCCGGCGTAGAAATCTTGGTAGAGCAGACCAAAGCGCACCTTGCGCTGCGCCACCGCTCGAATGACTTGCACCCACGAGGGAACATGCACGACATCGGCCACGGCAATGCCACGCTCGCGCAGCAGGTAGAGCCCCAACGCGGTGGCGAATTGCCGGTCTACCGCGGCGATGATGTGCCCGTCGAAGTCTTCCAATGTGGCTTCGGTGTCGTCAGGATGGGCAATGAACACCACCTCGTCGGGCGCTTCGGTGCCGAAGAGGGGTTCGAAACCTCGCGTGTGGACCAAGTGCCACGCATCCCACGGGTTGACAAAGGCCAAATCCGCGTGGGGCAATGAGCGTTCATAAAAGGCCGCGAAGTCGGTGGTTGGCTCCAGCGTGATGTGCACTTGTAGGTGTTTTTGCAGATAACCGGTGAGCGCCAGCCAACTTTGCAGTTGTTTGACGATGTCGTGAGGACAAACGCTCAAACGCATGATGTTAGCCTCCATGGGGTGGTGAGGAGGAATCGGGGTTGGGCGTTGTCGTTGGCGTGTAGAGCAAGAACGCGGTGAGACCCACTGCGGCCGCTGCGGCCAGCAGGGCCGGGCCCAGGGCCAGCCCTCCCCAGTACCCCCAGCCCCAATTTTGGCGTTGCGCGAGCCAATGGCCAGCCCAGAAGCCGACCTCGGCCGTCACCGTATACGCGGCCAGGGTCACGCAGCCCCGGCCCCAACGCAAGTGCGCCCCCGCGGCCAAGGTCGCGGCGACCAAGCCGCCGAATAGGACGGTCAGCCAGGTCATGGTAGGACCTCACGCGCTGAATTGCACCCGCGGATAGCCATCCGCGTCGGTGGTGATGAGCCCGTGGAAGGTCTCGTGACCTGGTTGCCAGGCCAGCACCCGGGGCAACAGCACGAACAGATCGTCCACCAGGGGGTAGTTCACCACTTCGTCGAAGGGGATCCATTGCGGCTCTCCCTCGTCCGAGGCCGCGACCGGAGGAGTGTCCGCCAGAAAACCCCGAAACACGAACAGCAGCACCCCGGTAGGTGTGCCGGTGTCGATGATCAGCGTGCCGCACAGGTGCAGATCCACGTCAACCAGACCGGCTTCTTCCTCGACTTCTCGCCGGGCCGCGCGCAGCACATCCTCGCCGGGCTCGACGTGCCCGCCCAGGCCGTTGTAGCGGCCCGCCCAAAGCCGCTTGTGTGCCGCGCCTTTGAGCAGCAACACCCGGTCCGCGGTCGTGAGAAAAATCAGCGTGCGCGGAATGACGCGGTAACGCTCCGCATGAATGCCTTGGGTGTTGGGATCTGTGTGGCTCATGGCTGTGTCTCCTGCGTAGAAGGCGGAGCAGGGGGCACGGGCAGCCGCGCGCGGCAAGCGTCGGCGACGGTGGCGCGCGGAGCCCCCAGTTGCACCCCCACTTGCGGATACGTGGCCCTGGGGCGATAGAAGCACAACGTGGGCCCCGCAGCCCAACGCGTCCAGGCGTTGGGTTCGGCCGCGAAATTGGGGCGTTGGGCGCGATGAGTGAAGGCTTTGCGGGGCTCGGATACGATAAGGGCCAAGCGCTGGGTGGCCAGATCGTGATCATGGGCCGCAAAAGAAGCCGCGTTGCCGGCCATGGCCTCGTTCATCAGACCCTTTTTCGCATACGCTGGCACCAGAGGGGCCGGCGCGACCAAGCCGAAGGTCAGCCATTGGCGCTGGCTGGCGTGGGGCAGATGCGCCAGCCATAAGAGGCCCCCGAGCCGTCGACGCCGCGCTGCGCCCATGGTGCTTCCCTTGATGAGGACAAAAGGGCGGCCCTGCTCAGGCCGCCCTTCCCGAGTTCAATCGGCCAGGTCGCTGGTGTCTTCCGCGGCCATGGCCTCGCCCAAATAGGCGGCCGGGTCCGGCGGGACGACCTGGGGGCGAATGTAACGCTCGACCAACGACCGCGTGTTGGTCAGGCCCAGCAGCCGGAACAAACGCCGAAATTGCTCTTCCCAGTCCGCGTACACGCGGGCCTTGACCTCCGCGGGCAAGTTCCAAATGGCCTGCTTGAATGGCCCCAGGGCCCGCTTGCGGGTCTTGTAGTAGAACTGTTCGTCGGTCCAGTTGGGTTTGCGTTCGTGCTGATGGTGCTTATCCAGATACGCGTAGATTTCGGCCTTGAGGTCCGCGGGCATGTGGTTGTAGAGGATGTTCATGAAGTTGGTGGCCAGGTGCACTTCGCAGGCCTCATACTCCACGAATTTGCCGAAGGCCTCTTCGGGCAGGGTCGACGCGCCATGTTGCACCGCACCGGCCAGGCCGTATTCTTCGCGCGCGATGCGGCTCAGCCGGCGCAGCGTGTCGAAGTCGACCTTGACTTGGGCCAGCGTGCCATCGGGCAGCACCACGCCGCCGTGGGAAGTGCCCGTTTGGATGCTGATTTTGCTCAGCCCCGCGGCGTCTGGCGCCAATTGGGCCAGTGTCGCGTTGTAGCCGTCCATAAAGGCGCGCAGTTCCTCTTCGGTGGAGTTGTGGCCACCCACCTCGCCGATTTCGCCGCCGGTGGACACGGTCACGCCCTGGGGCTCGCGCGCGCGCAGATACGCGGTCAACTTCGCGGTGAGGGTGTAGTTGACGCGCTGTTGTTCGGGCACGGTGGGCTGGCTCAAGTCGACCAATGTAGACGCGTCGATGTCGATGTTGAAGAAGCCAGCCTGCAGGGCTTCGGCGATGAGGTCTTTCACGGCCTGCAATTCCGCGTCGGGGTTTTGCGCGTAGCGTTTGGCTGAAATCTGAAAGTGGTCGCCTTGCAGGAACACAGGGCCCTGGTGCTCTTCCACCACGGCCGCGGCCAGCACTTGGGCCGCATACTCGGCCGGGCGTTGGTCGGTGTAGCCGATTTCGGAGCGGGCGATTTCGAAGATGACGGGCCCGGCTTGGATTTCGCGCATCACGCGAAACACCGCGCGCGCGGCCAAAAAGGGCAATGCGCGCAGGTTGATGGCCGGCACCGTGAACGAGGGGGCCACCTCGCCCCGGCCGCGGGCCATGTACAGATCATGGATGGACGCGGGCAGAATGCCCAAATCTTGCGCCGCGGCGCGAATGAGGAACTGGGCCGCGCCCTTTTCGGCCCCCGTGGCCAACGCGGCCAACTCGGCCAATTGGGGCATCGCGGCCCGGGCCGCGTGGGCATCGGTCACCCGAACGCCCTTGGGCGTACGCTCAAAGGCAGGGGTAAAACGCTCCACCAGCGCGGTCAAAGGATCCATAAGTTCGCCTCCTTACGGCGTGGTTACCGTCGCGCGGATTATACCAGTCTGCGGCCCGAATCGAAAACCTCGCGACGCGGCCACGCGGGGTCAAGCGTCGGCCGCGTCGGGTTCGGGCCGGCCATAAAACACCAGCAACACGCCGCCATAGCGCCGTTGGTCGAAGACTTCCAAATGCTGTAGCGGCACCTCTTCGTACTCGCTGGGGTGGATCTGCACCACCACCCACCCGTCATCGCTCAACCAGCCGGGGTTGCGGTCGATGTGCTCCAAGGCTTTGCGCCACAGGCCGTGATATTGCGGCGGCGCGACAAAAATGTAGTCGAACGCGCGATCCGGCGGCTGACTCAGCAGCGCGAACGCGTCCATCTGCAGCACTTCGTGCCGGTCCGGATCGTCCAGACCACAATGTTGCAAATTGCGTTGCAGCACGCGCCGCACTTTGGGGTTCCACTCGACGAAGCGCACGAACGCGGCGCCACGGCTGAGGGCTTCCAGCCCCACGCTGCCGGTGCCTGCGAACAGGTCCAGCCATGTCGACCCCAGCACGTCGGCGCCGACGATGTTGAACAGGGCCTCTTTGGCCCGGTCGGTGATAGGGCGCACCACGTCGCCGGGCAACGAAAACAGTTTGCGGCCGCGCGCGCGGCCCGCGATGATGCGGGGGCTCATGGGGACACCTCCGGTGGGGCCGGGGACGGCTCAGCCTGGGCCGCGCGGGTCGCCCAAGCCGCGCGGATGCGTTCGTCCTCGGCTTGGGCTTCGGCGACCACCGCTGGGGTGAGCGCGCGGCCGCGAAAACGCAAGGCCAAGGTCGCGGTGGCCTCCAGGTCGTCAGGCGTGACATGGACGCGGCCGGCCGCGGCCGCATGGGCGCGCGCGGCCTCCAGCCACGCGTGCTCGGCCCGCGCGGAGCCAATCCCCAATTGTTGCACCACAGCCACGGCCCGGCGCACCAACGCGTCGTCCACCCGCACCAAGGGCAAGATCTGCCGCGCGGCTTGCACCTCGTCGCGCAGGGCTTGGGTCTCGGCCGCGTAGCGGGCTGCGAAATCGGCTGGGCTGGCCCGCCAGGCCTGTTGGCGCCGGTAGAGGGTCTCGCGTTCCGCGGCCTCCAGGGGCCGCACTTGCGCGCGCAGCGCGAAACGCTCCAACGTGCGGCGGGGCACTGTGGCGTATTCGGGGTCGGCGGAGGCGATGAGCAACGCGCGGCTGCGGTAGGTCGCGGCCAGGCCCCCGCGGTGCACGGTGTAATGGCCCTGGTGCACGGCCTCCAAAATGGTGTCCACCACCGCGGGCGGGTAACGCCCCAGTTCGTCCAGATAGAGCACATGACGGTCGGCCTGGGCCAGCAGGCCTTTGCGCCAGCGTGGGCGTCGGCCTGTTGGCGCGGCCAACGCGCCAAACAGGGTGTCGGGGCTTACCGTGGGGGGTAACTCGATGAAGCGGGCGCGGTCTTCGACGGCCAGCGGCTGCCCGGCCTGATATTTGCGCGCGCAGTCCGAGCAAACGGCCTCTAACCCGCCGCGCACGATGTCTTCGGGCAGGCAGCCGTAGTAGCACAGGCTGCGGGGCACGGGCGGCAGGATCTCGGCCACCCCGCGGGCCGCAGTGCTCTTGCCCGTGCCCGGCGGGCCGATGAGCAGCACGCTGCCCAGCCCCGGATGCACGACAGCCAGCAGCAGGGCCAAGCGCATTTCGCGCTGCCCCACCAGCGCCAAAAATGGGAAGGGCACCACTTCGGCCAAGCCGGCATCTTCTTGGGCGGATGGCTCAGCCGCGCGCCCCAGCGCGCGATCAATGAGATCTTGCAGCGAACGAACCGAGGTGATGAGTTCGGGCTCAGGCCCGGCCGATGGCGTTCGGCGGCTGAGGGGGTGGTCGTCGGGCAGCGGTTCCCAGCCCTCGGGTACGGCCTCCGCGTGGCTCATGCGTCGGCCTCCTCCGCGTTTTGATAGGCCCGGCGGGCTTGTTCTCGCTGTTGCAAGCGAAAGGCTTGGCGGGCCTTGGCCTGCTCGAAACGCTGGCGTTGGGCTTCGTTCTCCAACAGCAGCGGCGGCACGGGCACAGGGCGCCCACGCTCGTCCACGGCCACATAGACCACATACGCGGTGTTGGTGTGTACTTGTTCGCCCGTGATGGGGTTTTCGGCCACGACCCGCACCTCCGCCTCCATGGAGGTGCGTCCCACATACGACACCTCCGCGGTCAAAATGACCAGGTGGCCGATGCGAATGGGGTGCTGGAACATCATCTGGTCGATGGCCACGGTCACCACCCGATGGCCCGCGTGTCGCACGCACGCGATGGCACCGACTTCATCGACCAACTTCATGATGACGCCGCCGTGCACCGTGCCCAGATTGTTGGCGTGCTGGGGCTGCATCAATTGGGCCAAGGTGGTGCGTGAAGCGCTGACCGGTTTGGGCTCGAGTTGGGCCACAGGCGATACCCTCCTATTGCCAGGGGAACGGGCTCCGCCGCGGCCACGCCGCGCCGGGACTTTCATTATACTAAATCTCCCCGGCCTGCGCGGCTGGCGATGGCACCGCGACCCGGCTTGCCCTGGGCCGTCCCTCGCGATACAATGCAGCCATGTTCGAGGCGGCCCGTCGCAAATGGAAGTGGCTCGTGTGGGGCGTGCTGTTGGTGGGGCTGGCCGCGTGCGGCACTGCACCGACCGCAGCCCAGACGCCGTGGCGCGCCCCCACTGCAGCCGCGACCCTCGCGCGCGACGCCACCCCGGCCCTGGGCCCGCCGCGGCCGCCGACCCGCGGCCCGGCGACGCCCGCGTTCACCCCAACGCCTGACCCACCGCATCCCTTGCCCACCCCACGCACCGAAGCCGAGACCTACACCGTCCAACCCGGCGATACGTTGGCCCTCATCGCGCAGCGCTACAACCTCAGCCTGGCATCGTTGCAGCAGGCCAACGCGCTGGCCGACCCCAACCTGTTGGCTGTGGGGCAAACCTTGCTCATCCCCGCGCCCACGCCCGTGGGCACCGCGCCCGCGTTCAAGATCATCCCCGATTCTGAGTTGGTCTACGGGCCCTATGCCGCGGGCTTCGATGTGACCGCGTTCGCGCAGCCTTATGATGGCTATTTGTTGCATTACACCGAAACCGTGGGCGATGAAGTGCTCACCGGACCCGAAATTGTGCAGCGGGTTGCCGAAGACTATTCCGTCAACCCCCGTTTGCTGCTGGCCGTGTTGGAGCATCAAAGCGGTTGGGTGACGCGGCGCCAACCCGACCCCGCCACTTGGACCTATCCCTTGGGCCTGCGCGACCCCGCGCGGGCGGGTTTGTGGCGGCAACTTTCGTGGGCCGCGGATCGGCTCAATCTGGGGTTCTACTTGTGGCGCATTCACGGCTTGGGCGTGTTTCTGCTGGCCGATGGCGCGCAGGTGCGGGCCCATCCGCAGGTCAACGCGGGCACGGCCGCGGTGCAAAACCTGCTGGCCCCTCTTTATGCTCGCGGCGCGTGGGAACGCGCGGTGGGCCCCGAGGGCCTGTTTGCCACGTATCAGCGCCTGTTCGGCTATCCCTTCGATTGGTCTTTTGAACCCTTGCTGCCGCCCGACCTGCAGCAGCCTGCCATGCAATTGCCCTTTGAGCCAGGCTTGGCGTGGTATTTCACCGGCGGCCCGCATCCGGGTTGGGGGAACGGCTCCGCTTGGGCCGCGCTGGATTTCGCGCCCGGCGATGTGCCGCCCGGCTGTACGGTGTCGGGCTATTGGGCCACCGCGGTCGCGGATGGGCTGGTGGTGCGTTCGGGCCGGGGCGTGGTGGTGCTCGACTTGGACGGCGACGGTTGGGAGGGCACCGGCTGGGCCGTGGTGTATCTGCACTTGGCCGAATTGGAGCGGGTCCCCGCGGGCACATGGGTGCGGGCGGGGGACCCCCTGGGACACCCCTCGTGCGAGGGCGGCATCAGCACAGGCACCCATGTGCACATCGCGCGCAAATACAACGGCGTGTGGATTGCCGCGGACGGCCCCCTGCCCTTCGTGCTCGATGGTTGGGTCTCCCAGGGCACGGGACGCGCCTATGAGGGCTTTTTGGTGCGCGGGGACGAACGCCGTGAGGCCTGCCAGTGCCGCGAGCCCACCAACACCCTGATGCGACCGGGCCCTTAGCGCCCAAACACGCCAACCCACTCGGCTTGGGCCAGCACGTGCCCTTCCAGCGCGGCCAAGACCTCGGCCTTGGTCGCGGCGGGCCCCAGCCCCAACGAAGGGATGTCCAGCGCGTAGAGCACGAAGCGATAACGATGCTCGGGCCCTGGCGGTGGGCAGGGCCCGCCATACCCCGCAATGCCCCAACTGTTGACGCCCTCAATGCCGGGCGCAGGTCCACCCTCGGGTATGGCCGTCACCGTGGCCGGGATGTCGTATACCACCCAGTGGTCCCACACGCCGCCGGGCGCGTCGGGGTCGTCCATGATCAGCACGAAACTCGCGGTATCGGGGGGCGCGCCCTCCCAGCGCAGCGGTGGGATGCGGTCTTCGCCCAAGCACGTGTACACTGCGGGGATGCGTTGGCCCGCCGCGAACGCGGGCGAAGTTAAGCGCAGGCCCGCGGGCGTGGGCGCGGCCTGGGGCGTGTCTGGGGTTGGACGCTGGGTTGGCGATGGGGCCGGCGTGGGGGTTACACGGCGCGGCGTGCACGCGGCCAAGGCCAGCAGCATCAACCCGGTCCACCAAAGGGCCACGCGAGTCATGGGTTGCCTCCTGCTACGCGCCGAACTTCTTGAGCCGCCCCGCGTGGGCCAGGGCCAAAGGCATCGTTTGCACCGCGGGGAACGTGCCCAGCCCACCTTGCAAGCAGGCGTTCTCGCCAAAGCGATATTGATTGTCGGAGCGGGCGGTGCCGGGCGCCCAGAGCAAGAACGGCACGGGGTGCCACGAATGGCTGCGCAGCATGGCCGGCGTGGAGTGGTCCCCGGTGATGATGAGCACGTCGGGCTTCAATTTGAGCAGGGCCGGAAGGGCTTGATCCACCTGCTCGATGACTTTGGCTTTGCCGTAGAAGTCGCCGTCTTCGCCTTTGGAGTCGGTCTTTTTGATGTGGATGAAGAAGAAGTCATAGTCGTTCCACACCCGAGCCGCGGCCGCGAATTCGTCGGCTGGCGTGTCACCTTCGAAGTCCAGCACATCCATGCCCACCAGCCGGGCCACGCCCTTGTACATGGGATAGACCGCAATAGCCACCGCGCGCAAGCCAAACCAGTCGCCGAAGCGGGGCAGTTGCGGGTCGGTGGAGAAGCCGCGTAGCAGCACGCCGTTGGCCTTGGGTTGGTCGGCCAGCACGTTGTGGGCCTCCGCGATCCAACGGTTGAGAATTTGCGCGGTGGCCTCGGCTTCGGGGGTGCGGGCTCGCACGGGTTTGGGCGGTACGCCCGTTTGTTGGGGGTCGGTGTCGTCCAGGTCGGGGCTGAGGTTGGGCCCGCGCAGGCGGATGACGAAGCGATATTCGCGCACCGGCCGCACGGTGACTTCAACGCCGGGGATTTGAATTTGGGCCAGCCGCGCGACCAAAGGCGCGGCCTCTTCGGTGGCGATGCGTCCCGCGCGGCGATCGACGATGCGCCCTTCCGCGTCCAAGGTGGCGAAGTTGCCGCGCGCGACCACATCGCCCGGCTGCAGATCCAGCCCCACGCCCGCGGCCGCGAGCGCGCCCCGGCCAACGGTGTAGCGCAGGGGGTCGTAGCCGAACAAGGCCAGATGCGCGGGGCCTGAGCCCGGCGCGATGCCCGGCGCAATCGGAATGGTCTGCCCCAGGGTGCCGTCCGCGGCCAAGGCGTCCATGACCGGCGTGTTGGCATATTCCAGTTCCGTTGGGCCGGCCGGCCCCATGGGCATACCGCCCAGGCCGTCGAGCACCAGCAGGACGATTTTGCGGTTGTTGGCCCGCAACAACGGACGTAGGTAAGCCCAGTCGCTCATGATGATACCCTCCTGGTGGGGCTGGAATGAAAAAGGGCGCTTGGACGCGCCCTCTTCGGCCCGGCCATCTCAGCGGATGGCCCGTTCGGTTTCTGGGTCGAACAGGTGCATGCGGCTCATGTCGAAGACCACCTGCCCACGCTCGCCCATGCGGTATTGGGCGCGCGGGTCGACGCGCGCGACGAAGTCGGTGTCGCCGGCCCGCAAATAGACGTATTGCTCCGCGCCCATGGGCTCCACGACTTCGACCGTGCCTTCGACCGGCTGCGGAAAGATGCCCGGCGGGGTGAAGTCGGGATGATGGATGTGCTCGGGCCGCACGCCCAGAATGACAGGCCGACCGATGTAAGCAGCATAGGTGTCTCGCCGGTCGTCGGGCACTTGCACCCGAAACGCGCCGGTGTCGACCCACAGGTGACCGTCGTCGGCGACCAGTTTGCCGTTGAAGAAGTTCATGGCCGGCGAACCGATGAAGCCGGCCACGAATTTGTTGACCGGATAATCGTACAGGTTCTGCGGCGTGTCGACTTGCTGCAGTTCCCCCAGGTTCATGACCGCGATGCGGTCGGCCATGGTCATGGCTTCGACTTGGTCGTGGGTTACATAGATGAAGGTGGTTTGCAAGCGCTTGTGCAGTTTGGTGAGTTCGGCGCGAGTTTGCACCCGCAGTTTGGCGTCCAGGTTCGACAGGGGCTCGTCGAAGAGGAAGACCTTAGGCTGGCGTACGATGGCTCGGCCCACCGCGACGCGTTGCCGCTGCCCGCCCGACAATTGCCGCGGATACCGGTCCAACAGGTTTTGGATGCCCAGCATTTCCGCGGCCTCGTGCACCCGCCGGCGGATTTCATCCTTGGGCACTTTGCGCAGTTTGAGGCCAAAGGCCATGTTGTCATAGACGGTCATGTGCGGGTAAAGGGCATAGGATTGGAAGACCATGGCGATGTCGCGGTCTTTGGGCGGCACGTCGTTGACGATTTGGTCGCCAATGAGAATGTGGCCTTCGGTGGGCGTTTCAAGGCCAGCCACAATGCGCAAGGCCGTGGTTTTGCCGCAGCCTGACGGGCCGACCAGCACCAGGAATTCTCGATCACGGATGTGCAAATGGACGTCGTGCAGCGCGGTGACGCTGCCAAAGCGCTTGGTAATATGATCAAAGGTCACACTGGCCATACGTCCTCCCGCTCGCGGCCCCTGGGTTGCCGATGAGACTGATGACGCGATTATACCATTGTCCATGGCAGTGATGATGGTATGATAAGAGCAAATCTTGGTCAGGAGGCGAACATGACGCACCGGCGAGTGTTCATCACAGGCAGCAATCGGGGCATTGGTTTGGCGTTGGCTCAGCATCTGGCCGAGGCGGGGCACACGGTGTTCGCGGCCGCGCGACGGCCGGAGCAGGCCAGCGCTCTATACGCGTTGGCGCGCCGCCACGCGGGGCGGGTGCACGTGGTGCCTTTGGATGTGACGGACGAGGCGGCGATCCGTGCGGCCGCGCAGCGCGTGCAGGCCGTGGCGCATGGGCTGGATTGGCTCATCAACAACGCGGGCGTTTTGGTGCGTGATGAGCGATGGGATACTCTCGACCCTGCGGCCATGCAAGATGCGTTCCGGGTCAACGCCATCGCGCCGCTTATCGTGGCCAAGCATTTCGTGCCTCTGCTGCGGCAGGGTCAGGCACCGTTGATTTGCCAGATGACGTCGGTCATGGGCTCCATTGCCTTGACCGAAGGGGGCGGCTATTACAGTTACCGCGGGAGCAAAGCCGCGCTGAACATGATGAGCGTGGTTTTGGCGCACGAGTTGCGTCCTTTGGGCATTACGGTGGTGCTGATGCACCCGGGCTGGGTGCGCACCGACATGGGCGGTGCGGCCGCGCCGTTGGCGCCGAAGACCTCGGCCCAGGGCATTGTGCGGGTTTTAGAGGGGCTCACCCTCGCGGACAGCGGGCGCTTCTTGACCTGGGAAGGGCGCGAATTGCCTTGGTGAAAGGCCGGAGATTTCGTAGAGATTCCGCGGAGTTCGGGCTGGCGCGGGGTGGTTAAGATGAAAATGTCCCCCAGGCCCCGAGCCTCCTCCCCAGGCCTCAGCCCGCGCTCTTGTGGCGCGGGCTGGGCGCGTGGCAGGGCCGTGGGCGAGCGATCTCCTGCCGTACCGTGGGGTGGGGCCGCCCGCGCCCTGGTGCGCGCGAAGGCGCGGCCAACGAAGTGCTCTGCCCCACCCCAAACAGGCCTTGCTCAATCCCCTGCCTTGGTGAACTTTTCCCACCAGGGTTCTTCCAACGAGGCCAACAACTTGCCCCCTTTTGCACGAACTTGTTCCAGATGCTGCCGGGCCCAGACTTGGCCGGCTCGATATTCTTCCACAGAGACGCCGTAAAACCGCGCCATGGCTTCTTCGTCGTCTGGTGAAATGCCCAGGCGTTGGGCCTCTTGCAGGTCGCCCGGTAGGTTCAGGCGTCCATCGTAGCGACGGCCATCACGCATGATGGCACCCCGTAAGGCGCGAGCCAGCGCCAAACGTTCCACCGTAACCGTCGTGCCTTCCAGATTGGCATTTCGTAGATCCGTGTCTACCAGCCTGACTTTGCGCATGCGCGCACCTTCCACGTCGATGCCAGACATGTCCAGACCGGACCAATTGGCAAAACTCAAGTAAGCACCATGGAGCGTGCCATCATAGAACCACCCCTGTTGGCGCAGTTCGCGGGCTGCCTTGGCGACCACCTCTGGGTG
>CAYUOX010000014.1:0-7511 GCA_964446575.1 uncultured Anaerolineaceae bacterium | reverse complement strand
CCCCCGGGCCTGCGTGGGGCACCCTGAGCCAGGCCGCGGTGAGGGCCAGCAGGCTCAGAGCGACCGGGAAGGCGCAAAACACCCCCCGTTGTTTTGACCGTATCTCTCACGCCATCACCATACCTAACAGCCTTTTGGCCCGCGTTGCAAGGGAAGTGGCTCGCAAGTCCCTTGAACGGGTCCATTGGCCCCCGTTGTCGTGTCCAACGCGTTTGGGCCCTTAGAGGGGTACATTGCAGCCCTCTCACGGGGGCTGTCAAGGGGGCTTCGTGTATTTGTGACAAGAAGTCGGGGTGCGAACGGTTGGTCGCCGATAGGCCGTCTCCCAGCGCGCCTCTGGGGTCTGAAGCCGCCTGCTGCCTTTTGGGGCCCTGGGCGGAAAGCCCTTGGCCGGCGGCCGCGTCGAGCGCGGCTGCTGCCTGGCAAAGCCGCTTCCGCTGCCCGCTCAGTCGAGACTTCCTGTTTGGTTAGGGGCCTCGGGCCTCAAGCTTAGGGATAACCCATGCGGAAAACTCTGTAAAAACCAACCAGCTCGCTCCTCCCACGACGAAAGAGGGCAGTCGCATGCGCACAACGGCCACATACAAACCAAAAAGCCGATGATTGGCCAAGAGGCTTAAAAATTCTCCCATTTCTGCCGGAAGAGACTGCCGGGAAGCCATCCAAAGGGTGAAATAAAGTAAAAGATGAAGGACGCCAACGCCAGCAAGCACGATGGCCATGCGCGGCTTCCAATTGCGCAAATAAATCCGCAGGGCCCAGTAGCCACTCAGTCCCCCCCAGTACAAGAGCCATAACACCCACGCTTTCTTCCACGGTGAGGAAAAGGCTTGAGGCCATGGCCCGCCGCGGTCAAGGGAAAGCCATGGCCAACGCGTTTCAAGCCACAGGCTCAGTGCCCAAACGCCTATCGCGGCGAGCGAGAGCCAAATCGTCGCCCAATATCTGGAGCGCAAAGGGTGTCCTCCGGACCTCTAATCTACCACTCCCAAAATTGTGCGCAGGAGCCTTTGTAGATGCAAATGGCGAATCCCCAGGGCGAATAGGCTGCCCACAGCCAATAAAAACCACAATGCAATTTTCGTCTTTTTGGCCATCTTTGCCTCCTTAACGAGCGTTTGCAATTTTGCGGTTAATTTCTGCCTCTCATCGTTTCGGGTTCATTTTTCAGTTTAGCCCTTCCCCCCTCCCCCCATCAAGTCATCCTTTGGTTGACATCTCCCCGAAGCGCCGCGCGGCCTCGGCGCGCGAGGAGACCCCAACTTGGCGTACAGGCGGCGAAGGTGGGTTTTCACAATGCCGGGAAGATATGGAAGGCCTGGGCGCTCGCGCGGTTCGTTTTGCCCTGGGCCACGAGCCGCCAGTCCCTCTTCGTGTGAGGAAAGGGAGGACAGCCATACGGCCGGCCGAGGCCCAATCGCAGACCCGCCTCCTCCGCCATATCCGCCCCGTCCCTCTTTTGCTGGAGAGCCCCCGCGCATCGGAACCGAGGAACCAGAAGCAGACACCCTTTCGCTGACAAAAAGCCATGGGGCCCGCGCCTAAACCCGAGCCGCACAGAAGGCTGGGGCCCTTTTATCTGCTCAACCCCGCGGGACTGGCCAGGAGCGGGTGCCCGCGTCACCCGTCGCCCAGGTTGACCTTCCCCGCGACAAAGAGCAGCCCGCTCAAGAGCAACAGCGGCGAGGCCAGAATGAGATTTTGAAGTAGCACACGGTAGACGTCTCGCCCCGCGTAATAGGTCAGGTTACCCGCCACGCCCATGAGAACGAAGCCAAGGGCCACGAGGGCGAAGAAGGCCGCGACGACCCTGAGCCACCGCGGAGCAACACGGCCGCGACCGGTGAGGATGATCCCCAGCACCACGAGACTCAAGGCCAGGGGAAGGTAGAGGATGGCGAAAAACGCGCGTCCCAGACCCACGGCCGGGCCGGTTTGGGATGGGGCGAAAACGCCCTCCCTCCAGCCCCACAAGAGCACCCCCGCGGTGGCGAGCAGACCGACGAGCAATAAAGATTGACCGAGGCGCTGACGCATGGCAGACCTCCTAAAGCGCAAAAAGAAACTGCGGAAGCACAAAACGGTTTGAGATTGCCCATCATGTTCGTTCGTCTTTTTATAGCACACCTTCTGACAAGCCCATGGTTCACGCCGCGGCCCAATAAGGGAACGCGCCAAAGGCGTGCCCCGTCCCCAAAGCCGGGGCGGAACCCGCTTCTTGGCCATGATCGCCCTGGCTGCGTAAAGCGTTCGTTGAAGCCCCCCTGGCCGACCGCTGGGCCGAATCGGCTCAAAGGCGTGGCCGCGAAGCCACGGTCCAGCGGGCAGGGCGCGCGTTCGGTATAATGGCCCCATCCCGCCAAGGAGAGCGCCATGGCCCCGACCCAATTCCACGGCATATTCGCCGCTGCCCTGACGCCCATGACCGCGGAAGGCCAGGTGCGGCCGCAAGATGTGCCCGCGCTGTTGCAGGCCTTGGCCCAGCGTGGTGCCCACGGTGCGTTGCTGTTGGGCACCACAGGCGAAGGCCCTTCGTTGGCCCCGGCAGAGCGGCGCGCGCTGCTGCAAGCCGCAGTGACCAGCCGGCCTTCTTCCGACTTCCGTTTGTTGGCCGGCACGGGCACGCCCAGTTTGGAACAAACCATCGCCCTCACGCGCATGGCATTCGACTTGGGCTTGGATGGTGTGGTCGTCCTGCCGCCCTATTATTTCCGCGCTGCCGACGATGAAGGCCTGTTCGCGTGGTTCGCCGCCGTACTGCAGCGGGGCGTTCCCGCGGGGGGCGCGTTGCTGGCCTACCACATCCCCCAAGTGAGCGGCGTGGCGCTATCGTTAGATTTGCTCGCGCGGCTCAAGGATGCGTTCCCGCGGCGCTTTGTGGGGCTGAAGGACTCATCCGGCGAGCGGGCCTTTGCCGAGGCCCTATCGGCTCGCTTCGGCGCTGACCTGGCCGTATTTACAGGCAACGACCGCTTACTCACCCATGCTTGGCAGCAGGGAGCCGCGGGGGCCATAACCGCCTTGGCCAACGTGGCCTCGCCCATCCTGCGCGCCGCGTGGGACGCGCTGCGCGCAGGACAATCGGCCACGCCTTGGCAAGCGCGGCTGAACGACCTGCGCGCCACGCTGGAGCGCTTAGGTCCCTTTGCCGCGGGCCTCAAGGCCGTAGTCCCCGAGTTGTTGGGCTGGCCGCGGTGGGGGCTCAAACCGCCGTTGCGTGCGCCGTCTCCGCCGCGCGTGGCGGAAGTGCTGCCGCGTTTGCGCGACCTGCTGCGCGACGCGCGGCCGCGCGTGGGGTAGAATTGCCCTCAGGCCGCGTGGCGGCCGGATTTCATCAGGAGAGCGACCATGCAACGCATTCGACAACTGCATCTGTTGGGGCAATCCCTGTGGTACGACTACATTGATCGGGCGCTGCTCCATTCGGGGCGCTTGGCCGACCTCGTTGACGCGGGTGTGGTGCACGGCGTCACCTCCAACCCGGCCATCTTTCGGCAAGCCATGAGCCAAAGCGCGGCCTATGCCGACGACCGCGCCTTGCTCGCGGCGCGGGGGCTGGATGCGGAAGCCATCTACGAACACCTGGCCGTGGCCGACATCCAAGCCGCGTGCGATGTGCTGCGCCCCCTTTACGAACGCACCCACGGCCAAGACGGCTTCGTCAGCCTGGAAGTCAGCCCGCATTTGGCCCACGACCCCCAAGGCACCTTGGCCGCGGCCCGCCGCTTGTGGGAATGGGTGGACCGCCCGAACCTGATGATCAAAATCCCTGGCACATCGGCTGGGTTGAGCGCCATCACCGAAGCCTTGACCGCGGGCATCTCGGTCAATGTAACGCTGCTCTTTTCGGTCACGCGCTATCGCCAAGTGATGGAAGCATACCTCACGGCCTTAGAGCGCCGCGCGGCGCAGGGCCAACCTTTAGACACGGTCGCGTCGGTGGCCTCGTTCTTTGTTTCACGCGTCGACACCAAAGTGGATCGGGCTTTGGAGGCCGTGGCCGCGCAAGGTGGCCCGCGTGCGGCGCGCGCCCGCGCCCTGTTGGGCACCATTGCCATTGCCAACGCGCGGCAGGCCTATCAAGCGTTCAAGGAAGTATTTTCGGGCCCGCGTTTCGCGGCCTTGGCCGCGCGCGGGGCGCGGGTCCAGCGCCCGTTGTGGGCCTCCACCAGCACCAAAAATCCGGCCTATCCTGACACCTTGTATGTCGACGCGCTCATCGGCCCGCAGACGGTCAACACCGTGCCCCCTAAAACGTGGGAGGCTTTCGCGGATCACGGCACCCCGCGCCTGACCATCGAAGCCGATGTCGAGGGGGATGCGGCGCGTTTGGCCGAACTGGCCGCGTTGGGCATCGACCTGGAGGCCATCACCGCCCAATTGGAGGCCGAAGGGGTACAAGCCTTCGTCGCGGCCTACGACGCGTTGCTGGACGCGCTGCGCGCGTCCCGTTGATCCGCGCGCGGGCCCGCGCGGAGCCGAGTCCCCCAGCCCGCCCAACGCATCTTAGGGCACCGGCGTTGCCCCAGGCGGCAGGGACGGCGTGGCCGGCAAAGGCGGGGGCGCGCCCATGATCACCGCCCAAGCCGCGTTGACCGTGGCCTGCCCCAAACCGCCCCAGGGGATGTAGGCCCACTCGGCCTGAATCGTGGCCGCCAGCCCAGGGCTGGCACGGGCGCGCAGTTCGTCCAAATAGGCTTGGGTGAACGCCACCAAGCCGGGGGTCAGGCGCACTTGTTCGCCTTGGCCGAGCATGAGCGCCTGCGCCACTGGTTCCCAAGCCTTGAAAAGGTCGTGGGTGCGGCGGGCCCATGCCTCGTCCGCGGCTTGTAAGGCCAACCATTCGTCCCGATGTTGTTGGTAGAGGGCCAGGTAGTGCCGACCGCGCTCGGTCTGGCTCATGGCCCGCGCCACAAACGCATACGCGGCCCAGTCGAGGTCGTGGGCCTGCAGGGGCACCGGGACCCATACGCCCGCGTCCAACCCCATGGGGGCGGAGGTCGTCGACGCGGGGGTGGGAGTTTCCATCGTCGGGGTGGCCGTGGGCTGGGTCGGCGACGGAGCGGGCGTGGTGGTGGCCGTAGGGGTGGGCGGCGGGGCCGTGGATGAGGCCGCAGCGCTCGGTGGGGGTGGAGGCACGGTGGGCAACAACGTGGGCAGGGGCTCGGCCCGAGTGCACGCTACCAGGCCGAAGAGAATGATCCCCCAAAGCCACCACCCCTGGTGCGCAACGCGGCGCGGGGGGCGAGATACGCTCATGCCATGCCCTCCAAGGCTGGGGGTTGACGCCAATGCGGGCGTTGGTCCGGACTGGGTTCGAGCACAAACACCGCGATCTCGGGCAAACAACCCCATCGGACTCGCGGCGGCACCAGGCCCAGCCCGCGGTTGGTGTCGAGCAGCATGTTTTGCACCCGATAGCGGCCGCGCGGGTAACGCCGGCCATAGGGGGGCAGGACGGCCGGCCCGAGAACAGGAAGGCACACCTGCCCACCGTGGCTGTGCCCTGAGAGTTGCCACGCGAAACGCCCCGTGGCCGCGGCCGCGATGTCGGGCTGCGGTGAGGCCGCCCAGGGGCAGCAAGCGCAGAAAATCGCGGCGGCTCAAGCGCGACTGGACGCGCGCTATAATGTTCCGTCGGTCAGGTTAACTGACGCAGGGCCAGGGTCGCGCCCAAGGCCAACAGGGCCAAGCCGATAAACGCGGTCAACGCGGTGTTCAGCAAATAGGAGGCGATCACGGCCAAGAAAATGACGCCGCCGGGGGCCTGCAGGTTGCGGCCGGTGAGTTTGCCCAAATCGTAGAGCACCAGGCTGAAGCCCGTGAGGCCCAAGGCCTGCAGCGCGGGGAGGAGGATGCCCGGCGGCGCGGCCAACGTCAGCAAGCCCGAGGCCAGCAGCAACGCGGCCACCGCGCCCCAACGCCACGCGGCGGGCTGGTAGCGATAAAGACACCCTACGGCCAAACCCCAGCCGATCTGAACCGATGCCCACCCCAAGGCCAACACAAACTCGCCAGGCCCGACGCCCCACACCACGCGGGCGATCATGACCACGGCATAGGCAACGGCCCAGCCCAACGCGGCGCGCAACCACGGCAGGCAGCGAAACGATGCCGGACGACGAGAAGCATAAGGGGAGGAAAGCGGCTTGCGGGCCATGATGCTGCTCCTGAACACGATGCCTCTATTCTACCAAGAACGCAGAGGGGCGCGGTGAACCCGCGCCCCTCCACGGCGATGATGATGCAAGAGGGTTCGCCGTTACTTGCGGGCCATGGCCGCAAGTTCTTTCTCCAGGCGATCGATCTCGTCGAAGCGACCCTCTTTCTCCAACTTCTCGATGCGCGCCAGATACATGTCTTCGGACGACATCTTGAACAGGTCGCCCGGCTTGACGCCGATGTTGCGGGCACCGCGCTTCATGGCCCAAATGAACATGTACCCCCAGAACGCGATGTACAGCGCGTAGATGAACATTTGCGCGGCCGGGCTTTGCGGCGCGATCAAAGCCGGCACAAACGTTGTCGGCGCATAAGGCATGCTCATCATCAGGTTGTCCCAGAAGTCACGGGCCAAGGTGTAGGGCAGATAGCCCAGGTAGAAGAAGGGCCAGATGAGCAAGCCGGTGACATAGAGCAAGCCCGTGCGGCCATAGTTGCGGAATTCGCAACCGATCATCAGCACGGTGCCGATGCCCAGCAGCAGGCCGCCAAAGATATCCATGGGCAGGGTGGTCTGCACCCGGATGGTCTTGCTGCTGATGCCAACTTTGTGGAACTCCGCGCCCAAGGGGCCCACATAGTTGGCCGCGAACTCTTCCGTGGCCCAGTGGTGGCCTTCCATGATGCCAAAGCCGGCCCAGGCGATGAACATGACCAGCGCGACCAAGAAGATGTGCAGGCTCAGCGCGGCAAAGGGCTGATAGGAGATAAACACCGTGCGCAGCGAGAAGGGGATGCGCCAGCGCCGCGCGGCGAAATCGTCGCCCTGCTCAACCTCGCGCCCCAGTTCGGGGTTGATGAGACCGCACTCGGTGCCAAAGCCGGTTTTGGCCACCGACAGGCCCAGCAGCGCGCCCACGATGATCAGCATGATGATGTTGCCGATGTTCTTGCCGATGAGCATACCACCATAGATCTTGGTCTTTTCGATGCTCTCGGCCCAGCCCATCTTGATGGCATAGTCGTTGCCTGCCAGGGCGTTGTAGAAGATAACCACCAAAATGAGCGCCATGAGAATGTAAAGCACCGTGCGCACCCACGACGACTCTTTGACCTCTTCGCTCGCGGTCAGGCCGTCGGCCCATTGCAGATGCTTGGCCTGCACCACGAACCATTTGGTCTCTTGGCTCTTGAAGTATTGGGTGAGATTGAAATTGCGCAGGATGATAAACCCGAGCAGCGCGCCCACCGTGGCCGAGAACATCACCACCCAACTCTTCAGGCTCATAGCCGCGAAGCCGCCCAGCAGGTGGTGCAGGGTACAGCCGCCGGCCACGCGCGTCCCCCAG
>CAYUOX010000013.1:0-140872 GCA_964446575.1 uncultured Anaerolineaceae bacterium | reverse complement strand
CCAGGGTGCCGGCCCAAGCGATTTCGCTGATGTACATCTGGGGCAGCGGCGTGGGCGAAGGTGTCGGCGCGGCCGAGGGCGTGGGGGTGGGCGATGCGGTGGGCGAGGGCGACGGCGAGGGGAGGGCTGTCGGTGTGGGCGTTGCCGCGGGGCCATTGGCTTGGCGCGGGGTGCCGCGGATGGGATGGCCTTGGGCGTCGTGCCCCACCGAGGCGGTGGCGGTGTGCCAGGCCCCGTCGTGCTCTGGGCCGAACTCATGGCGTTCCATGCTGGCGCGCGTTGTCCGGTCTCCAGCGGGCCATGGGCCGCCGTCGTGGTTGGCGGTGTCCACCAGCGAGCCGTCGGGGCCGCGCAAACGCAGGGATTCGCCCGCGTTGCTCAAGGCCCCGGTGTAGATCAAGTCGGCCGGCACATCGGCCACGGTGCTGTCGTCCGTGCGCTCCAGCAGGAAATAGCCCTTTGGCGGCACCACGCCGGACAACGCCACCCTGGGCGAGCCGTCCGCGGCCTCCAAACGCCAGCCGCGCAAGTCAACGGGAAAGGGATTTGGGTTGTAGAGTTCGATCCACTCGTCGGCAGAACTGGCCAGGGTGCCGGCCCAAGCGATTTCGCTGATGTACATCTGGGGCAGCGGCGTGGGCGAAGGTGTCGGCGCGGCCGAGGGCGTGGGGGTGGGCGATGCGGTGGGCGAGGGCGACGGCGAAGGGAGGGCTGTCGGTGTGGGCGTTGCGGTGGGTGTAGGCGACGGCGAAGGGAGGGTCGTCGGCGTGGGCGTTGCGGTGGGCGTAGGCGACGGCGAAGGAAGGGCTGTCGGTGTGGGCGTTGCGGTGGGCGTTGGGGAGAACGTTGGCGGGGGCAGCGTGGTTGTCGGCCCCGGGGTGGGGGTATTGGCAAGCGCGGCCAACCCGAGCAGCAGAGCGCCCCAAAACCTCCAGGCCCGTTGGATGAATCGACGGCCTGACACCGCGGTCGATGCCACGCGCATCCTCCTCGACGACCTGAACCGATTCACCTCGCTCGGCGAATGGTGTTTTCATTCTATCGAACCGCTTCCGGCGTTGTCAAGGTGTTGGTGCTTGCCTCATTTGACAACCCGCACACCCTACGGTACAATAAAGACCGCTCGGCGAGGTAGCTCAATGGCAGAGCGGGGGAATCATAATCCCTAGGTTGTGGGTTCGACTCCCACCCTCGCCACTGGGAGAGCCCCCCAGGTGGGGGCTTGTTCTTTGTGGGTTGTTGTTGCCCATACGCCAAATCAACCGGGGCAGGCGGGCGGTTCGGCGGTTTCTTTCCTCTGCTTGTGCTGTTATCTTCCGCGCTTGAGGAAAACGCCATGCTCTTGCCCTGGTGGTTTTGGCTGCTTGGTTTGTTGTTGGGAACGTGGGGGCTGCTGTACTGGCCGCCGGTGCGCACGGCTTTGGTCCACTGGCAGCGTCGCTGCACCCCGAAGACGGCCGGCCTCATTGGCCAGTTCCTGTGCTGGGCGCCCACGCCTTTGCACCTTACCCCGCGCCTGCGTTGGCGGGATCGGGCATTTCTGGCCTTGGCCCTCGGTTGGCTGAGCACAGCCGTGTACGCCTGGCCCCCCGTGTACCAACGCTTGCAGTGGCGCATCGAGGTGATGGTGACGCGGGTCCGCCTCACCCTGCGCCCGGTGCGCGACAACCCCTTGGCCCAAGTGCCTACGCTGGACTACACCACGCCCACGGCTACGGCTGTGCCATCGCCCACAGCCACTGCCACCATCACCCCGACGCCTGAGGTCAGCCCCACGCCCACGGCTACCCCCTCGCCCACCCCCAGCCCCACCCCCTTGCCGCCCCAGGTGCAGTTGCCCCCTATGCCCCGCTGGGAGCAGCAGGAGATCAACAACTGCGGGCCCGCAACGCTGGCCTTCTACCTCACCTGGTGGGGTTGGGAAGGCTCGCAAGACGACATCGCGGCCGTGGTCAAGCCCAACCCCAAAGACCGCAATGTCAATGTAGAAGAACTGGTCGCCTTTGTGCAAGACGAAGTGCCCGACCTCTGGGCCGAGTTCCGCGTCGGGGGCACCCTCGACACTCTCAAGACCTTCTTGGCCGCGGGTTATCCCGTCATGATTGAAACCGGCATGAACTTGGAACGCGCCTATTGGCCGGGCGACGACCGCTGGGCAGGACATTATCTTTTCATCACCGGCTACGATGACGCCACTCAAACTTTCACCGTGCAAGACTCCTATCGTGGCCCTGACCGCACTGTGCCTTACCCCCAGTTAGACGCCGAATGGCAAGCCTTCAATCGCGTATACATCCTTGTGTATCCTCCCACGCGGCAGGCCGAGATCCAACGCCTTTTTGGCCCCCATTGGGACACGAACTTCAACCGTCAGGCCGCGTTGGCCCAGGCCCAACAGGACGCCGAGGCCGACCCCAACAACGCCTTTGCTTGGTTCAACATAGGCACCAACTGGGTCTATTTCGAGAAATGGGAGCGGGCCGCCAGGGCCTACGACCGGGCCTTTGACCTGGGGCTGCCTCAACGCATGTTGCGCTATCAATTCGGCCCCTTCTTTGCCTATTTCCACAGTTGGCAGTTGGACAAACTCCAGGCCATCTTGGACTACGCCCTGCAAATCACCCCCAACTCCGAAGAGGCCTGGTTATGGCAAGGCTGGCTATATGTGCGCTTAGGTGACACGGACGCGGCCGAAGAGGCCTTCCGTCGTGCCTTGGAGATCAACCCCAACTACGCAGACGCCCAATATGCCCTGCGCTACTTAGGGCTCACGCCTTAAATTTTGGGGGATCTGGCTCCGCGGGGGCCCGCGGCATGGCGGTATAGGCCAACACGATGCCCGCGACCAGCCAGAACGTGGGCAGCGACAGCGCGTCTTGCGTGACCCAGCGAGTCAGCATGGTCGCCAGAAGCCACATCCCGGCCAGACCGACGAAGCGCTCTCGACGGGTGCCGCGGCTCAGCAATTGGATCACGCGCGCGGCCATGGCCAATATGAAAGCCACGAAGGCTGCCAACCCCACCAAGCCGGTTTCGGCCAACAGCCGTGGGTAGAGGCTCTTGGGATTGAGCACAGGGCGATGCTCTGGACTCAGCGCGTAGGCCACATCTCGCAGTTCGGTGCGCGACCATTCGGGCAAGTGCTCGTACAAGTAGAGGCCACTGCCGCCTAAGCCCACGCCCAACCAGGGGTGTTCCTCGAACACCGCGTACGCGGCGGTTGCGTAGGCCAGGCGCGCACCCGCGCGAGCCTGAATCACATAGTCCACCAGGCTTTGGCCGGGTTGGAGGTGGAAGAGCACCCGCACATAATCGCTGCGCTGAGCCGCGGCGACAAACAAGCCACTCAGGACGGCCAACCCCACGCCAAGCCCCACCAGCGCGCGCGAGAGCGCGCGCCAGTGCGCGTGTCGCAACCGGTGGCCACCCTCCCAGAGCAGCACCGTGACCAACCCGACGCCACCCACCAGCATCCCACTGCGGGAGTAGGTCCAAACCAGCAGCACGGCCGCCCAAGCACTCAACACGGCCAGGATGGCCTTGTGCCTCCACGCGCGAACGTCGCCCGTCAACCAGGCCGCGGCCAGCCAGGCGCCATACAAGATCACCAACTGATCCGCGAACCACGAAGGCTCATAGGCCAGCCCTTGCACCCGGGCTTGGTTCCAGGGGCGCAGCGAGAACCACGTTTGGGCCTGGGCCAACGCCGCACGCGGGGGGAATCCCACGACCACGGCCGTGAGTTGCAGGGTCCCCCAAAGGGCCGCGAGGACGAAGCCAGCGAACAAGGCCCGCAAGGTGAAGTCCACATCGTCTCGGGTGCGATGCACCAACACCGCCGCGAGCAAGAACACCAACCCCACGGCCCAACTCACCCAGGCGCGCAGTGCGCGCGCGGCCAAGGAGTGGCCACTCAGCGGCGGCGGTGGCGCCAACAGCGCCCAGGCCGTGCTCAGCAGCGCGACCAGCAGCCAGACCAGCAAGGCGCTCGGCAAGCGCTGGCGCGCCCGGTCCCAGGCCGCGCGTCGTTCGCGCAAGGCAATGAAGAACACCACCAGCAACGCGGGGCCAAAGGCCAAAGGCTTGGAAGTGCCACTGCCGAAGAGCGCGGGGTAATGGCGAAAACTGGTGATGGGCAGCGTGAGCAGGGTCAGCGCCCAGAAAAGCCGTTCCACCCGCTGGGCGTTCATGCGTTCCTCCCGCTGCGGAAGAGCACGAACAGGCCCACCGCGGCCCAAGCCAGCAGCGCGGTGGCCAGCATGGCTGTGCCTTGGCCCACCGTGCGGCGGGCAGGTAGCGTGGCCGCGTGGGTTTGGCTGGCCGTGACGCGCACAAAGGGCGAGATCCCACGCGCGCGGCGGGCCGCGTCCGCGTAGGCTTGGGCCAAGGCGTTCTGTTGGGCTTCCAGCGTGCGCAGCCGCGCGGGGCAGGCGGCCGCGCGCGCCTGGGCCAATTCACGCGCGGCTTGCAGCAAGGCTTGGCCATCGGCGCGGTCAGTGGGCCAGGGTGGCAGCGTACCGACGCCGCCGTGCAGCCAGGCCAGGCGTTCCCATAAGGCCCAGGCTTGCCAGGGCGAGGCTTCGGGCGGCGCGGGCAGGGCTTGGAGATCGGCCTGCACCTGCTCTAAATGCGCGCATAGCAGGCGGGTCTCGGCCAGTTCACGCGCCACGACGCGCTGCTGAATGCGCAGGCTCTCGGCTTCTTGCGCCGCGGCCTGGGCTGCTTGGGCCGCCGCGACGAAGGCCTGGGCCCAAATCGCGGCCGCGTGTCGGGCTTGGTCGGGTTCAGGGGCCGTGGCCCAGAAGTGCCACAAGCCGTCCTTCTCTTGGCGCAAGGTGAGTTGCTCTCCGCTGCGCAGCGCGGCGGGTGAGGTGTGCAAGGCTTGGGCTACGGGGGACAATACATCGTCGGCCCAGGCCAGGGCTTCCAGTTTCTTGTTCTCGCGGCTGAGGTAGTAGAACAGGTGGCGGTCCGTGCCTGCAGGCAGCGCGGCTTCTAAGTCGTGGTCCACCACCACTTCCGCGCGGGCGCGCCAGGCGAACGGCAGCCACGGGTAGAGCCCCGCGGCCAACGCGCCCGCGGCCAAGCCGATCAACAGCCACACGCGCCAAGCCGCGAGCCAGCGGCTCCAGGCTGCGGGGTCGTCGACCGCGGTGAGACGGGGCCACCAGGCCTTCATGGTTGGGCCTCCCATTCGTGGGCCGCGTAAAAACGGGCGGCCACGGGTTCGGTGAGGGAACGAATGCGCTGGACTTGGGCCGGCGTGAGATGGCGTTGCCATGCTCGGGCCGCGGCTCGGCTGTCCAGCGCGGTGACGTGGGGGCGCCGTGGGTCGGTGTGGCTGCCGCGGCCGCGGGTGCTGCGCGCGATGGCCCGTCGTGCCCGGGGATGGAAAGCCAGCCCCAGCCGCGTGTAGAGCGCGGCAAAGCCGTTCAGCGGCTGATGGGCCAAATCCTCATGGCGCACCACGATCACGGGCACCGCGCGACGATAGCGGTCCACCGCGGCATACAGCGCTCGCCAGAGCGCCGCGGCCCATTCGAGGCGGTCGGTCGTGCCCGCCGCGGCGCGCAGGACCGCGTGCTCTTCGGGGCCTAACGCGCTTTGTTCCCACAAAGCCGGTTGGTTCAACAACTGTTTGGGATGCACCACCCATCCCAGCCGCAGCCAACTGGCCACTACCGCGGCCGGATGCCGCACCAACACCACGGCTTGAACGCCCAAACGCTCGATGAACCACGGTACCGATAGCAGCGCGAAGGGGTCTTTGAGCAAGGGCCGTCCGCCACGCCAGCGACCCCAAAGCCAGCGCAAGCCGTCTCGCACCAGGCGCGCGCCGTCGCGCGGGGTGCGCAGGGCCCGCAGTTCGCGCAGCCATCCATAACGCAGGGCCAGCGTCTCGCGAAACGCGGCGAGATAGGGCGCCTCGTTGCCGGGGTGCAAATACAAATACCAGTAGGGCACGGCCGCGCGAAACACGCCGGGGCGATGGTCGCGATTGAGCGGCTCGTTGATGTAGACCATCCGGCCGCTTGCAGCCAACATGCGCCCCACCCATGTGGTGCCTGAGCGGTGCGCGCCGGTGACCAAAAGGGGCGCGCGCGTCGCGTGGCTCATGAGGCGGCCTCGCGGGCATCCCCTTCTTCGTTGGGCGGGGGTGAGGTTGTGTCCGATCTGGGCGCGGTGGGCGGCGACTCGCTTTGGGCCGGGGGCAGTGCCTCCAAGGGCAGGGTGATGTGCTCTTCCATGCGCACCCGGCCACGGAGAAACGCGCCTTCGCGAGCCACGAACGCGGTGGTGGTTACATCGCCCCAGACGCGGCCGGTGGGGCCGATTTCGACGTGCTCGGCCAACAGCGGGCCGCGTACCAGCCCTTCCACCACCACACGGCGCGCGACCAGGGTTTCCCCTTGCACCTGCCCCGATTTCGCGACCACCAACGTGCCGTCGAGGCGAACTTGGCCGTGAAAACTGCCTTCAACTCGCACGGTGCCCCGGCCCGCCAGGATGCCTTCCACATGCAAGCCCGCGGCCAACACCGACATGCCGGTGGGCTGGTCTTCGGGCCGCGAGGGACCCGCGGCTGCGGCGCGCGGCCCGGGCTCAGCCGGCGTTGCTGGCGTCGCGGCGCGGCGGCGCTCGATGGGCGGCGGCGCGTCGTCGTCCTTGCGAGAGGATTTGCGCCAGAAACTCATGCTTGGCTCCTCATGTGTCGAAACCCAAGTCGGCCATCATTTCCGCGGCCGAGCGGCCGGTGAGATCGTCCTTGCCCAGCAAGTCACGCCAGAAAGCCTCATCGTAGCGGCGGGTGCGCACCACAATGGGCATGGGCACGCCAAAGCCGGTGATGAGGACCTCTTCGCCCAATTGCAGCCGCGAGAGCAATCCACGCAGCACCTCGCGGCCAGCCAGACCGGCCAGCACGGCCCGAATGTCGTCTTCATCCCCCAACCAGCCCGCGATGCGGGTGCCCAACTGCGACATCACTTCGTCGTCGATTTGCGAGGGTCGTTGGTCGACGATGAGCAGCGTGACATAGTATTTGCGCATCTCCCGGGCCAGGATGTTGAATGTGGTCTGCGCGGCCATCTCGCGGCTGAGGAGTTTGTGGGCCTCTTCGACGACCACGACCAGCGGTCGGGGCTCCGCGGCCTTGCCGCTGCGGAACGCGTTGGTGCGCTCCACCCAGTGTTGGCGAATTTTGCGGGTGATGAGGTTGCTCACGAACAGGTAGTCCAAGTCGGTTTCATAAGGCCCGAAGGACAGCACCACGGAACGGCCGGCCTCCAGGTCTTGGATCATGGCCTCTAAGGTGTTTTCCGCGGGCTCTTCGACAATGTAGTCACGGCCGAACAAGCGGCGCAACTTGGAGTGCAACGCCAGCGCGGCCCGCTCGTGGATGTTGTGCTGGCGGGCCCAGCCTTCGACGCTGTCGGGGGTGGGCACCCGGCGCTCTTTGCCTTTGTCGTCGACAAAAACTTCGACTTTGCCCGGCACCAAGGCCTTGAATTCGCGGAACCACTGGCGGCCGAAGGATTTGACCAACGCGTCGAGCACGGTAGGCGCGGTGTCGGTCAAATTGAGTTCCCGGCTGAGCAGTTCGATGTCCTCGGGTTCGATGTCGTCCATGGCCACTTCCAGGTGATAGTCGGGCGCCTTGTCGCCGTGGATGAGGGTGCCCCGACCCAAGGCCACGACCCGCACTTTGGCCGGAAGTTTGGTTTTCAGGCCGAGGACGCGGGTGTTCTTTTCGGGGTCTTGGATGTCTAAGCCGTATTCGTTGTGCATGTCATAGACCAAAACCGCGGCGCGGCCGTAGTGAATGAGGCCGGCCAAGAGCAAGCGCACCAAGAAAGACTTGCCCGCGCCCGTGGCGCCGAACACGCCCGCGGGGCGGCGGATGAAGCGCTCCAGGTCGATTCGCACGGCGTAGCCCTGCTCGCGCGTGGTGCCTACCGCGAAAAACCGGCCCGCGGCGTCCGGCTTGCCGAAAATTTCGTCCACATCGCCTTGGGTGGCCAGGTAGACGCGCGTGTGATGCGGGGGGATGGTTTTCACGGGCACAGGCCGGGGGGCGGGCTTGCGCCCGCTTTCGATGTCAGCCCACCAGGCGGCGCGCGCGGCCTCGCCTTCGGGGGGCAGTTCGAGCATCAAGTGGGGGCTGAACACCAAGGTGGTATAGAGGGTCTGACCGTGCAGCAGCGCGGCCAAGTGGGCGCCAAAGCGCTGCGCGACTTGCTCGTCCGCGAAGCGCGCGTCCGAGGCGGCCAGCCGCAGGTCGGTGACCAGGCCGTAGAACTGGAGGCCGGGCTCGGACTCGGTGGGCAGAATGCGGGCCACGACGAACGCGCCTTCTTGCAGCCGCGCGGGTGGAATGCTCAGCCGCGCTTCTAACCCGCCTTGTAAACTACCGCTGACGATATAGCCAATGGGTTGGGTGGGGTCGAGGGGCATCGTGTCTACCTCAAGATTCGGGTGGGCGCGCCGAATATGCAGCCGGGAACCATCGCTGTAGAGTGGCGCGCAGTTTGTGAAACGCGCGATCTTGACAACGCTGCAGCCCGACCCGTTGGGCTAACTTGACGAACAAAGCGGGCGAATGAGGATGCCGGGCCGCGCGCAATAGTTTCCCTAAAGTCTCCTTGGGACGCAGGGGTTTCCCGTGTTCGTCCCGCTCGACTTGGGCCAGCACCGCGCGTACCGCCGCGCGGGGCAACGCGATCACTTGGGCCAAGTGTTGCAGCGAAGCCCAAGTCCACACCTCCAACTCCGGCTGAATGACAATAGCGGCCGCTTGTTCGCGGGGCCAGCCGTTACGTGCTAAAGCGGTCTCCAAATCGGCCTCCAGCCCTTCGGGATCGGCAAAGCGGTTTTCAGCCCCAGAACCTTCCCAGTCCAGCATCACCAGGGCATGTTGGGCTCGTCCGAGATACGGTCGCAGAAAAGCCGCGGCCTGATGCACGACGCCAGGGTCTCGCTGTGGATGCCGTAAAGTCCGATAGCGGAGTCCGGAGCGAATCCCCAGGGCAGGGGCGCGCTGCGCCAGCAGGGTTTTCAAGGTGTTTTGCATATCCGCGTCGGCGACCAGGGCCACCAAATCCAGGTTCATTCCAGCACTCCCGCCGCAAACAACACATCCAGTGTCGGTTGAGAACGCCAAGACTGGAGTTCGGGGTGCTCATTGCCCCGCACAATGTCACTCGCCCCTTGCTCTGTTTTGCCGAAAATGAGCAAGTCTTCGGGCTTGGCCAAGGCCATGAAGAGAGGCGAATGCGTGGCCAAGAAGATTTGACCTGTGTATACGGAGCGGAGCGACTGGTAAACGGCTTCGATGGCCCGGGGATGAATGCCGTTTTCCGGTTCCTCAATTAGAAAAACCTGGTCCGTGAGCGGCAGGTAGGCGATCAAAGTCAGTGCCATAAGCCGCAGCGTGCCGTCAGAAAGCATCCACGAGGGAACGCCGATGCCGTTCGCGTATTGTACGACCAGATAGAGGGCGTGGTCTTCGGGGCGCTGGTGGACTTCGATGGTGCGCATATCGTCCAATACGGTGCGCAGATGGTCCACCCACCAGGCAAAGCGTTGGGGATGCTCCTCTTGCAACCAGCGCACGAGAATGGGGAGATTCGAACCGTCGGGCTGAAAGGTGCGCGTCAAGTCCGGCGGAGCAGGACGACGCATGAGGCGGCTGTTGAGATGCAGCATGTGAATGCCGCGGCGAAGGAACCCGCGAAACCACAGGGCAACAGGGAAGCGTTTTTCGTCTTCGGGGACACCCGACAGGGCTAAGCGTTTGGGCGAGAGGCGGAACGAGATGTTCCATCCCGTACTCTCTGAACGGAAGTAATCGTTGCCACTGGTCTCCACTTTTCGCACGACCAAATGGAAGTCCATGGCCTTGGGCTTGCGGGCTCGTGGTGAACGGACGATCGGGGTATCTTCGGCATCCAGGGGAAACAGCGGTCGAGCCGCGGGCTGGGTTTGGGCTTTGGCTGCTGGGTTCAAAAGCCACAGATTTTCGGCACTAACGACGATACCTTCTTCAGGGTCCAGCCCTACCCGCACTTCGTAGCGCACGCGTCGAAAACGAGTTTCGATCGTTGGAGGGATATCTGCTTCCAGCCCGAGTTCGAAGCCAGGAGATTCCTTAGGCAACCGCCAGGATAATTCGCGTAGGGCATTCGCTCGCCGACGAACGGCCTCTTCGATGTCATGCTCCAGCGCGTCGGCTAAGAATTGCCAGATATCCAAAAACGTGCTTTTTCCGCTGGCATTCGGACCAATGAGAATGTTGAAAGGGCGTAGCATGACATCCACGCGCCGTAAGCATTTGAAATGGCGAGCCTCCGCGCGGGTGAACATGACCTGGCCCTCCTGAAAAGTCCAAAACCCTCGATCATCAGCACGGTTATCTCAATTCTACCCCATTTGCCCTCTGTAGTATAATCACCCGCCGCGCGGCGTGAGGCGTGCCGGCAAAGAAGCATTCTGTTGATAAGAGGGTGGTGTTATGGCTTTCCCTTGGGCTGAAAAACGGGTGATGGTCACCGGCGGTGGGGGCTTTTTGGGCTCGTATGTGGTCGCCGAACTCCAACGCCGTGGCGCGCGGCACATTTTCGTGCCCCGCCGCAAAGATTACGACCTGGTGCAACACGACGCGGTGGTCCGCGCGCTGGAGGATGGCCGCCCTGACATTATCATCCACCTGGCCGCGAATGTGGGCGGCATTGGCGCGAACCGCAAACGCCCCGCAGAGTTCTTCTACGACAACCTGATGATGGGCGTGCAACTCATGCACGAGGCTTGGAAGCGGGGCGTGGAGAAATTCGTAGCCATCGGCACGGTGTGCGCGTATCCCAAATACACCCCCGTGCCTTTCAAAGAGGACGATTTGTGGAACGGTTATCCCGAGGAAACCAACGCCCCCTATGGCCTGGCAAAGAAGATGTTGTTGGTCCAGGCCCAGGCCTATCGCCAGCAATACGGCTTCAATGCCATCTTTTTGCTGCCCGCCAACCTATATGGCCCGCGCGACAATTTCGATTTGGAGACTTCCCATGTCATCCCGGCCATGATTCGCAAGTTCGTTGCGGCTAAAGAGACAGGCGGGCCTGTGGTGCTGTGGGGCGATGGCACGCCCACGCGCGAGTTCCTTTACGCTGCTGACGCGGCCGAGGGCATCATCGAGGCCACCGAAAAATACGATGGCCCCGAGCCCGTCAATTTGGGCACCGGTGAAGAAATCTCCATTCGCCGTTTGGCCGAGACCGTGGCCCGCATGGTGGGCTACGACGGCGACATCGTGTGGGACACCACCAAGCCCAACGGCCAGCCGCGACGCAAACTCGACACCAGCCGGGCCAAGGCCTACTTCGGCTGGGAAGCCAAAACCCCCTTCGATCAAGGGCTGCAGGCCACCATTGATTGGTTCTTGGCCCATCGCGCGGAAATCGAGGCCCAGGCGTGACCGTGCACCTCGCACCGCGGCTTGAGTGAACCACCATGCCCGAGACGCACCCCACCCCTACTTATGTCATCCGCCCGCCCAAAGGTTGGGGGTTCCCCGACCTGCGGGAGTTGTGGCGCTATCGCGAATTGCTCTACTTCTTGACCTGGCGCAACATCAAGGTGCGCTACAAGCAGACCGTCCTGGGCGTGGCGTGGGCCGTGCTGCAGCCCTTCGTTACTATGGTCGTCTTCAGCATCTTCTTCGGCCGGTTGGCCAAGATGCCTTCCGACGACTTGCCTTACCCCATTTTCGCCTACGCGGGCCTGCTGCCGTGGGATTTCTTCGCCAAGGCGTTCAACCAGGCCGGCCGCTCGCTGGTCACCAGCCGGCCCATGCTCACCAAGGTCTACTTTCCGCGCTTGGCCATCCCTTTGGCGGCCATTCTGAGCGCGCTGGTCGATTTCTTGATCGCCTTTGGCGTGCTGGTGGGGCTCATGCTGTGGTATCGCGTTGGCCCTACACCCCATTTGTGGACCCTGCCCCTGTTTTTGCTGCTGGCCCTGGTGGTCACCATTGGCGCCAGCCTGTGGGCCGCCGCCCTCAACGTGCTCTACCGGGATGTCGGCTACATTGTGCCTTACATCGTCAACCTGCTGTTCTTTGTGACCCCCGTGGTCTATTCCAGCAACCTGGTGCCTGAGCGGTGGCGCTTGGTTTACTCCCTCAACCCCATGGCCGGCGTGGTCAACGGCTTTCGCTGGGCCCTCCTGGGCACGCCTACCGGCCCCGATGCGGGCATGGCCCTGTCGGTGCTAATCGCGCTGCTCTTGTTAGGCAGCGGCTTGGTGTTCTTCCGTTATATGGAACGCTACTTCGCGGACCGCGTGTAGGAGCGTGCGGTGAGTTTGGCCATTCGCACCCACGACCTGGGGAAACGCTACCGCTTGGGCGGGCCCGCAGACGGCCGCGAATATCGCACTTTGCGCGAGACCTTAGTGCGGCCTTGGACTTGGTTCCGCCGCGAGCGACACCCCACGCTGTGGGCCCTGCGCCATATCGACCTGGAAGTGCCCGCGGGGCAAGTGTTGGGCCTCATTGGGCGTAATGGCGCGGGCAAATCCACTTTGCTCAAAATTCTCTCCCGGGTGACCGAACCTACCGAGGGCTATGCTGAACTCTACGGCCGGGTGGGGTCACTGCTGGAAGTGGGCACCGGATTCCACCCAGAACTCACGGGCCGTGAAAACATCTACCTCAATGGCGCGATTTTGGGCATGCGCCGCGCGGAAATCGAACGCAAATTCGATGCCATCGTCGCGTTCGCGGGGGTCGAAAAATTCATCGACACGCCGGTCAAATTCTACTCCAGCGGCATGTATTTGCGCCTGGCCTTCGCGGTGGCCGCCCATCTGGAGCCCGAAATCCTGCTGGTGGACGAAGTGCTGGCCGTGGGCGATGCGGAGTTTCAGCGCAAGAGTTTGGGCAAAATGGGGGAAGTGGCCGCCTCAGGCCGAACGGTCATTTTCGTCAGCCACAACATGTCCGCGATTTTGCACCTGACCCAGCGCGCGGTGGTGTTAGACAAAGGCCAAGTGGTCTTTGACGGCCCAACGCCCGATGCGGTGGACTTCTACCTTTCGGCCGGCGTGCGCCGCTCGGGCGAGCGCGTGTGGACCGCGGACGAAGTGCCGGCCCGGTCCCATCCCTTCCGGCCCCATGCGTTGCGCGTGCGCGACCCGAAAGGCCGGGTAACCGACACTTTCGCCGCGACGCACGACATCACCGTGGAGTGGGAATACAGCCTGGCCGAGCCCATCCGCGGCCTGCGGGTGGGCATCTACCTGCTCACCATGCGGGGCGAATATGTGTTTACCTCCTTCGACACCGATGACCCCGCGGCCTATGAGGCTTGGAGTGAGCGGCCCGCGGGGCACTACGTGAGCCGGGCCCGCATTCCCGGCCGGCTCCTCAACGAAGGGCGCTATGTGCTCTCGGTCAACGCCAGCACGTTTGGGCAGCGCACCTACTTCCACGAAGAGAACGCCTTGTCGTTTTTGGTCGATGCCACGGGCGCGGTGGGCTTTCAATGGCCTGAGCGCCGCTTGGGCGTCATTCGCCCCCAGTTGGAATGGCACATCGAACGCGTTGGCGAGCCGCCGCAACTCGCGTAGGAGCCGGGATGCCCGCGTCGCCCTCGCCCTCGGCCTCGTCGCGCCTCTCACCTTGGCCTGTGACCCTCACCTTGCTGGTTTGGGCCGGGCTGTTGGCCTACAACGGCATCCTCACCCAAGGGCAATGGGTGTTGGCTTTGTTGCCCGGCCGGGCCTTCGCGCCCGAGGATGTGCCCACTTTGCCGAGCAATCCCCAAGGCTATGATGGACAATTTGGGCTCTACATGACCATGTACCCGCCGCCCCAAGTGGCGGCCTATTTGGATGTGCCCGCGTATCGCTATCAGCGGGTTTTGCTGCCCGCGCTGGCGGGATTGCTTAGTCGAGGGCGAATGGCCCTCTATCCGTGGGCCGCGTGGTTCGTGCTGGCCTTGGGGCATGCCCTTGGGGTGCGGGTGGTGCAGGGGTGGCTGCGGTCTTGGGGACGGTCTCCGTGGTGGGCCTTGCTGTATGGTTTGTGGCCGGGCTTGGGGCTGGCTTTTCGCGTGGGGTTGCCCGAGCCATTGAGTTATGGCTTGGCCTTGGCCGGCCTGGACGCGGGGTTGCGGGGCCGCACCGCGCGCGCCGCCGCGTTGCTCTTGGCCGCGGTGTTGGCCAAAGAAACCGCGCTGCTCATCGTGGCCGCGCTGACCTTGGCGTGGTTGCCGCGCCAACCGCGACGCGCCCTGGCTTTGACCTTAGGTGTGGTGGTGCCGTGGCTGTTGTGGCAAGCCGTGCTGTGGGCCCTGTTCGGCCAAGTGGGCGTGCGCAGCGGTGGCGCGGGCGCGACCGCGTGGCCTTGGATTCCCTTGGGGTGGTTGCTCGAGATTGCACGGCATTCGCTGCACTTCGCGGTTGGCTACTTGGCCCTCTACGGGCCAGGGCTGCTGGCGCCTTTGGCCGTGGGTTTGCGAGACTTCGCGCGCGAGATTCGCGCCTGGGCCCGCCGCGGGTGGCGTGATGCCCCCGATGTGTGGGCCTGGCTGTTGGGCGTGCACGGTCTGGTGGCGCTATGGCTCCCGACCTCGACATGGGCCGAGCCCTTTGCTGCCATTCGCGTGCTCACGGGCTTTTTGCTCGCGTTTTGGCTCTATGGTTGGCAACGGAGCCGTCTCAAGGCTTGGCGGTTCTTTCTGCCTTTTTGGATGCTGGGCTGGATCTTGGCCTTGGCGCGGGTGTGAGACGGCCAATTGCGTTTTCCCTCACAAACTGGACAAGGCCGCGGCTTTGCGTTATCATAGGCCCGCATCTCGTTCGCGGAGTACAACATGGACACGGCCGTGCAATTGTTGAAGGCATTGACCGAAGCCGCCGGTGTGCCGGGTTATGAAGCGCCGGTGCGTGCCCTGGTGCGTCGTTATCTTGAGCCGTTGGGCCAAGTGAGCCAGGACCGCATCGGCAATGTTTTTTGTCGTCGCGAGGGCGCGGCCTCGCAGCCTCGCATCCTGCTGGCCGGGCACATGGATGAGATCGGCTTCATGGTCAAACAAATCACCCAAGAGGGCATGATTCGCTTCATCCCCTTGGGGGGGTGGTTCGACCAAGTGTTGCTCGGCCATCGGGTCGTGATCAAAACCCGCCAAGGCGATGTGTTGGGCGTGTTTGGTGCCAAGCCGCCCCACTTGTTGCCGCCCGAAGAGCGCAACAAGGTGGTACAAAAGAAGCACATGTTCATTGATGTGGGCGCGTCCTCCAAAGCCGAGGTGGAAGAACTGGGCGTGCGCGTGGGCGACCCTATCATCCCCCACGCGACGTTTGAGGTCATGGCCAACGGCAAAGTCTATGTGGCCAAGGCCTTTGACGATCGCGCCGGCGTGGCCATGATGATCGAAGTCCTGCGCGCGTTGCAAGACATCGAACATCCCAATACCGTGTTTGGCGTGGCCACGGTGCAAGAAGAAGTGGGCCTGCGCGGGGCCAGCACCGCGCCCTGGTCCGTGGACCCCGATGTGGCCATCATTCTCGAAACCGACATCGCGGGTGACACGCCGGGCATCAAAGCCGAAGAGGCGCCGGCCAAACTGGGGCACGGGCCGACCGTGCTTTTCTACGATCGGGCGATGATCCCCAACTTGGCTTTGCGCGATTTGGTGTTGGAAGTCGCTGAGGCCGAGGGCATTCCGGTGCAACCGTCGTTCGTCGAGGGCGGTGCGACCGATGGAGGACGCATCCACCTCTACAAGACCGGCGTGCCCACCGTGGTCATCGCGGTGCCCACTCGGTACATCCATTCGCACAGCACGCTCATGCATCACGACGACTTTGTCAACGGTGTGCGGCTGGTTACCGCGCTGGTGCAGCGCTTAGATGCCGCGACCGTGGCTGGGTTGACCCAAGACCTCTAACCCGCGGCTTGGCCGAGGGTGTTGCATCATCTCACGCGGCGCACGCGAGGAGGAAACTCTATGGCGGACCTGTTCAAGCAGATTACCCAGGAGTTGCAGGCGAAGATCGAGGCCTTCGAGCCTACCGCGGCCGTGCAGGAAATGGGCACGGTCATCGAAGCCGGCGATGGCATTGCCCGCGCGACGGGCTTGTCCCAAGTGCGTTCCCAAGAACTGGTGCAGTTCGAGAACGGCGTGATGGGCATCGCCTTCAACTTGGAAGAGGACAATGTCGGCATCATCATCATGGGCGACATCGCCGGCATTCGCGAAGGCATGAAGGTCTACGCTACCGGACGCATCGCGTCGGTGCCGGTGGGCGATGGCCTCATCGGTCGGGTGATCAACCCCTTGGGCGAACCCCTGGACGGGAAAGGCCCCATTGCGTTTGAAAAATATCGGCCCATCGAGCGCATCGCGCCGGGCGTGATGGAGCGCAAGGACGTGGACACGCCCGTGCACACCGGCATCAAGGCCATTGACGCGATGATTCCCATCGGCCGGGGCCAGCGGGAACTGATCATCGGCGATCGGCAGACGGGCAAAACGGCCATCGCCTTGGACGCGATCTTGAGCCAGAAGAAGACCCGCGACATGATCTGCATCTACGTGGCCATCGGCCAAAAGAAGGCCCAGGTGGCCCGTATCGTCAACGAATTGGAGCGCTTGGGCGCGATGGAGTACACGGTCGTGGTGTCGGCCTCCGCGGAAGACCCGGCCGCGCTGCAATACATGGCGCCCTACGCGGGCTGCGCCATCGGCGAAGAGTTCATGGAGCAGGGCAAAGACGCGCTTATCATCTACGATGACCTGTCCAAGCACGCGTGGGCTTACCGTGAAGTCTCGCTGCTCATGCGCCGCCCGCCGGGCCGCGAGGCCTACCCTGGCGATGTGTTCTACTTGCACTCGCGGCTGCTGGAACGGGCCGCTCGCTTGGCCGACAAGTTCGTCATCGTCCCCAAGGATTATGCCTCGGAGGACGGCCTGGCAGCGGCTGAGGATCGGGTGGACGGCACCCCGGTCTTCGACGGTCCCTTGGCCGAGCACGACGCGCATGAATACTTGAAGGAGATGGCCGACGCGGACGCGTATCAGGTGCTCAAGGTGCGCGGCAGTGGTGGCTCGTTGACCGCGTTGCCGATTATTGAAACGTTGTTGGGCGACGTGTCCGCGTACATCCCCACCAATGTGATTTCGATTACCGACGGCCAGATCTACCTCGAGTCGGGCCTGTTCAACGCGGGCATTCGGCCGGCCATCAATGTGGGCATCTCGGTGTCGCGCGTGGGTGGCGATGCCCAGACCAAGGCTATGAAAAAGGTCGCCGGCCGCTTGCGCTTGGAAATGGCCGCGTTTCGTGAGTTGGCCGCGTTCGCGCAGTTCGGCTCTGAACTGGACCCCGCGACGCAGGCCAAACTCAACCGGGGCTTGCGCTTGCAAGAGTTGCTCAAGCAGCCTCGTTACGCGCCCATGACCTTGGCCGAAGAAGTCATTGTGCTCTATGGCGGCACCCGGGGCTTTTTGGATCCGGTGCCCTTGGACCGGGTGTCGGAGTGGGAGCAGCGGGTCCTGCGCTTCATGGAGGCCAACTACCCCGACATCATCGAAGCCATTGAGACCACCAAGCGCCTGGACGACGATGTCGAGGCGCGGCTCAAAGAGGCCTTTGAAGCGTTCATGAGCACTTGGCGATAAGATGGCCTGGGCGGGGAAGGCGCGCGGGCGCGACGGCCCTGGCTGGCCGCACGCGGAGCCTTCCCCCAGCACCCTTGAGTTGAGGTGACCATGGCGGCAACGGCACGCGAAGTCAAAAAGCGCATTCAGAGCGTCAAGAATATCGCCCAAATTACGCGCGCCTTGCAGGCCGTAAGTGCCAGCAAGGTGCAGCGCGCGGTGCAAGCCGTCGAAGCCACGCGGCCCTACGCAGCCAAGGCGTGGGAAGTGCTGACGCATTTGGCCCAACAGCCCGGCCGCGAAAATCTGCATCCGCTGCTCACCACTCGCAGCCAGGTGCAAGCCGTGGCCGTGATTCTGGTCACGGCCGACCGCGGGCTGGCCGGGCCTTACAACACCAATGTGTTGCGGGCTGCGTTCAAGCGCTTTGAGAAAAGCCCCGTGCCCGTCAAGTGGATCACCGTGGGCCGCAAAGGGCGGGAAATGCTGCTGCGCACGGGCCAAGAACTGCTGGCCGATTTCAGCGGCTTGCCCGACAGGTTCACCTTTGTGGATACGTCGGCCATTGGGCGTTTGGCCGTGGATGAGTTCTTGGCAGGCAAGGTCGACGAAGTGTATATCGTGTATACCGATTTCGTCAGTTTCTTGCGCCAGGAACCGCGGGTCAAAAAATTGCTGCCCCTGGAAGTGGAGGCTGAAGCCCTGGTCGAGGCCGAGTTCGTCGGCGGAACCAAGCGGCACGCGGGCGCCTATATCTATGAGCCCGACCAGCAAACGCTGCTGGACGAGATCGTCCCGCGGTTCATTCAACTGCAGGTGTTTCAGGCCTTGCTGGAATCGCGCGCCAGCGAGCACGCGGCCCGCATGGTGGCCATGAAGAAAGCCACGGACAACGCGACCGAGTTGGCCGATGTGTTGCAACTGGAATACAACAAAGCCCGCCAGCAGGGTATTACGCGCGAGTTGATGGACATCGTTGGCGGGGCCGAGGCCCTGCGGAAGTCGGAGCAATGACGCGGCCGCGCGCCGCGTCGGGGTTGGGACGCGACGCGCGCGGCACGGCCTGGGGACGCTCGCAAGGCCGCCCCCAGGCGCGGACGACGAAAACTTCTCCTGCAGGAGTGATCTTAGGAGGAACCCCATGCCCGAATTAGTCGAAGGTCGCATCGTGCAAATTCTGGGCGGCGTCGTGGATGTCGCCTTCCCCGAAGACCAAATGCCTCGGGTGTACGAGGCCATTGAGGTGTTCAACGACGCCACCAACGAGCGCCTCATCTTGGAGGTGCAAAAGCACATGGGCCGCGGCTTGGTGCGCACCGTGGCCATGGGTCCTACCGATGGCCTGCGCCGAGGCATGGTGGCCAAGGCCTTAGGCGCGCCGATCTCGGTGCCCGTCGGGCCGGCCATTTTGGGCCGCATGTTCAATGTGTTGGGCGATCCCATCGACGGCGGCCCGGCCCCCGAAACCGACACTTACTACCCGATCCACCGCCCCGCGCCCTCCTTCGAAGAGCAATCGGTGCGGGTCGAAGTGCTGGAAACGGGCATCAAGGCCATTGACCTGATCGCGCCCTTCACCAAGGGCGGTAAGACGGGCATCTTTGGCGGCGCGGGCGTGGGCAAGACCGTCATCATCATGGAACTCATTCACAACATCGCCCGCTATCACGCGGGCAACTCGGTGTTCGCGGGCGTGGGCGAGCGCACCCGGGAAGGCACCCAACTGTATCGCGAAATGAAGGAATCGGGCGTGCTCAAAGACACGGTGCTGGTCTATGGGCAGATGAACGAGCCCCCCGGCGTGCGTCTGCGCGTGGCCCTCACCGGCGTGACCATGGCCGAATGGCTGCGCGATCAAGGCAAGGATGTGCTCTTGTTCATCGACAACATTTTCCGTTACGCCCTGGCTGGCGCGGAAGTGTCGGCTTTGTTGGGTCGCTTGCCCTCCGCGGTGGGGTATCAGCCGACCCTGGCCACCGAGATGGGCATGTTGCAAGAGCGCATTACCTCGACCAAGTGGGGGTCCATTACGTCGATGCAGGCCGTGTATGTGCCCGCGGACGACTACTCGGACCCCGCGCCGGTGGCGACCTTCGCGCACCTGGACGCGACCATCACCCTGGAGCGGGCCATCGCGGCCAAAGGCATCTATCCTGCGGTGGACCCCTTGGCCTCGACCTCGCGCATTTTGGAGCCCGAGTTCGTGGGTCAAGACCACTACGAAGTTGCCCAAGAGGTCAAGCGGGTGCTGCAGCGCTACAAAGACTTGCAAGACATCATCGCCATTTTGGGCGTCGAGGAACTGAGCGAGGAAGACAAGATCATCGTGGCCCGCGCCCGCAAGATCGAGCGCTTCTTCTCGCAACCCTTCCATGTGGCCGAACAGTTTACCGGCCTCAAAGGGCGGTATGTCTCCCTCAAAGAGACCATCCGCGGGTTTGGCGAGATCTTGGACGGCAAACACGACGATCTGCCCGAAGAGGCGTTCTACATGGTGGGCACCATCGACGAAGCCCGCGAGAAGGGCGAACGCATGTTGGCCGAGATCAAGGCCGCGGGCGGATAAGGCCCGCTTGCACCCGCACGACGGGTGTAGGAGGCAACCATGCCGTTGAAAGTGGAAGTGGTATCGCAAGACCGCATGGTTTGGTCCGGCGAAGCCGATATGGTGGTGCTTCCTGGGGCCATGGGCGAGATGGGCATCTTGCCCGAACACGCGCCGCTGTTGACCACCCTCAAGCCTGGCTTTATGCATGTCAAGCGCGGCCAGCACGACGAGGTGTTTACCATCGTCGGAGGGTTTGCCGAAGTGCAGCCCGACAAGGTCATTGTGTTGGCCGACGCCGCAGAGCATGTGGAAGAGATCGACGAAGCCCGCGCGCAAGCGGCCAAGGAGCGCGCTGAGCGCTTGTTGGCCGAGGGCCCCACGGACCAAGAAGCGTACTTCGCGGCCCTGGCCGCACTGCGGCGGGCCAACCTGCGCTTGGAAGCGGTGCGCCGCTACCGCCGCCGCCAGCGCCGCACCATGCCGACCCCGGGCAGCGGCTCCGAAGATCACTCCTGACGCGCTTCCCGGCCGCACGCACGCCGCGCGGCCGGGAAGCCGCTCCTCGGCCCGCGCGGAGCCCATCCCCCGGACCGCCTTCTCTTTCGTGTAGGACCCTATGTCCCCTCTTTTTACCCGTGACCTGGGCATTGATTTGGGCACCGAGCGCACCCGCCTCGCGGACGCGCAACAGGTGCTGTTGGAAGAAGCCACCTTGGCCGTCATCGGCTGGGATGAGGACCGGCCTAAGTTGGTGGCCTCAGGTGACGAGGCCGCGGCAATGATGGGCCGCGTGCCCGAGGGGCTGGAGGTTATTCGGCCTCTGCAAAACGGGGTCATCGCTTATTATGAGATCACCGAGAGCCTGCTGCGCTACTTATTGCGCAAGACCGCGGGCGCGTCGTGGCTGTTCCGCCCGCGGGTCATGATTACCGTGCCCCATGGCGTCACCAGCGTCGAACGCCGGGCCGTGTACGAGGCCGTATTGCGGGCCGGCGCGCGCGAGGCGTACTTGATCCAAACGCCCCTGGCCGCGGCCATCGGCGCGGATTTGCCCATCGGCTCACCCGCGGGCAATATGGTGGTGACGCTGGGCGCAGGCGCAACCCAAGCCGCGGTCATCGCGCTTTATGGCATCGTTAGCGCCGGCACGCTGCGCAAAGGCGGGCTCGCGCTGGACGAAGCCATCGTGGCCTATGTGCGCAAGAAGTATGGCTTGATCATCGGCCAACCCACCGCGGAGCGGGTCAAGAAAGAGATCGGCGCCGCGGTGCCGTTGGACGAAGAGTTGAGCATGGAAATCCAAGGCCAAGATCAGGTGAGCGGCCTGCCGCGGCCCGTAACGCTGACCACCAGCGAGATCGTCGAAGCGGTCTATGAACCATTGCAAGAGGTGCTGGAGACCATCCGCCGCGTGATGGAGCAAAGCCCACCAGAACTGGTCTCAGACATCATCGACCGCGGCGTGGCCCTCACGGGCGGCGGCGCGTTGCTGCGGGGCATGGACCGCTTGCTCACCAAAGAGTTGGGCGTGCCCGCGTATTTGGTGGACCGCCCCCTGCACGCGGCCGCGATCGGCGCGGCGCGCGCGCTGGCCATCGTCCCACGCCTCAAACGCCATTTGCCCCGCGTGGGCTAAGCCCTAAGCCAACGTGCTCCCCTGGCCTGGGCCGCACCTGTGCTGCGCGGGAGGATGCGCGGGTGACCCTGCTCACCCACTCGCTGGCCTTCTTGTTGGGGGTGGCTTTGGCCGCGGGCGTGGGCGGCTCGCGGGATCTCTGGCTGGCTTTGGCCTGGGCGTGGATCGGCTTGCGGGTGCTTCGCCCTCAGTGGCAAGGGGGCATCTTTCGCGAACCCTTGCGCGCGCATCCGCTCACGGCCGCGGCGCTCGTGGCTTGGGGCGCGGCTCGCTTCATGGGCTCCCTGGCACCGCTGCACAACCCCCATCACATCGCGTTCTACGCGGCCCAGCATCCGCGCGCCCAAGTGCGGGTGATGGGCACTGTCGTGCGCCCACCTCGTCGGGTGGATGCTGACACCTGGGCTTTGGTCGTGGCCGTGGCGCGCGTGCGGCCGCTGGATGCCGCCGGTTCAACCGCGGCCGTTGCCCTCCAGGGGCGGGTGTATGTGCGGCTGGACGACCCTCGAGCCGCGACATGGGGCTATGGCGACCAGGTACTTTTGCGTGGCCGGCTGATGCCGTTGCCCACGAAGCGGGCAGGCTACCGGGCCTACTTGGCCCGTTTGGGCGCGGGCGCGCGACTGGAAGCCTATTTAGGACGGCGCTTGCGACCGGCCACGGCGTGGTCGTTCTGGCGTGTGCTATATGCCCTGCGCGCGCGGGCCCACGCGCTGACGCGCCAATATTGGCCGGCCCCCGAAGCCCCGTTGTTCGCGGGCATTCTCCTCGGCCTGGAAGACGACATCCACCCCGCGTTATACGACGCGTTTCGTGCCACTGGCACCGCGCACATCATTGTGATCAGCGGCTTCAACATCACCGTGTTGGCGGGGCTGATCATTCGCCTCACCCAACGCACTTTGGGCCGTAGTTTGGGCGCGTTGGCCGCGGCGGGGGGCATCGCGGCCTATACCTTGTTGGTCGGGGCCGACCCCGCGGTGGTGCGGGCCGCGCTCATGGGTGGCTTGGGGTTGTTGGCCCGGCAGGTCGGACGGCAACAGCACGGTCTCACCACGTTGGCTTTCAGCGCGGCCGTGATGGTCGCAGCCCAGCCGTGGGCCTTGTGGGACATCGGCTTCCAACTTTCCTTTGCCGCGACGTTGGGCCTGATGCTGTACGCGGCCCCCCTCGGCCGGGCGGCTCGGCGGCTCTTGGCGTTGCTCGTGCCCTCCCCTGGGCTCACCCGCGTGTATCCGTGGGTCGAAGAATTCTTTCTGCTCACCCTGGCCGCGCAAATCCCCACCCTGCCCTTGTCGGCATACTACTTTCACCGTGTCTCGCCCGTGGCCCTGGTGGCTAACCCCCTGATTTTGCCCGCGCAAGGGCCGTTGATGGTGTTGGGCGGTTTGGCCTTGCTGGTGGGGTTGCTGGTGGAACCCTTCGGTCAGGCCGTGGCCTGGGCGGCGTGGCCGTGGGCCGCATACACCATTCGGGTGGTCGACGCGCTGGCCCAGGCTCCCTTCGCGTCTTGGCATGTGGGGTATTGGGGGATAGGGGGCCTTGCGGCCGTGTATGCCCTGTTGGCGGGCCTGACTTGGCTGGGCTGGCAGCACCGCTGGCGCGCGCTGTGGCATCCGGCGTGGCTGGCGTTGGCCCTGGCTGCCCTCAACCTGGCCCTCTGGACGCGATGGTTGTCCTGGCCCGATGGCTGGCTGCACGTGTGGTTCCTGCCTGTGCCGCGCGCCGCTGGGGTGCTGATCCAGTTCCCGCGCGGCGCGCGCGTGCTCGTCAACGGGGGTGCGGACCCCGCGGCTTTGGACCATGCCTTGGGGCGCGTATTGGGCCCGGGCACCCGGCATTTGGACGTTTGGGTCGTGACATCTAACCAGGATGCCGATGTTGGGGCCTTGGCCGACCTGGTGGCGCGATATCCCCCGCGTTGGGTGTGGTGGGCCCCCGTGACGGGCCGCGACCCCGGTTATCGGCGGCTGCGTGTGGCCCTGCAAGCGCGCGCCGTCCCCATTGTCGCACTGACGCCCGGCGCGGCGCTCACCGACGGGACCGCGCGCCTAACCGCGACGCAGGTCACTGGCCCGGCCGCGAACTTGGCGTTGACCTGGCGTTCGTTTCGGGCTGTGTTGGCCTGGCACGCTCCGACCGCCCCCCAGACGGCCACTGTGGCGCTGTGGGGTGGCCCAAGCGCAACGCCGCCCGACCTGCGCGCGTGGCTTGGGTTGCGCGGGGAGCCCGAATCACCGTGGCCCACGGTGGGCACCTGCGGCGACCCCGCGGCCTGGGGCGGCGTGCACGTGTGGACTGATGGCCGAACCTGGGCTGCGGCCGTCACACACGCAGCCAGGGCCACGACAGGCGCATGTCCTACCGCGACCCAGGTCGACGGCCGGGCCCCGCCCTGATTCGCGTACCCCGGCCGCAAGATGGCCGCGAAAACCCGCCGAACCGTTGACGCTCCTCGCGGCCTTGTGATACAATGCACGAGCCATGTCGTCGGAAAAGAAGTCGAACCAACAGTATGTGTGGAACCTTACCCTGGCCGCGGTGGTGAGCCAAGTCGGCTGCCTCACCACAGTTCTGATCATTGTGGCGCTGCTGTTGGGCCTCTGGTTGGACGCGCGCATGGGTACCAAACCCATGTTCACCCTGCTCTTCTTGGTGGGTAGCGCGCCTGTGACTTTGGTGTTGATGCTGTGGATCGTGCGTCGGGCCACGGCGCGCATCCAACCCCAACCCCCCGCGATTTCTCACAAGGAGGCGAAAGGCGGTGGACACGACGACTCCCCATGACACGCCCCAAAAGAGCGGGAATGCGGGCTGCTTCACCATGCTGGGCATCTTCGTCCTGCTGGTGATTGGCGCGATTGTGCTCTGGCCCAAGAAGATTCCCGTGCACTTGCCGGCGACCAAGTTGATGGATGAGCCGCTGTTCGTATTGTTCCCGAATTTGCCGCCCGATCTGGGTGCGGTGTATTTGACCAACACGTTTGTGGCCACGGTAATCGCCTATGTGCTCATCCTCATTGGCGCGTTTGTGGTCGGCCGCCGGGTGCGCCAGGCCCTGGCCAACGAGGAATATGTGCTGGGTGGCTTCTCAGGTGCCATGGTCATGTTGTTGGAAGGCATCTACAACATGACCGAGGCCACCGCGGGCAAATGGGCCCGCACGATCTTCCCCTATTTCGCCACCATCATGATGTTGGTGTTGGTGGTGAACTGGATGGAACTGCTGCCCGGCGTGGAAACCATTGGTTTGCTCACGCCCGTCACAGAAGAGGTCCATTACGGTTATGAGATTGAGCCCCTGGCCGGCGGGGTGTACGCGTTGGCGTCCGACCCCATCAAGATTCACCATGGCGAAGAGAAGGCGGGCGGCCACGGCGAGGCCAACGCGCACGGCACGGATGAGGGGCAGCACGCGTTGTACGACTTCCGCCCCTTGGTGCGGGTTTCGTCCACCGACTTGAACTTCACTTTGGCTTTGGCCTTGGTGTCGGTGGTCATGACCCAGGTGATTGGTTTTCGGGCTTTGGGCTTGGGCTATTTGACCAAGTTCTTCAACTTCAAGGCGTTGTTCACCAAGCCAGGCATGGGGCTGCTGGACTTCGTCGTGGGCTTGCTGGAACTCATCTCCGAGTTCTCCAAGATTCTCTCCTTCTCCTTCCGGTTGTTCGGCAACATTTTCGCGGGTTCGGTGTTGCTGTTCGTGATGGGCGCCCTCGCGCCCTTCATCTTGCCCGGCTTCTACGGGCTGGAGCTGTTCGTGGGCCTGATTCAGGCCTTTGTGTTTGGCATGTTGACCATGGTCTTCATGGCACAAGCGACCCATTCCCACTCGGACCACTAAGCGGTCCAAAAAAGAAATCTCAACGCTCTGAGGAGGTTTAGTCATGGAAGTTGCTGCGGCCAAACTCATCGGTGCTGGCTTGGCGATGATTGGGGCCATTGGCGCCGGTTTGGGCATTGGCGTGCTGGCGGGCGGCGCGGTGCAAGGCATCGCCCGCAATCCCGACGCTGCTGGGCAAATTCAGACCAACATGATTTTGGGCATCGCGTTCGCGGAAGCCGTGGCCATCTACTGCCTGGTGGTAGCGCTGTTGCTGATCTTCGCGGTCTAAAGGGAGGTCTCCCGTGGATGCGTTAGTCAAACTGGGCATCAATGTCGGCTTCTTAGTGCTCCAAATTTTTAGCTTCGCGCTGCTGCTGGCCATCTTGGGCGCGTGGGTCTACAAGCCCGTGTTGAAGATGCTGGAAGAGCGGCGTGAAAAACTGGCGCGGGCGTTGGAAGACGCGCGCGTGGCCGCGGAAGCGCGGGCCAATGCGGAGCAGGAAGCCCAGAAGATTTTGGCCGAAGCGCGGGCCAAGGCCGACGAAATCATTCGCGAGGCCGAGGCGCGCGCGGAAGAGCGCAAGCGCGAGATCCTCGAGCAGGCCAAAGCCGAGGCCGAAAAGGCCAAGCAAGAGGCGTTGGCCGAGGTCGAAGAGGAGCGCAATCGGGTGTTGGCCGAGTTGCGCGAACAGATCGCGGCGTTGGCCGTGGCCGCGGCCCAAAAGATCGTGGGCGCGACGCTGGACGAGAAGCGCCAGCACGAGTTGCTCGAAGAGTTTTTCGCGGGTGTGAAGGGCAAGAAGGTGGTGGTGCTGGATCAGTTGGAAGTCACCGCGGCCGACCAAGTCGAGGTCATCAGCGCGGTGCCGCTGACCGAGGAAGAAAAGCGCCTGATCACCGAAGAACTCCAGGCCAAAGTGGGCGCGGCCAGCATCACCTTCAAGGTGGATCCCTCGATTTTGGGCGGTTTGGTGATTCGCGTGGGCGACCAAATTCTCGACGCGTCGGTGGCCCGCCAGATGGAACTGCTGCGGCAGAAACTGGCGTAGTGCCGCGGTTTCGACTACCACGCGCGCCCAGAGGGTCCTGCCCCTGGGCGCCTTTTCATCTTCCACGAGGAGTGTTGTGAGCACTGTGGCTTCCGTTGGAACACGCTCCCTGGCCGAATTGTTCGCCGAATGGGCGCCCGAGCGGCTGCCCCCAGACCTCGCGCGCGTTCAAGTGCAGGGCTTGGCGTTCGACTCGCGTCAGGTTCACTCCGGCTGGCTTTTTGTGGCCATTCCGGGCACGGTCACCGACGGGCATCGCTACATCCCCGACGCGGTGGCCCGCGGCGCGAGCGTGATCGTGGGGGAGCGCCCGCGGCCGCGCGACCTGCGCGTGCCCTACATTCGCGTCCCCAACAGCCGCTTGGCCTTGGCGCGCCTGGCTGCTGCGTGGTATGGCCATCCTGGCCGCGCCTTGCGGGTCATCGGTGTGACCGGCACTGATGGCAAAACCACCACCACCAGCCTGATCTTCAGCATCTTGCAGGCCGCGGGCCTGGCCGCAGGCATGATTTCCACCGTGTACGCGGTGCTGGGCTCGCGCGTTGAGCCCACCGGTTTGCATATCACCACCCCCGACGCGCTTCGGGTGCAGCGCTATCTCGCAGAGATGCGGGACGCAGGCGTGACCCACGCGGTGCTGGAGGCCACCTCCCACGGCTTGGCTCAGCATCGCGTGACCGCCGCGGAATTCGACATCAGCGTCATCACCAATATCACCCACGAGCACCTGGACTACCACGGTTCGTATGAGGCTTATCGGGCCGCCAAAGCCCGCTTGTTGGAGTTGCTGGCCGAGACCCGGCCCAAACCCCAGGGTCCACCCCTGCGTCTGGCCGTGCTCAATCGTGATGACGAGCCCGTTTTTTCTTACTTGCAGCAGGTGGCGCCGGGCCCGGTGGCCACATTTGGCTTACACCCCGACGCGCTGGTGCGGGCCGAAGATGTGCAGCACTCATCCACAGGCTTGACCTTCACCGCGGTCGGCCCTGGCTTTCGGGTGCCGGTGCACAGCGGGCTGATTGGCCGCTACAATGTGAGCAACATTTTGGCCGCGCTGACCGCCACAGTGGTGGGGTTGGGGGTGGATCCGCAAGTTGCGGCCGAGGGTGTGGCCGCGTTGAAGGCCATCCCCGGACGGATGGAGCGCATTGACCTGGGCCAAGATTTTTTGGCCATTGTGGACTTTGCCCATACGCCCAAAGCGCTGGAGGTCGCGCTGCAGACCGCGCGGACGTTGACCCAAGGCCGGGTCATCGCGGTCTTTGGCTCGGCCGGGTTGCGCGATCGGGCCAAGCGGCGCATGATGGCCGAAGTCTCGGCGCGGCTGGCCGATATCACCATCCTCACCGCGGAAGACCCCCGCACCGAGCCCTTGGACGCGATTTTGGCCGAAATGGCCGCGGGGGCGCAGGCCCAGGGCGGCGTCGAGGGTGAGACCTTCTATCGGGTGCCCGATCGTGGCCACGCACTGCGCTTGGCCGTGCGTTTGGCCCGCCCCGGCGACGTGGTCATCGCGTGCGGCAAAGGCCATGAGCAATCCATGAACTTCGACGGCGTCGAATACCCCTGGGATGATCGGGTCGCGCTGCGCGCCGCGTTGGCCGAACACCTGGGCGTACCCGGTCCGGAGATGCCCTACTTGCCCACCCAAGACCAGGCCGCATCTTGAGGGGCCCGCGCGACCTCGCGCTCCCGATCGGGTTATCGATGATGCACCGCGCTCGCGGTCGCAGTCCAACTCCGAAGGAGGGGTTATGCCTCGCGTGGCCGTGATCACCGACACCGACGCCAGTTTGCCCCTCGAACTGGCCCAGCGTTACCAAATCCGCTTGGTTCCTATTCGGGTGAACTTTGGGCAAGAGAGCCTGCGCGCGGTGTTCGACATCGACGACGCGGCGACCTTTGAGCGCATTCGCCGCGAAGGCCGCATTCCGACCACCGCCGCGCCGGCCCCAGGCGATTTCCTGCAAGCGTTCGAAGAAGCCTTCGCTGCCGGCGCGGACGAGGTCCTGTGCTTCACCGTGAGCAGCGCGCTGAGCGCGACCTATAACGCGGCCCTGCGCGCGCGCGACATGCTCCCCGACAAACCCATAACCGTGGTCGACACCTACAACCTCAGTTTGGGCCAGGGTTTCATGGTCTTAGCCGCGGCCGAGGCCTTAGCGCAGGGCGCCTCAGTGCCCGAAGCCGTCGCGTACGCCCAAGATGTGGGGCGTCGCACCCGGTTGTTCGCGGTCCTGCCCACGCTGAAATACTTGGCCATGAGCGGCCGTGTGGGCCATTTGGCCGCGGGCATGGCCGGCTTGTTGCGCATCATGCCCATCCTCACCGTGCGTGAAGGGCAACTGCAACTGCTCGAAAAAGTGCGCACCCGCAAGCGTGCTTGGTCGCGAGCCCTGGCGTTGGTGCAACAAGCCCTGGATGGCGCGCAACCCGAACGCCTGGCCATCATCCACATCCACGCCGCCGCGGACGCGCGCGCGTTCCACGCGGCCCTGTGCCAGCACGTGCCGTGTCCTGACCAAGTGCTGTTCGCGGAACTCACCCCTGGCCTGTCCGTTCACGCGGGCGAGGGGTTGGTAGGCGTGGTGTTCGTGCTGCCGGCATAAGGCTTTTTGGGGGATTGGCTCCGCGCACGGCGCGCGCCGCACGCGTGCCATAGGCAAAGCCCGCGTCGTGCACCTTTGTCGTCAACCCTGGGGCGTGAGGCTTAAAAACGCGCCAAAATCCGCACTTTGTGCTATGATAAAAGAGCCTTCCGTGGGCGCGCGCCTCCCGCGACGCCGTCGCGGTTGGGGAAGGACCGGCGAAAGGAGCCCCCGACATGTCCGCCAAATCACGTTGGGTTTGGTTGTGGGTCGCAGTGCTCTTGATGGTGGCTGGCGGTCTGGCCCAGACGCGAGTCCAAGCCGCTGCCCCCACCAAGAGCGTGACCGTTGCCCGTCGTGACGGCCGCATCACCATCCGCACCGATGGCACCGTGCGCGTCGAAGAAGTGTGGGAAGTCGCCTTTCACGGCGGCCCTTTTACCTACGCCTTTCGCGAGATCCCCTTCCATAAAGTCGAAGACATCACCGACTGGGCCGTGAGTGAATCGGGGCAGCCCTACACCGAAGCCACCGAGGCTGGCCTACCCGCGACTTTCGTGGTCGAGCGTTCCAACGCTGGCGTGCGAGTGACTTGGTACTTCCCACCCACCACCGACGCGGTGCGCGTTTTTACCTTGGCCTACACCCTGCACGGGGCCCTGTGGATCGACCCCGACGGCGACCAGTTCTTCTGGAAGTTCATCGAGGCAGATCGCGCCTATCCCATCGAGTCCAGCCGGGTGGAAGTGATCCTTCCGGGGCAATGGCCCGCCGAACAACTGCTGACGGCTTCGTACCTCAACGGTCGAGAAGGCCCGCCCGCGCTGCTGGTGAACGACCGGGTGGTGTTTGAGGGCGGCCCCTTCCCGGGCGGGACGGAGTGGGAAATCCGCGTGCAGTGGCCGCATGGCGCGGTGCAGGCCGAGCCGCCTGGCTGGCAGCGGCTCGAAGTCTGGCGCCCTTACCTCATCCTGGGCGGGACGATGTTGGCCATTGTGGGCGGTTTGGCCTTGGTAGGCCTGGGCGTGGGCTTGTGGTACAAGCGGGGACGCGACCCCGCGACGGTGACCGTGCCCCAAGTGAACCGTCCCCCCACCGATGACCCGCCCGGCGTGGTCGGCGTGTTGGTCGACGAACGAGTGGACCGGGAGGACACGGTGGCCACGCTGCTCGATCTGGCGCGGCGCGGCCACTTGCGCTTCGTCAACATGCGGGGCAAGCGGGCGTTGCCGCGGACGAAGGGACGCGCGAGTTTAGCCCTGCAGCGCACCGTCAACTTGCGCGACGAATTGCGGCCGTTCGAGGGTCGGTTCTTGGATGCCCTGTTCCGGCGGGGCGACGCCATTGTTTCCGCGCAAGAGTTGCGCACCCGGCTGCCCATGGCGCACCGGCGTTTGCAAAACGATTTGTACGAGGAGGTCACCCGGCGCGGCTACTTCCCGTCCCGGCCGGATCGTGTGCGCTGGCTTTACGCCTTGTTGGCTATAGTGCTGCTCGGCGGGTATGAACTCTTGCTGTTCGCCTTTATCGGCTGGGCCTTTGGCGCCGCGTGGGTGCCCATGCTCCTGTGTTTGGGCGTACCTTCGCTGTTGGTGGCTGTGCTGTGGGGCAACGCCATGCCTCGCAAGACCCGCAAAGGCGCGCGTGCCGCGGCATTGTGGAAGGGCTTTCGAGAATACTTGAGCCGTCTGCAAGACTTGCGTCAACTCAACCCGCAGCGGGCCGCGGCCCTGTTTGAGGCCTATCTGCCCTATGCCACCGCGTTGGGCATTGAGAAGATGTGGGTGCAGCGTTTCGCGGCCCTGGAGAATGTGCCCGCGCCGCGATGGTGGCAGTCTGAGCCTTCCCCGGCCACTCGCCCTACCGCCCGGCCGATGACAGGCCGGCGTGTGGCCAGCGGCCTGGAGCGTCCCATGCCCGCGGGCACAGGCGCGCCCAGCCTGGATCAAATGGCCGACGGCACGTTTACCAGCCTGTCGAGCATCAGCGATACGCTGCTGAGCGCGCTGGACTCGGTCGCCAGCAGCACGGTCTCGTCGTCCTCTTCGTCGGGCGGGAGCGGTGGCTTCTCCGGTGGCGGCGGAGGCGGCGGTGGCGGGGGCGGCGGCTCCAGCGGCTTCGGATAGTCCTCGGGAGGTTTTATCATGCAAGGCAAGGGCATGGGCCTGTTCTTCATTGGCCTGGCGGTGCTCATCGCGTTGGCCGCGGCCGGCTTTATGGCAGCCGGCTATTGGACCGGCAAACTGGGCGCGCCGGGCGCTGTTTTGGGCTTTATTCTCTTCGGCCTGGTGCCCGCGTCCGTGGCCGCAGGCGTGGGCGTCTTTCTCTTTTTGGCGGGGCGCAAGCGGGAGCGCGAAAGCCAGCGCGCCAAGCAGTTGGAACGCATTTTGGGCCTCATCCGCTCGCGCGGGCAGGTGCCTATCGACCAAATCATGGTAGAACTGCGCATGGACCGGCAAGCCGTGCAGGACGCCATCTACGAGTTGGTGAGCCTGGGCTTGTTCACGGGCTATATCGATTGGGAGCGCATGATTTTCTACACGGCCGACGCGTCCCAAGTGGGCTCGACCACTTGCCCCAATTGTGGTGGGCAGCGTGAATTTGTGGGCAAAGGCATCGTGCGTTGTCCTTACTGTGGCGCGACGCTTTTCATCCCGCCGGCCAGTGGTGCAACGAGATGAGCGCGCGGGGGCCGGGTTGGCCCGCGGCCGTGTCGGTTCTCGAGCATGTCTGAAAGGAGGCCATGATGACCAAGCGAGCGCGCGTTGTTTCGTGGGTGCTTTGGGCGGTGTTTGCCCTGGCCTTGGCCAGTTGCCAGGGTGGAACCACGGCCGCGGCGGAGCCCAATCCGTGGGAGGCCACGATGGCCGCCCAAGCCACGCGTGTGGCCCAGCAAGCCGCCACGGTAGAGGCCCAAAGCGCGGCCTTGGCCACGCTGCAAACGGCCGCGACGGCCACCCCCACGCGGCCCAGCGTGTCAACGGCCACCCCCACGCGGCCGAGCGCGCCCACGGCCACCGTACCCCGGCCGACCGCGACCCCATCTCGTGACGCGCGCGCCGAAGACGCGACCACGGCCGCGCGGGATGTGTCCACCACCGCGGGCGCGTCTGCTGCCGCGGCGCGGCAACGCCAAAGCAACCGCGTGCATTTGACCGTGCCCGTCGACACCCTTTGCCGCGTTGGCCCAGGCTTGGCCTTCTATCGGCTGGGCGTGGTGCGGGCCGGTGAGCCGGTGCGGGTCATCGGCCGCTGGGATGTGTATTGGCGGGTGCAACTGGACGACGGCACCAAGTGCTGGATCTGGGGCGAACACGCGACTTTGGATCAGGACGCGGCCGCAGTGCCTCGGGTGGTTCCCGGCGTGGGTGCGATCTGGGGCCACGTTTTCACCGATGTCAACCGCGACGGCCTTTATCAGCCTGGCGTCGACGGCCGCAAAGGGGGAACGCGGGTGGAACTTTACCCCGCGACCAACGGTGCATGCGATTGGACGGCTGCTCCTTTGGCCCAGACCAAGGTCAACGGCAAAAGCGCGTACACCTTCGTCTTCAACCTGCGCAAACCCACCGCGTATTGCGTCAAGGCCATCTTCACCCATCCGGGCGAAACCGTATGCCGGGCGCAGCGGGTGGTCGTGGCCAAGCCCGGCCAGCCCGCGCAAGGCGATTTATACACCATCCCGTGCACGGGGCCGGGTTGCGTGTGCCCCTGACCCGGGGCGTCAACTCTAACATTTTTCTTATACCAGGTTGACAAATTTCTAACACGTGCGGCTTAAAGAGAAAAGTGCCGGGGCCAAGAAGGGAAGGCACCCTGGCCATCCCAGGAGCGAAGGAGGTGAGCCATGCTGATGCGGTGGGAGCCTCTGCGCGAGATGCTGAGCCTGCAGCGCACCATGGATCGCTTCCTGGACGAGTTCCTGGGCCGGCCGTTGGCGCAGGTGGAGGCCACGTGGGTGCTGACCCCGCACATCGACCTGTATGAGACCGACGATGCCATCGTGCTCAAGGCCACCATCCCGGGCGTCAAGCCGGAGGACCTGCAAATCAGCATCACGGGCGATGTGCTGACGCTGCGCGGTGAGGTGCGTGAAGACGCGGAGGAAGAGGGCGCGACCTACTATCTGCGTGAGCGCCGCTATGGCACCTTCAGCCGCAGCATTCGCCTGCCGGCGCCCGTGGTGGCCGACGAAGCCGAAGCGACGTTCGAGCACGGTGTGTTGACGCTGGTGCTGCCCAAAGCGGCCGAGGCTCGGCCCAAGATTATCGAGGTCAAGGGCAAGAAGAGCAAGAAATAAGCCGAGCCTGAGCGCCAAGGTCAGCCCAGGCTGACCCCCACCACCCAGGGGCATCCCCTGGGTGGTGTTTTGTGAATGCCCCGGTGGGACAGTGGTATAATTGCCCTTTGTACGCGCACGCCCGCGCAACGGCAGGCGTTGGTTTGGGAACGGCTCCGGCCCCTTGGGTCGGACGCGTGGGAGGTGATTATGCCGACCTACACCTTTCGGTGTGAGACTTGTGGTGTGGTGTTCGACAAGTTCCTGTCGTTTCACGACGACCAAAGCCGCGTGACCTGCCCCAACGGGCACGCGACGGTGCATCGCGTCTTTCGACCGCCGGCCGTGGTGTTCAAGGGCAGCGGCTTTTATGTGACCGACAACCGGGGGAGCAACAGCGCGGGCAAGCCCGCGACTTCGAAGTCCGAAGCCAAGACCGAAACCAAAACCGCGGCCCAAGAGACTTCGGCCGCGGCGTCCAAGGCCGGCTCCAATGGGGGCACGGCCAAAACCGAGTGATGGGGCCTCACGCGGCGCGCGGCTTGCCGCGCGCGTTCTTGCCCTTAGCCCCGCGGGAGGAAGATTCGCGGCGCGTCTTAGACGAGCCTTCGCCCGCGTCCGCGTCTTTCTGGGGTTTGTAAAGCACCAATGCCTCACGCACCCGCTTGACCTGCGCGGGCGTGAGGCGTTTTTGTTTCAGCCGCTCGCGGAAGAACGCTTTGAGTTCTTCGGGCTTAAGCGCGGGCACTGGCGCGTCGGCCACGTCTTCCAGCACGGCTTTGGGGCTGGTGAACACCAGCACGGCCTCCACGGGCACGGCCGCGGCTTCCTCTTCCCCCAGCGCGTCGACCAAGGCCTTGCGCACGAGTTTGACCTCTTCGGCAACCTCTAAGTCAGGGCGCCCCAGCCCCTCTTGGGCGAACAAGCGTAGATACCACAGCACCAGGCCACCCTTTTGGCGCCATTTGCCCTTGTGATAGCGAATGCGGCCTTGTTGGTATTTCACCACCAGCACCCACACCCCTGACGGACCAATGATGACGTGGCCCGCGGGCGTGGCGTAATGGTACAGGGTGTGTTTTTCTCCGAGCCCCTTGAGGGCCTGGTCGAGGACTTGGTCCGCGCGCGGCTGACGCCCATAGCGGTTGCCAAAATAAATGCCCACCTGCGAGACCAAAAAGCCCGCGATGAGGGCCACGAAGGCCCAAGTCACGGCCTGGGGCGCGGCAAAGGTGAGGTACATACCCACCGCGAAGAGGGCCAAACCGGCTAAACTGGTGCGTTGGGCGATTTTGAGTTGCTTTTTCAAGAACGCTTTGTTCAACTCACTGCGCATCTTGCCCTACCTTAAGATTGGGGGGACCGCAAGCGCGCGGCAATGCCCGCGGTCAATTTTTCCAGCAAGCGCACCTCCACGGCTTGGCGGGCCGTGCGCAGCGCGGCGACGATCGCGCGCGCATCCGAACGGCCGTGCCCGACGAACACTAAGCCGTTGATGCCCAACAGAGGCGCCGCGCCGGCCTCGCTGGGGTCCAGCATCGCCTTGAGGCGCGCGAAGGCGGGCTTGGCCAACCACGCGCCCATCTTGGTGCGTGTCGAGGCCATGAGCCCATCTTTGAGCACATCCACCAGTAGCCCCACCACGGCTTCGCTGGTCTTCAGGAACACATTGCCCGTAAAGCCATCGGTGACCACCACGTCGGCTTCGCCGGCAAAGATCTCTTTGGGTTCGACGTTGCCGATGAAGTTCAAACCGCTTTCGGCCAGCAGCGGGTAGGTGGCCTTGACCAGGTCGTTGCCTTTGCCGGCTTCTTCGCCGTTAGACAGCAACGCCACACGCGGCTGGGCCCGGCCCAAGATCTCTTCCGCATAGATTGAGGCCATGATGGCGAACTGCACCAAATATTCGGGTTTGCACTCCGCGTTGGCTCCGATGTCCATCACCAACACCCGCTCGCCACGACTGGGGAACGCCCCCATGAGACCCGGACGACGCACCCCGCGAATGCGGCCCAAAATGAACAGCGCGTTGGCCAGCGCGCCCCCGGTGTTGCCCGCGGTCACGAACGCGTCGGCCTGGCCCTCTTTGACCATGCGCATGCCCACGGCCATGGAGGTGTTGGGCTTGCGGCGCACCGTTTCGCCGGGCTTGTCGGTCATGGCAAATACTTCAGGCGCGTGGACGAAAATGACATTGTCGGGCGGATGCAGCGCGTCTAAGCGAGGCTGCACGCGCTCCCGCTGGCCGACCAGATAGAAGGTGTCTTCGGGCCAGCGTCGCGCGGCTTCGACCACCGCGTGCACTTCGGGTTCCGGATGGGCATCGCTGCCCATGGCGTCCAAAACAATACGCATGGCGCGGCTCCTCTGCGCGGGGATGAGATATCGCGATTATACCAAGAGCCCGCGGGCCCATGCCCCGCCGCGTGCCCCGCAGCCGCCGATGGCCCCAGGGTCGCCCCAGCCGCGCGGTTTGGCTCAGGTTGGCGCGCGAAGCAAGGTATAATGAGGTATCCCCTGGCAGGAGGCGTTGCCATGCAGACCTTTTTGCGCGGTCGCGATTTCATCAGTGACTTGGACTTCTCCAAAGAAGAAGTGGAGACCGTGTTGGAGGTGGCTTGGGATTTGAAGCGCAAGCGCGCCTTGGGCGTGCCCCACGCGTACTTGCGGGATAAAACCCTGGCCATGCTGTTCTTCTTCTCCAGCACCCGCACCCGCTCGTCTTTTGAGGCCGGTATGGCCCAATTGGGCGGCCACGCGGCCTTTATCGAGAGCCGCACCACCCAAATTCACCACGGCGACACGGCCAAGGAGATCGGCGAGATTTTGGGCCGCTACTTCGATGGCATCGCAATTCGGCATGTGGATTGGGGCATCGGCAACGATTACATCAACACCGTGGCCCGCCATAGCCGGGTGCCGGTGCTCAACATGCAGTGCGAGATCTACCACCCCTTCCAAATTTTGGCCGACTTGATGACCATCATGGAAAAGAAGGGGCGGGACTTGCGGCGCAAGAAGATCGTGGTTTCGTGGGCCTACGCATCGTCGTATCTCAAGCCCATCTCGGTGCCCCAATCGCTGATCTTACAAATGCCTCGCTTTGGCTTGGATGTGGTGCTGGCCCATCCGCCCGAGTTCCCCTTGATGCCTGAGATCGTGGATGAAGCCCGCAGCCTGGCCCGCAAATACAAGGTCGGCTTTGACATCGTCCACGATATGGATGAGGCCTTCAAGGACGCGGATGTGGTCTATGCCAAATCGTGGGGTCCTTTGTTGACCACCACCGACCCCGAGGAGGGCAAGCGCCTGCAAGACCAATACAAAGACTGGATTGTGGACGCACGGCGCATGGCCTTGGCCAAAGACGACGCCATCTATATGCATCCGTTGCCCGCGGATCGCGACATCGAGGTCACCAGCGAGGTGTTGGACGGCCCCCACTCGGTGGTGTATGACGAAGCCGAAAACCGCCTGCACGTGCAAAAGGCGGTGATGGCGCTGACCATGGCGTAGGCCGGAGGTGTCCATGTATCCCCACAGCGCGCCCACCCGCAAGGTCGCGGTCATCGCGATCGGCGGCAATTCCCTCATCCAAGACCGCTCGCAGCCCCAAGTGCCCCACCAGTGGGACGCGGTACGCACCACTGCCACCCACATCGCCGCGTTGGTCGAAGAGGGGTGGGATGTGGTGGTGACCCATGGCAATGGCCCGCAAGTGGGCTTCATCCTGCGGCGCAACGAACTCGCGGCCCACGAGGTGCACACCACGCCTTTGGATTTGATCGTGGCTGACACGCAGGGCTCCATCGGCTACATGCTGCAGCAGACCTTAGACAACGAGTTCCAGCGCCGGGGTTTGCCCAAGCGGGCCCTGACCTTGGTCACCCAAGTGCTGGTCGACCCCAACGACCCCGCGTTCCAGAACCCCAGCAAGCCCATCGGCGGCTTTTTGACCAAGGAGCAGGCCGAGAAGTTCGCGGCCCAGGGGTGGCCGGTGATGGAAGACGCGGGCCGCGGCTGGCGGCGGGTAGTGCCGTCGCCCGAGCCGGTGGAGATCATCGAAGAGCACGCCATTCGCGACGCTGTGCGCCAGGGCTGGATCGTCATCGGCGTTGGTGGGGGTGGCATCCCGGTAGTGCGCAATGCCAAGGGCGAGTTGCGGGGCGTGGCCGCGGTGATCGACAAAGACAAGGCCAGCGGCCTGCTGGCCGTGCGCATCCACGCGGACTTGTTCCTCATTTCCACCGCGGTGGAAAAGGTGGCCCTCAACTTTGGCAAGCCCAACCAGCGCGATTTGGATCGCATGACCGTCAGTGAAGCCAAACGCTACATCGCGGAAGGCCACTTCGCGCCGGGCAGTATGTTGCCCAAGATCGAGGCCTGTGTGCGCTATGTGGAGGTCACGGGGCACCCGGCCATCATCACCAACCCACCCAACATGCGGCGGGCCCTGGCCGGTGAGACAGGCACTTGGATCGTTCCTGGATAGGCCCATGCCCATCTGGCTTGGTCGTGAGGGCCGCGCGCGGCCCAACCCCGGTCGCGCGCGGCCGGGATGGGCCTGGCTCGGGTTGGTGGCGCTGATGCTGGGCGCGTGCACCGCGGCCGCCTCATCCCCAGCCTTGCCCACGCCCATGGCGTACACGGCGACGGTTGAGGGGGATGGGCTCCGCGACGGCACTGCGACGCCGTGGGAGCCCGCCCCCTTGACTGCGACCTGGACCCTTGCCCCGACGCCCTCTCCTCCGCCCTCACCGACCCCGCGCATCCCGCCCGACCGGGCCGTGAGCACCCGGCATCATCTGCGCGTGACCTACGACCAGGCCCATCAGTGGCTGGGCGTCGAACACACCCTGGTCTACACCAATCCCACGACCGAAACGCTCACCGAACTGCCCCTGGTCGTGCCGCCGTGGTATTACTTCGCCCTCACATGGAAGGACTTGCGGGTGAACGGCCAGCCCCGCGGCGTGGACGACTTGCCAGCCAAGCCCGGCCATTTGTTGTTACGCATTCCCTTGCCGCAGCCGTTGCCCCCGGCCGCCAGCGTGACCCTCGAGATGTCCTACGCCATCTGGCTGCCCCGGCTGCGCGTGACGGGCGGCGAGACGAACCGCCCTATGGTCTTTGGCTATTCCCCCCGCCAGACCAACTTGGTGGACTGGTACCCCTTCGTGCCCGCGTATCTCGACGGCGAAGGCTGGCTCGTGCGCCGCGCGTGGCCTTATGGCGAGTTCCTCACCCGCCCCCGCGCGGACTACATGGTGGAGTGGCTCGGGCCCGAAACCTGGACCCTGGCCACCAATATGGATCCTGCCCCTTGCCCCGATGACGCGGCCCCGGCCGCGCGCTGCTTCACCCTGTCCGCGGCGCGCGATGCCGTCCTCTCCGCGAGCCCCTACTATGTGCGCTTGACGCACACCATCACCCAGCCCACAGGCGCGTCGGTCACGGTGGAGGCCTTTGTCTTCGCGGGGCACCGGGCGCGCGGCCAACAGGCCCTGGAGCACGCCGCGCAGGCCTTGCAAGACTACGCCGCGGCGTTCGGGCCGTACCACCGCGGTCGCTTGACCTTGGTGGAGGGCGACTTCCCGTTCAGCATGGAATACGACGGGCTGTTCTTCGTGCGGGCCAGCCATTTCGACCTGACGCCCGAGAAGTTCCTCACCGCCATCACGGTGCACGAGGTGGCCCATCAGTGGTGGTATGCTCAGGTCGCCAACGACCAAGCCTTGCATCCGTGGCTCGATGAGGCTTTGGCTACCCATTGTGAGGCGTGGTACTATCGCCGCCGTTTGCCCGACTGGACCGCTTGGTGGGAGTCAGGGCGTTGGGAAGGGCTGGAGCCGTACGGTTACATCGACGGCAGCATTTATGAGTACGGCGGCTTCTTCGCGTATCGTCGTGCCGTCTATCACAACGGCGAACGGTTTTGGGCCGCGGTGCACGCGTATTTGGGGGATGAATCTTGGGCGGCCTTGCTGCGCGACTATCGCGCGGCCCATTTTGGCGGCATCGCCCGACCGCAGGACTTGGCCGCGCGCATCGCTGCGGCCTGGCCCGAGGCGCCGTGGACGCGTTACTTCGCGTCGCCGCCAGTGCCTTGAGCCGCGTCAGGGGCCTTGGCTTTCCGGGGCAGGGCCAGGCACACTTCCGCGCCGTCGCGGTAGTGGGGGTTGACCCACATGCGGCCGCCATGGGCTTCGACGATGGCCCGGCTCAAGAACAGCCCTAAGCCCGTGCCTGGCACCTTGCTGGCCGTCGTGCGGCTGCGATAGAACGGATCGAAGACATAGGGCTGATCCTCGGGCGGAATACCCGGCCCCTGGTCGCGCACGCAGAGCACCACCTCGTGGGGCCGCACCTCGCCCCGGATGCGAATCTCGGTGTCGCGGGGCGCGTATTTGAGCGCGTTGGCCACCAAATTGCTGACCACTTGCTCCAATCGTCCCTCATCGCCCCACACGCGCGGAAAGTCAGCCGGAAAATCCAGACGAAACCGATGCCCTTGCGCTTGAGGCGTAAAGCGTTGGACCACCCGCTGAGCCAGTGCGGGCAAATCTACGGGCGCGCGATGCAGCCGTAGGCCACCGCTTTGCAGGCGCGACGCTTCGAGCAGGTCTTGCACCAAACGCGCCAATCGGTCTGCCTCTTCTTCGATGATGGCCAAACTTTCGCGCACCGTGTCCGAGTCCCAACGCACATCGGGGCGCCGCAAAGTGCTCACATAACCTTTGATGAGGGCGATGGGCGTCTTGAGTTCGTGGCTGATGGTCGAGATGAAGGTGGATTTGAGTTTTTCGGCCTCGCGAAACGCGGTCATATCGCGCACGCTGGCGATGATGTTGAGCAAGGCTTCGCCGTGGTCCGCGAACAAAGGCGAATAGCGAATATGCACAGGTAGCGGGCGCCGGTTGGGGCGCTCCAGATCGCCCTGCACGTCCAGCACATCGTGGGGCGTTGCTGGCCAGCCTTCGGCCCGGGCCTGTTCCAGCGGCGTGCCGCGCTCCAGCCGGGCCCAGCGGATGACCTGCTCATGGGGGCGACCTTCCAGCGTTTCAGCGGCCGCGCCGTACATTTGGGCAAAGGTCTGATTGAGCCGCGCCAATGTCAAGTCGGGCGTGAGAATCAAAATACCGTCCGCGACCGCGTCCAGCAGCGCGTCCAAGCGCTGTTTTTCGTGGCGCAACTGCGTATAGAGCCACGCGTTGCGCACCGCAATCGCGGCCTGATCCGCGAACACTTGCAAACGTGCCAAATCTTCGTGGGTGAAACGGGCCGGGTAGTTGCGATAGACGAACAACACCCCCAGCAGTTGGTCTTGCGTCAGCAGCGGTAGCCCAACGCCTTGCTTGAGGTTGAGCGAGCCGACATAGGTGAGCCATTCCAGCCGGCGGCGGATCTCGGGGTACTCCCAAGCCACCGGGTCTTGATGCAAGGGGACATCGCGCACCAAGCCGTCCAGCGTGCGCACCACGTGCTCAGGCAGGCCGTAGTAGGCGGTCAAGCGCCAGCCGCGGCGCGGATCTCGCAGCACAATCACGCCTGCGCGGCCGGCCAGAATGGTCACCGCGAAGTGCAAAAGCCGCTCCAGCAACGCGCTCAGGTCCAGTTCTTGCAGCATGTCTTGCATGAGACGCTGCAAGAACTCCTGATGGCGTTCACGAAAATCGGGCAGCATGGCGCACCTCGCCTGGGCCGGAAGAATCGTGGCTCAAGTATACCAGGCCGCGGCCCACCCTCGGGCCGGGGCAGGCTGCGGCTGAGCGCGAAGGCCCCCACCGCGCGTCGCCCCACGTCCGAAGTCGCGCGTGGCGCGGGCGCGTCTGGCCATTGCGAGCGCGAGACCCGCGGTTTAGGGGCAGAGGCTGGGCCGCGCGTGTTAGAATCCTGTAAGAACGCGCGGTCAGTGCTTGACCCAGCCGCGCCCGCGTTCTACAATCAAACGCGGGGCCCGGCCCGCATCGCGTGACCGCGGCGGGTCGGTTGTGCTTTGGCCCTCCCGTTTGCCCCGCGCCCCACGGGGCCATTCCAGGGATGAGGTGATGGCTATATGGAGTTCAAAGATTACTACAAGATCTTGGGGCTGGAACCCGATGCCACGGCCGAGGAAATTAAACGCGCCTATCGCAAGTTGGCGCTGCAATATCACCCCGACCGCAACCCCGGGGACAAAGCCGCCGAAGAGAAGTTCAAAGAGATCAACGAAGCGTACCAAGTCTTGAGCGACCCGGAGAAGCGGGCCAAATACGATCAAATGCGCCAGCAATATGAGCGCTGGCAGCGCATGGGAGGCGCGCCAGGCGGTTTTGATTGGAGCCAGTTTGCCGGCGCTGGCCCAGGCGGCGTGCGGGTAGAGTTCCGCGACCTGGACGATTTGCTGGGCGGCGTGGGTGGTTTTTCTGACTTCTTCCGCACCCTGTTCGGCTTTGGTGGCGCGGGAGGCCCCGCGTATGATGTCGGCCCTACGGCACAGCAGGCCACGCGACGAGGGCGCGCCCGCACCTCCGAGCCGCCCCGTTATGAGCATCCCATTACCATCAGCCTGCACGAGGCCTACCACGGCACCACCCGGCATCTGGAGGTCAACGGCCGGCGCTTAGAAGTGAAGATCCCGCCGGGCGCGCGCACGGGCACCAAAGTGCGCCTGCGCCGCGCGCTGCCCCTCGAAAACGGCGACTTCGCGGACTTGTACTTGGTGGTGCAGGTCGCGCCCGACCCGCGCTTCGAACGCCAAGGCGATGACCTCTACACCGAAGTTCCGGTGGACCTGTACACCGCGGTGCTGGGCGGCGAGGTCAAAGTGCCGACCCTGACCGGTGAAGTTTACCTCAAGATCCCCCCGGGAACGCAGTGCGGGCAGACGTTCCGCTTGCGCGGCCGGGGCATGCCCAAACTGCGCAATCCGCAGCAGCATGGCGATTTGTATGTGCGGGCCAAGGTGCAAGTTCCCAAGAATTTGTCCGCGCGTGAACGGGAGTTGTTCCAAGAGTTGGCCCGCTTGCGTGGCGCCTCGGCCTGACCGGAGGGCAATTCCCCCACCAGGCGCACGTCGCCATGGTGGATGGGCTGTGTAGGAGGCCAAAATGAACCGTAAGTCGTTGCGTTGGTGGTGGGTTGGAGGGGTGTTGTTGGCGCTGTTCGTGGCCGGTTGCCGTCTGTCGGGGGCGATGTTCGGCCCCTTGGCCGCGCTCGGTGAGGCCGAGCCCCCGGTGCTGGATGCCATGCCCTCCGCGACTCCCCAGACGGCTGAACCGGCCGTGGCCGCACCGTTGTCGGCCCCGTCCATGACGGCCAGCGATTTAGAGGCGACCCTGGCGCGCCTGTACCGTGAGGCAACGCCGGGCGTGGTTTCTATTCGGGTCTACGGCCCCGACAGTCAAGGCGACTTCCCCGATGGTCAGGGCTCGGGCTTTGTGTATGACAAACAAGGGCACATCGTGACCAACTTCCACGTGGTCCAAAACGCGGACCAAGTCGAGGTCACTTTTGCCGATGGCACCAAAGCCTGGGCCGACGTCGTGGGCACCGACCCCGGCGGTGACCTGGCCGTCGTTCGGGTGGATGTGCCACCCGAGAAACTGCATCCTCTGCCGTTGGGCAACTCGGACGAACTCCAGGTGGGGCAGATCGTGGTCGCGATCGGCAACCCCTTTGGGTTGGACCAAACCATGACCTGGGGCATCGTCTCCGCGCTGGGGCGCAGCCTGCGTTCGCTGCAGGCCTCTTCGCAAGGCGGCTACTTCGCCATGGGCGATGTCATCCAGACCGACGCGGCCATCAACCCCGGCAATTCGGGCGGTCCCTTGCTCAACTTGCGCGGAGAAGTGGTGGGCATCAACCAGTCCATCCGCACGTCCAGCGCCACGGTGTTGGGGGAACCAACCAACGCGGGCATTGGGTTCGCGGTGTCGAGCAATTTGATTCGGCAGGTGGTGCCTGTGCTCATTGCCGAAGGTTCGTACGAATATCCCTTCCTGGGCATCGCGGCCGTGGATGACTTGCCCCTCAAGGCCATCGAGCGGCTGAACCTGCCCCAGAGCACGGGCGTTTATGTGGTCGAAGTGGTGCCCGACAGCCCCGCGGACAAGGCGGGCTTGCGCGGGGCCAAACCCGTGGACAACCCCCACGAAGTGCCCCCGGGCGGCGACCTGATCGTGGCCATCGACGGCCAGCCGGTGCGGCACTTTGGCGATTTGATTCGCTATTTGACCACCAAGACCAAGCCTGGCGATACGGTTACGTTGACGGTGCTGCGCGGTAGCGAACGCCTGGAGATTCCGGTGACGCTGACCGCCCGGCCCAAGGTGGAGGAATGAGGTGCCGCGAGCAGACCGCGCTTGGCGCGCGTGGGTGCTGGGGGCGAGCCTGGGCTTGCTCGTATGGTTGAGCGCGTGCAGCGGCCGCGCGGCCGGGCCCACGCCAACGCCCGCGCGGCCGCGTATTCGCACTTTGACGCCGGCCCCACCGCCCACGGCCACGGTGACCCCTTCGCCCACGCCTTTGCCCCTGGCCGCGCGGGTGAACGACGAGGGGATTTTGGTGGCCGAGTGGGTCGCGGAAACCCGCCGCGCGTTGGCCGCGGCCGAGACCCTGGGCCTCGACCTGTCGCCCGCGGAGGCCGGGCCGCAAGCGCTGGATGTGCTGGTGGAACGCCTGTTGTGGGCTCAGGCCGCGCGCGAACAGGGCTTGTTCCCCAGCGACGACGAGGTGCAAGCGCGTTGGGACGCGCTGGTGGCCGCGCGCGGCGGCCCGGAACCGTGGGAGGCATACTTGGACGCGCTGGGCTATACGCCCGAGGCCTTTCGTCGGGCCTTGGCCCTCGATATGGCCGCCGCGCGCGTGCAGGCCGCGGTTGTAGCCCAAGTGCCAACCCACGGCCCCCAGGTCAAAGCCCGCGCCATCCAGGTCCCCACCCGAGCCGAAGCCGAGGCCGTGTTACAATATCTGCAAGCCGGAAACGAGTTCCGGGTGCTGGCGCGACAATATCATCCCGGTGGTCAAGGCGATTTGGGCTGGTTCCCTCGGGGCGTGTTGTGGGTGCCCGAGGTGGAGGAGGCGGCCTTCGCGCTGGAGCCCGGACAGTACAGCGATATTGTGACCACCGACCGCGGGTTCTACATCGTGTTCGTCGAAGATCGGGCATCTGAGCGGCCTTATGCGCCTTGGGCGTTGGATGTGCTGCGCGCCCGTGCGGTGGAAGATTTTTTGGCCCAGCGTCGGGCTGCGGCCCGCATTGAAGTGTTGGTGACCCCGCAAGAACCGCCGTTGGCCGAGCCGTAGGCCGAAAGGGGCCTTTACCGGAGGTGCAGTGCATGGCCAAGCGTTCCTCTTCCCGTTCTGCGCGGCGTGACAACAAGCACGCGCTCTTTTGGATCTTGGGCGTGCTGTTTCTGCTGGGCACGTTGTGCACCATGGGCGGGTGCACGGTGCTGTTGTTGAACCCTTACGCGGCCATTAACCCCCTCCCACCGCCCACACTGCCGCCCACGGTGATGCTGCCGCCCACGCCCACCCCGCCGCCCTACCCGACTCTGCCCCCGACTTGGACCCCTACCGCCACGGACACGCCCACGGTGACGCCCACATTCACGCCCACCCAAACGCCTACGGCCACCATTCCACCCACGGTGACGCCGACCCCGTTGCCGGCAACTGCCAGCGCAACCGTGGCCGCGGGCCCTACGGCCACGCCGTTGCCTTTCTTTGTCTTGCAAGCCGGCAATCCGGCCTACCAGAGCAGCCAGGTGTTCCACCCTGAGGCCGGATGCAATTGGCTGAGCGTGGGCGGCCAAGTGTTGGAGGCCGATGGCGCGCCGGTGGCGACGGACCCGCCGCTGTTCGTGTTGGTGCGCGGGCTGCTCAACGGCCAACCCATTGATCAACTCGCGGTCGTGGGCCTGGCTCCCCAATTCGGCCCCGCGGGTTATGAGGCGCAACTCGCATCTTCGGCTGTGGCTTCGTCGCAAGCCGTGTTCGTGCAATTGCTCGACATCAACGGTTACGCCCTGTCTGACCCCTACTTTTTCGACACCTACGACGATTGCCAGCGCAACGTGGTCATCATGAACTTTGTGCGCCAGCGGTGACGCACCCCACCTCAGGAGGAGTTCCTCATGCTGGATCTCAACCTCATTCGCCGCGAACCCGAGCGCGTCAAAGAGGGCCTGCGCAAACGCGGCGACGACCCCGCGGCTGTCGATCGGGTGCTGGCCTTGGATGCGCAACGCCGAGAATTGTTGCAGCAAGTGGAAGCCTTGCGGGCCGAGCGGAATCGCGTATCCAAAGAGATCGCCCGCTTGCGCGACCCCGCGGAACGAGAAGCCAAGATCACGGCCATGCGCGCGCTGGGCGATCGCCTCAAAGCCCTGGAACAGCGGTTGCGCGCGGTCGAAGACGAATTGCACACCGCGTTGGCGTGGCTGCCCAACTTGCCCGCCGACGATGTGCCCGTGGGCGAGAGCGAGAAGGACAACGTGGTGCTCCGTACGGTGGGTGAGATTCCCCAATTCGACTTTGCGCCCAAACCCCACTGGGATTTAGGCCCCGAGTTGGGCATCATCGACTTCGATCGCGGCGTCAAACTCAGCGGGTCGCGGTTCTACGTCTTGCGGGGTGCAGGCGCGCGGCTGCAGCGGGCCCTCATTCAGTGGATGCTGGATCTGCACATTCGGCAGGGCTATTTGGAGCATTACCCGCCTTTCATGGTGCGCGAACGGGTGGTGTTCGCGTCGGGGCAGTTGCCCAAATTCCGCGACAACCTGTACCACGACGCGGAAGAAGATTTTTGGTGGGTGCCCACCGCAGAAGTCCCCTTGACCGGCCTGCACATGGACGAAATTCTGCGCGAAGAGGACCTGCCCTTGTATTACACGGCCTACACGCCGTGCTTCCGCCGTGAGAAAATGAGCGCGGGCAAAGATGTGCGGGGCATCAAGCGCGGGCATCAGTTCGATAAGGTGGAGATGTACAAGTTCGTGGTGCCCGAGACATCGGATGAAGAACTGGAGAAGATGGTGGCCGACGCGGAAGAAACGCTGCGTTTGTTGGGCTTGACGTATCGGGTGGTGCAACTGTGCACCGGGGACTTGGGGTTCGCGGCCCGCAAGACTTATGACATCGAAGTGTGGGCGCCGGGCAGCGGCGAATGGCTGGAAGTCTCGTCCCTGTCCAATGTGGGCGATTTCCAGGCCCGGCGGGCAAACATTCGTTATCGCCCCAAAGGCGGCGGTCGTACCCGCTTTGTACACACATTGAACGGCTCGGGCTTGGGTTTGCCGCGCACGGTCATTGCCATTTTGGAGACTTACCAACAGCCCGACGGCAGTGTGGTAGTGCCCGAGGTGCTGCGCCCCTACATGGGTGGGATGGAGGTCATTCGCGCGGCCTGACGACGCAGCCAGCGCCCCTGTGATCGCGTCCCCACGCGCCTGGCCAAAGCCGGGCGCGTTTTTTGTTCCGCGCGCAGCCGCGCAGGGCCGTGACCGCCGCGCGCGGCCGCGACCGCGTGCCTTGGGTTTGGCGCGCGGCGCAATCGCTTTATCAAAAAACGGTTTTCTCTGGTACAGTAGAGGTACGACATCGTGGCCGCGCCTTTGCCCGCGCGGGGGCTGTTGGCGTGGGGCGCGGTTTGGCCGTGCGTGGCGCGCGATGTCCACCCCGTCCTGAGGCAGGAGGCCGGCGATGAAGCGAGACCCGCTGCGCAGGGATGTGCGTTTGTTAGGCAACATCTTGGGCGAAATTCTGCGCCAGCAGGAAGGGCAGGCCGTGTTCGAGCAAGAAGAGGCCATTCGGCTTGCGGCCAAGCAGTGGCGTGCCACAGGCGACGAGGCCGCGTTCGAACGCCTGAGCCGACACTGCGAAACCTTGGACGATGCGCACGTCTGGCCCATCCTCAAGGCCTTTACGACGTACTTTCACCTGGTCAATCTGGCCGAGGAGCAGCACCGGGTGCGCGTGCTGCGCGCCCGTGAGGCCGCCCAGCGCGGTCAACCTTTGCGCGATTCCCTGGCCGAGGCTGTGCACCAACTGCGCGCCGCGGGCTTCACCCCCGCACAGGTACAGCAGGTGCTGGCGCGGATTCGGGTCGAGTTCGTGCTGACCGCTCATCCCACCGAACCCAAACGCCGTTCTGTTTTGTACAAACTGCGACATATCGCGCGCATTTTGGACCAACTGGAAACCCGGCGTTTGCTTCCGCGCGAGCGGGAGGCCTTGCTCACCGAGTTGCGCGCCTGGGTGACGTTGCTGTGGCAGACCAATGAGGTGCGTTTACGGCGTCCCACAGTGTTGGACGAAGTGCACCAAGGGCTGTGGTATTTCGACCAAGTGCTGTTCGATACCGTGCCGCAGGTGCACCGCGCCTTGCGCCGCGCGTTACGCCAAGCCTACCCTGGTCACGAATTCCGTTGGGGGCCTTTGGTGCGTTTTGGCTCTTGGATCGGCGGCGACCGGGACGGCAACCCCTATGTGACGCCCGAGGTGACATTGCGCGCGTTGCGCATGCATCGGGGCCTGGCGCGGGATCGCCTGGTGCAAGGCCTGCGGCGGCTGTTGTCGCACCTCAGCGTGTCATCCCGGCGGCGGCCACTGTCGCCCGACACCCGCCGTTGGCTGCTGGAACTGCGCCAACAACAGCCCCTGGTCGCCCGGGAACTGCACGCCCGCTTCCCCGACGAGCCACTGCGGCACTTGGTCGCGCTGCTCTTGCATCGGCTGGGCGATGTCTTCCCTGAAATCGCAGAACGCTTTCGCCGCGAGTTGGTGTTCCAGCCGCGCTTCTATTACGCCTCGGGGGATGAATTGGCCCGCGACTTGACGCGCTTGGAGGATGAGTTGCGGCGGCAAGGGGCCGAGGTCGTGGCCGAGGCCCTGGTCGAGCCCGTGCGCCAGCAAGTGAGCACGTTTGGCTTGTTCACCGCGCAACTGGACATCCGCCAGCACAGCCACGTCCACCAGACCATGATCGAGGAAATCTTGGAGCAGGCCGGCTGGGTCTCTGGGTATAGCCGCTTGCCCGAAGACGAAAAAGTCCGCTGGCTCACGCGGTCGTTGTTGGATGGCCAAATGCCGACGTACGACCCTGTGCCCCTGAGCGACACGACCCGGGAGATGTTGCTGCTGCTCACGCTGCTGCGGGATGTGCTGCACAACGATCCCCACGCCTTGGGGGTTTACCTCATCAGCATGACCGAGGCGCCCAGTGACGTGCTCGAGGTGCTGTGGCTGATGCGCCTGACCGGCGTTGACGCGGCCGAGGAAGGCCGCAGCATGGGCATCGCGCCGTTGTTCGAAACCATTGGGGATTTGCACGCCGCGGCTGATATCATGCGGCAACTGTACGCCAACCCGGCTTACCGCCAGCATTTGGCCCAGCGTCGGCATCGGCAGGTGGTGCAGTTGGGCTATTCAGACAGCACCAAGGACGGCGGGTATGTCATGGCCAACTGGGCCCTCTATCGCGCACAGCAGCGTTTGGCCGCGGAGGCCCAGGCCCAAGGGGTCGAACTGATCCTCTTTCACGGTCGTGGGGGCGCGGTGGGCCGTGGGGGCGGACCCACGCATCGGGCCATTTTGGGCTTACCCCCAGCCGCGCTGCAGGGGGCCATCCGTCTTACCGAGCAGGGCGAGGTCATCGCAGACCGTTTCGGTCACCCGGCCATCGCGCTGCGTTATATGGAACAAGTCTTGGGCGCGGTGTTGCAGGTCGCGGCCGGGCTGCACCCCCGGACCGAGGCGCCCGAGTGGCGCGCAGCCATGGACACTTTGGCCGAAGTCGGCTATCAGACCTATCGTCGGCTGGTGTACGAGACGCCGGAGTTCCTCACCTACTTCTACCAAGCCACGCCCATCGATGTCATTGGCGAACTCACCATTGGCTCTCGCCCCGCGCGGCGCAAACCCGGCCGCAGCATCGAAGATTTGCGGGCCATCCCGTGGGTGTTCGCGTGGATGCAAAGCCGGCACACCCTGCCGGGGTGGTATGGTTTGGGCACCGCGCTGCACCGTTGGTTGGCCCGCGGCAAGCCTTACGCCGAGGCCCTGGCGCGCATGTATCGGGAATGGCGCTTCTTCCAAGCCATGATCGACAACGCGCAAATGGCCATGGCCAAAGCCGATTGGGCCATCGCGCGGCGCTATGCGGCTTTGGTGGAAGATGCGCAGGCCCGGGAACGGGTGTTCGGCTACATCGTCGACGAGTATCAGCGGGCGCGGTCCGCCATTCTGCGCATTACGGGCCAGCGCGCCCTGTTGGACAACGAACCCTGGCTCCAGCAAGCCATTCGCCTGCGCAACCCCTACGTCGATCCCCTCAGTCTGATTCAGGTCGGACTGTTGCGGCGCTATCGGCGCTTGCCCCCTGACGCACCCCAGCGCGAAGAACTGCTCAACGCGCTGCGCTTGAGCATCATTGGCATTGCCGCGGGGCTGAAGAACACGGGCTGAGCGCTGAACATTCGAGGTTTGTAGGAAGCGGGGCGCGGGAGGCCCCAAGGGCACCCAACAAGGGACGGAGTAACACCGCGGGGGCGGTCTGTCACGCCGGGTATCAAGCGGGTATCAAGCATGCCCGCCGTGCAGGGGTGCAGGGGCCCAACGCGGGGCACAGCGGGAGACCACCACCCCGAGGCCCACGAAAGGACGCCCCAAAACGCACGACGCGGGGCACAGAGCGGCACAGCGCGTTCGGGGCGCGAAAAGTCCCCCCTCCCCGACGCGAGGAGGGGGGACGAGAGGGGCTGGGGTTCACTTCGACCTTGTTACGCGGGCACGGCCACGGTTTCAGGCGCCTCTTGCGCCAAAGGATCGCGCTCGACTTCCCACCAGACGATGGGCTCCTCTTTTTCGAAGAAGAACTTCTCTTCGCCGAAAGCGGGTTCCAGGTGATTGAGCCAGGTGGCCTCGGGGTTGTACTTGGCGAAGAAGGGGCGCCCGTTCCAGTCGGGGTTGCGGCCTTGGAGGAAGTCCAGCACGATGACCTTTTCGCCCCGAATTTCCGCGGTGCCCAAGATGCGCACTTTGCCCGGCCACGCGGACATGGACGGACCGCGCACGGTGCGGGCCAGGCCTGAAACGCGCATGAAGGCTTGGCGGAAGATCTCTTGGGCCTTGACCAAAGGCACTTCGAAGTAATTCTTGGGCCCGGTGTCGCGCTCGATGAACATGTAGTAGGGAATCATGCCCAACTTGACGCCCTCGCGCCACATGGTGGCCCAAGCCTCGGCGTTGTCGTTGATGTGGTGCACGATGGGCGCCTGCATCCGAATTTCCGCGCCCGTGTCCCGCACCCGGCGGATGGCCTCCCGCACGATCTCGGTGGACATCTCTCGGGGGTGGGTGAAGTGGGCCATGATGGCCAAGTGGCGGCCGGCCTTGACCACTTGCTCGAACAAGCGCAGCACGTCGTCCGCGTCTTCATCGGTCACGAAGCGCTGCGGCCAATACGACAGGGCCTTGGTGCCGATGCGGATGTTTTGCACATGCTCCAGCTCGGGCACCAGCAGGGGTTCGATGTAGCTGCGCAGGGCCTTGGCCTTCATGATCATGGGGTCGCCGCCCGTGAACAGCAGGTCGGTCACGAACTTGTGGCGGCGCAGATATTCCACCAGCTTGTCCACCTGCTTGGACTCGAACTTGAGCTCTTGAATACCGACGAACTGGGCCCAGCGGAAGCAGTAGGTGCAGTACGCGTGGCAGGTCTGCCCTTGCGCAGGGAAGAACAGCACGGTCTCGCGATACTTGTGCTGCATACCCCACAGGCGCTGGCCGTCCATCTCGGGAACATTGTGGGTCATTTGCCCCGCGGGGTGGGGGTTGAGCTTGAAGCGAATTTCGTTGGCCTTGGCCAAGATCTCTTCGCGGCTGGCACCTCGCCGGATGAGATCCCGCATGGCCTCGAAGTCTTCCTTATCCAACATACCGGGTTGCGGGAAAGTCAACTGGAACATGGGGTCTTCAGGGACATTGTCCCAGTCGATGAGCTCTCGCACCACATACACGTTGGTGCGGAAGGGCAACACCCGAGAGGTGACCTCCACGGCTTCCCGCAACTCGGGGTCCAAACGCTGCCACTCGGGCTGCTTGGCCACATTGTGCGCGGTAATGGCCTGATAGCGGGACGGGTAACGACCCTCAAACGCGGACATGGCTGTCCTCCTTGATTTTTTGAGGATAGGGGGGACGGGGGAGAGAACGACGAGGGGGAGAAAACACCTGCACCGGATTCATGCACCGGCTGCAAATAATAAAGAGTGCACAGCGGCACTCTCCGCGTAAGTGGGGTGGATGGTTTGTCTTCGGCACCCCTTTCTATAGCACGACCACGGGCCTTTGTCAACCCATAAACCGAAAATTTAAGGCGCCATTTGGCCATTGCCGTGCGATTTTGGACAAAACGCAGGCCGCGCGGTCGGCGGTGTCCGCCGCGGGCGCCAGGTGCGCCGGTTTCATGGCGACAAGGCCGACCGTGCCGCGCCGGGCAGCATGGCGCCACCTGGGGGCAAGAGGGCGCGCCCTCGCCGGGGGAGGAGACGCGGCTGCTTTCCGCAAGTGCTGGCACGTTGCGCCGCGGAACACGCTGGACTTCGGCCGCGCGCGGCAGGAGACCACGGCGCCTTTCGCCTCGGGGTTGGCCTGAGCGGGGCGTGCCGGTAGGGTTACCCTGCGGGCAAAGGGTGGGCGGAGGCACGCGGCGCGACGGGCCTGCCTTTAGGAGAGACGGCGGTGCCCCTCGCCGCGCTCGTTGGCGCAACGACACGAGCAAAGGCGTTGGCAATGGGTACACGGCGCGCAGATCCACACCACCGTGGACATTGAGCGCCGCGGCGAGCCTTGACGCTGAACGGTAGGGTCCGTTATAATGAGGTCAATCGACTGGCCCGTCAGTTCAGTATCGAGAAGGAGATATCGGCTATGTCCCGCTGGATTTCCTTTGTCGTTGTTGTCTTGGCCATCGCAGGGCTGGTCGCCTGCGGCCGTGAGGTCGCGGTCACGCCCGCCGCGACCGCGTCAGCCCCCGTGGCCAAAGGCGCGTCTTCGTCCTCTTCTTCGGCCGCGGCTACCACAGCCCCTGGCGCCGAAGCGCCGCACCCTACACCCACTCCCACCGTGCCTCGTCCGCCGCTGACTCAAGACCTGCGCCCAGCCAATTGGCTGGAGATGCCGGCGATTGGAGGCGGTGACGAGCAACTCGTCTTCGCGGTCCTGCGGGGCATGGTGTTCGACGCGGCGTTGCATCCTACCAAACCCTTGCTGGCCTTGGCTCGGCCCGGCGGGGTGTATCTGTGCTCTTTGCCCACCGTGGTTGCGAGCGACGCCCTGACCCCCGGCGTCTTAGACTGCCAAGCCTTCTTACCGCATTCCCTGTGGGCCGGTACCGTCGTTTTCACACCCGACGGCGATTATCTGCTTTCCACCGACAGCCGCGAGCGCTTGCTGGTTTGGGATTTGCGCTCCGACCCACCTCAGTTGGTCACCACCACCGAAGATGATTTTCTCTCCACCAATTATGGCACGGGCCAGATCATCATGTCGCCGGACGGGCGCTATCTGGCCACGCTGTTCTATGGCCTGGATTTGTGGGAAGTGAAGCGCGATTCGTGGCGTTTCATTCACATCACGCCGCCCGAGGTGGATGAAGTCGGCCTGCGGCAGGTGGTCTTTTCCCCCGACGGCACCCAATTGGCCGGCTTGGGATGGAGAGGCAGTGTGGCCGTGCTGGATCTGGAGAACATACGCGACGGTTGGACCGTGCTCCAAGAGGAAGGTTCGCGCACGGCTCTAAGCCTCGGTTATGTGCCGCGCGCGGATGGCTTGTGGTTGGCCGCGGTCACAGTGTCCTACCATAACAAGGTGGGCGTAACCGTGGACCTCTGGGGGCCTCATGGCGAGCATGAGACCCATCAGGTTGGGACGGAGTATCAGTCCACTCTTGATGGCGGCTCGAAACTCTCTCAGCGCTATCCTCAGTATGTCATCCCAGGGCCCGAAGGCACTTGGATGATCCCCGCCGCCCACAGCCAGATTTACCAGGTAGAGCCCGAGACGTTGAACGTGGTGCGCACCTTTAAACCCAACTTTACTTCCCCAAAGCGGCTGATTGAAATGGCGTACCGTCCAGATGATGATCTCCTTGTGGCGGTGTGGGAGAATGGTAGCGTGCACATTTGGAATCCCACGACCTCGGACACGTTGCGCGGCGCGTTTTGGGATGTGGGGGATTATCCGATTCGCGATGTGTTCTTCGATCCGTTGGGGCGCTTCGTGTCCTTCCTCGTCAAGGCGGGGGATGGCGGGATGATGGGCGTTCTCGACTGGCGTTTACAATCTGTGTCCACGGGCTACATCGTCGCCGCGCAGGCCATGTTCTTGACGTCTTCAGGGTGTCATCAACTGTTCTACGAGCGCACCGATCTGACCGTACGGGTGTTGAACAATCTTTGCACCATGCTTGAATGGCCCCCCGGCGATTTTGATCCCCCCCTGCTCGATGTGCTGCCCGTCTCGGTGCCCGCGACCGATTGGGTCGCTTTGGTGTCTTGGGATGAGAAGCGAGTGACGGTTTGGGACCCCTTCACGGGAACTCAGGTGTATGCTTTGGACGTGGAAGCCGAGATTGGCACACCTCTCAGTTTGGCCGTGAGCGCGGATAGCCGGCGTTTGTTCGTCAGTGGCACCGAAAACCGCATTGGCGTCTGGGATGCCATCACCGGCGAACATTTGACGACTTGGACTTTGGAGCCGCCACCGCGCGGGGATCAAAATGACCGCAGTTGGGTTACCGGCCTGGCGACTTCGGCCGATGGGCGCTCGCTGGTCGCTTTGCGCATGGATGGCTTCGTGCTGAGGCTGGACCCAGAAACCGGCGAGCGTCAAGCAATGACCACCTTGAACAAACTCTTTGACGATGTGGGATACAGGGGGGGCACCATTCGCCGCTTCATCCTCTCGCCGGATGGGCGCTTCTTGTATTTGAGCACGTGGATCACTTCTTGGGCCGCGGTGTTCGACTTGGAAGACGACGATTTGGTGGTGTTTCTGCCGTTGACCAAAGCCAATTCCGAGAATGGCCTGGATGTGTCGCCCGACGGCCGCTTCCTGGCCCGCGGGGGTGGCGTGGGCAACGTCGCGATTTATGACGTTATGCCGTGGTTTGCCCCTCGGCTGGGACAAGAGCAAGTCTTGCCGTTGCCGGTGCCGCCCGAAATGGCCGAAACGGTGTCGTCCTTCCACAGCGAATATCAGGTGGTCTTGCGCCGCGCGGAAGAGGAGCATTCTTTGCTGGATGTGGAGACCCAGTCGCAGCGCACCCCCCGGAACTTGTCGCTGTATGTTTCAGGTTTAGGCTGGCCGTTGAGCGGCGAGATCCGCTGGGATCAAGAGGCAGCGGTCTTTCTCTTCCGCTCCGAACCCGATGCGCCCGAGCATGCTATTGCCATGACCGACGTGCCGCCCTCCTACCCGATGCTGCGCGGGTGGCCGTGGGCCTACCAAGGCGTTACCGAAGAAGGCCTGTATCGTTACACCAGCACCACGCCTTGGGCCGCGGTGCTGCCTCCCTTTGGGTGGCTGCGGCGCGCGCTGGACGCGACCGCAGCGTCGTTCACGCCCACCAACTTCGAGGGTGAGGTGCTGTTGAACGCCGACGGTGTGCTGGTCGCGGCCTCCTTGACCTGGGAAGGCGAGTTGTGGGCCGATGGTGAGACCCAGCCGGCCCAAATTGAGGTGCGCTATCAGGCCACCGACTTCAACCAACGCATCGTATCCCCCGCCGAGGACGCCGCCACAGACGACACCGCTTCCGCGGACGACACCGTCGTCACAACGGACGGCGTCCCCTTGCCGCCGGGCAGTGTTCTGCTTGATCCGGAAGAGGAATTGTACATCGCATCGATGGGGACAGACGAACTGCTGGCCTGGTATGCGGAGGTGCTGCCGCAGCACGGTTTCGTGATCGAGGCGCAGCGTCCGAAGAGTTTCGGCGATACACCGGCTCAAGCGTTGTGGATTTCGCGCGACGCCGACGCGTTTATCTTGTATCTCATCGATCAAGATAGCATCACCGTGGTCGCGGTCAGGAAGCGTTGAGCCTGTTCCCGCCGCGAAGCCGCGGGGTTTCCGGTGTTTGACGGCGCGGGCTACTCGTTTTTCGCACGCGGGGGGTCGCGGTGCAATTGGCGTTGGACCGCGGCCCCCCGAAGGGGGCGCTCCAGCACAAAGCCCAAATAGCCCTGCAGCACCTCTTCCACGGCCCGGCGGACATCGCGGTCGGGCACGCTGCGGCGCGCTTCCGTCCAGGGGCTGCGTTGCAGATGGCGCAGATATTGGAGCGTGCGGCGGCTTACGGGCCGGGCATCTGCCGCGTGTCCGCGGCAGCGCGGGCACACCACCCCCCCGTGCCCGGCCGAAAAATATTGGTCCTCAGGCTGGATGCGCGCGCCGCACACGGTGCAGTGGTGCAACTCGGGCCGAAAGCCCACCCAGTTCAGCAACCGCAACTCGAAATGACGCAGCGGCCAGTCAGGATAGGGCTCTTGGGCAATGCCGCGCAGCACGTCCACCAGGGCCGAATATAGGCCGGGGTAGTGCTCACCTTCCCACACCAGGCGCTCGACCATTTCGGCCGCTTGCGCCGCGTATGCGTAGCGGTGCACATCCTGCCGCAGCCGCGGGAAGACCTCCACCGCCTCGGCTTGGGCCACAATCGGCGCGCCCCGGGCCTGGGCCAACAGCAGGCGGACGCGTGTCAGCGGCTGCAAATGCCCAGCCCGCCGTGAGCGCGGTCGACGCACCCCCTTGGCCAGGGCTTTGCCTTTGCCTTCTTCGTGGCTGTAAAGCGAGAGCATGCGGTCCGCCTCCCCCACATCCCACAGGCGCAGGATGACGGCCTCGATGACGCGGCGCCGCGGTGCGCGGGGGCTCATGCTGTGTCCTCCTCCGCGGTCAGCACCAGGCGAAAGCCCAAGCGCCCAATGTGCAGCACATCGCCAGTCTCGACCCGCGTCCCTTCCCCCCGAATGGGGGCGTAGTTCACCCAGGTGCCTGCCAGCGAGCGCAAATCTGCAATGAACACATGACCGTTCGGGTCACGCCAAAGGCGCGCGTGGCGTGGACTTACCGAGCGGTCGTTCAGCACCACTTGGGCCTGCGCGGGATCAGAGCCCAGCACCACTTCGGGGGCTTGCAACATCACCCGGGGGGGCGTGGGCCAATCGGGCTCCAGGGGGGGCAGTGGCTCGAGCACGCCCCAGCCTGACGGGGGGGTGGGGGATGGGCTCCGCGCGGGCCCGCGCGCGCCGCGGGACCACCGTTGTTTGCCCTGCCAGGCCCACCATAGCGCGGCGACGAGCACCATGCCGGCTACCAGGGCACTGCCCCATACCACGGGGCTCAGGCCCGGCCGCGTGACTTGGGGCGTGGCCGCGGTGGGCGCCGGGCCGACCGCGGCCGGTGCTGTGGCGGTTGCGCGCGGCGCGGTCGCCGCGGGCGTGGGGCCGATCACGCGCACCTGCACTTCCACCTCGGGCGATGCGCCGGTCAGGCCCAGCGCGTCCTCGACCACGACTTGCAGCCGGTGGGTGCCGTCGCTTTGATAGCGCGTGAGATCCCACACAAAGCGCTCAAAGGGGGGCGCGGTGTGCTCCGCCACTTTTTCACCGTCCACCCAAAGCGCGCTGCGGCGCACTGGCCGATTGTGCCCATCGGGGAATGTCACCGCGACCTCCAAACGCTGTTCGGTGGGCGGCCAAGTGCTCGGCGCGGAGCCCGGCGTTGCCGCGCGCCGCGTCACTTCGGAAGGCACTTCCAGCCAGCGCACTTGCGGCGGCGAAAGGTTCAGGTCCAACAGCGCTTCTTGGGTGCGCAGGGGGCCGTAAGGGGAGTGCACGGCCACTTGCACCGGATAGACGCCGGGCTCGGTCTGCGCTGTGGGGTAACGCACCCGATAGACCCCATCCAGCGCGTCGAAGGCCTGGGCCAAATCGGGCAAGACCTCTTGGCCTGAAAAGACCAAAAACTGGCCGCCCGTGTCCGCGGCCAATTGGGCCCACAATTGCCCTTGGCGGGTGTTGGCTTCGGCCGCTGGCCCGACCAGCCAAATCCACAGGCGCACATGCGCGTCTTGGGCGCGCTGGCGAGGCAGTTCCAAATCTTCGGGCTGCAAGTCGGGCACGGGGGCCGTGATCCACAGCACCACCCGCCCCATGCCTGGCCGCGGTGACGGCGCCGCGGCTTGGGTGATGGCGTGCACCAGGGGCGTGATCTCGGGCGTCATCTCCCGAAAGGTTTGGCCCTGGCGCGCGTAATAATCGGTCAGGGCATCCAGCACCGCGCGCGGATCGTCGGTGTGGGTCAGGGTGGGGCCTTGCAAGGTCAGCAAACTCAAGTCGTGCCGGCCGGCCGGCGCGTGTTCCAGCCAGGTTTGCAATTGGTAGAAAATGTACAACTGCCGGGGCACCCCTTGCACATCGCGCACGGCAAACGCCCGTCCCGGATTCAACGCCAGCGCGATGTGCAGACCCGGCTTTGCGACCGCGATGCTCTCAACCGGCCGTGGCTCGCCCGCTTCGGTCACGGTGAACGCGTCGGGGGTCAGGTCGGGCACAAAGAAGCCGTCGGGCCCATACACGCTCACCCACGCCTCCGCTTGCGGATATTGCGCGAGGTCGACTTGCCACAGAACGGCTTGGGCTTGGCGCGCGGCCCACACCGCGGGCGTGCGGAGCAGCCCCAGCACACCCGCAAGCCCCAAGGCCCCCAGGAAGACGATGCCGCGCGAAAAGCGTGTGTTCATAGGACTTGCTACATTAGGCCAAACCGTGCAGACGCCGGGCATAGGCGACCCGATCCGCGATCTCAGGCTCCGGATAAGGCGCTTCCCCCAGCGAGCCGGGCTCGGCCGCGGCGTCGTGAAGCACGGCCCAAACGGCCCGTCCGCTTTCGGCCACTGCTTGTGGGTCGTAGCCACCTTCGAGGACGAACACGATGCGCCCGGCCGCGGTTTCGTCCGCCAGCGCCACCAGCCGCTGCGCCAGGCGCGCGAAGCCCATGGCCGAGAGCCCCAACTGAGTCAGCGGGTCGCGCCAATGCGCGTCGAAGCCGGCTGAGACCAAAATCAGCGCGGGCTGCAGTTTTTGCGCCCAAGGCCACAGCACATCGGCAAAGACCCGCTCGAAGCCTTGATCGCCGGTGAGCGCGGGCAAGGGCACGTTGACGATGCGGCCGCGCGCCTGGGGCTCATCTTCGAAGTCGCCCGTGCCCGGGTAGATGCCTTCTTGATGGGTCGAAAAGTAGGCCACTTGCGGTTCGTGGCGAAAGATGTCTTGCGTGCCATTGCCGTGGTGCGCGTCAAAATCCACAATGAGCACCGGCGCCACGCCTTGGGCCAGGGCCTGATGCGCGGCCACAGCCACATTGTTGAACAAGCAAAACCCCATGGCCTGGGTGCGGGTGGCGTGGTGCCCCGGCGGGCGCACCCAAGCAAACCCTCGGCGGTCGGAACCCGCCAGCACCGCGTTCACCACGGCCAAAGTGCCGCCCGCGGCTCGCCGCGCGTCCTCGTAAGAGGACGGGGTGACATACGTGGGCGCGTAGTCGATGACCGCGGGCCCTCGCGTGACAATGGCTTCCAGATACGCGATATGCCGCGGATCATGGGCGCGCGCCAGCGCATCCAGGGGCGCGGGCTCGGCGGGCAGCCAAATCGTCCCATCCTGGGCTTGGGGGAGGTCGGCCAAGCCCCGCAGGCGATGCGGCCCTTCGGGATGATCGCCATATCGGTGTTCTGGCGCTGGGGCCCAAGTGGCGTAGACAACAGCCATCACACATACCTCGTCCGCGAGTTCCAGGTGAATTTTAGCACAGCCCTTTCGAGCGCGGCGGGGGCTTGGCCCGCGGTCGTCACGCTGCCCTACCCGAGCCGCGGCCCCACACGCCACGCCGCGGCCGCGCGCCCCCGTGGTGGCAACGTCATGGCCTCGGCCCGCGCGGCCGCTTGGCCGCCCATCTGCCGAGGCCTTCTGTTCCCTTCCATCCTTCCTCTTCCACGGTATAATGCAGGTGTAGGCACGGATGCGGGCCTGCGTGGCGATTATGCTTGGTGAGGCATGGGCATGCGGCGAGAATTGTTGACCTGGGATGATGTGGACAAACTGATTGACCACCTCATTCCGCAATTCGACACCGAATTCGACGCCATGGTGGTCATTACGCGGGGTGGGTTGATTCCGGGCGGCTTGCTGGCCGAAGCGTTGGACATCACCCACATTTTGACCGCGTCGGTGGACTTCCCCGCGGAACTGGAGATGAACAAGGCCAAACTCAGCGCTTGGCCCCAATTTTTGCAGTTCCCTGAAGACCACTTGTTGCGCGGGCGGACCACGCTGATTGTGGATGACGTGTGGGGCTCGGGACGCACCATGACCGCGGTGCGCGCGCGGGTGCTGGCCGCGGGAGGCAAACCTTACACTTGCGTGCTGCACTTCAACCCTTATCGCAATTTGTTCGGGTCGCTGCGGCCCGATTATTACGCGGCCATTACCGACGCGTACATTGTCTATCCGTGGGAAATCGACCGCGGCCCCGACCGCGTGTTGTTGCCCGAGCCTCCTGGCATGGGATAAGGGGGCCCTATGTCCGCGCCATCTTCTGCGTCCGCGTCGGCGGGACGGTCGTTGTGGCGTCCTTGGTGGGCGCTGATCTTGGTCTTGGCCGCGTTCGGCACCCTGTGCGCGAGTTGCGGTGGCGTGTTGCTGGTGGGTTCCCTGTGGCTTCCGTCGCGCTTCGCCCCCGCCTTTGCCAGAGCCACCGCAACCACGCCGCCCACCGCAACGCCACCCCCGACCCCTACCGTCACGGCCACGCCGGATCTCACGGCTCGGGAGCCCTTTCGCGCGGTGGTCCAAGTTGTGGCCTTGGACGCCGCGGACAAGCCCTTGTGGACCGGCTCGGGCAGTGTGATCAGCCCCGAGGGGCTCATCTTGACCAACGCGCACATCGCGCTGCCGGATGCCGGCGAGCCTGCCCCCGCGTCGTTGCTGATTTTGCAGGCCGAGCAAGAAGATCGGCCTCCGCAGCCCCGTTTTTACGCCGAGGTCGTGCAAGCCGACCGAGCGTTGGATTTGGCCATTTTGCGCATCACCCGAGACACGGCCGGAAATCCTTTGTCCCCCGAAACCTTGAACCTGCCTTATTTGCCCTTGGGCCGGGCCGCGGATTTGCGCTTGGGCGACGAACTCACCATTTTGGGCTATCCGGGCATTGGCGGCAACACCATCACGTTGACCAAGGGCGAGGTCGCGGGCTTTATTGAGGAAGCCCCCTACGGCCCGCGCGCGCTCATCAAGACGACGGCCACTTTGGCCGGCGGCAATAGTGGGGGCGCGGCCCTGAACGCGCGCGGCGAACTGGTGGCCGTGCCGACCCGCTTCGGTGTGGACGCGGACGAGGTGGTCGATTGTCGGGTGTTGGTCGACACCAACCACGACGGCGTCGTGGACGAAGACGATGCATGCGTGCCCATCGGGGGCTTTATCAACGCGCTGCGGCCCGTGGACTTGGCCCAGCCTCTGGTCGACGCAGCCCGCCGCGGCGAGATTGCCGTGCCCACCTTGCCCCCTACGGCTACGGTCAGCGCCCTCGACGGTTGGGCCGACCTTTGGCGTCACCCCGGTCCGCGGTTGGACTATGAGACCTTTGACGTGCCGGTGGCTGGCTGGGCCGTCGAGGAGGACTACCCCACCGCGGACGTGCACTTCATCGATGGGGCCATGTTCGTGCGTCTGCGGGAGCCTAAACTGTTTCACTCGTTTACCTCGCCCGTCGAGGCCGCGGATGTGGTGGTCAAGGCTCAGGTGCGGGTGAGTCGGCGCGTGCCGGGCGGCGATTTTGGCTTGGTGTGTCGTTATCAAGATTTGGACCATTTTTACTCCGTGGCCATCACCGAAGACGGCTATTATTATGTTTGGAAGATGTTGGACGGCGAGCCTTACGAGTTGCACCCTCCCGCGCCGTTGCCGCCAGAAGCCGCTTTCCGCCCTGACCACTGGAACGAAATGGGCATGATTTGCTTTGGTCCGCACTTGGTTTTGTGGGTCAATGAGCATCCCGTTGTCGTGGTGAGCGATGCCAGTCTGCGCCAACCTGGCGACGCGGGCCTGTTTGTAGGCACGTTCGACCGCGCGGGCTTCGAGGTAGCGTTCGATGATTTCGAAGTCCGGGCCGCGCGACGCTGAATCGCGCGTTTGGTTGCGTGTACGCGATGCGTTGTGGGCCTTGTTCCTTCTCACCGTCGTGCGCAACGCGTGGTTGTGCGACGACGCCTACATCTACCTGCGCTCGGTAGAACAACTTTGGGCGGGCCACGGCCCTGTGTGGAACGCGGGCTGGCGTGTGCAAGCGTTTACGGGGCCCTTGTGGTATGGACTGTTGAGTGGCCTGCGGGCCGTGATCACGGACGGCTATCTGCTGGCCTTGCTGCCGGGGCTGGCCTTTACCGCGCTGACCTGGCACCTTTGGCAGCGACACTTGTCCCAGCCGCGCGCGCAAGTGCTCTTGCTGGCCGCGTGGCTGGTCAGCAACGGCTTCATGGACTACACCACTTCGGGCCTCGAGACCGCGTTGGCCTACTGGGTGCTCAGCGGCTTTTTGGGCCTTTACCTGCGCGAGGGGGATCCCCTCCGGGCGTGGCCGCGGCTCAACGCGTGGGCTGGCCTGGTCGCGCTGACCCGCCTGGACCTGCTGCTTTTGGCGCTGCCCGCGTGGCTGCACCAGGCCAGGGCCGCGCGCGCGTTGGGCCTGCGTCGTTGGTGGCGGGGCCTGATGCCCGGCTTGGTGCCCGCGGGGCTGTGGTATGGCTTCGCGTTGGCCTACTATGGCACGCCCTTGCCCAACCCGGTCTACGCCAAACTGTTCCACGGCCTGCCTCGCCGCGTCGTCTTGGCCCAAGGCGGACGTTACTGGGTGGGCCAAGGGCTGTTGGATCCCGCGACTTTGCTGCTCGCATGGTTCGCCGCGGTGGGGTTGTGGCGCAGCCGGGCCCCACGCGCACGTGCTTTGGTCCTTGGCGCGGGGCTCTATGCCCTCTACCTGACATGGGTGGGGGGCGATTTCATGGCCGGCCGCTTCGTGGCCTTTGCTTATTTGTGGCTGTTGGCCCCCGCGCTGGCCTTGGCCTCCGCGGCCTTCCTGCGTGGATGGCGGTTCAAGGCCACGCTCACGGCCCTGGGCCTGTATGCGCTTTTCTTCCCCCACACCCCGGTGACCAGCCCATGGGATTATCATGTCGAGCCTGACTTTTATCTGCAATGGGGCGTCGGCGACGAGCGGGGGCGTTATTTTCGTTACACGTCTCTGCTGACATACTTGGCGTGGCGCACCCAGCCCGAGGCGCCGCCCTTTTTCCCGCCCTACGCGTGGAGTCAGATGGGCTACACTTTTCGCACCGCGGCCGAGCCCATTGCTGTGGTCGACAGCGTGGGCATGTTCGGCTATTGGGCGGGGACCGAGAAAATCGTGCTGGACGAATGGGCGTTGACCGACCCCTTCTTGGCGCGGCTGCCCGATGCCGATGGCCGTTTGTGGCGCCCAGGGCATTACGAGCGGGCAGTGCCGCCCGCGTATCTGGACAGCCTGCGCACCGGTCAGAATCGGCTGACCGAGCCGCATCTGCGCGCCTTGTATGACCTCATGGTTTGGGCAACCCGCGCGCCTCTTTGGTCGCCTGAGCGGTGGGCCCGTCTACCGGCCTGGTGGTGGGCACATGTGAGTCCCCACGAATGAACCGCGCGCCGCGAACGCGAGCGCGCTCGTGGCAAGCCTTGACGAGTTTGGTATGATGAAAGGCGCGCGCCGCGCGTGAGGTGTGTACCCATGAGCGAGGGCATGAATCGCGTTCAGGAAAGCCGCTTGTATCTGCTTTGGGCCCTGCTGCTGGCCGTGCTGGGGGTGTTCATCGCCCGGCTGTTTAGTTTGCAAATTTTGCAAGGCTCGATTTGGGCCGCGCGGGCCCAAGAGAACATGGTGGAAATCATCAACTTGCCCGCCCCCCGGGGGGTGATCTACGACCGCGGCGGGCGCATCTTGGCGCGCAATGCGGCTTCCTACAACATCACCTTGACCGCGGCTTATTTGCCCGATGACCCTGGTTTTCGCGATGCGCTGCTGGAAGAACTGGCCGATTTGCTCGACATGCCCCTCAACCTCAACAGCCTGCAAACGCACCCTTACGTGCCTTGCCGCTCTGAGTTGGGCTTGCGGCAACTCTTGGAATACGGCGAAGTTTCGCAACCCTATCGCCCCGTGCGCCTCAAATGCGATGTCCCCAAAGAAGTCGCGTTGGTGGTCGAAGAGAAAGCGTCCCAATGGCCCGGCATTGGCGTGGAAGTGGTGCCGGTGCGCGATTACCCCACCGGCCGGGTGACCGCGGCCCTGGTGGGGTTCTTAGGGCCGGTTCCCGAGGCCTTGGTGGATTACTACGAAGAAAAAGGCCTGGACATCAACCGCGACAAGGTCGGCTACGCGGGCTTGGAGATGCAATACCAAGATTTGCTGGCTGGCCAGAACGGGCGCCGGGTGGTCGCTGTGGATGTGGCCGGCCGGGTGCTGTATGACCTGGAACCCCCGCGCCAGCCTCAGCCGGGCGTCAACCTACGACTGACTTTGGACCTGCGCCTACAAAGCGCGGCCTTGAGCATCGTCGAGAACGAACTGGATCGGTGGAACGCTTACTTCGGCTACACGCGCTTTCGCAACGCCATGGCCGTGGCCCTCAACCCCCAGACCGGTGAGGTGCTGGCCATGGTTTCCATCCCCACCTATGACAATCAGCGTTTGGCCCGCTTCATCCCCTATGCTTATTACAAGGCCTTGGAGGCTGACGAATTCAAGCCGTTGCTCAACCACGCCATTTCGGCCGAGCACCCACCGGGCTCGGTGTTCAAACTGGTCACCGCCACCGCGGGGCTCAACGAGGGCATCGTGCGCCCCGGTATGATCATTGACGCGCCCGGCACCATCGAACTCACTGAGAAATATTTCGCCGGCGATCGAGGCCGCGGCCGCACGTTCTACGATTGGAATTATAAGAGCGGCGGTTTCGGCCAACTGGAGTTTTTGGATTGCATCGCGTTTTCCAGCAATGTCTGCTTCTACAAAGTCGGTGGCGGCTACTTCGACGAAATCCCCAACGGCGGGGTGGGCATCTGCCGCCTCAAGGCCTATGCCGAAGCCTTGGGGTACGGCTCCTATACGGGCATTGATTTGCCCGGCGAGGCCGATGGGCTCATCCCCGACCCCACCTGGAAGCGCATCTTCCGCGGGGAGAACTGGTCTACCGGCGACACGTACTTGGCCAGCGTTGGCCAAGGGTATGTGCTGGTCACCCCTATCCAAATGGCCATTGTCGGCGCCACCATCGCCAACGGCGGCCGCGTCATGCAGCCCACGCTGGTTTACGAACACCTGGACGCGGAGGGGCGCGTCGTGCGGCCCTTCCAACCCACCGTGCGTTGGGATGTGACCCAAGAGCCGCGCATCCCCGAATTCGAGAACCCGGGCGGCATTGGCCGGTGCCGCGAAACCGGGGTCACCAAGACCATCGACCCGTGGGCCCTGGAAATGGTGCGCGAAGGCATGCGGCGGGCTGTGGAATATGGCACCTTGAAGGAAGTCTTCCGCGACTTCCCCATCCCCGCCGCGGGCAAGACCGGTTCGGCCGAATATTGCGACAACAAGGCCCAAGCCGCCAACCGCTGTCGTCCCGGCGACTGGCCTTCCCACGCGTGGACCATGGCCTACGCGCCTTACGATAACCCTGAGATCGTGGTCGTGGCCTTTGTCTACGACGGCACCGAAGGGGCCAAGACCGCCGCGCCCATCGTGCGCCGCATCATGGAAGCGTATTTTGAACTCAAGGCCCAAGATGCGGAACAGTAATCGCGCTTGCAAGGAGGCCCGTATGACTTCGCCCAGGCCCACTTTCTCTGTGGTTGTGCCCGTATATAACGAGGTTGAAAGTCTGCCCGAACTGTATCGCCGTGTGCGCGCGGTGATGCAAGAGTTGGGTGAACCTTGGGAGTTGGTGCTGGTGGACGATGGCTCACGCGACGGCTCGACCGAACTCTTGCGGCGTCTGCGTGCCCAAGATCCGCAACACGTGCGCACGGTGATTTTCGCGCGCAACTTCGGCCATCAAATCGCGGTGACCGCGGGGCTGGATTACGCGCGCGGGCAAGCCGTGGTCATCATGGACGCGGATCTGCAAGACCCGCCCGAAGTGATCCCCGCGCTGGTGGAGAAGTGGCGGCAGGGATATCAAGTCGTCTACGCGGTGCGCCAGGCCCGAGAGGGCGAGACCTGGTTCAAGACCGCCACCGCGGCCTTGTTCTATCGCCTCATCCGGCGCATCACCAATGTCGACATCCCCCTCGACACAGGCGACTTTCGTCTGATGGACCGCCGGGTGGTGGACGTGCTGCGACGTATGCGCGAGCGCCATCGCTTTTTGCGCGGCATGGTGGCCTGGGTGGGCTTTCGACAAATTGGCGTGCCTTACAAACGCGCGCCCCGTTTTGCAGGCCAAACCAAGTACCCTTTGCGCAAGATGCTCAAATTCGCCTTGGACGCCATCACCGGCTTTTCGTATTTCCCCCTCCAGTTGGCCACCTACATGGGTTTTGTGAGCGCGGGGTTGGCCATCGTGGCCATCCCCATCGTAGCCATTGCCCGCATGACCGGCATCCAAGCCTTTTATGGCCAGGCCAGCACCCTCATCGCCGTACTGTTCTTGGGCGGTGTGCAACTCATTTCGCTGGGCATTTTAGGCGAATACGTGGGGCGCATCTACGACGAGATCAAAGGGCGGCCCTTGTATGTGGTGGCCGAAGCGCCCGATACGCCCCCCGACGATGCGGCCTAAAGGGAAAATCCCTCAGGCTCCGGCCGCGACAAAAGTCATTGGCCCGACTTGATGCACCAGGCCTTTGAGTTCCATCAAGGTCAGCAAGGCCGACACTTGCGCGGCGGGCAAACCGGTCTCCGCGCAGAGTTCATCGACATGCCGCGGCTCGCCTTGGAGATATTGCCATAGCAGGCGCTCGGTCGGATCTGTGGGCCATTGCTGCCGCGCCTGCTGCCGGAAGGGCAAACGCGGCATGTCGAACACTGCGGCCAAGTCTTCGGGCTTGCGCAGCACGTGCGCGCCTTGCTGCAGCAGCCAGAGCGTGCCCTGGCTGGTGGCCGCATAAATTGAGCCGGGCACCGCGAAAACCTCTCGGCCTTGTTCGGCCGCAAACGTTGCGGTGATGAGCGCACCGCTGCGTTCGCCGGCCTCGACCACCACCACGGCCAAGGCTAAGCCCGAGATCAAGCGGTTGCGGCGGGGGAAATGAGGCCCTTCAGGCCGGGTCCCGGGGGGAAATTCACTGAGCAACGCGCCCTGCTCCACGATGGCTGCGGCCAAGGGTCGGTGCTCGGGCGGGTACACCACATCCACGCCACTGCCCAGCACGGCCAGCGTGCGTCCGCCGGCTTGCAGCGCGGCGCGATGCGCGACCCCGTCGATGCCGCGGGCCAGGCCGCTCACCACCGTCACCCCTTGCTCGGCCAAATAAGTGGCCACGTCTTCGGCCACTCGCCGGCCATAGCCGGTCATTTTGCGGGTGCCCACGATCGCGGCAGCCCACGCATCGCGGGGCTGGAGCGCGCCGCGCACATACAGCACCGGCGGCGCTTGCGGCAACGGGCGCAGCCGCTCTGGGTAGTCGGCGTCCTGCCAGGTGAGCACGCGGATGCCGGCCTGTTCCCACGCGGCCAAACGCTCGGCCGGGTCGACGCGGTGACGCGTGCGCACCACGGCTTGGGCCACGGCCGCAGGCAGGCCCGCGGCTTCCAGATCCGCCTGGGAGGCGCGCCACGCGTCGGCCGCGCGGCCGAACACTTGCAGCAGCCCCCGAAACCGCGCCGGGCCGATGCCTTTGACCAGGCTGAAACCCACCCATGCAGCCCGTTCGTCCGGGGTGAGGGGCGTGGCCTTGGCTGTTGGCGCTTGTGCGTTCATCCTCCTCCTCCGTTTCGCTTTGGCCTGGCCCTTGGTCGGCACGGTCAGGCGGCCGCCAAACGCTCCAAAATGCGCACCGCATGCCGCGCAGCCAGCGCGTACAGGTCCACGCGAATATTTTCATTCGGCGCGTGCAAGTTCGCGGCCGGATAGCCCAACCCTGACGTGGCCACGGGCAACCCCAATTCGTGCACGAACAAATACCCGGGCCCAGTCACGCCCCGCAGGGGCACTTTGAGCATGGGCCGCGCATAAACGTCGTTGGCCGCGGCGACGACCAAATCCACAAAGGGGTGGTCAGGGTCCATCTTCATGGGCGGGACGCCGCCCAGATCGCGCACGTGCACATCGGCGAAACCGTGCGCGTCCAGGTGCGCGCGCAACAGGGGCGGGATGTCGGCGGGCCGCTGCCAGGGCACCAAACGGAAGTCCAGCAGGGCCCGCGCCCGCGCGGGGAGCACGGTCTTCTTGCCCGGCCCTTGGTAGCCCGCGGTCAAGCCCGCGATGTTGGCCGAAGGCTCGAACACGGCGCGTTGTTTGACCTCCAAGGGCACGGCCCCGCCCGGAGGGATCCCCAAGACCGCGGCGAAGTCCGCGGCCGCGCCGTCGGGCAGGTCGGGCAACGCGGCCAATAATTCCAAATCGCGCGGCGAGGGCGGCTGCACCCGGTCGTAAAACCCTTTCACCCGCACCCGTCCGTCAGGGCCTTTGAGGCTGTTCAAGGCCCATACCAGGCGCCAGGCCGCGTTGGGCAACAGGGAGCCACCGATGCCCGAATGCACATCGTGGGGCAGGGTTTGAACTTCGAAGGCCACATAGGCCAGCCCCCGAGTGCCCAGATATTGGAGCGGGTTGTCGTGGGCATCGACGCCGCCAAACTCCCAAATCACGCCATCGGCGCGCAGCAAGTCGGGGTGCTGCGCCACCATACGCCGCAGTCCCGCGCTGCCACCGCCTTCTTCGTCGCCCTCGACCACGAATTTGACAGTCACGGGGAGTTCGCCCTGGGTGTGCAGCAGGGCATCCACGGCCAGCAGGCGGCTGACCAGGTGCCCTTTGTCGTCGCTTGCGCCGCGGGCGTACATCTTGCCGTTGCGCCGAGTGGGCTCGAAGGGCGGCGTGATCCACGCGTCCAGCGGGTCGGGTGGCTGGACATCGTAGTGGTTGTAGAACAGCAGGGTGCGCGAATGGCGCCCTGGGCGTTCGGCATAGACCACGGGCGCGGCGTCGGCAAAGCGAAAGACGCGCACTTGAAACCCGCGGCGGCCCAACGCGTGGGCTACCCAATCCGCGGCCTGCTGCAAGGCCGCGGGGTCGCGGTGCAGGCTGGGGATGCGACAGAACGCGGCCAATTCGTCCAGGCTGGCATCCAAATGTTGGGCAATGTACGCGTCCGGCGTAGGCCATGCGCGCATCTTACAACTCCTCGAAGTGTTCGACGGGCAGCACGAACGCGTTGACCCCGCCGACCACCACCCGCCGTGGGATGGGGATAGGCACCCGCGGCCGCCACCCTTGCAACGCCCAGTCCACCCGGCGGCGGCACGCCGCGTCCAAGGTTTCGATGATTTGGGGAAGTCGCCCCTCGGGCACCGGCAGCAGCAGCACGACCCGCCGTTGGCTCAAGAAACCACCTTCAGCAGGCAGGTCGACCACCGGAACGCCCAGGCCTTCCAGCGCGGCCATGGCCCGCCCCAAATCGTCCTGATGGATGACCGCCGCGGTGAGCGCAGTGATGGGGGGTTCGTCGGGGCTGCGACGCAAGGCCCAGCCCGGCCAGGGGGGCACGGCAGCGTCGACCACGGATTGGTCGAGTTCGGCCACCAGGTCGTGGTAGACCTCTTCGGACAACCCGCCCGCGATGAGCAAGTCGTGCAACGCCGCCCGTTGCGCGTGAAAGGCCTCTTGCTGGGCCAGGCGCAGTTCCTCCAGGCCCAACATGGGATGTTCCCGGAGCAACTCCGCGATGGCTTGCTGCAAACGTTGTTGCCGTTGGCGCAAGATGGGCTCAATGGTGCGATACGTCGCGGTGGTGAGCACGCCTTGACGATGCAAGGTTTGGATGCGCTCCAACGCGGCTTGCGCAGCCCGCAGCCGGGCGCGCAAACGCTGGAGTTCCCGCTCTTCGGCCGCACGGCCGATCAGCCCCAAACGGTGAATCAGCGGTTCGATGGTTAGCCCTTGCACCAGCAGGGTGAACAGCACGACCCCAAAGGCCAAGGCTTGGAGCAGGCCGCGCGCGTCCGCGCCCAGGTCGGTGGGCAAGCCCAGCGCCAAAGCCAGCGAAATGGCTCCGCGCAGGCCACCCCAGAAGAGCACCACGGCCCAGCGCGGGGGCAGCGCGCGGCGCAAGAGCAGACTCAGGCCAAAGACGATGACGAAGCGGGTGACCAATACCGCGGCAATGGCTTGCAGCACTGCTCCCCGATATTGCCACACCAGCCCCAAGTCGACTTGCAGGCCGATGAGCAGGAACACGAATGTGTTGGCCAGAAACGCCGCGTATTCCCAAAAGTTGAGCAGCGAGATGCGCGTGGTGGGGGTCATGCCCCGGGGTCCGATGTTGCCCGCAATCATGCCGGCCATGACCACGGCCAGCACGCCGCTCACATGGAAGAACTCTTCGGCCACCAAATACGCGCCATAGGCCAACACCGTGGTCAAGGTGGTTTCGATCAGGTGGTCGTCGACCCGGGCGATGAGCAACGACGCCACCAGCCCCAAGGCCAGCCCAACGAACAGGCCGCCCCCCGCGACTTTGGTGAATTCCACCACCGCGGGGCCTAAGAGGAACTCGTCCCCGTGGGCTTGCAACACCTGCGCGAGCACCAAGTGGAAGACTACGATGGCCGTGCCGTCGTTGAACAGACTTTCGCCCTCGAGCAGGATCTGCAGCCGTTTGGGCGCGCCCAGGGCCCGGAACAAGGCCACCACCGCGACGGGGTCGGTGGCCGAGACCAGCGCGCCGAACACCAGCGCAATGGGCAGCGTCAGGGTGCCGGGCAATGAGACCGAGAGCAGCCAACCCACCATCCAGGTGGTCAGCAATACGCCCGGCACAGCCAGCAGGATGACCAGGCCCAACTCTCGCCGCAGTTGGTCGAATTTGATGTGAAACGCGGCTTCGAACACCAAGGGGGGCACCAGCACGGCCAGAATGATGTCGCCCCCCAGATTGACCTCGATGTCGGTCAACAGGGTGAGCGCCAGCCCGAAGAGCACCAGCCCCACGGTGTAGGGCACGCGCAACCGTTTGGTCAGCAGGCCGACGAAGATGGCCAGCAATAGCAGGCCCACAATGGCCATTTCCACTTGGATGAACGGCATGGTCATCCCTCACTTGTGGGTGGCGTTGCACCGCTGCGAGGACGCCAGACCCAAGCGCCCTGACGCCAGCGCAGTTCACCCACCGCGTCGGCTGGCAAGCGCACGCGCGCGTCGCCCGGCCCGTCCAGGCGCAAGCCTTGGGGGTCGCGCCTGGCTCGCCAGCCCCAGCCGCGGATTTCCAGCATTTCGGGCCAGCGCGAAGGCCCAGTGACGCGTATGCGGCGGGGCGCGACTTCTATACCGGCCACTTGCAAGATCGCCCCCAATGGCGGCAGGCTTTGCACGGTGTCACGGCCGCGCAGGCTGGCGCCGGTCCGCGCGTCCAGCCATTCGACGAACGCGCCTTCGTTTTGCAGCGCCCGACGATGGGCTTTGACCAAGCGATACAGCAAGGCCGCGGCTTCGTCGCGGTAGTCGTACAGCCAGAGCCCTTCAACCACTTGCAGGTTCCAAAGCCAAGCGATGGCCCGCCAAGGGCGCGGCAGGTCTTGCCGCTGTCCGGGCACGATGGGCAGGCCCCAGGCTTGGCCAAAGCGCCGTGGGGTGACGATGGCCCGCTGCACCATGCTCGCGGCCTGTTCGGGGGTGAGCATACCGGCCCACAACGGCGTTAGCAAGGTGATGTCGGCCTGGGCCAGGTCAGGGGCCAGCACGCGCCAACGGTCGGCGCCGGCCAAGCCGCTCACTTCAACCGCGTCCAGCGCGCGCAGCGGCTGAGCGGCGGTGGCTACGCCCCGCCCCTCGAACCAACGCCAATCGCCGGGCCCCAAGGTGACCGCGGTCAGGCGCCCTTTATGATCGCGGCCGCGCAAGGTGACCCGAGCCGCGCGTGGGCGTCCGTCCGCGCTGTGCAGGTGCACCACCGCGCGTACAGGGGGATCGTAGCGCGCGGCCACGGTTCGCCGGCCGTTGCCACGACCGCGGGCCAAGACTTGCCCGCGGGGCGTGTGATGGGTGTCGCGATCACGATGATGGGGGAACCCGCGCGCCGCGTCCCAAGTGAGGGCCACGGCCATGCGCAGCGCGTCGCGGCGCGCGGCCCAGGCGGGGTCAGGGGCTTGGCCGTGGGCGCGGGCCAAGTCTTCCAGCGCGGCCAGGGCCCGGTACAGGTACGCGGCCAACGCGGGGGTTTCCAGCGCGCGCAGGTCCAAGCCCGGCGAGGCATCTTGCCAGGCCGCGCTCAGCGGGAATTCTTCCAGCCCCAGTTGGAGATGATGTTGCCATTCGGGCCAACCGTCGTTATCGGCGTCGTGTGCGGCGATGAACCAGCGCGCCACCAGCGCGCGCAATGCTGGCAGGGTGCGAGCCAAAAAGCCTTGGTCGTGGGTGCGGCGATAGACCCGCCAGGCCAGGTCCACCAGCAGCGGAGAGGCCAAGAAACGGCCGCGTTGCCCGCCCAGGCCGGGGTTGCCGTCCAATTGGCCGGGTTCGGTTTGGGTGTGGACGAAGTTTTCGACCCAACCGGCCACGATGTGGGGCGCGGCCCAGAGCCAGTAGGCCACGGCCCCATACCAAGCCTCGGCCACGGTCAGGCCGCTCCACGCGAAGGGATGGTCGGCGCCGGTGCCCGCGCGTGAAAAGCCGTGGTCAGGCTCACGGGCCCGCACCAAGAAGGGGTGCGGCAAGTGTTCGGTGGGGCCTTGGAGCAGCCGCAACGCGGTTTGGCGGCCGCGCTCGGCCCACCAAGAAGCGTCCTCATCCTGGGGGAAGGTCAGCCACGGCGCGCGCTCTGCGTCCAGGCGCAGCCGCGCGGTCACGGCTTCCCATGGGCGGGCGGCCCAACGCCGCGCGGTGGTCAGGCCGGCCTCCAAATCTTCCTCCCACGCCAACACCGCGCTGAAGCCGCGCGTTTGGCCGGGTTCCAGTTGGACTTCCAGGGCCAGCGCGGGGTAGGGGCTGAGCAGGGCCTGCGGGCCGCCGGTGAGGAAGAGCAACGGCTGGGCCGAGCCCACCCGCGCGGCCAAGAGGTGGATGCCCCCACGCGCGACCTGGTCGAAGGGTTGGTCGGCCGGCTGCAGCGGCTGCAAGACCGCGGCCAAGGCCCAGCGAAACCGCAAGACCCGGTTCTCGCGGTGGGTCCAGTGCACGCGCATCCACAACACGCGCGAGCGGGCCACCCAGTACCAAACGCGCAGTTCCAACCCCGCGAGGGGGCGGGCGATCACTTGCGCGTGATCGGGCCCCAAGGTGAGCAGCCGCGGCGGATGGGGCCAGGCGGTGGGGTCTTGGACGCGCTGGCCCGCGTGCTCCAGCCATGGGAAGAGGCGCAGGTGCTGCACTTGCACGCCGGCCGAGGTTTCGACGCGCAACCCACCGTCGGGCCCGGCCGCGGCGTAGAGGGCCCAAATGAGGTCGTGGGCATAGTCCGCGTGACCGCCGCGCGCGTCAGCGGCCAGCACAATCGGGGCCGCGCCCAAGAGCCGGCCTTCGCCCGAAACCGCTGCCGCGGAAGACGCTGAAGTCATGAGCCCGTCCGCGCAAGCCGATTACAGCGCGCTGAGAATGCGCCGTTCGGCCTCTTCGGGAGCCAGGTCGAGAATGGAGACCAGTTTGTTGCGGCTGGTGTGTCCGGCGACGATTTCGATGTGGCTACGCGGAACCCGCAACAACCGGGCCAGAAAACGCACCAGCGCCTCATTGGCTTTGTTGTCCACAGGTGGCGCGGTGAGGCGGATGCGTAAAGTGCCGTCGTCCATCACGCCGGCCAATTCGTCGCGACTGGCCCGCGGGATAACCCGCACCGTGAGCGCCGTTCCCCCGCGGGCGTTGTGGAAGCGAAACCGCCGTTTGTGAACAGTCATGGTGTTGCCTCGAGCACGAAGTGCGGCCCAGGCGTCAGTACAGCAGCAAGAGCAGACGAATCAAGAGTTGACGCACCAGACCGATGAGAATGATGAGGACCAGAGGGCTGAAGTCGAACGCTCCCACCGGCGGGATGACGCGCCGAATGGGTGCCAACAGCGGCTCCACAACCCGGTTCAGCGCGCGGCGCCACGGGTGCCACGGCGGAACCACGAAACTGAGCAGGGCCTCCACAAGGACGACCAAAATCAAGCCGTTGGCCAGTAGGTCGATTAACCAAATCAAAAACGACATGACACAACCCTCCATGGTCTCGAACGGCTCTATTGTACCAAATTCGGCACGGTCTCGCGGGGTATGGTATAGTATAGCCCGCTCGTGCCTCCCTGCGGGTCGAACGCCGCGCGACCGCGCCGCGACTGGCGGTTGGGTCGCGCCTCTGGAGGGACGCCCATGCCAACGACCAATGCCACGCGGCCGGTGGTGGTCACCGGAGGAACCGGCCTGATCGGACGCCATCTGGTCGCAGCCTTACGTGCGCGCGGGGTCCCAGTGGTGGTGTTCACCCGGCGCCCCGACGCGCAGCCCCCGCGGCCGGGGGTGTCTTTCCGCGGCTGGACGCCTCAGCAGCCCGAGGCGCTGCAAGCCGGGCTGCGCCACGCGCGAGCCGTGTTCAATCTGGTGGGCGCGAACATTTCCCAAGGGCGTTGGACCGCGCGACGCAAGGCTGAACTCTATCACAGCCGGGTGGAGGCAGGCCGCGCCCTGGCCCAGGCCATTGCCGGGCTGCCCGCGGCGCAGCGCCCCGCGGTCTTCCTCCAGATGTCCGCGGTGGGCTATTATGGCGATCAGGGGGACCGCATTCTGACGGAAGACGCGCAGCCGGGGAACGATTTCTTGGCCCGCCTGTGTGTGGACTGGGAGGCCTCGGCCGCGGCCGTGGCCGAGGCTGGCGTGCGCTATGTGGTGCTGCGCACCGGCGTGGTGTTGGCTCGGGATGGCGGCGCGCTGCCGCTCATGGTGCGCCCGATTCGGTGGTTCGTGGGTGGACCGCTGGCCGGCGGGCGCTTTTACCTACCGTGGATTCACATCGCGGATCAAGTCGCGGCGATGCTGTTCTTGATGGAAACCTCCGAGGCCCAGGGCGCGTTCAATGTGACCGCACCGGAACCGGTGCCTCAGGCCGTGTTTGTGCGCACCGCGGCGCGTTTGTTGCACCGTCCCGCGTGGCTCCCTGCGCCCCGCTGGGCCTTGCGTTTGGCGTTGGGCGAATTGGCCGCCGCGCTGACCACCAGCCTGCGCGCGGTACCCGCCCGGCTGCAGGCCCTGGGCTTTTCCTTCCGCTATCCTTCGTTGGACCTCGCGTTGCAGGACCTGCTGGCATGAGCCCGGAAGTGGCCTTTGTGTTCGACATGGACGGCGTGTTGGTCGCGCCGTACGGCTACCGCCGCGCGGTGGTCGCGACGGTGCAGCATTTTGCGCATCGGCTGGGCCTGGACGCCCCGCCACCCCAAGACGCGGACATGGCCGAGTATGAGGCCCACGGCATCACCAGCGAGTGGGATATGGCTCCGTTGTTGCTGGCCGCGCTGTTGGATGCCGCGGCCGCGCAAGGTTGGCCTTTGCCCGCGGTTTGGCCCGCGGCAGACGCGCCCCCAGTGCCCCCCGCGCGGCGCTGGCGCGTGCTCGCGCCGGCTTATCGCGCGCCGGCCGCGCGGGTCGCTGCCACCCTGCCGCCGGGGACCTTCCCCGCGGCCCACGCGGCCGCGTTGCAGCATGGCCCACGGCCCCTTTTTCCCCATCTGGCTGCCCGGCCCGACTTGACGCGCATGCTCTTCGCCCACAGCCGGGACGCTCGCCGTTCGCCCGTGACGCGGGTGTTTCAGCATTATGTGCTGGGGGCCGACGGCTTTGCCCGCACGTATGCCCAAGGGCCAGATTTTCCCACGCCCTCGTTCTTGTTGTTGCACGATCGCCCTCTGCCGCGCGCGCCGTGGTTGCGCGCGATGCGCGCGGCGTGGCTCGCGGGGCGCTGGGCGCTGGCCGTCATGACGGCGCGACCGTCGCGGCCCTCGCCTGCGGCGCAGGGTTACGCGCCCGAGGCCGAGATGGCGTTGCAGCGCATTGGTTGGGATAAGGTGCCGCATATCGGTTATGGGCACGTCCGGGCCGCGACCGCATCCGGCGAGGCTTTTCTCAAGCCGCACCCGGTGCACGCGTTGGCCGCGTTGCACGCGGCCCTGACGCGGCGCCCGCACGATAGCGTGGCGTGGGCGCAAGCCGTATTGGCCGACCCGCGCTCGGCGCGCGACGTGGTGCCCGCGCGCTTGACCCTGACCGTGGTCGAAGACTCGCCACCAGGGTTGCGCGCCGCGCGCGCGGCGGGGGCGGTGCTGCGCGCGGGCGGCATTGAACTGACGTTGCACCTGGTAGGCGTGGCCAACGCGGCGTCCAAGCGGCAGGCCTTGGCCGCGCTGGGTGCACGGGTGGCGGCCGATGTCGACGAGGCCGTGGCGCGCGGATGGCTACCGCGGGCAATGGCCTAAGATCGGGCCGCTCCCGGCCCTCGAGGCTGGCTTCCGGTTCTCCGGCCCCGCGGCCCGTCCAGAGGGCGACGGCCAGTCGCGCCGCAACGCGGTGCGCGGAGCGACCCAGCCATGAGCCCGGCCGAGGGTTTGGGAGCCAGCAGCCCACGCATCTCGATCTGCCGGCTCAGGGGCCAGACCGCGAGCGCGCAGTCGGGGCCAAAGCCCCCCTTTTCGAGCCGAACGAAAAGGGCGGCAGTTGGCTGTTTTGTGGTATACTACCCGGTTGCTGCTTTCGGGCGGCCATTCCAAAACGCACGCTTCCTGACTCGGGACGGGCGTGCCGGGGTGAAGTTGGTGGTTCACCCACTGACGGCTTCGGTCCGGCCCGGGGATGACGGAGGCGGAGGCATAACGCAGGAGGAATCCATGCCCCCTATTGTTTCCCTCAAAACGCTCTTGGAAAGTGGTGTCCATTTTGGGCACCGAATCAATCGGCGTCACCCCAAGATGACGCCTTACATTTTTACCGCGCGCAACGGTGTGCACATCATCAACTTGCAACTCACCCAGAAAGCGTTGCGCGAGGCCTACAACTTGATTCGCGACACCGTTGCCCAGGGCGGGACGGTGCTGTTCGTGGGCACGAAACGCCAAGCCCAAGACATCATCGCCCAAGAGGCGACCCGAGCCGGGATGCCTTACGTCAATTACAAATGGCTGGGCGGTATGCTGACCAACTGGCGCACCATCAGCCAGCGCATTCGCTACTTGGAAGAATTGGAGCGGATGCGCGACAGCGGGGAACTGGAGCGGCTGACCAAGAAAGAAGCCCTCATGGTGCTGCGCAAAATTGAACGGCTCCAGTCACGGCTGGGTGGCATTCGCACCATGACGCGGCTGCCCGACATCGTGTTCGTGGTGGATGTGTGCCGGGAAGAGACGGCCATCAAAGAAGCCAATCGGCTGAACATCCCGGTGGTGGCCATGGTCGACACCAATTGCGACCCCAGCAATGTGGACTATGTCATTCCGTCCAACGACGACGCGATTCGGGCCATCAAGTTGATCGTGGGGCTGATGGCCGACGCGGTGTTGGAAGGGAAACAATTGCGGGCCAAGGAAGAGGCTGAGCAACAGCCGGACGAGGTCAGCGCCGAGGTGGGTGAACCCTTGCCCGCGGAAGTGGAGCGCGACGAGGACTTGTTGGGCGAGTCAACCTTGGCCAAGATTCGGGCCGAGCAAGAGGCCCAAGACGAAGCCGAACCCGAAGCCGCGGTGGTGGCCCAATCGGACGAAAGCCCAGCCGCGGCCGAGGCCTCGGCCGAAGAAGCCGCGGCCTGACGACGACCTGCCGCGCGGAGGGCGGGGGCCGGCCGTCGGTGCCCCGCCCTTGCCGCGAAAGCATATCCCCCAACCCCTCACCAAGGAGAGAAGCCGTATGGGCATTTCGGTGGAACAGATCAAAGCACTGCGCGCCGCGACGGGCGCCGGCATTTTGGATTGCCGCAAGGCTCTGGAAGAGGCGGGCGGCGATTTCGACAAGGCCGTGGAGATCTTGCGCAAGAAGGGCCTGGCCAAGGCCGCCAAAAAAGCCGGCCGTGAGGCCAGCGAAGGCCTCATTGAAACTTACGTCCATGGCGGCGGACGCATCGGCGTGATGTTGGAACTCAATTGCGAGACCGATTTCGTGGCCCGCTCCGAAGTGTTCCGCAACCTGGCGCACGAACTGGCGCTGCAAATCGCGGCCATGGCGCCCAAGTACGTGCGCGATGAAGACATCCCGCAAGAAGTGCTGGACAAAGAGGCCGAGATCGCCCGCGAGCGCGCCCAGGGCAAGCCCGAGCACGTGGTGCAGCGCATCGTGGATGGGATGCTGGAAAAATTCAAGAACGAGACCGTGCTGATGCGCCAAACGTACATTCGAGACGACACCAAGACGATCCAAGACTTGATCAACGAGCACATTGCCAGCATTGGCGAGAACATCGTGGTGCGGCGCTTCGTGCGTTGGGAACTGGGTGAGACGGCCAAGGCCAAGGACGAGGCAGAAGCCTGAATCGGACATCAGGGCCAACCCCGCGGGGTTGGCCCTTTTGCCGCCGGAGGCGCGTATGAAGGTGACCCCCAATTCGTCCTCCTTCCTTAGTCCGCCCGAGTTGCGCTATCGGCGCATTTTGCTCAAGTTCAGTGGCGAAATTTTGGCGCCGCCGGACGGCACCCGGGGCATTGACCCCGCCCAAGCCAAAGCCATTGCTCGGCGGGTGCAAGATGTGCACGCGTTGGGCGTGCAAATTGGCATTGTCATTGGCGCGGGCAATCTCTGGCGGGGGCATATCGGGGTCGAGCACGGCATGGACCAAGCCACCGCGGACTACATGGGCATGTTGGCCACGGTGATGAATGCCATGGCCCTCATGGATGCCATCGAGCAACTGGGCGTGCCCACGCGGGTCATGAGCGCAATTGAGATGCGCGCGGTCGCCGAGCCTTACATTCGGCGGCGCGCCATTCGTCATCTGGAAAAAGGCCGGGTGGTCATTTTCGGCGGCGGTACGGGCAATCCTTTTTTCACCACCGATACCGCGGCCGCGCTGCGGGCCATGGAGATCGGCGCCGAAGTGCTCATCAAAGGCACCAAAGTGGACGGCGTATACGATGCCGACCCCCTCACCAACCCTAACGCGCAGCGCTTCAAACGCTTGACCTACTTGGATGTGCTCAATCGCCGCTTGCAGGTCATGGATTCCACCGCGTTGTCGTTGTGCATGGAGCACAATTTGCCCATTCTGGTGCTCAATTTGTGGGACGAAACCGCGCTGCGTCGTGCATTGCTGGGCGAGGAAGTGGGCACTTGGGTCGGGCCGGGCGACGCGGAAGGCACAGCCGCGCGGCCCGCGTGAGCGTCTCGTTCCGCGCGGGTCGTGGCAGTGGGGCGAGGGGGACATGGGCTCCGCGTGGGCCCGCGCGCACCGCGGTGGCGCGCGTTCACTTGTGCCCAAAGTCCGCGGGGTTTTCGCCCCACACGTCGGTACGCCAGGGCAACACGGGGGGGCGGGTGTGGACGCGGCGCAGCCACGCTTCGGCTTCGTCCAGGCGCCGCGCGGCCGGGCCGGTGGTGGGGCGGTGGCGGGTGTGCGCGCGGCCTCGCTCCAGCCAGCCGCGCGCGACGCGCGAGTCTGAATACACCGGCCAAGCCAGCCCGCGCTCGTGCAACCAGCGCAGCCCGTGCACCAAGGCCAGGAATTCGCCCGCGTTGGCGGTTAGGCCGGGCAAGGGGCCGACGCGAAACACCTCTTCGACCCGTCCGTCGGGGTGCAAGACCACGCCCCGATAAGTGGCCGGGCCCTGGGGGCCAGGCGCGGCCGCGTCGACGGCCAGCGCGGGCAGCCGAGGTTTGGGCTCGGCCATGAGCCAGGGGGCCGCGTCCGCGGCCGAAGTCTGCCGAAACGCGCGTTCCGCGGCCGCGCGACTGGGATACGCCTTGTAACGCGCGCCCGCAAAACCTTCCACCTGAGCCCGCGCTTCGTCCCATGAATCATATACGCCTGGCTGCCGACCTTTCCATACCACATAGACCTTGGCGCGTTTCCGGCTCATGGCGCCTCCTCGTCGGCCGCGCGCCATGTGAGCACTTCCAGCGTGAGTTCGCCGGTGTCTGGATCCAACGACACGAAGCGTACCCAACCCACACGCCCCGCGTCGGTGGTGAAGCACAGATACATCCCCGGCGGAAGGCCGCTCAGCGGCAGAGGCGCCTGGGTGCGGGGGGCTTGGCGACACGCGGCCTGGTCAGGCGCGGTGGGGCCAAACACCCCCAATTGCGCGCCGTTGAGCGGCTCTAAGAAGGCCGCGCCGTCGTCGTTGCGGCGATAGGCCAAGTCAGGGGTTCCATCCGGCGCCAGCGCGTCCAAATCCACTTCGGCCGCGGGCAAGATGGCGCGGCTTTCGTGCACCAAAGGCGGCGCGGTGGGCGTTACCGTCGCGGTAGGCGCGGCCGTGGGCGGCTCGGTGCGGGTGGGCCGCGGCGTGGCCGCGGGGGTCTCGGCGGCGACCGGGGGCATGGTGGGGTCGGGGACCCAAATGCGCACCCACAAGGGTTGATCTCCTGCTGAGCCCAGGCCAAAAGTGTGCCCTTGGTCGTTGCTCAGCATCCAGTTGCTTTGGTATATTCCGCCCTCGCGGGGCGCGCGCATGGGCACCTCGATGTCGACGGTGGCTTGGGGCGGCACTTCATAAGCCAGGGGCACGCGGGTGACTTGGGCCAGTCGTGGCCCTGAGACCCACACCAGCGCGTATTCGCGGGTCCAAGTGCAGGTGCCCAAATTGCGCACCCGCCAGACCTTGGTGAACGGCGTGCCGGGGTCCAACACCGTATCGTCGGGCACGGTCACATCCAGGGGCAGCCCTGGGCCCACCCGGTCGCAAGCCACTGGCGTAGGCGTGCCCGCGGGTGTAGGCGTCACCGGCCGGGTGGGTGATGGCGGGGGTTGGGTTGGCGTGGGTATGGGGGTGGCGGTGGCCGGCCAGGGCCAGGCGCGGCCTTGGCAACTGGCCAGCAGCACGGTGAGGCCCAACAGCAAAAACAGCGCGCGGGTGCGCCTGGTTGTAGGGGCGATGCTTCGCGCAACCGGTGCAAAAGGCCGCGAGCGCTCGCGTGGCTCACGGGGCTTTGCCATCGCGGCTCTACCCATCTTCATGCGCGTTTGCTCCTTATCGCGGCTTGGCCGGTCTCAAAGCCGCGCTCCCGCGGCCTCGGCTCCAGCGTTCGACTCGACGGCTTTGATGCGATTGGCCAGCCGCCGCCGCGAAAGCATCGTTCGGCGGCCACAGCCCAGACATTCCAGCCGAATGTCCGCGCCCAAGCGCACGACGCGCCAACGCTGGCTGCCGCACGGGTGGGCTTTCTTGAGCACCACAATATCGCCGGGTTGCAGACGGCTGACCCATTCCCAACCACGATGTTGGGCCATGTCAGGCTTCCTCCATCCACGCGTGCAGGGCTGGACGCACGTGTTCTGCAAAGCGGCGCATGGCGCGCAGCCGCGCCCGCGGGTCAGGGGCCACAAAGTTGATCACGAACCCCGTCGCCCCGGCCTGCAAGTGCGCGGCCAGTTGTCGCGCGATGGCTTCAGGGGGGCCGAAGAGCGCGCCTTCCGGACCTTCGGTCGCGGCAAAATCCAAGCGGATGCGCAGCACCACGTCGAAGGGGCGGCCGGTCAGGGCCGCGCGCTGGGCTTGCAGCATAGACGCCAGCCATTGCGGCGTTCGCGCGTTGGGATGCCATCCATCCGCATAGAAGAGCGCGCGCTGCAGCGCCTGGGGGCTGTTGCCGGCCACCCACAAAGGCGGTCCGCCCGGTTGCAACGGGGGTGGGTCCATCACCGCGCGGGTGACGCGGTAATACTGGCCGTGGAACGAGACCACCCGGGGGCCCCGCCACAGTGCGCGCAGCAGGCGCAAGGCCTCGTCCATGCGACGGGCGCGGTCGCGGAAGTTCTGCCCCAAGTTGGCATACTCGCCAGCCGACCAACCAATGCCCGCGGCCAAACGCACGCGTCCCCCCGAAAGGCGATCCGCGGTAGCCAACTGCTTGGCCACCACCACGGGGTTTCGCTGGGGCAGCACCAGCGCCGAAATGCCCAGGCCGATGCGCTGCGTGACGCCAGCCAAATAGGCCAGCCCGGTGATGGCTTCCAAAATGCGGCCGAAGCGGGCGGCATCCTCTTCGGGTAGGGCGACATGATCCGTGAGCCAGACCGCGTCAAAGCCCAGGTCTTCCGCGGCCTGGGCTGTGTCCACCAGGGTCAAACGCTCGGCTTGGGGACCGTAGTTTGGGAGGGCAATGCCCCAGTGCCAAGTCATGGGCGCTCCTCTCGGGGAAGGACTCCGTGCGCGGCATTCTACCACGCGGTGGGCAGCGCGTCGCGGACCGCGTCCAGCACTTGCGAGAGCAGTTCGTAGTCGTCGCGCAGCAGTTGGATGAGATATTGCACCGCGTCGCGCGACCAAGTTGGGCGTTGAGCCGCGTGCACCGCGTGGGCTTGGGCCAGGTGCGCGGCCACCAAGTCGGCCACGGGCAGGTCTCGGCCGCGCACCACGTGCCGCAGATAGCCGGGTTGGGGCGCGGCCGTGGTGAAAGCCACCACTTCGTCTGGCGGGCAGGCTTGGATCTCGGTCAGGCTCAGGGGCGGGCGCGGGGGCAACACATAGTGGATGCCGCGCGCGTCTTGGTAGCCCACGGTCAGCACGCGGATCTCCACCGGCACGATGCGGTTTTCGCGCTGGTCAGCCACCACTTGGGGCGCGTGGCCTTCGGCCAGGGTGAGTTGGCGCACCAGATCGTCGTCGGGAATGCGAATGTCGGCCACCAGGCCGTAAAGCGTGGTGGCCGGGCCTACGGCCGCGCGCACCAACGCGCCGAAGGCCAGCGCGTCGTCGTGCAAACGGCGGCTGCGGGTGCCGATCACGAACTCCGCGATGTTGGCCCGCAACAGGCGCCCTACGGGTAGGCTTTGGGCTTGGGTCATGGCCTTATCTCCCGCCGCGGCGTCGGCCGGCCGACACCGCGTCCTTGAGTTGTTGTTTGGCCGAGCGGCGTTCCAGTTGTCCTAACACTTCGGCCAAGCGGCGCTGCAGGTAGGTTTCGATGCCCCGGCGTTCTTGGTAAGTGACCAAGGCCACTTCGTGGGCGCGCAGCAAAATGTAGGGATAAAAGCGGCCGGGGATGATGTGCACTTGGTGCCACAAATGGGCGTGCAAGCCGTCCAGCGCGCTTGTGTCTTCGGCTGCGGTCAGGGGGATGTCCACGCGGGCCAGGGCTGCAGGCTGGGGCAAGCGCAAGTAGAAAAAGGCCAGCGGAAAGGTGGGCTCGTCGGGGGGCACGGGGGTCCAAAGGCGGAAAGGCACCGAGCGCTGCCCTGGCTGCAATCGTTCGGCCCACAGCAACGCGTCGGTTAGGCCGGGCCAATATTGGCGCAGGTCGGTGGCATCGGTGAGCACGCCGCGGGCGTCGGCATCCAGCAGGGCCAACGTGTGCACCAGCATGGCCGAACGGGGGCGGTCCACATAACCCGCGGGCAAGGCCCCACCGGCCAGCAAGCGCCCCAGCGCGGACGCGTAGGCCAAGCGGGCCTCGCCTTGGGCCGCGGCGCCACGACGCCAGAACTCCAGCGGCCCGTCCAGCAGCGCGTACGTGCGGGGCGCGCGGTCCATCGTAGCCAAGAGGGTCTCGGCCAAGATTTGCACTTCGGCCAAGTCGCGGCGCGCGGCGATGAACTCGCGCTCGTCGCCCACCGCGGCGTCCAAGTCTGGCTCGAGGTACAGTTCGGTGTGGGGGAAGACCTGGGGCGTGGCCGAGCCGGCCATGCGGACCACCCCCACGTTGACCAGGCCGAACAGCACGGCCGCGTGGCGATCTGGGGTAATCTGCGAGCCGTCCGCGGCCCACACTTCGCCCTCAGGCGTGGCCGTGGGTGGCGGGCAGGGTCCCGCTGCGGTGGGGTCGGTGGGGCAACGGCCTTGGTCCCACGGCTGAGGGGTCAAGGGCCACGCGAAGCGGTGCCGCCGGGCCAAGTTGGGATGCGCATCCAGCAGGGCCTGGACCCGTTCGGCCATGGCCGCGGGTTGGGTGGCCCAGCGTTCCCACACCGCGCGCGCCGCGAGCAGGTCGCGGGCTTGTTGGGCTTGCCGCGCTTGCCAGGCCTGCACCCGGCTTTCCAGTTGGGCGTATACGGTGGGCCAATGGATGGGCATGGCATTCTCTCCGTGGGTCATCCCGCGCCTTCCTTATACCACACCTTCGCGCGCCGCACAGAGCATGGGAGCGGTCGCCCGCGCGCCGTGCCCTTTGGTGCCGCGCTTGCCCTGAGGCCCGGTTTTGCGGTATACTCCAAGCCCGATGCTCATTTCGGGCTCCAGGAGCGAATCATGGCGCAGCAAGAAACGGTGTTGGATGTGCGCTGGCGGGGCGAGTTGGCGTTCGAGGCCCGTAACGCGCGCGGGGGCCGCATTCTCATGGGACGCGTGGGCGATGAAGCCGGCCTGGGCGCGATGGAAACCTTGCTGGCCTCGGTGGCGGGGTGCAGCGGATATGATGTGGTGTACATCTTGCAGAAGAAGCGCAAGCCCGTGGCCGATGTGCGCATTCAGATCCGTGGCCAGCGCCGGGATCAGCATCCCAAAGTGTACGAGCGGGTGCACATCGTGTATCATGTATACGGCGATGGTTTGAAGGCTAAAGACGTTGAGCAGGCCATTCGGCTTTCGCTGGAAAAGTACTGCTCGGCCAGCGCGACCTTGGCCGCTTGGGCCGAGATTACCTTTGAGTATCATGTGCATCCCGCGGCCGAAGCCCCAGCGGACGCGGCAGGCCGCAGATGACCATTCCCCTGTACGAGGAGGCTTTGATGATTTCCGAACCCATCCATGTCACCGACGCGGCCTTCGAAAAGGTCGTGTTGCAGTCTGATCTGCCCGTCATCGTGGACTTCTGGGCCCCCTGGTGCGCGCCGTGTCGTTTCGTGGACCCGATTCTCAAGAAGATCGCCAAGGAGTACGCGGGTCGGCTCATTGTGGCCAAGGTGAACACGGATGAGAACCCCAAATGGGCGCAGCATTTTGGCGTGCGGGGCATTCCGACCATGCTGTTGGTGGCCAATGGGCAGGTGCTGCACCAACAGGTTGGGGCCTTGCCCGAACCGTTGTTGCGGCAGTTGGTCGAACAGTTCTTGCAGATCGCTGAACAGCAGAAGGCCAACTAACCTGCGCGGGGCAGCATGGCCCCGCGTTTTTGGTTCTGCCCATGAACGACGATTTGGCTTTGGCTCCCATTCCGGTGTGGCGTTCGTTCGAAGCGTTGCCGCGGTGGCGGGCCGTGGTGACCATTGGCGGCTTCGATGGTGTGCACCGGGGGCATCAGGCGTTGCTGGCGGTGCTGCGCGATGCCGCGCAGGAGTATGAGGCGCGGCCGGTGGTGGTCACTTTCGACCCTTTGCCTCGCGCCGTGTTGCGCGGCAAGCACGAGCAGTTCTACTTGACCTTGGCCTCTGAGAAGATCGCGCTTTTGGCCCAACATGGCGCCCAAGGCGTGTTGCTGTTGCCCTTTGACCATGCCTTAGCCGCGTTGCCGGGCCGGGCCTTTGTCGAAGCGCTGCACGCGCGGTTGCGTTTCCCATGCTTGTGCGTGGGATATAACTTCGCGCTGGGGCATCGCCGTGAAGGCGATGTGGCTGCCTTACGCGCTTGGGGCGCAGAATTGGGCTATGAAGTGCGCGTGGTCGGGCCCATTACTGTGCCGGGTTTGGGGGTGGTTTCCTCCAGTCGCATTCGCGAGGCGTTGGCCCAAGGCCGCGTGGCGCGGGCTGCCCAACTGCTGGGTCGTTGGTACGCCATCCAAGGCCCGGTGGTTCCTGGCGACGCGCGCGGACGGGCGTTGGGCTTCCCAACGGCCAACTTGGAGGTCGACCCGCGCAAGGCCTTGCCCGCGCGCGGGGTGTACGCGGTGTGGGCCTGGCTGGCTGAGCAGCCATGGCCCGCGGTGGTCAACATCGGCTATCGCCCCACCTTTGGCGCCGCGGCCCGGCCGCGGGTCGAGGCGCACTTGTTGGACTTTCGCGGCGACTTGTACGGCCAGACCTTGCGCCTCGAATTCGTGCAGCGCCTGCGCGAAGAGCGGTCCTTCCCTTCGGTGGACGCGCTGCGCGCACAGATCGCCCGCGATGTGCAGCGGGCGCGGGAGGTGTTGTCGCATGTCCGGGCGTCCGCGCGTGTACCTTTTGAGTCCTAAAACCTATCCGCCCGAAGTCATCGCGGTGGCCTTTGCCAAGACTTCCCGCTCGCCCGAGCCTTTCGACGCCATCGCGGCCGAACTCAACGCGGACCAAAGCCGCCGCTTTCACGAAAAGTGGGTCATCGGCTATGGCCATGCCTCGGTAGCCGAGCACGCGGTGTTGCACCTTGCGATCGAGGGCGCGTCGCGGCTGGCCGTCGAGGCCCTGGAAGAGCCCCGTTTGGCCTCCTACACCGAAAAGTCCACCCGCTATCAGCGCTGGGACGCGGACGCTTTTGTTGTCCCGCCCGAGTTGGCCGCGCATCCGTTGCGCGCGGAATACGAGGCCACGCTGCGTTTGTTGGTGGACACCTATCGGCGGGCCTGGGAGCCGCTGCGCGCGGCCATCGCGCGGCGCCATCCACGGCAGCCAGGTGAGTCCGAAGCCCGCTGGGATCGCCGCGTGCGCTCCAAGTTCGCGGATGTGGCCCGTTTTCTGCTGCCCGCGGCCGCGACGGCCAATGTGGGCATGACCATCAACGCGCGGCTGTTGGCGCATTCGCTGCGCAAGTGGTTGGCGCATCCCCTGGCCGAGGTGCGCCAACTGGCCCAGCGCATCAAATCGGTGGCGCTGGCCGAAACTCCGACGCTGGTGCGCTATGCCGAGGCCAACGCGTATCGGGCTGCGCTGCGAACCACGTGGGCCGCGCGCAGTCAGGCTGTGCCCGTGCCCGAAGGGTTCCCCAAAAACCCGGTGCGCTTGGTGCACCATGACCCCGATGGCGAAGTGCGGGTGCTGGCCGCGGCCTTGGCCCACGCGGGCTGGGGGCCGTATGCCGCCTACGAGGCCCACGTGCGCGCGCTGGACGGGGCTGGGCGAGCCGCGCTGGCCGCGGATTTGCTGGCCGCGCGGGGTGAGCATGATGCCCCGCCGCGCGCGCTGGAACTCGCGACCACCACTTGGGACCTGGTCATGGACCAGGGCGCGTATTATGAGTTCAAGCGCCATCGCATGATGACGCCGCTGCCCCAACGGCTGGGTGTGCATTTGGGTTACGCGGTGCCGCGTTTGTTGTGCGAAGTGGGGCTCATGGACGCCTACCGCGAGGCGATGGACGCGGCCGCGCGCATGTATCGGCGTCTGGCCGAGGCGTTGGGGCCTGAGGTGGCCGCGTATGTGGTGCCCAACGGCTACAACCGGCGGGTGGTGGCTGAGTTGAACCTGCGCCAGGCGTTCCATTTGTTGGAACTGCGCAGCGCGGCCAATGCCCATTTTTCCATTCGGCGGGTGGCTTTGCGCATGGCCGAAGAACTGCGAGCGGTGTATCCGACGCTGATGGCCTATTTGCGTTTGCCCCCCACCTCCGCGGCGCGGGTGGAAGAGGAGCATTTCGCGGCCGTGGCCGTGATGCCCAAAACCTAACAGCCACGGCGTGGCCGTGCTCAGCGGGGCGCGGCCGGCGTGGGGGTGGATGTGACGAACACGACCCGCTCAAAACCCAACTGCGCGAACAAACGCGCGAGGAAGACCTCCGCGTTGGCCCGCGCCTGCTCTAAAATGCCGTCTTCCAACGCGGCTTCCAAGATGGCCTGCTCCGCGGCTCGCCGGGCCGCGGTCTCCAAATCCACCTGCCCTTTGGTGAGCAACCCTGTGTCGCGGTCGTACACGTAAGATTTGTCGTTGTCTAAGGTGGCGACGAAAACTTCGGGCTCGGGCAGCCGCACATAGAGCACGCCGTCTTGAATCCAGAGGTCCTCAGGGCCCAACGCGCGCAAATCCACCCCCGCGATGACCACGCCGTGGGCCACGAAGAGCAGCCGGTCTCCAAAGAGGGCGCCCCACAGGCCTTCTTGGCCGGCTTCCGCGGTGACCACTTTTTCTACCGTGTATTGGACCGTTTCCAAGCGGGCCAGTTGCTGCACCTGGTGCACGATGGTGATCGGGTCGGGCACGATGGTGGGGGTGGGATGCAAGATCTGAGCCACTTGGGTGCTCAGCGCACCCTGCATTTCGCGCATGGGCACCATGGTTTGGCTCAGCGCGGCCACTTCTTGGGTGACGCGCTGCACGCCCCAGGCCATCAGCCCCAACATGCCCAGTACAAAGACCCAACCTTTGAGGCCGTTCATGGCGTATCTGTCTCCGCGGGTTGCGGGCGCACCACCCGGGGGATGCGCACGGTGAAGGTGGTGCCTTCCCCTACCTGGCTGCGCACCGTCACTTGACCGCCCAGAAGTTCGGTGTAGCGTTTGACCAACGCCAGCCCCAGGCCGGTGCCGCCTTTGCGGCGGGTGGTCTCGCTATCGGCTTGGCGGAAGGGCTCGAAGATGGTGGCCAACGCGTCTTGGGGGATGCCAATGCCCGTGTCTTCCACTTCCAAACGCACCCATTCGCGGCCTTGGTCGTCGGTCTCGACGCGGCCGCGTATCATGACCCGGCCGTTTTCGGTGAACTTGACCGCGTTGCTGACCAAATTGAGGAGGATGTGCAGCACCTTTTGCCGGTCCGACTCCAGGGTCAAATCGTCGGGTTCTAAGGTCACTTCCAGTTGGTCGTTGTTGCGCTGCGCCAAAGGGGCCACCAGGCTGCGCACTTCGTCGACCACACTGGCCAAGGGGAAGGTTTCCACGATCAGTCGCTCTTCTTCTTGACTGCGGCGGTATTCCAACACCAGATTGACGATGGACAGCAACCGTTGGGCCGCGGTCTCGATTTGGCGCAATTCTTCGTCGTACTCCAAGAAGCCTTCGGCGGCCATGCGCAACCACTCCAAATAGCCCAAAATGGCTTGCAGCGGGGTGCGCATTTCGTGGCTCAGGTTGGCGAAGAAGGCCTCTTGCCGGCGGCGTAGGTCATCGGCTTCCTCTTTGGCTTTCAACAGTTCTTGGCCCAAGCGGAACTGTTCCTCGTACAAGCGGGCATTGTACACGGCCAAGGCAATCATGTCCGCGGCGGCTTCGAGCAAGCGCAGGTGCTCGGGCCGAAAATGATGCTTCTCCTCGGACGAAAACGTCATCACGCCCAAGGGCCGGCCTTGGTAGTAGAGGGGCACGGAGATGACCGAGCGCCAGGGCAGGGTGTCGGCGTAGATCCAGCGCGAATCTTGAGTGGTGTCGGGGGAGTGCAGCAAGTGCCCCGCGCGCAGCGCCGCGCCCGCAAAGCCGTGGTCGATAACCTCTTGCACCATCTCGCGATAGGCTTCTTCGGGGACGTTGATCTCTTCTTCGATGAAAAAGTCGATGACCCGCAAGTTCTCGTCCACCAGAATGAGGGACGCGTTGGACGCTTGCAGCAGATCTTGACCAACGCGTAGCACCGCGCGCCAGGTCGCGCTGACGGATAAAGGCGCGGCCAACAGGGTGCGGCTGATGCGCAGCAGATCCTCCAAGAAGGCCTTTTGGCGTTCCAAGTCCTGCCGCAAGCGCTCGCGCTCGGTGACATCTCGAATCACGGCCACGCCCATTTCGCCCACGGTTTCGGGCATGCGCACCAAACTCATTTCGACGATGGCCTGACGGCCGGTCGGAAGGGTGGTCTCAACAGTGCCGATCCAGAACCCGCGCTGGCTCAGCGTGGTCATGATTTCGGCACTCAGCGTGTCGTCGACGGGCAGCACCTCATTGCCGTGCCGGCCCTTCAAGGTCGACACGCCCAGCCACTCCAAGGCCGCGGGGTTGTGGTCGAACACGAAGCCGTGGGCGTCGAAGACGATGACCACTTCTTGGATGTTTTGATACACGGCCTGCATGAGCCGCAAGCGCTGGGCATCGCGGCGCCGGGTCACCAGCAGGGCCAACGTGTTGGCCGCGGAACGCCACACCGCGCGCACTTCCGCGGGGGGCGCGGTCGCGGTCTCCAGCACCAACATGCCAATGCGTATGTCGCCGTGCTGCAGCGGGAAAGCCCAAGCCCCGCGATGGCCGGCTTGGGCCGCGGGCGAAGCCAGGGCTTCAGGCGCGGGCAGCCCTTCGGCCATGGCTGGCGCCCACCACTTCGGGTTGGCCTCGACGCCGTCGTGCGGCGCGGGGTCGGGCCCTTGCCACGCCACCCGCCACAAGCGGCGACCTTCTTCGTCCAGCAGCCACAGGCTGACCGCCTCGGGCTGCACCCCGCCCAAAGGGCGTTGCAACAGGCGTGCGGCGCGCGCCAGCGCGTCGTCCAGCGGCACCTCTTCGACGATGAGCGCGAACAAATCGCGCGCCAGCCCTTCGCTTTCTGCACGGAAGGCGTCGCGCTGTTGCAGCCGTCGCCACGGGGTCAAATCGTAGAAGATGAGCGTACGACCGATGTGCAAGCCGCTGCGCCCCGTGGCCAAAAGGGCATAGGCTTCTAAGAACACTTCACCACGCTCAGGATGCTCGAGACGAACCTCGCGCGGCTCGGCCTCGGGCTGGTCGAATACTTCGAGCAACGCGGGATAAGGCGCCAGGACCTCCGTGATGGGCCGGCCAAGCCAATGGCCATTCCCATCGCCCAACCATTGCCGCGCGGTGTCGTTCCACCATGCCAAACGGTCTTCGCGATCGACCACGACAATGCCTTCTTTGGAGCGCTCCAGCACATCCGGCCCAACGAAGGGCATGACCAGGCCGAAATGCTGACTGAGCACCAGCCAGGCCAATGCCAGCGCGAAGGTCCATTCCAGCGCGGGCATGGGGTTGATGGCCGCGAAAATGCCTTTGCCCTGCAGATGCAGCATGTGCATGTAGATTACGATCACCGCGAAGGCGATCAACGCGGCCAAGGTCGACACAGGCATGCGCCGCTTGATGAACGAGTTGCGATATAGCCACACGGCCAGCACCAAGCCCACGGTGAACACAAGGCCGGGCAGCACGAAGATGAGCACTTCCACGAGAAGGGGGATGTGGACGAAAAAGCGAATGACGGGGTAGTCCCCCAACTTGTAGATCATGTAGGCGCGCTCATGCAAGCGGGGGAGCATGAGCCGCACGGCCCAAAACCAGGGCGGAACGGCGAGCAAAAACCCAACGATTTTGGCGAGCCCCATCCAACGCCGCGCTTTGGGGACCAAAGCCAGCATGGCCATGGCAAACGCCCAGGAGGCAAAGGCCGCGGCCAAATTGAGCCCGGCCTCGGCCCAAAACACGGTGCGCGGGTCGCGCGAAATGATCCCCACCATGGAGGCCGCGGCTTCCGCGCCCGCGAACACGTTGGCCATGGCAAACCACGGCGCGGCCACGGGCATAAAACGCCGTTGGCGCCAGATCAGGACTGCAATGACCCACGGCACCACGGTGGAGATGCTCAAGAAGATCAACAAAATCATGAGAGGGAACATGTAGGGGCTCCCATGCAAAAAGGTCTTCCTTATTGTACCCTACCTTAGGCAGGGGTGGCCTTGGGGAGGGATGGCTCGTTTCACCTCGCGCGCCAGGGGCCGCGGCTTTCCGCGAGGGGGGCATCCCTTTCGCTCAGGCCGCGGATGAATGCTGTTGGCCCTCGTGAGGCCGGGGGCAGCGGCTGGGTGATGGGTCAGTAGACGAATTCGCGAATATCGTAGCGACTGATACGGGGCCGTGACGCGGGGTTGCGGAAGCGCAGCCCCGCGACCATGGCCTTTTGTTGCGCGATCTGCTCCGCGGGGCTCAACGGCCGAATGCCCTCCCGCACCGCGTCGTGCGCGTAGGGCATGTCGGGGGTGACCACCAACTCGGAAAAATAGAGGATGTCGTCGCGCGTCAGGGGCAAGGCATTGAGCAGCGCGATGGTGTCTTGCACGTGGCCGGCCGCAAAGCGATGTCCCCCTGCGCCCAGCAGGATGATAATGCCCACGCTGAGCCCCGCGGCTTTCATGGCTTGCACCGCGGCCAAAGCGTCTTCGGGCGTGCCGGGTTTGCGCAAGAAGCGCAGCAAGGGCCCGTGCCCGCTTTCCAAACCGATGTACACCCGGCGCAGCCCGCGCGCGGCCAGGGCTTCGTAGTCGGCACGGCGTTTGCGCTCGCCGCTAAAGGCGTCTAAGAAGGCATAGAGGTCCGCGAAGCGCGGCTCAGGGAACACGCGGCGCACGGCCTCCAGCGCGGGGAGTAAGCGCGGCATGGGCGTGACCAGCGCGTTGGCCGCGCCCAAAAAGACGCCGCGGCGCATAGGCAACCCAGGCCCCAGGAATGCACGCACGGCCCGCGCGTGGGCTTCCACTTGCTCAGGGCTGCGAATGCGAAAAGGCTGCCCCCGGTAGAAGGTGCAAAAGGTGCAGGTGTTAAACGAGCAGCCTTGGGTGATTTGCACGACGACGGCCAAGTATTGGTCAGGCGGCAGAATGCCGATGGGGTGGTACACCTGGTGGAAGCGCTGCGCGTCGGCCCGAGAAGCCTGTTCGTCGAAACGCAATGCCGCGCGCATACGGTCGCGCATGTCGGGTGGCGGTGGCTGGCGGAAGGTCACCTGCCCAGCCTCCCAGTCGCGCAGAAAGGCCGCGATTTGGGCTCGCGCGCGGGCCTCGACGCGCCGTGCGTCGTCGGGGTTCAGACGGCGGCGCTGGCGGGGCTGCCCGGGCGGGCGCCACTTGGCCAACATGGAGCCGTTGAGCGCGCGGCGGTAGATAACGCCGTCGACGATGAACGTCCAGGGTCGGCCCGAATTTTCGTAGGTGTAGACCTGCACACGCGCGTGCAAGCCCACGCTCCAGGTCCAACCGCCTTCCAGAGGTCGCCAGCGAAAGACGCGCGCGCGCCAAACGCCTTCGATGCTGGCGTTGCTCATGCTGTGACCTCGCGATCGTTGCGCAAGTGTTGCTCCACCTCGGCCAGGTTGACGCTCAGCACTTGCGAAGTGCCGTCTTCGCGCAGGGTCACACCGTAGAGGACGTCGGCAATCTGCACGGTGTGGCGGTTATGGGTGATGATGACGAATTGGGTTTCTTGGCTGAGTTCTTGCACCAGTTCGCCGAAGCGGGCCACATTGGCCTCGTCTAACATCGCGTCGACCTCGTCCAGCACGCAGAAGGGCGTGGGTGAAACGCGCAGCAGCGCGAAAATGAGGGCCACCGCGGTCAGACTGCGTTCGCCGCCTGAGAGCACGGCCAAGCGCTGGGCCCGCTTGCCTGGCAGGCGGACTTCGATGTCCACCCCTTGGGGACGGCCTTCATCGTCGCTGAAGAGGACCAGCCGGGCCTTGCCCCCGCCAAACAGGCGGGTGAACAAATCGCCGAACGCGCGGTTGACAGCGTCGAAGGTGCGGCGGAATTGGCGCCGCATGGTGGTGTCCAGTTCCGCGATGAGTTCGCGCAGGTCCGCGTCGGCCCGCCGCAAGTCATCCAACTGTTCGTGCAGGAAAGCGACCCGTTGGGCCAAGGCTTCGTATTCCTGGCGCAGTTCGGGTCCCGGCGGCGGCCCCAGGCGGCGGATGCGCCCGCGCAGGCGGCGGATGGTGTCTTCCAGATCCGGCGGGATGCGGTCGACCGCGGGCAGGCGCTCGACCCCTTCTTGTAGGGGCAGTGGCTGCGCACCCCACACGCGCGGCGGGGCTTCCAGCGCGACAGGGCCGAAGTCTTCGCGGATGTGGCGTTGCAGGCTTTGCAGCCGATCGCGCGCCCGCTCGAGGGCCAAGCGGGCTTGGATCTCGGCTTGCTCTGCGCGCTGCGCGGCCGCGCGCGCGTCTTGCAATTGGGCTTGGCCGGCCGCGTGTTCAGCCTCCAGGGCCTGAAGTTCGGCTTCCAGGGGCTCCAATTGCGCTTGCAGGGCCTCAATCTCTTCCCATAGGGCGCGGCTGCGCGTTTGGGCGTCGTGCAAGGCTTGCTGGGCTTGCTGCCACTGGCGTTGCCAGGCTTGTTCTTTGTGGGCCAAGTCTTCCAGGCGGGCTTGGGCTTGGCGGACTTCTTGTTCGACCTCGCGCAAGCGGCCGCGGATTTCGCGCAGGGCTTGCTCAGCCACCGCGACTTGGGTGTCCCAATATGTCGCGTGGCGGCGGGCTTGGTCGACATCCACCTCGGCCAGGGCCCGCTGGCGTTCGCGCAAGGTGGCCTGCGCGGCCTGCAACGCGCGCGCGACCTCGTCTTGCGCTTGCTGCAGCGCGCGTCGTTCGTCCTGCCACGCTTGGATTTGCGCTTCGGCCTCGCGTTGTTGCTGTTGGCGCAAAGCCCAGGCTTGGCGTTTTTGTTCGAGGGCGAGGCGGGCTTGGTGCCAGTGCTCGCGCGCGGCCCGTTCGGCCTGTTCGGCCTGGTGTTGCTCATGTTGGGCTTTGGCCAGCGCCGCGCGCGCGGCTTCGGCCGCGGCGGTTCGTTTTCGGAAATCCTCTTCCAACGCGGCCAGTTCGGCCTCCAGCGCGGCCAGTTCGGCCTCTAAGGCTTGGCGTTCGCGCGTGCGTTGCAGCACGTGGCGCCCTTTGGGTCGCCCGGTGATCACACCACCTTGGGGCGCGTACGCGTCCCCGTCCAGGGTGATCACCCACACGCCTGGGGGGGCTTGGGCGCGCACTTGGCGGGCCGTGGCGCGGTCGCGCACGACCCAGACCCAACCCAGCAAGGCTTCCGCGGCCGCGCGCGCTTCAGGGGCGACCCGCACCAGATCCGAAGCCCGCCCGAGGACGGCTTGGGCGCGCGGCGCGGGGGGCGGTGGGGTCGCGCCCTGCTGAGGATAAAGCCACACCCGGCCTGGTGCGGCGCGCGCGGCTTCGACCAGCGCGTCGGGGTCGTCTTCGACCAACACGGCCTCGGCCCACAGGTCCAGCGCGGCGGCAATGGCTGTCTCGTGTTCTTCGTCCACGGCCAAATAGGGCCCCAGCAAACCTTTGACCCGGCCGCGCACGTTTTGGAGCACGAAGCGGGCTGCATCGCCGTAGCCGACCAGGTCGCGCTCGGCCTGGCGCAGGCCTTCCAAGCGGGCTTGCAAGCGTTGTCGGCGGGCTTGCAGGGCTTCGAGGGCTTGCTGGGCCTGGCGCCTTTGGGCTTCGGCCTGCTCGGCCTGGGCTTGGGCCTGGCGCCGGGCGTCTTGCGCGGCTTGGTGTTGGGCTTGGGCCGCGCGCCAGGCGGCTTCGGCCTGTTGCGCGGCTTGGGCCGCGGCCCGCTGTTGGGCTTCCAGAGCGCGCAGTTGTTGCGCGCGACGGGCTTGGATTTGCACGGCTTCGGCCAGGCGGCGTTCTAAGGCTTGTTGCTGGGCTTGCAACCCGGCTTGACGCTCGGTCAGTTCCTGCAGCGCGCGGCGGGCTTCTTCGATCGCTTGGCGCGCCGCGCGGCGGGCGGTGAGAGCCTGCTTCAGCGCTTGTTGGGCTTGTTGTTGGGCTTGTTGGGCTTCTTGCCACGCGGCTTCTCGTTGGCGCACTTGTTCGCGCAAAGCCTGTTGCTCTTCTTGGCGAAAGGCCAGGGTCTCCTGCGCGCGGGTGAGTTCGGCTTGCCATTCGGCCCGCTGGCGCTCCAGGGCTCGCAGTTGCTCTTCGGCCTGTTGGCGGCGGCGGTCTTCGGCCTGCCAACGTTGTTGTGTGGCGCGAATGCGTTCGACCCACGCGCGGCGTTGTTCACGCAAACGGCGGATGTGCTCGAAGCGCGCGCGCTGCGCGTCTTCAATGGCTTGTAGGCGGGCTTGGGCTTGCTGCCAGGCGGTTTGGGCGCGTTCGTGCGTGGTCAGCGCGTCTTCGACCGCGGCCACGGCCTGGCGCCAGCGATAGCCGTACCACACCCGCAGATGCTGGCGCAGGTCCTCTTGCAAGGCGGCCAGGTCTTGGGCCCGCTGCACTTGGCGCTCCAGGCGACGCAGCCGGGGTTCCAGTTCGGCCAGCAGGTCTTGGGCGCGTTCCATGTTGCGGCGGGTGGCTTCGAGGCGGCGCAGGGCCTCTTCGCGGCGTTGGCGCACCAAGCCAATGCCCGCGGCCTCTTCGAACAGGGCTCGACGCTCTTCGGGGCGCAACGCGAGGATGGCGTCGACCATGCCTTGGCCGATGAATACGTGCGCGCCTTCGGACAAACCGGCTTGGGCCAGGAGTTCTTTCACATCTCGCAAGCGCACCCGCTGGCCGTTCAAGAGAAATTCCCCTCGCCCGTCACGATAGGCCCGGCGGGTGAGGGCCACTTCGGTGAAATCCACGGGCAGCGCGGCGTCGTGATTGTCCAGCAATAGGGTGACCGAGGCCATGCCCGCGCGCGCTCGGCCTGCAGCCCCCGCGAAGATGAGATCTTCGGTTTTGCGCGCCCGCAACAGTTGGAAGGAGGTCTCGCCCAGGGCCCACCGCAGCGCGTCGACGATGTTGGATTTGCCCGCTCCGTTGGGGCCGACGATGGCCGTGATGCGGGGCGAGAATTCCATCCGGGTGGGCGTGGCAAAGGTTTTGAAGCCGTGGAGTTCCAAGGCGCGCAGGTGCATGGGTCACTCGGTCGGGCCCGCGGGGGATGGCGCGGGCGCGTCAGGGGATTCGGAGGGCGGGGTTGGGTCGTCCCAGGCCTCGAGAGGGGGCAAGTCGTCGGGCGAGGTCAGGCCGAAGTGTTGCAGAAAGGCTTCGGTGACCGCGTAGAGGATGGGGCGGCCTGGCCCTTCGGCGCGGCCGACTTCTTCGATGAGGCCTTTTTCGAGCAGACTGCGCACGACCCCGTCGCTGTTGACCCCGCGAATGGCCTCGATTTGCGGCCGCGTGATGGGCTGCCGATAGGCTATGATGGCCAGCGTTTCTAAAGCCGCGCGGCTCAGGCGGGCGGTGGCTTCTAAGTTGAGGAAGCGGGCCACCAGCGGGCCATATTCGGGCGCGGTCACCAGCCGCACGCGATGACGCAGGCGCTGGAGGCGTAGGCCGCGCGTGTGCAAGCGCTCTTCGAGCATGAGCAACGCGGCTTCGACTTGGGTTGGATCGTGGCCGGTGGCCTGGGCCAATCGCTCGACGGGGACGGGCTCGCTGGCCACGAACAGCAGGGCCTCCAACTGGGCGTCCAGAGGGCCGGGGGGCGCATCCAGATCTCGGCTCATGGTACAATCCTCGCGCGCCAGGGACGGCGCCGAAATCAAATTGTATCATGGATGCCCGCCGGCCCCAAGGCCGCGTTCGCCGGGGTGGCGTGGGCGCGCGGTATCGGGCGATGCCAAGCCGGGCCCATGCTCAGACCGCGGTTGCTGGGTCGTAATATGCCCCAGGGGCGTGTAACCCGTTCGCGGGTGGTTCGTTTGTGTACATGCCCCGCCAGGGACCAAGGATGACGCGGAAAGGGTAAAGGAGTAGGTTTATGGACACGCAACGATTTCGTTGGCGCGCGCGTTGGTGGGCTTGGGTCGCGCTGCTGGCCGGGTTGATGTTGGGGTGCGGTTTTTTGCGGCGCACGGCAGCCACCCCTGAGCCGCTGCCCACGCCCACCGCGCTGGCCTCGCCGCAAGAGGTCCTGCAGCAGGCAGCGCAGCAATTGCAAGCGACCGGGCAGGTGACCTTGCGCTTGCACGAAAGCCAGGCCACGGCTTATGTGCGCGACGCGTTGGCCCAACAGCCCGATGCACCGGTGCGCGATGTGGCGGTCTATTTCCGCGATGGGCGCATTTTGACCTACGCGACGGTGGATTCGCCCATCGGCGCGCTGACCGCGGAGGTCGTCGTGCGGCCCACAGTGACCGCGGACGGCCGAATCACGGTCAGCGTCGAGACGGCCACGTTGGGCGGCGTCGCCATGCCGCAAGAGATGCTCAACGATTACCTCCAGCAGTTGGACCAAGCCCTGAATACATGGGCTGGCCAATACGCGGTGGACGAATTGACTTTGGCCGACGGCTGGCTGGTGGCGCGCGCACATCGCCGTTGAGGTGCGGATGGCCGACATGGTGGCCTTGCGAGCCTGGGCCCGCTATAGCCTGGTGCTGCTGTTGGGCGTGCTTGGCCTGACCCTGGGCGGGTGTCAGGCGCCGACGCGTACCCAAGCCGCGTTGCAGATCACCTTGGTGGCCGATGGCCAAACGCGCTCGTTGGAGGTGCCCGCGGGCGCGACGGTGCGCCAAGCCTTGGCCCAGGCCGGCATTGAGGTGGGCCCCCTGGATCGGGTGACTCCGCCCGAATACACCTTGCTTACGGATGGCGATACCATCACCGTCGTGCGGGTCGAAGAAGCCTTCGAGACCCAAGAGGAAGTCATCCCCTTCGAACGGCAGACCTTGCGCAACGAAGGTTTGCCCGAGGGCGAGACGCGGCTGGTGCAGCGCGGGGTGAATGGGCGGCAAGAGGTCACGTATCGTTTGGTGTACGAAGACGGCCAGTTGGTGGCCCGCCAGCCGGTGAAAGTGACGGTCTTGGAAGAGCCCGTGCCCGAAATCGTGATGGTGGGCGCGCGCGCAACCTTTGTGCCGCGGCCGTTGCCAGGGCGCTTGGCCTACTTGGCCGGCGGCAACGCGTGGCTGATGGAGACGGCCACCGACCGGCGGCGTCCGGTGGTGGTCACCGGCGATTTGGACGGTCGCGTCTTTCGGTTGGCCTACGACGGTAGCCGGCTGTTGTTCACCCGCCGCAGCGACCAAGAGGGGGTGCTCAACACGTTGTGGGTCGCGCGGCTGGACACGGACCCCGTGACGCTCATCGACCTGGGCATTGCCAACGTGGTGCACTTCGCCGATTTCTCGCCCCGCAATCCGCGCTATGTCGCCGCATCCACAGTGGAGCCGCGCGACGCGCCGCCGGGGTGGCAGGCCAACAACGATTTGCTCGCGGTCGTGGTGTCGCCGGGTGGCACGGTGTTGGAGCCGAAGGTGTTGCTCGAGCCCAACGCGGGCGGGGTGTATGGTTGGTGGGGTAACGATTTCGCGTGGCGGCCCGATGTGCAGGGCTTGGCCGTCGCCCGGCCCGATGGTGTGGGCTATGTGGATCTGACCCCCGAGGAGCCCACGCTGACCATGTGGCTGCCTTTTACGCCTTACCAGACCCGTTCGGATTGGGCTTGGGTGCCCGGCGTGGGATGGAGCCCTGATGGGCAGGTTCTGTTCGCGGTGACCCACGGTTGGCCCGGCCAGACCAGCGGCGATGAGGCCGCGCCTCAGTTTCACCTGGTGGCTTACCTCACCGCGTGGGACCAAACCGTCGTCTTGGCCGAAGACGTGGGCATGTTTGCCTACCCCGTGCCGTCGCCGTGGCAAGAAGCCCCTGACGGCGCGCCCACCTATCAGATCGCCTATTTGCAAGCCCTGACCCCTCGCCAAAGCGAACTCAGCCGTTACCGTCTGGTCGTTATGGACCGCGACGGCTCGGACGCGCGCGCCCTCTTCCCGCAGGACGCCAATTTGGGCCTTGAACCCCAGCGGGTGCATTGGTCACCGGCGCCCATGCCCGATAGCGGCCACTGGGCGCTGGCCGTGCTATACGAGGGGGATTTGTATTTGGTGGACGCGACCACGGGCGAGGCCCAGCCCCTCACCGGCGACGGGCAAGTCGTGGCTGTGGACTGGAAATGACCGGGCCCGCGACCTGCGGCTACCGTTGGCCTACGCGGCCCCTGGTATAATGCCCGCATCATGCGCATTTTGGTCACCGGCGCGACGGGCTTCATAGGCCGGCGTTTGATTCCGGCTTTGATCGACGCCGGACACGCGGTGCGGGTGTTGCTGCGTCCGGGCGCGCGTCAGCCGCGGTTGCCTTTGGGGCAGCCGGTGGAGGTGGCGCTGACCCGGTTGGATGACCGCGGTGGGCTTCAGGCCGCGCTGGCTCATGTGGACGCAGTGATTCACTTGGCCACGGGCGAGCATCGCGGCCCGCGGGCCCGCGCGCTATACCCGGTGGATGTGCAGGGCACCCGGCATTTGGTGGCCGCCGCGAGCAGTCGGCCGTTGCGGGTGTTTGTTTACCTCAGCCACCTGGGCGCGAGCCCGGCCGCGGCTTATCCGGTGTTGCGGGCCAAGGGCTTGGCCGAACAGGCGCTGCGTCAGGCCGCGGCGCGTTTCCCCAGCACCATTTTGCGCGTGGGCCCTGTGATCGGGCCCCATGACCACTTTCTCACCCCTTTGGCCGGGCTGGTACGCGGTTGGCCTCGCGGCCTGCCCCTGGCCCTGCCCGGAGGCGGTTCCACCCTGTTGCACCCTTTGTGGTTAGAAGACTTGGTGGCCGCGCTGCTGGTGGTGTTGGAGGATGCATCCTTTTGGGGCCGGGTGTATGAGTTGGGCGGCCCTGAGCATTTGACTTTGCAGGAAATCGTGTTGGCGCTGCAGGCGTATTTCGGATACGCGCGGCCCGTCTGGCCGTTGCCCCCGTTGCTGGCCCGTTGGGGCGCGTTTTGGCTGCACAATTTGTGGCCCCGATTTCCGCTGCACCCTTATTGGCTCGATTATCTGGCAGCCCACCGCACTGCAGACCCCGACACGTTACCGCGTGAGTTCGGCATTTTGCCCGAGCGTTTGACCGCGTTGTTGCCCCTCATCTTCCCTCGGGAGCGTGCCTCATGACGCCTGCATACCCGCATTGGGAAGTGGAACGGCGACTGTGGGCCCAAGGTTGGCGTTGGGTGGCCGGCGTCGACGAAGCCGGTCGGGGGGCATGGGCGGGGCCGGTCACCGCGGCCGCGGTTGTGTTCGCCCCGGCTATGCGGGCATTGCCTTGCCTACGCGATTCTAAGACGTTGTCGCCGCGGCAGCGCGAGGCTTGCGCGCAACGCATTCGGCGGCAAGCCGTGGCCTGGGCTGTGGGCTGGGCCGCGCCGCGCGAGGTGGACGCGGTGGGGGTGGTCGAAGCCACCCGCCGGGCCATGGGGCGCGCCTTGGCGGGCTTAGGGGTGACGCCGCAGTATGTGCTCGTGGATCACTTGACGCTGCCCGATGTGCCCTGGCCGCAGTTTGTCCAGCCCAAGGCCGACGCGCACATCGCCACGGTGGCTGCGGCATCGATTTTGGCCAAGGTGGCGCGCGACGCGTACATGCGGGCCATCAGCCCTGCGTTTCCGGGGTTTGATTTTGGGCGGCACAAAGGTTATGGCACGGCCGCGCATCGACGGGCTTTGGCGCGCTATGGTCCCACCGCGTTGCATCGACGCTCGTTTCGCCCGGTGCTGGCCGCGGGGCAGGGCGGTTCGCGGTTCACGGCCCCAGGGCCTTGATGGGCCGGGTCGCCCGGCGCGGTTGCGGGCTTGGCCCTGGGCTCAGGGGGTCGGGCTTGGGCTCGGCGTCGGGGTCGGCGTGGGGGTCGGGGGCTCGGGGGTGGGCATACCCAGGGCTTGGGCCGCCTCGACGCGCCACTCCCATGGCACCAGCGCGGGGGGCGCGTTGTACACGGCCAGCCAGTCGTTGCGCGCCGCGTCGGCTTTGCCCAATTGCACGAGCATTTTCGCGCGCCAATAGCGTGCGGTGTAGCGTTGGGCCTCGGTTTCGGCGCGCTCGACCGCGTCGCGATATTTCAAGAACGCGTTGCCATAACGGCCCAAGGCGCGCTCGGCTTCGGCCACCAGCATGGCCGTCTCGTACGATTGTTCCCACTCGTCGGCTTGCTCGAGGTAACGCAGCGCTTCTTCGTATTCGCCCAAGCGCAGGTAGGCCCGGCCCAGCAGCAGGTACCGCTCCCGTTGCACCCGAGGGGAGGGATGCTGTTTCAATTGTTCCAGCGCGGCGAGGGCGGCTTCGACATCGCCTTCAGGATGGTCCAATTGAATGCGCGCGTACAGCAGCAACGCGTCTTCGTCGTCGGGCCGGTAGCGGCGGTAGGTGTCGATGGCTTCGCGCGCGGTGTCCAGGTCACCTTGGGCGTAAGCGATGCGCGCGGCCCACAGATACGCGGGCAGAAACGTCAAGTCGTGGTGCAGTGCCGTTTGGATGGCTTGGTACGCGGTTTCCATGTCTTGTTCGTAGTAGGCCAGCAAGGCTCGGTAGTAGGCCCACAGCGCGGGGCGATCAGGGAATTGCTCTTCGGCCTTGCTCAGTAGTTGGGCCGCGCGTTGGGTGTCTTGGCGCCATACCAGCCAGTATTCCAACGCGGCGCGATATGTTTCAGGATCCGTGGCGGCCAGCGTCAAGGCCTTTTGGAGGTCGACCTCGACTTGGGAGAATTCGGCCGGCCCGGGGGGTTGTTCGGCTGTGGGCCATTGGCTCATGAGCACCCACGCGCGCGCCCGATGGGCAGGGCCGAAGTTGGGGTCCATCTCCAGGGCCTGGTCGAGTGCGGCGAGCGCGGCTTGAGCATTGCCCGCGCCATGGTAAGCCAAGCCCAAATAGAAGTACAGGTCGGCCGCGGGCTCTTGTTCGACCAACTGCTCGAAGTAACGGACCGCGTCCATCCAGTCTTCGCGGCTAAGCGCGCGTAGCGCGCGGCGGTAGGCTTCGAAGGGCCGGGGCGTGTCAACGAAGGGCGGGGTGGGGGTGTAGGTCGCGTCCAAGAGCATCCACAGGGGCTGGGGCGTGGGGGTGTAAGGCGGCGGGGTTGGCGTTGCGCGAGGGCTGGGGGTGGGGCTGGGCGTGATGGCGGGCGGCGGCGTGGCCAATCGTTTGGGGCGCACCTTTTGCCACAAGGCATAACCGCCGAACAAGATGCCCACCATCAGCGCCAATCCCGCCAACATCAGCAGGGGCGTGCGCCACTGAACGCCGGCCTCGCGGCGTTCGCGCTGCCGATAGCGCTGCTCCCATTCGGCGCGCAAATCAATGGCCGCGGGCGGTGCAGCGAGATCTTGCTCCTGCGCGAAAAAGGCCAAGCCGCGGCGAGCCACCGGGTTTTCAGGGTCCAACTTCAAGGCCTGACGCAGGCTATCTTCCCGCTCTTTCGGGTTGGTGGTCGCGGCAGACAGCAGCAGCCAATATTCCACATTGTGCGGATCGCGCTTGAGCAAACGAATCAACAAACGCCGCGCTTCGGTGAGGTCCCCTTGACGCAGGGCTTCTTGCACTTGTTCGTATGTGGTTTTGGGCGTGCGAGCGCCTTTGCCTTTGGGCGCGGAGGGCGAGGCACTGGTGGCAGACATGGCACAATGTTCCTAACGAAGACGCGAGATCACAAGCCAGAGACGCTTTCATTGTACCAAAACTCCTTGGGCTGGGCCCGCGGGGAGGCGCGGTTTGCCTTGGCGCGAGCCCGGCGCGAGCGCGTCGGCGGCCTTGCTTCGGGCTGTAGGCGCGCGAAAACGCAATGCTGCCCTGCGCTTTTGGCTTTTGCCCGTGCCTCTCAGGGGCGGCCTGCCGCAAGGCCACCTGTGCTATAATACAAATAGCCGTTCCTGCCATTCCGTCCGTGCGCGATTCTCAAAGGAGGCCGGCATGATTCAAGACCTATTGCGCGACGCCGAGCGGCGCATGCAACGAGCCGTGCAAATTCTGGAAGACGACCTCAAACGCATTCGTACGGGCCGGGCTTCGCCCGCGCTGGTTGAAAAGTTGACCATTGATTACTATGGGGTGCCCACGCCGTTGATTCAGTTGGCCACCATCACCGTGCCCGAACCGCGGCAACTGCTCATTCGGCCGTTCGATCCTAAGGCGATCCCCCTGATCGAGCGCGCGATTTTGACTTCGGACCTGGGGCTCAACCCCAACAACGATGGCAAGAACATCCGGCTGAACCTGCCGCCGCTGACCGAAGAGCGTCGGCGGGAACTGGTGCGGGTGGTGCAGAAACGGGTTGAAGAGATTCGGGTGGCCATTCGCAATGTGCGGCGAGATGTGCTTCGAGACTTGCGCGAGATGGAAGACGAGAAGATGATTTCCGAGGACGAGCGCAAGCGGGCCGAGGACAAACTCCAGGATTTGACGGATAAGTACATCCAGAAGGCCAACGAATTGGGCGAACACAAAGAGCAGGAGATCTTGGAGCGATGACGAACCCTCGGGATGGTCAGGGGGAAGGCGACGCGGCGTCGACGCTGCGCATTCCCACGCATGTGGCGATTATCATGGACGGCAACGGGCGCTGGGCTCGGGCGCGCGGTTTGCCGCGCTTGGCCGGGCACCGGGCCGGCACCGAGAATTTGCGCCGCATCATCGAGGCGTGCGTGGAGTTCGGCATTCGCTATTTGACCATCTACGCCTTTTCGACAGAAAACTGGGCTCGACCCAAGGACGAGGTCGAGGGCCTGATGGGCATCTTGGAAGAAGTGATCGACCGCGAAGTGCCCGAACTGCATCAACAAGGGGTGCAAATTCGCCATATCGGAGCCCTGGAAGGCATTCGCCCGGAGTTGCAGCGCAAAATCCAAGAGGCCGTCGAACTCACCCGCCACAATCAGCGCTTGGTGTTGGTGGTGGCTTTCAACTACGGCGGCCGCGCGGAAATCGTGCACGCAGTGCGCCAAATGCTGGCCGCAGGCCTCAAACCCGAGGACGTCACCGAAGCGACCGTAGCCCAATACTTGTACACCGCGGGGATTCCGGATCCTGACCTGGTGATTCGCACCTCGGGCGAGCAGCGCATCAGCAATTTCTTGCTGTGGCAAACCGCGTACTCGGAGTGGTATTTCACGCCCGTATATTGGCCCGATTTCGACAAAGAGGAACTGCGCAAGGCGTTGGAGGCTTACAGTCGCCGTGAGCGCAGGTTTGGCCGGGTATCGGCATGGGATGTGCCGACCCCGGCCGCCGACGCCTAAGCGAACCCTTGCGGGGCGGCCTACCAGCCGCCCTCTTCTTTTGGGCCGATCTCCAGCGACAATCCAAGGAAGCCTTATGCTCGCGCAACGCGTTTTGGTCGCCCTCATCGGGCTGCCCCTCATCGTATGGTTGCTGTTCCGCTGGCCGACCGCGTTTGCTGTCTTGTTGGCGCTGGCGCTGCTGGGCGCGGCGCGTGAATATCGCGGCCTGTGGCCCGCGGACGCGCGGCTGAACGCTGGCGTTTTTTTGGTCGGCGTGGCGTTGGCCTTGGGACCGCGCTTGGGCGGGCAGGGCCCCGCCGCGGTCTTGGGCGGCCTGATGGCTGCAACGCTGTGGTATTTGGCCCAGGCCCTGTGGCTTTATGAGCGTGGCCACGCGGCCGCGCCTCGGGACGCGGCTTATGCGGCCTTGGGCGCGCTGATCTTCGGCGGCTTGGGGGGGTATCTGCTCGCGTTGCAAACCCTGCCCTGGGGGCCGTGGGCGGTGCTGTGGGTGCTGAGCACCGTGTGGGTCACCGACTCCGCGGCCTATTTTGTGGGGCGGGCCTGGGGGCGGCATCGCTTGGCCCCGCGGCTGAGCCCCAAGAAATCGTGGGAAGGCTTCGCGGCTGGCGTGGTGTTGGGCACCGCGTACGCGGGAGGAATCTTCCCGGCGGTGGCCGCACATTGGGGCTTTGACCCGCCCACTTCAGCGTTGGCGGGGTGGGGCCTGGGCGCGTTGCTGACGCTGTTGACCCCTTTGGGCGATTTGGCCGAGAGCATGTTCAAGCGCGCAGCCCACAGCAAAGATTCTGGGCATCTGCTGCCCGGTCACGGTGGCCTGTTCGACCGCATGGACTCGTGGTTGTGGGCCGGCGTGCTGGGCTACGCGTGGCTGGCGTTGTTTGTCTAAACGCGGGCTCGCGGCGCGGCACGGCCGCGGCGGAGCCCGTCCCCCATGACCACCCTTGTCAGGAGGTGCAGCGTGATGAACCCCTATCAGCCTTCGCGCAATCTGGCGTTGGAATTGGTGCGGGTGACCGAGGCCGCGGCCATGGCCGCCGGCCGCTGGATGGGCCGTGGCGACCGTAAGGCCGCGGACCAAGCCGCGGTGGACGCGATGCGCCACATGCTGAGCAGCATTGACATGGACGGCATCGTGGTGATCGGCGAGGGCGAGAAAGACGAAGCCCCCATGCTCTACAACGGCGAACACGTCGGCACCGGCGCGCCACCCCAGGTCGACTTGGCGGTGGACCCCATCGACGGCACCCGGCCCCTGGCCAACGGCCAGCCGAATTCCATCGCCACCATCGCGGTCGCCCCGCGCGGCACTATGTACAACCCCGGGCCCTTCGTGTACATGAACAAGATCGCGGTGGGCCCCGAAGCCAAGGGCCTTATTGACATCGAGGCGCCGGTCGAGGTCAACCTGCGGCGCATCGCCAAGGCCAAGGGCAAGGACGTCCGCGATGTTACGGTGGTGATTTTGGACCGGCCGCGCCATGCGGAACTCATCGCGGAAGTGCGACGTTTGGGCGCGCGCATTCGTCTGATCCCCGACGGTGACGTGGCGGGCGCGCTCATGACCGCGTGGCCCGATTCGGGCATCGATGTGCTTATGGGCATCGGGGGCACCCCCGAAGGCGTCATTGCCGCGTGCGCGCTGCGGGCCATGGGGGGCGAGATCCAGGGCAAACTCTATGCCCGCAACGAGGACGAACTGCGCCGCGGCCGGGAGATGGGGTACGACTTCGACAAGGTGCTGACCATGGACGACTTGGTCGCGTCGGACGATGTATTCTTCGCGGCCACAGGCATCACCCGCGGCGAACTGCTCGATGGGGTGCAATATCTGGGCGGCCGCGTGCGCACGCACAGTTTGGTCGTGCGTGGCCGCACGGGTACGGTGCGAGAAATCATCGCCTTCCATCGGCTGGAGAAGTTGCGCGCGGTCACCGGGGCCGCTTACTATTGAGCCAGGAGGTTCTCATGCTGCGTGTGGGTTATATCGGCCTGGGCATCATGGGCAAGCCCATGGCCCGCAACATCCTGCGAGCCGGGTTCCCGCTGGTGGTGCACAACCGCTCGCGCGGCCCGGTGGATGAACTGGTCGCCTTGGGGGCCCAGGCCGCGGAGGGCCCGGCGGCCGTGGCCGCGGCCGTGGATGTGGTCATCACCAACCTGCCCGATTCGGCCACGGTGGAGCACGTAGTCTTGGGGCCGGGCGGCATTCGCGAAGGCGCGCATCCGGGTTTGATCTTCGTCGACCATTCCACCATCCGCCCTGAGACCGCGCGCCGCATTGCCGCGGCCTTGGCCGAGGTGGGGGTGCCCGCGCTCGACGCGCCTGTGAGCGGTGGCGACATTGGCGCGCAACAAGGCACGCTGACCATCATGGTGGGCGGCCCGGCCGAGGCTTTGGAACGCGTCCGGCCGGTGCTGCAGGCTGAGGGGCGCACCATCACCCACATTGGCCCCGCCGGCACGGGGCAGGTGGCCAAGGCCGCCAATCAGATCATGGTCGCGGCCCAAATGGTGGCCATGGCCGAACTGCTGCTCTTGGCCCAAAAGGCTGGCGCAGACCCCCGCAAGGTGGTGGAAGCCATCCGCGGCGGCGCGGCCGGCTGCTGGACCTTGGACCACAAACCCCCGCGCCTCTTTCGCGGGGACCGCAAGCCGGGCTTCAAGGCCACCATGATGGAAAAGGACCTCAACATCGTCATGCACACCGGCCGCACATATGGTATGCCCTTGCCGGCCACGGGGTTGTTCGCCCAACTCTATCGGGCCATGCTGGAAATGGGGCTGGGGGACTTGGACAACTCGGGCATTATTGCGGTTTATGAGGCCTTGGCCCGCGTGCGCTTGACAGAAGACGCTGCGGAGGCTGGGCCCGAGGCTTGAGGTGTGCGCCCATGAAGGTGACCTTCTCGTCGCGCGCCGCGCTGTGGCGCACGGCGCGCGATTACGCGTATTTGACCGCGGGCACGGTCATTTTGGCCCTGGCCATGGTCATCTTCCTCATCCCTGGCGATTTGGCCGCGGGTGGGGTGAGTGGCCTGGCGTTGGTGGTGCGGCACTACACGGGTTGGCCCGTGGGCGTGTTGGTTACGGCCTTCAATGTACCTTTGTTCGCGCTGGGCTGGCGTTATTTGGGCGGCCCGCGCTTCGCATTGCGCACGCTGGTGAGCGTGCTCTTGTTTTCTGCGGTGGTGGATGGTTGGACCTACAGCGTAGGGCTGCGTTTGTTGACCGACGATATGCTGCTCAACGCACTGTATGGTGGCGTCGTGGGCGGCGTGGGCGCGGGGCTCATTTACCGCGGGCGAGGCACCAGCGGCGGCACCGACATTTTGGCCCGCATCTTGGCCCGGCGGCTACACATTCCCATGGCCCAAAGTTACCTCTTGTCGGATGCCTTGGTGCTCGCGGCCGCAGGGTTCACCTTTGGCTGGGAGCAGGCCCTCTACGCGCTGGTGACTCTCTACATCACCGGCTTGACCGCGGACGCGGTCAGTCAGGGCGCGAACGTGGTGCGCACCGCGCTGATCGTCACCGCGCGGCCTGAGGTGGTGACCCAGCGCATTCTGCACGAGTTGGATCGGGGCGTGACCGTGCTGCAAGGTCGGGGAGGCTACACGGGGCAGCCGCGTGCGGTGCTCTACTGCGTGGTCAGCCGGGGCGAAGTCGGCCCGCTCAAGGCCATCGTGCGCGAGGCTGACCCGCGAGCGTTCATGGTGATTGGCCACGCGCACGAGGCCCTGGGCGAAGGGTTCCAAGATTGGGATGCGTCGTAATTCCCAACGACGAAGCGGCCCCTGGATGATAGGGGCCGCTTCGTCGGTCCATCGGGGAGGGATTGGCGAGGGGATTATCCGTCGTGCCCGCCGCCCATGCCGCCTTGATTATGGTTGCCGCCGGGCATGGTCGGCATGGGGAAGGGCATCTCGGTGGGGGTCATGCCGGGTTCGGGGGTAAAGGTGCCTTCGCCGCCCATGTAGCCTTGGCCCTGGCCGTTGCCGCCCATGTTGCCTTGGCCTTGGCCCGTGGCGTGGCCTTCCCCTTGGCCGCCGTTCATGTCGCCGTTGCCTTGGCCGCGGCCTTCACCGTGCCCCTGACCGCCGGGCATGACCGGCATCGTGTCGGTGGGCATGGGGCCTTGCGGGCCAAAGGGCGGGGTGGGCATGTCGCCCTCGGGCGTCTCTTGGCCCATGACCCGATGCGCGTGTTCCAGGGTTTGGCGGACCCGTTCTTGGGCCTGGAGCATTTGTTGTTCGGCCTCGGTCAGGCCCTGTTGATGGGTCTCTTGCGCCAGTTCTTGCAAGCGCTCTTGGTGGCGTTCGACCTGGCGGGCGACCTCAGCCCACACCTGCGGGTCGGCTTGCCCGACTTGCTGGGCCAGGCGCAGTGCGGCCTGCAAGTGCGCCTCATAGTTGGCCAACGCCCGTTCCAAACCATAGGTTTGACCTTGCTGGGCCATCACCTGCGCCTCTTCGAGCCGCCGTTGCGCGAACTCCAGGTGCAATTGCACATCTTCTTCCGCGTCGGCGAAGAGCAACTGCGCCTCTTCGACGGCCAATTTGACCGGATACAACACATCGTCGGGCAATGCATCGGTCGAAGCGTAAGCAACGCCGCCGCCTCCGGCGACCAACGCGATCGCTGCTAAAACCAGAGCCCAGATCATGGCAGACCTCCTGCGGGGTTGTTGGGGTTGGAATTTTCGTGTCCACCCCCACAAACGATGCAGGAAGCCCGATGTTACAGAAATGGGGCCAGGTGATACGGCGCGGCTGCGGGTTTGTTCAGCCCGAATGCGGTTGAGCAACCGCGTTTTGGCCGCGGCCCGAAAGGCGGGGTCTGGCCGCGCGGCATCGGCTTGGCTCACCCACAGCGCGGCGCGCAGCAGCGGCTCCAACTCCGCCCGTTGCTCCGGGTAGCGGGCCAGGCATTCCGCGAGCGTCGCGCGTCCGTGGCGCATGTCGTCCAAGCACTGGGCCAAAATATCTTCCAACGCGGGGTGGGTCACCTCAATCCTCCTGGGCTTCCAGCCAGCGCCGCAAGCGTTGCAGCGCCCGATGCTGGAGCACGCGCACATGGCCTTCGTTCACGCCCAACAGCGCCGCGGTCTCTTTGTGGCTCAGGCCGTGAATGAACCGATAGACCACCACGTCCCGCAGCCGTTCTGGGAGTTGGGCCAACGCGCGAGCCAATTCGTCGTGCCGTTCGGCTTGCAGCAGCGCGGCTTCGGGCCCGGGGTCGGCCGCGGCGACCGTGGCCGCGGCGTCCAGCGGGGCCTCGTCTTTCGCGGTGCGATGTTGATCGATCCACAAGTTGCGGGCGATGCGCAGCAGCCAGGCCCGCAAGTTCAGCCCCGGTTCCGCGCGCACCCGCTGCAAACCGTGCCACGCCTTGAGGAATGTGGCTTCGGTCAAATCTTCCGCGTCGGCCGGTTGCAAAGTGCGGTAATAAAAGAAACGATACACATCGTCCACATACCGCTCATAGATCTGGCCGAACGCATCGGCATCGCCCTGTTGGGCTCGGCGGACCAACTCCGCGTCGGCAGGCGCGCGATTCATGGTGCACTCATCCAAACGAACAACGGCCGCGAAGGTTACACTTCCCCCAGCAAAACGGGCGCGAGATCAGGCCTCTTGGGCCAGGCGGGCGCGAAAATCCGCGATGGTGGAGGCCAGCCCTTCGGGCAGCGTGACTTGTGGCTCCCAACCCAGCAGGTTGCGCGCCCGGGTGATGTCGGGTTGGCGCCGTTTGGGGTCGCCTTCGCGGTACATGGCTGGCTCGAAACGCAGACCGCTGGGGTTGCCGGTGATCTCGTTGATCAACCGCGCCAAGGCCAAAATGGTGTATTCCTGCGGATTGCCCATGTTGACCGGGAACGGCGCGGCTTCGAGATGCAACAACCGCACAATGCCCTCGATAAGATCGTCCACATAGCAAAAACTGCGGGTCTGCTCCCCTTGGCCGTAGATGGTTAGCGGTTCGCGGCGCAAGGCTTGCACAATAAAGTTGGGGATTACCCGCCCGTCGTCCATGCGCATGCGCGGGCCATAGGTGTTGAAGATGCGCACGATACGCACATCCAGGCCATACTTGCGATGATAGGCCATGGTCATGGCTTCCGCGAAGCGTTTGGCTTCGTCGTACACCGCGCGCTCGCCTACGGGGTTGACATGGCCCCAATAGTCTTCCCGCTGCGGGTGCACTTCAGGGTCGCCATATACCTCGCTGGTCGAGGCCAGCAGAAAACGCGCCCCAAAGTGGCGGGCCATCTCCAGGCCGTGGTACGTGCCCCAGGCGTTGGTGCGCATGGTGCGAATGGGCAAATTGGGGTAGCCGAACGGCGACCTGGGGTTAGGGCTCGCGGGGGATGCGAAATGCAGCACCGCGTCGACGGGCCCTACATCGGGCCAGGGCTCTTCGACATCATGGTGGACAAACTGAAAGGCCGGGTGGGTTTGTAGCAGGCGCACATTGGCTCGCGAGCCCGTGAGGAAGTTGTCCATCCCGATGACGTCGTGGCCATCCTGCAGCAAGCGTTCGGCCAAGTGCGATCCTAAAAAACCCGCGACACCGGTGAGCAAGATGCGCATGAGGGCCCTCCTGTTCATGAAGCAAGGGTCTGTAGCCGAGGGCGCACGATGTCCGCGCCATAATAGTCGCGCCACCAGGCCTTTGCTTCCAACCAGGGCCGCTGCCAACGCCGTCGCACCCAGCGCAACAGCACGCGGCGCCAGCCCTTATGGGGCTGCCCGTGACGGAGCAGGGCCAGTTCGAGGCTGCGGCTGAGGCGAATCCAATGCCAAGGCGCGCGGCGCAGGCGGCCGTGTTGCAGCCAGTGGGTGGCCTCCCACAGGGTGTACAGTCGATGCACCCCGCCGGCCAGGCGCACGTTTTCCAGCGATTCTTCGTGTTGAAAGTGAGGCCGGCCGCCGGGCAAGTGCCGATAATCGTGAATTTGATGAACGACCGTGAGATCGGGGGTCGCGTCGACCACCCAGGCCCGTTGCTCCCGTCGGGCGTGGTAGATCATCCAGTTGTCCCACCCCGCGCGGCCGATGGAAAAGGGCGGGATGGCGCGCAGGCTCCCGCGGGGGAAGAGGAAGAGGTCCATCCCCGTGGGGTTGAGGGGCTGCTGGCGCGCCCGTTGGGCCAGCGCGTCCCGGTCGACCGTGTCCCAATCCAGCGGCTCGGTGATGGCAGTCTCCCAGCGTCGGGCGCTGACCAGCAACCGCCGACGGCCCAAGTAAGGCTCTAACGCGCGCAGCACGGCCAGGAAGTCGGGCAAGAGGATGATGTCCGCGTTGACAAAGGCCAGCCAAGGGGTGGTCGCCAGGGCTTGGGCTTGCTCAAAAAGGTCGGAGATCAGGGGCGTGCCAAAGCGGCTGCGGCGCACCGCGGGTTGATGGCGAAACCCGAACTGCGCCGCGGCTTCGGCCACCCCGGCCTCGACCCCAAACAAGATCACGTCGACCTCAGGAGCGAGCGCGCGCCACGACCCCAACGCGTTGCGTTGTAACATGGCAATGAAAGGGTCGTCGAAAGGCTTGGGCGAGGTGAACAACGTGACCAAGGCCATGGCGCGCCTCAACGCTGGGGATGGTAATACTGCGTGGGCCCCAAAGGGCACAACATCGGGGCTTGGGGTCCCAGGTAGTATAACTCAATTACATCGTCTTGGTAACACGGCGAGTAACGCCGAAAGAGCAGGTCCACAACTTCGTCTGTGCGCGGGCCATACAAGCGGCGGGCGCGTTCCTCTTCCAGAGGTACATAGATGGCCGCGGCCTGTCCTGCGATGTACAGACGGTGGAAGGGGTCTACGGCCTCGCGGTAGCCCAAAGGACCTTCGACGGGCAAAGGTCGCGCGAACTCTCGCAAGCGATAGGCGGGGCGGTCGGCCCAGAGCAGCAGAGGCTCAGGTGCGTTGGTCACCCAAGGAATATCTTCGGGCCAGGCGCGTAAGAAGGCCCAAGTTTGAGGTTGCTGCCAAACCCGGGCGGTGTAGCCATAGCCGCGTTCGTGCAGCACATACAAAAAGGCGCGGCTCAGGCGCCAAGAGCGGTGGAAGAACAAGGCCACGCCCACCAGAAGCAGCCCATAAACGCCGAGGCGCACAGCGGCGCCCCGACGAACGAATACGCCGTCCAGCAGAAAGGCCAGGGTGAAACCCGTGGCCAGCAGCGCGAACACGAACCACGGCAGCATGACGCGCGGGTTGAAATCGGGCTCGGGGCGTCGAAAGAGAAAGGCCACGAAGAAGAACAGCGCGTAGAGATGCCCGAAAGCCCAGGCCAAAGTCGCGGCTTGGGCGGTGGCGGTCGCCTCGGCTTGGGCCGCGCGGCGGGCGTACCGGGCCAACCACCACGCCGCAAGCGCGCCCCCGGCCATCCATAGCCAGGGCCATACCGCACTGCCAGGCAGGCGCAAGCCCGCGCGCCAGCGCAACCAGCCCTCCCAAAACACGGGCGGCAGCGCGGCCACGAACGCCTCGGCCTTGGCGAGCACCTCGTGCGCGGTGGGCCAAGCGAAGTGCAGGCCATTGCCTTGGGCGCGCATGTAACCGTTCCACGCCCCATAAGTCAGCAACAGGCCGCCCCAGGCCTCGGCCAAACGCCGAGCCCGCACTCGCCAAGGTTGGGGGGCCAAGGCCAAAGCCGCGGGGAGCGCGGCCAAATAGAACAGGCCTGCATAGCGCAGCAGCAGCCCGGCCATGGCCGCGGCCACGGCCAACCACCACCAGCCCCGGTGGCCCGTACGCACATAAGCCCAGGCCGCGGCCCACACCACCACGGCCGAGGTCAAAAAAGGCGGTTCGGTCATCACGCCGCTCATGTGCTGGGTCACCGGGGGTTGCAGCGCGAGCACCAGGGCCAACCCCAACCCCCACCACGGACGCCGCGGCCAAGCCGCGATGCCGATCCAGGCAATGAGGGTCACGAACAGCCCATACATGAGGGCATCCAACAGCCGCGCGGCCGCCAGCCATGACAGGCCAGCCCCCTGCATCAGGCCGGCCAACAACAGCGGGTACAAGGGCGGGTAGTGGGCCAACGGCTCCCATTGGGCGGGCGACTCGCGCACGACCAAGCCCCGGCCGTCCAGCAGCCCGCGCGCGGCGTCGACATAGGCCACCGAGTCGGTAAACGCCCAGGGCCCCCAAGCCAACGTGGCGTACAACAAGACGCCCGCGGTCACTCCTAAAACCGCGGCTCCGATCCAAGCCCCGCGGGTTGTCCAAGACCATTGGCGCCAACGACGGCGCCCGTGCGCCAACCAAACCATGGCAGACCCGGCTCCTGTGGGTGAGAATGTTGGGTGGGCCGTCTCAACCCGCGCGCGCCGCGAGCCGCGGTCGCGCGAGTCGGCTCAGCGCTTCTTGCGCCGCTTTTCTTTGCCCCGCAGCAGCAGACGGATGGGCGTGCCCACGAACGGATGCACGGCCCGAATTTGGTTTTCCAGATAACGCAAATAGGAAAAATGCGCCAACTTCGGGTCGTTGACCTGCAGCAAAAACGTTGGCGGCGCCACGCCTACCTGAGCACCAAAGTAAATCTTGAGCGCTTTGGTGCCCTTGGCCGGCGGCGGTGGATGCTTGTCCACCGCGTCTTGCAAGATGCGATTGACCAACGACGTGGGCAAGCGGGTATAGCGCGCCTCATACACTTCCAGCGCGGTGGGCAGCACTTTGTGTACCCGCTGACCGGTTTTGGCCGAGATGAACAACAGGGGCGCGTAGTCCAAAAAGTTCAACGCGCGACGCACTTGCTCAGTGTAGCGATTGATGGTGAACGCGTCCTTGTCGGGCACAGCATCCCACTTGTTGACCAGAATGACCACTGATTTGCCCGCGTCTTGCACATAACCGCCGATGTGGGCGTCTTGGGCGGTGACGCCCTCGGTGGCGTCGAGCATGAGCAGCGCGACATCCGCGCGTTGCAGCGCGCGCAGCGCGCGCAACACGCTGTATTTCTCGACGCCGGGCTCGATGCGCCCTTTGCGGCGAATGCCCGCGGTGTCGATGAGCACCAGATCCCGGCCGTAGTAACGCAGCCGAGTGTCGACCGCATCGCGCGTGGTGCCGGGGATGTCGCTGACCAGCACCCGCTCTTGCCCCAACAGGCGGTTGAGCAAACTGGACTTGCCCACGTTGGGGCGGCCCACAATGGCCAATTTGGGCACGTCTTCGTCGTCGCCTTCTTCGTCGAAGCGCGGCGCCCAGGGCACGGCCGCGAGCACCCGATCCAGCAGGTCCCCCACCCCGCGGCCGTGCAGCGCGGAGATGGGAATCGGTTCGCCCAGGCCCAATTCATAGAACGCGAACACATCTTGGGCTTTGCGGTCCGAGTCAGCCTTATTGACCACCAACAGCACAGGGGGATGCAGACGGCCTTGGGCATCGCGGCGTTGCCAACGGCGCAGCCAATCGGCCACTTGCCGGTCCGCGGGCGTGACGCCGGCCTCCGCGTCGACGACCAAAAGCACCACATCCGCGCCCTCAACGGCCTCCGCGGCCTGCTGGCGGATGGCCTCGATGAACGCGGCCGAATCCACCGACAGGGGGGCTTTGCCCTTTTGCCCCGCGGTGGGGTCGAGGCCGCCAGTGTCGACCACGTCGAACACCCGGTCGAGCCATTCCGCGGTGCCGACGATGCGGTCTCGGGTGGTGCCTGGCACATCGTTCACCACCGCGCGGCGCTCGCCCACCAGGCGGTTGAACAGGGTGGACTTGCCCACATTGGGCCGGCCCACGATGGCAACGATGGGGCGTCGTTTGGGCATGGCACACCTCGCGCGGTTAGGGTCTGCACAGCGCGACCGCGCGTCCGTATCATACCCTGCGCGGCGCGGATTGGGAAGGCGCGCGGCCACCTCGACGGCCGCGCGGCAAGCCGGGCGTTCGGCTCTCCACGCGGCTCAGCCGCCCGCGGGCTCTTCCGCGGGCAGTACCCAGTCGGCCCATTCGGCCACGACCGCATAGACGGGCAGCGCGGCCAACAGGTTGAGCAGCACCGTGGGGAGGATCACCTGCACCAGAGCATCGCGAAACGGGATGGGCGCTTGCAAGCCAAAGCGCACGACGAGGTAACTGACCCCCGGCACCCATAGCGAGCCCAAGAACACCAACACGAACAGCAGCAGATAAGGCGGATGCCAAATGCGCCGTTGCAAGGCCTGCGCAACAAGGCCGATGCCGCCGTAAATCAGCAAGCCCGTGCCCGGCGGCAGCGCGGAATACAACCCCCACAGCGCGCCCATGGCCACAGCCCAGAACCAGGCCGGCGCGAAGCGACGCTCGCGGGTCACCCACGCGGCCCACACCAGCAGCGGCAGGTCGACCACCCCCTGCAGCAAGTGCCATTGGCTCACCACCGCGCTTTGTAGCACCACGGCCAGGCCCAACGCCAGCAAGCCACCCACATAGACCCGCATGGCTCGGCCCCTATGGCGCGCCCGGCCCGGGCGTCGGAATCAACGGCGCGATGTCCACCGGGCGAAAGTTGACAATGACCAACACCAAGCGCAGGTCGGCAAAGGAGGTGGCCGGTTGCACCGCGACCTCTTGAAACAGCGCGTGCGCCAAACGGCGGGTGCTCAACACTTGCCCCACCAAAATGTTGGGCGGATAGGCTCCGCCCAGGCCCGCGGTCACGACCAGGTCGCCGGGGTGGACTTTGGCGTCCAAGGGCACCATTTCCAGGCTCAGGTCGCCGGTGACGCTGCCCACCAGCAAGGCCTCGGTGTTGGAGGGGGTGACGCGCACGCTCACGCGCGAAGTCGGGTCCGTGATCAAGCGCACCCGCGCGGCCCGAGGGATGACTGCGACCACTTGGCCTACCAAACCCTGCGCGCTGACCACGGGCATGCCTGGCCGAATGCCGTCGTCGCTGCCCAAATTGATGATAATGTAGTGTAAAAAGGGGCTGGGATCGCGCCCGATGACTTGGGCGGTTTTGTATTCGTGTTCGGGATGGGCGCGGGCAAAATCCACCAGCGCAGCGTAGAGGGCCAGATCCGCGACCTGCTGCTGCAGCAGGGCCAGTTGCGTTTGCAATTCGGCGACCTGGGCTTCCAGTTCTTGGTTGCGTTGGCGCAGGGCTTGCACATCGGTGGGCGTGCGCAGATAATCGCGCACCGCGGTCACATAACGCACGACGGCGGTTTGGGCCTGCAACACAGGCGTGGTGATCACCCGCATGAGGGGCGCGAGGTAACCGCCCAGCGCCAACAGCAGCAAACCCGCCAAAATCAAGGCCAAGATCAGCCACGAGGGAAGAGGACGGGATTTCATGGTTCGTTTGGCCTTGCCCGCGGCGGCTCATGGGGGCCTGTGGCCGTCCCCAGCGGCGCCTGGCCGCAGCGGAGCCGTTATCCCAAAAATCGTTCCGCGTCGATGAGCAAGCGGCGGTAGGTGGCGAAGTCTTCGAGCACCATGCCCGCGCCACGGGCCACGGCCGAGACCGGGTCCTCGGCCACCCACGCGCGCAAGCGCAACTCTTCGCTCAGCCGGCGATCCAGCCCTTGCAAGAGGGAACCCCCTCCGGCCAGGCAAACGCCGTTTTCCATCAGATCCGCGACGATCTCGGGCGGGGCCTCGTCGAGCAAGTCGCGCGCGGTGTCGATGATGGTCTCCAGCGGGCGGGCCAAGGCTTCGCGAATCTCCACCGATGAGACTTCCACGGCTTGAGGCAAGCCACTGACCAGGCTGCGGCCGCGCACTTGCATGGTGCGTTCCTCGGGCAGAGGGTACGCGGAACCGATTTCCATTTTGATGTTTTCGGCCATGCGCGGGCCGATCAGCAGGTTGTATTTGTTGCGAATGTATTGAATGATCGCCTCGTCCATCTCGTCGCCCGCGACTCGCAGCGAGCGAGAGACCACCACGCCGCCCATGGAGAGCACCGCGATTTCGGTGGTGCCGCCGCCGATGTCGACGATCATGGTGCCTTGGACGTCGTGGATAGGCAGCCCCGAGCCCAATGCCGCGGCCAGGGGTTCCTCGATGAGGTGGACCTCGCGCGCGCCGGCGTTGAGCGCGGCGTCGTAGACCGCGCGCATTTCCACCTCGGTCACGCCCGCGGGAATACCTACCACCACCCGAGGCCGCGGGAAGGGCACGAAACTCTGTTCGTGGGCTTTGAGGATGAGGTATTCCAGCAGCGCGGTGGTGATGTCGAACTCCGCGATCACGCCGTCGCGTACGGGGCGGATCACTTGCAACGAGGCGGGCGCCCGGCCGACCATGCGCTTGGCCTCACTGCCCACGTACAAAGGGCGGCGCGTGCGCTTGTCGACCGCCACCCAGGAGGGTTCGTGCAATACGATGCCCTTGCCGCGAACATACACCAGGGTGTTGGCCGTCCCCAAGTCGATGCCCATGTCCAGGGCGAACAGACCGAAAAGCCAGTTTAGTGGGTTGAACCCCAAACCACGCCTCCGTGCCAGCGGGCGGTGCGGTGGGGCAAGCCCGCGTTGGGACGCCCACCCCATGCCCGACGGGTAGCGCGGGGATTATACCATAGGGCCGCGGGCCAGAAGTGCCTATCCTCACCTGCCGCCGCGTGGCAGAGATGTTATAATCGCGCCGCTGATTCATCCCTGTGCGAAAAGGAGCAGGTCCCATGGGCTACACCATTATTCAAGTCCCCGAAGGGGGCGAGAAGATCCGCAAGCCGGGCAAGACGCTGCTGGTGCCCGACAACCCGATCATCCCCTTTATCGAGGGCGATGGGACGGGGCCGGACATTTGGCGGGCCGCGGTGCGGGTGTTCGACGCGGCCGTGGCCAAGGCCTACGGTGGGAAGCGCAAGATCTTTTGGATGGAAGTGTATGCTGGCGAGAAGGCGTATAACAAATTTGGTTCGTGGCTGCCCGATGAGACCATCCAAGCATTCAAAGAGTTCTTGGTGGGCATCAAGGGCCCGTTGACCACCCCGGTGGGAGGCGGCATCCGCTCGCTGAATGTGGCCATCCGCAAGGCGTTGGATTTGTATGTCTGCCAGCGCCCGGTGCGCTGGTTCCCTGGCGTGCCTTCGCCCATCAAGCATCCCGAATGGGTCGATATGGTGATCTTTCGGGAGAACACCGAGGACATTTACGCGGGCATTGAGTTTGAGATGGGTTCGCCCGAGTGGGAGAAGTTCATGCGGCTCTTCAAAGAGAACTTCCCTGAAGAGTACGCGAAGATGCGCTTCCCCAACACTTCGGGCATTGGCATCAAGCCGGTGTCGGAGGAAGGCACCAAGCGCTTGGTGCGGGCGGCCATCCAGTGGGGCCTGGACAACAATCGCCGCAGCGTGACGTTGGTGCACAAAGGCAACATCATGAAGTACACCGAAGGCGCGTTCCGCAAGTGGGGCTACGAGGTGGCGGAAGAAGAGTTCGGCGATCGGGTCTACACATGGATGATGTGGGAGCGCACCAAGGCCGAGAAGGGTGTGGAAGCGGCCAATGAAGAGCAGCGCCGGGCCATCGAAGAAGAAGGGCGTCTGCTGGTCAAAGACGCGATTGCCGACATCACTTTCCAACAGACCCTGACCCGGCCCAAAGAGTTTGACATCATCGCCACCATGAACTTGAACGGCGACTATCTGTCGGACGCGCTGGCCGCGTATGTGGGCGGTATCGGCATCGCGCCGGGTGGCAACATCAATTATGACTCGGGGCACGCAGTGTTTGAGGCCACCCACGGCACCGCGCCCAAATACGCGGGGCTGGATAAGGTCAACCCGTCGTCGGTCATCCTGTCGGGCGTGATGATGTTCCAATACATGGGCTGGAAAGAAGCGGCCGACTTGATCATCAAGGGCATCTCGGGCGCGATCGCGGCCAAGACCGTGACCTACGACTTCCATCGCCTGATGGAAGGCGCGACACTGCTCAAGACCTCGGAGTTCGGCGACGCGATCATCCGGCACATGGAGGATTGAGCGCGACGCTGGGACAGCACCTCCTCCGGGAAGGCATCCGACCCGCGCCACCCACGCGGGTCGGATGTTTTTGCTAAAAAGCAACGCCGCGGGAAGGGCTCCCGCGGCGTTGGGGTGGGTGGTCGTCGACGGGGTTCTTAAGGCTGCGCGCCGCCTTGTTGGGCTTCGATTTGATCGGCTTCGGCCGCGGTCTTGGGCGCGCCGGCTGCGATCCAGCGCTCGAAGATTTGGATGACATCTTCGGGCAGGCTCTTGGTCGGCGGCATGGGGCGGCTGAAGTCCAGTTCTTCGCGGCGGATGAGGCGCATGAAGATGCTGTTCTCTGGGTCGCCGGGGATGATGACCGGCGCGTGGTCGCCGGTTTCCATGATTTCTTCGTACGAGGTCATCAAGTAGTTGTTGTTCTTCTTGCCCGGCCGGTGGCAAGAGATGCAATAGCGTTTGACCAAGGGCTCGATGTGCTCTTCATACGAAGGTACCTCGTCGGGGCCCAAGGTGGGCACACCACCCACTTTGGCTTCCTCGGGCAGTTCGACCCGGTCGTCCCAGGTGTAACGCATGAAGGTGACGATGGCTTTGATTTCCGCGGGGCCCAGTTCGCCCCCATACGCCCGGCCGAAGGGTGGCATGCCCAGATCTTGCTGACCATATTCGATGATGTTGTAGAGGGTCTGATCTGAGCGGGTGTACATCTCATCTTGAGAGTTGATGGGCTTGAGCACCACGCCTTCCAGCCCCTCGACGCCCTGGATCTCGCCGCCTTCGCCATCAGGGCCGTGGCATTCGGCGCAGTGGATGCTGTAAAGTTCTTGGCCCAACGCGATCTGTTCGGGCAGGGTCAGGGCTACCGCGGTCTCTTCTTGGGGCGGCGTGGTCACCACCGCGCGGATGGTCAACCCGACCATGGCCAAGACGATCGCGGTCATGATGCCCGTGCCCCACTTGCGTTTGGACCAGTGCCGATAGGGGTTCTTGTCGATGAATGGCAGCAGGAAGAGCACCAAGATGGCCAGGCCCGGGATGACCACCGCGCCGACCCATTCCAATTCGCCGGGGATGAACTTCAGAAACTCGAACAAGAAGAGGAAGTACCATTCGGGCCGCGGGATGTAGGAGGTATCGTTGGGGTCGACGGGGGGCTCAGGCTTGACCCCCACAAACGCGGCCAGCCCTACCAGCAGCAGGAACAAGGCGAAGGAGACTACCAGGTCTTTGTAGACCACATCGGGATAGAACTTGACGCCTTTGTGCTTGAGGCGCAAGTAGCGCTCCCAATACTTTTTCTTGTATTCCTCGTTCACGGCCGTCTCTCCTTGCGCGACTATTCGTCCTTGCTGGGCGGGTTAGAAATGCCGATGCGGATCACCAAATAGAGGTGGACCGCGATCAGCACGGCCATCAGCGCGGGGATCATCCAAATGTGCAAGGCAAAAAAGCGGCTCAAGGTGAGCGCGCTAATTTCCTCGCCACCGCGCAGAATGCGGGTGATCCACGGGCCGATGATGGGCGGGGTACCGGCGATTTGCGTGCCTACGGTGGTCGCCCAGTAGGCCCGTTGGTTCCACGGCAATAGGTAACCTGTGAAGCCCATGCCCAGCGTGAGAACGAAGAGCAGAACCCCGATGATCCAGGTCAGTTCACGCGGGTATTTGTAAGCCCCCATATAGAACACCCGCAGCATGTGCAGGAACACGAAGAGCACCATGAGACTGGCGCCCCAGTGGTGAATGCCCCGTACCAGCCAGCCGAAACTCACGTCTTGCATGATGTAGTTGACGCTGTCGTAGGCGTGGTCGGGGGTGGGGACGTAGTACACCGTCAGGAAAATGCCGGTGATGACTTGCAAGGTGAACAGGAAAAGGGTGGCACTGCCCAGGGTGTACCACCAGTTCACTTTGGGGACCTTGCGATCGAGGACGACCTTGTAGATGGTGGTGAGCCCCAGGCGTTCGTCCAGCCACGCATAGAGCGCTTGCATGCGGGAGGGTTTGTCGGTCATGATGCTTACCCCTCAACCAAGTGAATGTACAAGGTGCCGTCTTCGATTTTATATTCGTATTGGTCTAACGGCCGGGGGGCCGGGCCCGAAATGACCTCGCCGGTTTCGGCGAAGTGCGCGTCATGGCACGGGCAAATGAACTCTTGCAGGTCGTCTTGCCAGCGGACCCGACAAGCCAAATGCGTGCACACGTTGGAGAATACGGTGACTTCGCTATCGGAATGCCGGATGATATACACGCCGTAACTCTGCGAGGTTTTCTCCCAACCGTGCTGTTTGGTCAGGGTGAAGGTGAACAAGGTGGGCTCACCGATGGGATAGTTCTCCAGCGGCCCCGCGGGGATCCACTTGTCGCCGCCTTGTTCTTTGAGCGCGGGCGAGACGAAATAAGAGATGAGGGGGAGACCCAGCACCACGCCCATGATGCTGCTGACGAAGGAGCCAACGATTTTGAGGAAGTCCCGTCGGCTCAGGTCGTGGGGATTACCATTGCTCATTGCGACCCCTCCAAAAACCGACGAATGGGTCGGGGGTGATAACGGCTTGGCTCGGCGCCGGTTTTCGTTCGGTGGCGGTGATTATACCCGTTTTCAAGGGGGGCTACAAGCCGCGCACCTGTAGATAAAGTTTTAGATCGACCTTGGCTTGGGCCCAGACGCGTGACCGTCGGCCGACGGTCTGCGTTGCCAAGCGCACCGGCTCGTATTATAATCAGGCTTGGCGACGCGTGTTCATTCTTCTTTAAGTCTTGGATGATTGTCACCTTGGAGAGTTTCGGCCTTTCGCGCATGATAGTAGCATCCGTGGCCCAGACGAAGCAACGCGTCGCACCGCGTGATCCGCCGTCGGACCTTGGCTCGGCGCCGCGGCGGCGTTAACCTCGCCAAGCAGAAGGAGGTTCCCATGACCTTACCGCGCAGGGTCCCCTTGAGCGCCGCGTTGCGCTATCGAGGGGGTGGGCCCATGTGGGCCTGGATTTTGCACCGCATTTCAGGCCTGGGCATGATTGTGTTCGTGGCCTCGCATGTGCTGGCCGGTTTCGGCATTCAGCAACTGGGCGGCGACTGGGCCATCTGGTACAACACGGTCTACGAATCCCTGTACTTCCAACTCTTTATCTACTTCTGCGTCATCTTCCACGCCGTGAATGGCTTGCGAATCATCATTTTGGACGCCTGGCCAGCGCTGATCAAATTCCAGCGCGAGTTGATCTGGCTGGAATGGGCCATTGTGGTGCCAGTATACGCCCTCACGGCTTGGATCATGATTCAGCACAGTCTCGGCGGGTAGCCCCAGCAAGGAGCACTTACCCATGAAACCTCGCAAAGTTCCCACCCCTGGCTGGAATTTCGAATATCTGATGTGGATGTTCACCCGAATTTCGGGCGCAGCCATGGTGTTGTTGGCCCTGATCGGCTTTGTCGGCGCGCTGCTGATGGGGGCCCGATACCACATGGATTTGGGCACGCTTTTGCGTTGGACCTTCTTCCCCAACCCCAACCATGTCCTCAACAGCGACATCCCCGACATCGCACCATGGGCCAACGCTTACTGGCAAATCATGCAACTGGCCCTGGTGTTTTTCGGCGCCACTCATGGCTTCAACGGCCTGCGCTTGGTGCTGGAGGAATACATTCATTCGTGGGGTTGGCACATGTTCCTTCGTCTGGTGCTCATGATTCTGTGGCTGATTACGCTGGGCGCAGGATTTTTCCTCGTCCTGACCTCCTAATAAAACACGCACGCGCAAGGAGAGGCTTATGAAAACCCACCAATACGATGTCGTCGTTGTGGGCGCGGGCGGCGCGGGGCTCATGGCGGCCTTGTATGCTTCGCGCAAGGCCAAAACCGCGGTCATCAGCAAACTCTATCCCACCCGTTCCCACACCGGCGCAGCCCAAGGCGGTATCGGCGCGGCCTTAGGCAACATGGAAGAAGACCACCCCGAGTGGCACACCTACGATACGGTCAAGGGTTCCGACTATCTGGGCGATCAGGACGCAATCGAATTCATGTGCAATCAAGCCCCTGAGATTGTGTACGAACTGGAGCACATGGGGTTGCCCTTCAGCCGCACCCCCGAAGGTTTGATCGCCCAACGCCCCTTTGGCGGCCACACCAACAACATCACCGGCAAACCCGTGCGCCGGGCCTGTTACTCGGCCGACCGCACGGGCCACATGATTCTGCAAACCCTGTACCAACAAGGCATCAAGCACGGCCTCACCTTCTTCGACGAGTTTCAGGTGCTGGACCTGATCATGGTCAACGGCAAGGCCGCGGGCGTGGTGGCGTTAGAAATCCTCACCGGCGAGATCCATATCTTCCACGCCAAGGCCGTCATCTTCGCCACCGGCGGTTGGGGCCGCGTGTGGGAGATCACTTCCAACGCGTTCACGCTGTCGGGCGATGGCGCGGCCATCGTGTTGCGCAAAGGCCTGCCCTTGGAGGATATGGAGTTCTACCAATTCCATCCCACGGGCATTTACAAACTGGGCATTTTGATTACCGAGGGCGTGCGCGGCGAGGGGGGCGTGCTCATCAACGACAAAGGCGAGCGGTTCATGGACCGCTACGCGCCCACTGTCAAGGATTTGGCCTCTCGTGATGTCGTCAGCCGCGCTATCTACATCGAGATTCGTGAAGGCCGGGGCATCAATGGGCAACGATATGTGTATTTGGACGTGCGCCCCGAGACCGTGAACAAATACGCGGCCTTGGATGGGCGCACTCGCCCTGACGGCTCGCCGTATGTGGTCACAGCGGAAGAACTGCTGGCCAAACTGCCCGACATCATCGACTTCTGCCGCACTTATTTGGGCATCGACCCTGTAACCGAACCGATCCCGGTGCAGCCGACGGCCCACTACGCCATGGGCGGCATTCCGACCAACATCAAGGCCGAGGTCTTGGCCGACGAAAAGGGCACTGTGGTGCCGGGCCTGTACGCGGCTGGCGAGACCGCGTGCGTGTCGGTGCATGGCGCGAATCGTTTGGGCACCAACTCGCTGCTCGACATTGTGGTCTTTGGCAAGCAGGCCGGCATCCACGCGGCCGAATACGCCTTGGGCTCGGACTTCGAACCCCTGCCCGACGACGCGGCGGACTTCGCCCGTGCCCAACTGGAGGCCATCCGCAACAGCCAAGGCAAGGAGCGCATCGCCGACATCGCAGCCGAAATGAAGCGGGTCATGATGGACCACGTGGGCGTGTTCCGCACCGAAGAAGGTATGCAACAGGCCCTGGAGAAAATCCGAGAACTCAAAGAGCGTTTCAAGCACATCCATATCGACGACCGAGGCCAAACTTTCAACACCGAACTGCTCAGCGCGTGGGAACTGGGCAACCTGCTGGATCTGGCCGAAGTCACCACTGTCTCGGCGTTGGCCCGCAAAGAGAGCCGCGGCGCCCACTCGCGCGAAGACTACCCCAAACGCGACGATCAGAACTGGCTCAAGCACACCCTGGCCTGGATGCGCGAGGATGGCCAGATCGAGTTGCGCTATAAGCCCGTGGTGATTACCAAGTATCAGCCCAAGGAACGCGTCTACTAAGGGAGGGCTGCCATGCAAGTCACGCTCAAAATCTTTCGTTACAACCCCGAAACCGACAAGAAGCCCCACTACGAGACCTACACGGTGGAGGCCGAGCCCACCGATCGGGTCCTGGATCTGTTGGAAAAGATCAAGGGCGAGCAGGATGGCACCCTCACCTTTCGGCGTTCCTGCGCGCACGGCGTTTGCGGCTCTGACGCCATGCGCATCAACGGAATGAACCGCCTGGCCTGTAAAGTGCTCGTCCAGGACCTGGGGACCGACCACATTACGGTCGAGCCTCTGCTGGGTTTGCCCACCATCAAAGACCTGGTGGTGGACATGGAGCCCTTCTTCGAGCATTATCGCTCAGTCAAGCCCTACTTCATCAACAACGACCCGCCGCCGCAGAAAGAGCGCTTGCAGTCACCCGAAGAGCGGGAGCGTTTTGACGACACCACCAAGTGCATCTTGTGCGGCGCGTGCACGACCTCGTGCCCGTCGTTCTGGTTGGACGACCAATATGTGGGGCCCGCGGCCATTGTCAACGCGCACCGCTTCATCTTCGACAGCCGCGACCAAGGCGCGGAGGAGCGGCTCAAGATCTTGGCCGACCAGTTTGGGGTCTTCCGCTGCCACACCATCTTCAACTGCACTTTGGCCTGCCCGCGCGAAATCCAGATCACCAAAGCCATCGGCGAAGTGCGCAAGGCCATCGCCACTGGACGCTTGGACTGACCGCAAACCTCCAAACGCACACAGCGGCCCGGGCCGGACATGGCTCGGGCCGTTGGTTTTGGGGCCTGGCCCGCGCGGAGCCCGTCCCCCTGAGCCTTGACACCTGGCCCCCACGGGCGGCCATGGTACAATTAGCCCGCTATGAGCGTTCGAACGCGCCTTTTCTCCAGCCGCGGGCACAGCCTTGGGCCGTTGCAGGGCCTGGAGAATCGCGCGCGTCGCATGGCATGGACGAGGGCTGGGGCCCTCGTTGTCGTTTAAATCCCCTTGAGCGAGGTGGCTGCCATGACCCATTACGCGTTCGACCATATCCTGAACGATGAGCACCGCATGATTCGTGACGCGGCCCGAGAATTCGCGGAGCAGGAAATCGCGCCCGTCGCGCGGGAGTTTGACGAGACCGAAAAATTCCCCCTGGAGACGGTGCGCAAGATGGGGGAAATGGGGTTCATGGGCATCGAAGTGCCCGAAGAATACGGCGGCGCGGGCATGGACACGCTGGCCTATGTGTTGGCCTTAGAGGAGATCGCCAAAGTCGATGCCTCCCACGCGACCATCATGTCGGTCAACAATTCGCTGTTCAACTATGCCATCCTCACATTTGGCACCGAAGCGCAGAAGCGCAAATACATCACCCCCGTGGCTTCAGGGCAGGCCATTGGCGCGTACGCGCTAACCGAACCGTCGTCGGGCTCGGATGCGGCTAACATGCGCACGCGCGCGGTGCGCGAGGGCGATGTGTACATTCTTAACGGCCGTAAATCGTGGATCACCAGCGGCCCGGTGGCAGATTATGTCATTGTGTTCGCGATGACCGACCCTGAAAAGCGGCACAAAGGCATCACCGCGTTCATCGTCGAAGCCAACTGGGAAGGCTTCGTGCGGGGCAAGCAGGAAGAAAAGTTGGGCATTCGCGCGTCCGCGACCAGCGAATTGGGCTTCGACAACCTGCGCGTGCCGGTGGAGAACCGCCTGGGTGAAGAGGGCCAAGGCTTCAAGATCGCCATGACCGTGCTCGACGCGGGGCGTATTGGCATCGCTGCCCAGGCTTTGGGCATTGCCGAGGGCGCGTACGAATACGCGCGGCGCTATGTGCAAGAGCGCGAGGCCTTTGGCAAGCCCATCGGCGAATTCCAGGGCACGGGGTTCAAGATCGCGGACATGAAGATGCGCATCGAGGCCGCGCGCGCGTTGCTGTACAACGCCGCGTTGGCCAAAGAGCGGGCCAAGACCACGGGCGAGCGCTTCACCCTGCCCGCGAGCATGGCCAAACTCTTTGCCTCGGAGACCGCGGTCTTTTGCACTTGGGCCGCGGTGCAAATTCACGGCGGCATGGGCTACTCCAAAGAGTTGCCCTTGGAGCGCTTCTACCGAGACGCGAAGATCACCGAGATTTACGAAGGCACCAGCGAGATTCAGCGCTTGGTCATCGCCCGCCTGGAAACGGGCCTGCGCATGATTTAGCCGAACACGGCGCGCTCGGCGAGGGGGCGCGATGTCTTGGGCGTGGAAGACCCCGCCCGCGGGGTGGCGGGCTGCGCTGGACGGTTTACCGTTGCCCGCGTGGCGCTACTACCCGCGGGTGGGGTCAACCAACGACGCGGCCTGGGCCTGGATCGAGCAAGGCGCGGCCGAGGGCTGCCTGGTCGTGGCCGACGAGCAAACCGCGGGCCGGGGCCGTCGTGGGCGACGCTGGCACACGGCGCCGCGCGCGGCCGTGGCCGTTAGCGTGGTGGTGCGCCCTTTGCCGGGCGAAGAAGCGTGGCTGTCCCGGTATGCCGCGTGGGCGGCTCTGGCCATGAGCGAGGCGTTGGCCCAGTGGGGGGTGCGGGTCGCGCTCAAGTGGCCCAATGACCTGCTGCTGCAGGGACGCAAAGTCGGTGGCGTCTTGGCCGAAACCCGTTGGCAGGGCGAAACACCCCGGGCGGCCGTGCTGGGCGTGGGGGTGAACTTGCTGCGCGGCAGCGCGCCGCGGCCCGAGGTCCTCGACTACCCCGCGGGGGATGTGGAAAGCCTGACCGGTCGGGCTTTGCCGCGGCCCCAAGTTGTGGCCGCGTTTTGGCAGCGTTGGGCGTGGTGGCGGCCCCGGGTGGGCTCACCCGCGTTGGTGGCCGCTTGGGAGCAGCGCCTGGCCTGGCGCGGACAACGGGTGCGGGTGACCACCCCCGCGGGCGAGGTGCTCGAAGGCCGTGTGCTGGGCTTGGACCCCGCGGGAGGATTGCGCGTGCACACGGCCCAGGGGCCGCGAGTCGTGCACCACGGCGGCACAGTGCGCCCTCTGCCCTGAAGCAGGGCCCAGCCGGTCAATATTCCTTTAAGGACGGGTCCACTTCGCGCGCCCACGCGTTGATGCCGCCCCGCAAGTTCCACGCCTGGTAACCCGCGCGGCGAAACTCCTCCGCGGCCAGCCGCGAGCGCTCCCCCGTGCGGCAGACGAACACGATGGGCGTGTCAGGGTCGAAGGCGTCCATGCGGTCCCACAGATGCTCCAGGGGGATGTTCTCCGCGAAGGGCAGGCGCGAAATTTCCAGTTCATGCGGCTCGCGCACATCCACCACCCGCAGGCGCTGCCCCGTGGCCAGCCGCTGCACCAAGGCTTGCGGCGAAAGTTCCAGTTCGTCCTCATCGGCCGCGGCCGACGCTTCGGGTGTGAGACCGCAGAAGGCCTCGTAATCGATGAAATCGGTGATGGTCGGATGCTCGCCGCACACCGGGCATTTGGGGTTTTTGGGCACCCGCACGGTGTCGAAGGTCATGTCCAGCGCGTCATACAGCAGCAGGCGACCGATGAGGGGCTCGCCAATGTCTAAGATGAGTTTCAGCACCTCGGTGGCTTGGATGGTGCCCACCACGCCGGGCAGCACGCCGAACACGCCGCCCATACCGCAGGTGGGCACCAGGTGGGGCGGGGGCGGTTCGGGGAACAAACAGCGATAGCACGGCCCCCGTCGCGCGTCGAACACGCTCACTTGGCCATCAAAACGGTAGATGGACCCATACACAAAGGGTTTGCCCAAGAACACGCACGCGTCGTTGAGCAAGTAGCGCGTGGGGAAGTTGTCGGTGCCGTCAACCACGATATCGTACGGCGCGAGGATCTCGCGCGCGTTCTCGCGGGTCAAGCGCACAGGATACACATCCACCTGGATGTGGGGGTTGAGGTCGAGCAGGCGTTCACGCGCGGAGTGCACTTTGAGTTGGCCCACAGTGCTTTGACCGTGAACGATTTGGCGCTGGAGGTTGCTCTCGTCCACCACATCCGCGTCGACCAAGCCCAGGCGGCCCACGCCGGCCGCGGCCAAATACATGGCGATGGGCGAGCCCAGGCCGCCCAGGCCCACGATGAGCACCGACGCGGCCTTGAGTTTGCGCTGCCCTTCCAGCCCCACTTGGGGCAGCAGCAAATGCCGGGAGTACCGTTGCAGTTCCTCGGGCGTCAGTTCGGGCAGAGACCGAGTGGGCTGCGACATCAGACCTCCTCGGTGGGGGATGTGGCCTCTTGGGCCGTGCGGGCTTCTCGGGCCGCTGTGCATTCAGGGCAAGGGCAGATCTCGCGCAGATAGTCCCAGTTATAGATGCCGTGCGCGTGGCCGTCGCCCCAAATCAAGTTGAGCGCGTAATTGCCCACTGGCGCGATGCCGTCCAGCCGAAAGGCCACATCGAGCAAGATTTTGGGCTTGTTTTCGCTGCGGTCTTTGACACAAGCCGCGCATGGGCATTGCTCGCGCAGGTAGCGAAAGGGATATTCGCTGTGGTGGCCGTCGGTCCATTCAATGACCACCACTTGGCGGGGATAGTCAACTTGGACGCGTTGCGGTGAATAGCGGTACATGGGGCATCTCCTTGCCGTCGTGAGGTGCGCGCGGCGGGCCCAGACCGACCAGGGCGCTCGCGCGCGGGTCGGCGCCCGTATTGTACCACCCGCGGCGGCCGCGGGCCGTTCGCGGAGGGTGTCCCGCAAAAAACGAAAACGGGCTTTAGCAAAAGGGACGCGATTAAGCAAATGCAAGTTTGCAGAAAGGCGGGCGAATTTGGGGTATAATGGCGGCGGCTTTTGTGGAGGCCCCCTGGCCGCAAGGCGCAGGCATCCTCAGGAGGAAACAGCGATGAAGCGACCCAACGGCGACGAACTCCAGAAGCCGGGGTATGAGATCCCCGACGAACTTAAGGGCAGCGTCGTAGTCACGACGCTGAACCGGCTGTACAACTGGGGCCGGCGCAATTCGGTGTGGCCCATGATGTTTGGGTTGGCGTGCTGCGCCATCGAGATGATCGCCACCGCGGCCAGCCGCTATGACCTGGCCCGCTTTGGCATGGAGGTCATGCGGCCCAGCCCGCGTCAATCGGATGTGATGATCGTGTCGGGCACGGTGACCAAACGCATGGCGCCCCTGATCGTGCGGCTTTACAACCAAATGCCTATGCCCAAGTATGTGATCGCCATGGGCGCGTGCGCTTCGGGCGGCGGTCCTTTCAAAGAGGGCTACAACGTGGTCTCGGGTGTGGACAAACTCATCCCCGTGGATGTATACATTCCGGGCTGCCCGCCAACCCCTGAAGCCTTGCTCTTTGGCCTGATGAAATTGCAGCAGAAGATCGAGAAGCAGTCGTTCCAAGAGGTGTACACCAAACCCGACTACATCCCTGAGCCCGTGCTGGGGCCCGATTTGATGGACCCGCGGGATTACCCCCAGATTCGCGAGTACACCCAAAAGAAACTGCAAGCGCTGCAAGAACAGGCCGCGCAGGCCGCGCAAGGATAGTTCCTCGGAGGCAAAGGAGGCAATCATGGCGCAACCGGCTGTCGCGGCGCCCGACCTGACGGCCCGCTTCCCCGACTTGGTAACCCCCGACACCCGCAAGGGCTATTCGGGCTATATCGTCAAGCCCGAGGGCTTGTTGACCTTCGCCCGCGCGCTGCGGGACGAGTATGGTTATGACTACCTCTCGTCGGTCACCGGGGTGGACTACCTGCCCGAAGGCAAAATGGAGGTGGTCTACCACGCGTATAAGATCACCGGCGGCCCGCCGTTGGTGTTCAAGGTGCAAGTGCCCCGGGAGGACCCGGTCGTGCCCTCGGTGACATCCATCTGGCCTGGCGCGGATTTCCAAGAGCGCGAGGCCTGGGATTTGCTGGGCATTCGCTTCGAAGGGCACCCCAACCTCAAGCGCATTTTGTTGTGGGAAGGCTTCTGGGGCCACCCCCTGCGCAAAGATTGGCGGGAACCGTACTACGAAGGCGAACACAAGCCCTTCAAGAACCGTACCACTGGCCCCCACTTTTGGCATGAAGACCACACGCCCTTTGGCAAGAATGTGGATTACCCGCCCGGCTTCGACCCCTACGCGTGGGATCCGGCCACGCCGGACGAGGTGTTGTATCAGTCGGTGATCCAACGCACCCGCAAGCCCCAGCAGGAGGAACTCCACAGCGAGCAGGTGGTGGTCAACCTGGGGCCGCAGCACCCCTCGACCCACGGCGTGTTCCGCATGATCGCCACGCTGGACGGTGAGACCGTGGTTGCGCTGGAGCCGGTGATGGGCTACTTGCACCGCAACCACGAGAAGATCGGTGAGCGGAACACGTGGATCATGAACATCCCCTACACCGACCGGCTGGACTACATCACCGCGATGAGCAACAACTTCGGCTATGTGCTGGCGGTGGAAAAACTCATGGGCTTGGAGCCGCCCGAGCGGGCCCAATATCTGCGGGTCATCATGGCCGAGTTGACCCGTATCATGAACCACTTGTGGGCCATCGGCTTCTTGCTCAACGACTTGGGCGCGTTCTTCACTCCCGCGCTGTACGCGCTGGAAGAGCGGGAATTGATTTTGGACATTTTCGAGGCGGCCAGCGGCTCGCGCATGATGAACAACTACATGCGCTTCGGCGGTGTGGTGCGTGACATCCCCGAAGACGCGTGGGACATGTTGGTCAAGTTGGTCACCGACCGACTGCCGCGCAAGATCGACGAGTTGGATCGCTTCTTGACCCACAACGAGATTATCAAGAGCCGTTGCTTGGGTGTGGGCGTGCTGACGCCCGAGCAAGCCATCGCGCTCTCGACCTCGGGGCCGGTGCTGCGGGCCTCGGGCGTGCCCTATGATGTGCGCCGCGCAGAGCCCTACGGCATCTACGACCGCTTCGACTTCGATGTCGCGGTGCGTTACCACGGCGATGTGTACGACCGCTACTTGATTCGCCTGGACGAAGCCCGGCAGAGTTTGCGCATTTTGCAGCAAGCCATCCGCGACATCCCCGAGCGGGGCGCGCCCATTTTGGCCGGCAAGCCCCAATATCAGGTGCGGGTGCCCGCGGGCGAGGCCTATGGCCGGGTCGAAGGCCCCAAAGGTGAGTTGGGCTTCTATGTGGTCTCGACGGGCAAGGCCAACCCGTGGCGCTATCATGTGCGCGCGCCTTCGTTCATCAACCTGACCGCGCTGGAGGCCATGGCCATTGGCAACAAAGTGGCCGACCTGGTGGTCATCTTGGGCTCCATCGACATCGTCTTGGGCGAGGTGGATCGGTAGCCCCGATTCTGGGCTCGCTGTGCTCGGCTGCTTCTGGAGGCTCCTATGGACGGACGCGGCATTCTCGGCGGTTTAGCCGTTACCCTCAAGCACTTCATCGCCACCTATGTGGACGACTTCAAGCGCAAGCGGCGCTATTTCACCGACGAGGGCGTCAAATATCGCTCCAGCCCCGAAGTCGAGGGCATCTTCACCATTCAATATCCTGAAGAGCGCCGCATTCTGCACGAGAACTTCCGCTACATTCCCTTCTTGGTCTACGACGAAGGCGAAGACGGCCAAAGGGACATTCGCTGCACCGCGTGCGGTATTTGCGCCAAAGTGTGCCCCGCGCAGACCATCTGGATCGTGCGGGCCAAAGACCCCAACACCGGGCGGCCCCTGTCGAAACCCGCGGAGTTCTACATCGACACCACCTTGTGCATGAACTGCGGCTTGTGCGCGGAGTTTTGCCCCTTCGACGCCATCATCATGGACCACGACTACGAGATCGCGGTCTACGACAAGGCCGACATGGTGTTCGACATCGAGCGGTTGCTCAAGCCCGCGTCGTACTATCAGAACATCCGGCCGACCCAATACGCGCAAAAGGCCGCGGAGCGAGAAGCCAAGGCCAAAGCCAAGGCCGCCCGCCGCGGGGCGAAGAAATAGCCCGCTCACGCACTCCCTATCGTGTCACGACCCCACCGGGAGGGGCGACGCGCGTCGCCCTTCCCGGTCGTTGTGTGCCCGCCCGGAGGTGTTCCCCCACCCCCACGGGCCACGCCCGTTTGTCAAGTTTTGTGTAGGAGGCAAGCCCCATGGCTGTAACCCGTGAACAAGTCTTGGACGCGCTGCGCCAGGTCATGGACCCCGAACTGGGGCAGGATCTGGTGACCCTCAACATGGTGCACGACATCGTCATCGAAGGCGGCCGTGTGCTGGTGACCATTATGCTGACCACCCCCGCGTGCCCGCTCAAGGGCCAAATTGCCGAGGATGTCCGCCGGGCGGTGGCCGCGCTCCCCGGGGTGGAGGAGGTCGAGGTCAATCTCGACGCGACGGTGCCCCAAGGCATTCGGGGCGTGGTGCCGGTCAAGGCCAAGAATGCCATCGCGGTGGGCTCGGGCAAAGGCGGCGTGGGCAAGACCACCATCGCGGTCAATCTGGCCGTGGCCCTGGCCGCCAAGGGGGCCAAAGTGGGCCTCATCGACGCGGACATTTACGGCCCCAATGTACCCACCATGATGGGCGTGTTCCGCCTGCCGCCCCTGACGCCCGAGGGCAAAATTCGCCCTGCCGAGGCCTACGGCGTGAAAATCATCTCCATCGGCTTCATGGTGCCCCCTGATCAGCCCCTGATTTGGCGCGGGCCCATGCTACATTCGGCCATTCGGCAGTTCCTCACCGATGTGGATTGGGGCGAACTGGATTATCTCATTGTGGATTTGCCTCCGGGCACGGGCGACGCGCCGCTGAGCCTGGCGCAAGTGCTGCCCTTGAGCGGTGGCATTGTGGTGACCTTGCCCCAACAGGTCTCGCTGGACGATGCGCGGCGGGCCTTGGAGATGTATCGCAAACTCAATGTGCCCGTGCTGGGCGTGGTCGAGAACATGAGTTATTTGGAACTCCCGGACGGCACCCGTATGGACATCTTCGGCCATGGTGGTGGCGAGGCCTTGGCGCGCGAGACAGGGGTGCCCTTTTTGGGCGCCATCCCCATGGACCCCGAAGTGCGCAAGGGCAGCGACGCGGGCAAACCCGTGGTCATCACCCAGCCCGAATCGCCAGTGGCCAAGGCGTTGGACGCGTTGGCCGAGCGGGTGGCCGCGCAGGTGAGCATCCAGGCGTTGCAGGCCGGGGGCATGTCGGTGGTGCCCATTGAGATCGTCGAGCCCGACAAATGAGCCTGGGCGCGGGGCGGGGCCACGACCACGGCCCCGCTCCGTATGGCAGCCGGCCCCCGCGGTTTGGCTTTGTGGTATGATGAAGCGCACCGACAAGTCCATCTTCGCCCGACCTCAGGTCGGCGCGACGCCAGGTTGAGGCCCTCATGGCCGTCGTGGTCCGCGTGCGCTTTCGCCCCACCCGTGGTTTGTACGATTACGATGCCTCCGCGCTGCCGCAGGTGCAGCGGGGCGATTTTGTCGTGGTGCAAACCCAATTCGGCCCCCAGGTCGGCGAAGTGGTGCAGGTTTACACCGCGGAGGACGCGCACCAGCCCAGCGTGCCCGCCCAAGCCCCTGCCGCGAAAGACGCGACCAAGGCTGCTGAAGCCCCCGAAACCCCCGAGGCGCTCGAGGCGACCGAGGCCGAACCCACCGAGTCTGCCGAACCACGCACGTTGGAGCCTGTGCTGAGGCGGGCCACGGCCCAAGATCTCACCTTGCGCCGTTTGCGCCAAGGCAAAGAGGTGGAACTGCTGGTTAACCTGCGGGCGCGGCTCAAAGAAATGGCCAAACATGAGCGTCGCTACCGGCAGGTGCGCATCATCGAGGTCGAACTGTCGTTGGACGACCGGCAAGTGCGCATTTTGTACACTGACGAGGACGATGAGCGAGGGCTCAGCGGCAACTTGCGCAAAGCATTGCAGCGCTTGGTAGGGCCACGGCAGGTGCATTGGGTGCGCTTGGGCCCTCGGGACGCGGCGAAGATCATGGGGGGCGTGGGCGCGTGCGGTTTGCCCCAGCGTTGTTGCAGTTTGTTCATGACCACCTTCCACAGTGTGTCGGTGCGCATGGCCAAAGTCCAAAGCGTTTCCCTCAGCCCGACTGAAATCGCGGGCATGTGCGGCCGCCTGCGTTGTTGCTTGCGCTTTGAATATGAGCAATACGCGGCGGCCCGGACCCACTTGCCGCGGGAGCGCAAACGCGTGCGTACGCCCGAAGGCGAGGGGCGCGTGGTCGCGGTGCACCCGTTGGCCGGTCGGGTGACGGTGGAGATCCCAGAAAAGGGCCGGCTGGTGTTCACGGGCGACGAGGTGCAATTGCTCAACGGCAATGCGGCGGGGCCTTGCGCGACTTGCCCGCACGGCGACGCGTAACTCGAAAACGCGCATCTGCGCGCGAAAGCCTTGCCAAATTTGCAGAATATGTTATGATAGAGATGCGCATGTCCCGCGTTTTCCCTCTTGGCGGACATTGGATTGGGGCGACAGGCCCTGGCTCGCGTAACCCCTGGGGTGTCATTGGGGACGAGCAACGGGTAAGGCCATCCATCGCCTGAGGCCGTGCGCCTTCCTCATGGATGTTTGTGACAAGCCCATGATGTGCCCGCATTCGATGGCCCTCGTCATGAGAGGGCCTGCTCAACACACCTTCATTGGTTCGCGCGTTCGCACGCCAAGCCGCCGCATGGGCGGCGTGCCCCGCATTCCTCCATAATGCACAATCGTGAGGTAGGCCTATGAACCCTATCGCGGAACTGGAAAAGGCCTCACTGGCCGAATTGCGTCGCAAGGCCCGCGAATTAGACATCCCCCGCTATAGTCGACTGAAGAAAGAAGATCTCATCGTGGCCATTCGCCGCGCCCAAGCCGAGCGTGAAGGTCTGCAATTGCGCGGCGGCGTGTTGGAAATTTTGAGCGATTCGGGCGTGGGTTTTTTGCGCGCCAAGGGGTATCGTCCCGGCCCGGACGACATTTACGTGTCGTCGACGCAAATTCGTCGGCATGGTTTGCGGCCCGGCGATTTTGTGTTGGGCTATGTGCGCCCCCCGCGCAACACGGAACGCCACCACGCGCTGCTGCGGGTGGAGAGCATCAACGGCCTGCCCCCGCACGCGGTGCGCCATCGTCCGCGCTTTGAGGACTTGGTGCCCATCTTCCCGGATCAGCGCTTCGACTTGGAGACGGACCGTTATACCCTGGCCACCCGGCTGATCAACCTGGTCGCGCCCATTGGTCGGGGCCAACGCGGGCTCATCGTGTCGCCTCCCAAGGCCGGCAAGACCACCATCCTCAAGCAGATCGCCAACGCCATCTCGCAAAAATACCCCGATGTGCACTTGATGATCGTGCTCATTGGCGAGCGGCCCGAAGAGGTTACGGATATGGACCGCTCGGTCGATGCCGAGGTCATTGCCTCGACGTTCGACGAGCCGGTGCAATCGCATGTGCGGGTGGCTGAGATGGTGCTTGAGCGGGCCAAGCGCTTGGTCGAAGTGGGCCGCGATGTGGTCATCATGCTCGACTCCATCACCCGCCTGGCCCGGGCTTATAACTTGGTGGTTACGCCTTCAGGTCGCACGTTGACGGGCGGGTTGGACCCTTCGGCCTTATACCCGCCCAAACGTTTCTTCGGCGCGGCCCGCAACATCGAGGGCGGTGGTTCGTTGACCATCATCGCCACTGCGCTCATCGACACGGGCTCCCGCATGGACGATGTCATTTACGAGGAATTCAAGGGGACGGGCAACATGGAGTTGCATTTGTCGCGCAAGTTGCAAGAGCGACGGATCTTCCCGGCCATTGACATCACCCGCTCGGGCACGCGTCGTGAAGAATTGCTGCTGGGCCCCGACATTACGCAACGGGTGTGGTTGATGCGGCGCATGTTCCAGCAGATGATCGCGCCGCCGCCTCAAGGCGCGGGCATGGATGTGGCCAGCGCGACCGAGGCTATCTTGGAACGATTGCGCAAGACCAAGGACAATATGGAATTTCTGGAAACGCTGACGCACGAGATGTGACCCGCGCGGTCGCCGCGGGCCGTTCGCGGAGCCTTTCCCCCTTTGCATCCCCAAGCAACAAAAAGGCAGGCCCACCGGCGTCACGCGGCCGGTGGGCCTTTTGTGATGGGATGCCGCGTCACCGCGCGGCGTTAGACCGCGGTCTCGCGAGCGCGGAAGCGAGCGATTTGATCCTCCAAGAACGCCAAGACGAGGGGGATTTGCTTCCGGATGTCTTCGGTCTTCATGACCATCTGGGTGTCTTGCGCTTCGGCCACCAAGATGGGCACCAGTTGCGCGCTCAACTCCAACAACCGCGCATAAAAACCCCGCTCGTCCAATGTACCTTGACGTCGTTCCGCCTTGGCCTGCTCCAAGGCGGCCGCCAACTGCTCCAAGGCCTCCATATGCGACCTCCTTTTGCGGATGTGTCGCTAATTGTACTCGGGGCTTGTCAGAAATTCGTTAGCCACGCCGAGCGCGGAAGAGGGCGATTTGCTCTTCCAGCATGATGAGGATCAGGGGGATTTGCTTGCGGATCTCGCCCTCGGCCATGACGATCTGGCGATTGGCCAGTTCGTCTTGGAGCAAGGTGACCAGCGAAGCGCTGAGTTCCAGCAGCCGCATGTAGAAACCGCGTTCGTCTAAAGCGCCGTCTTTGCGGGCTTGCAACGCGTGATTTAAGGCGTCGGTGAGATGTTGCACAGATTGCATATAACCACCCCCGTACGATGACTGAATCATCGGCCAACAATCTGTAGGTTCAAGTATATCATAAAACGACGACCTGTTGCCAGGCTATCGCCAATGAGGTGAGACCTGACACCCGTCCTATACGGTGGGCGGAGACAGCGTGATATAATGGCCGCACCTTCCCCTGGAGGACAGCGAGCATGGATTTCCAACTCACCGACGAACACCGCATGGTGCAGCAGATGGTGCGCGACTTCGCCCAAAAGGAGGTCGCGCCCAAGGTGAAGGAGTATGACCGCCGGCACGAGCCGATGCCCGGGGTGCTGGAGCGTATGGGCGAGTTGGGCATTCTGGGCATCAGCATCCCGGTGAAGTATGGTGGCCAGGGCATGGATTATATCTCGTTGGGCCTGGTCAGCGAGGAACTGGAGTATGTCGATTCGACCTTGCGGGTGGTCATGTCGGTGCACATGGGCCTATGTGCGCTGAGCATCTTGCACTGGGGCACTGAAGAGCAAAAGCAGAAGTTCTTGGTGCCGCTGGCCAAGGGTGAAAAGGTGGGCGCGGGCGCGTTCACCGAGCCGGGCCATGGTTCCGACTTCGCCCGCATTCAAGGCACCGCACGCCGCGAAGGCGATGTGTACATTCTCAACGGCGAGAAAATGTGGATCTCCCTGGCCACCAAAGCCGACTACGCGCTGGTGACCATGCGCACCGACCCCGAGGCAGATCCGCCCCATCGGGGCTTGACCGCGTTCATTGTGGACTTGCACAGCCCGGGCGTGACGCGCGGCGACATCAAGGGCAAATTGGGCGTGCGGGCCGGCTCCACGGGCTGGATCGCCTTCAACAATGTGGAGGTGCCCGTGGAGAACCGCATCGGCGAAGAGGGCGAGGGGTTCAAGGTCACCATGTCCGCGTTCGATCGCGGGCGTTACACGGTCGGCGCGGGCGCGGCTGGGCTCATTCGGGCCGCGTTGGACGCCAGCGTGGCCTACGCGCGCGAGCGTCGCACGTTTGGCCAGCCCATTGGGCAGCACCAACTGATCAAGCAGAAAATCGCGCGCATGGCGCGCGACTATGAAATCACCCGCTTGCTCTACTTGCAGACGGGCTGGTTGATGAACCAAGGTCGGCGGTTCACCCGCCAAGCCTCGCTCACCAAGTGGTTTGGCACCGAAGCCGCGTTCCGCGCCGCGCACGAGGCCATTCAGATCCACGGCGCGTATGGCTACAGCGATGAGTATGATGTGGAGCGCTTCTTCCGCAACAGTCGCGGGGCCATGATTTACGAAGGCTCCAGTGAGATCCAGACCCTGATTCAGGCCGACTACGCGCTGGGCTATCGTTACGACAAGCCTTTGCGCAAAGAATTGCCGCCCTATGACCCTGAGGAGTGGTTGGCCGAAGGGGCATAGCCCCGTGCCGCGACCGGAGGCGTCCAACCACCCCCGTTGACTCTCTCAAAAAAAGGAGGTGTGCCTTGAAGATCGTGGTTCCCGTCAAAGTCGTGCCGGACACCGCGGCCACCCTCAAGGTCGAGGATGGCCGGGTGACATGGGGGGACGCGCCGCTGGTGCTCAACCCCTGGGATGAATTCGCGGTGGAAGCCGCCCTGCAGACCGTGGAAAAGCACGGTGGCACGGTGGCGGTCATCAGCATGGGCGACGAAAGCGCGCTGGAGGCCATTCGCAAGGCCTTGGCCATGGGGGCCAAAGAGGCCGTGCGCATTGACGACGAGGCTTTGGCCGGCGCAGACGTGGGCGTCACCGCGCAAGTGTTGGCCGCGGCCGTGCGCAAAATGGGCGATGTGGACATGGTCTTTTTCGGCCGCCAGGCCATTGACGGCGATACTGGCCTGACGCCCATGTACACCGCCCGCGCGCTGGGTTGGCCCTTTGTCGGTTTAGTGAGCGCGTTTACGGAAATGGACCCCGCGGGACGCTCGTTTGCCGCGGAACGCAGCGTAGGTGAGGCCAAGCAAACGCTGCGGGCCACGATGCCCGCGGTGGTCACCATCGCCAAGGAGTTCGCGGAGCCCCGCTATCCGTCTTTCATGGGCATCCGCAAGGCGTCGCGCGCCAAGGTGCCGGTGTGGACCTTGGCTGACCTGGGCTTGGAGGCCCCCGCGGCCCGAGTGCGTTGGCCTGAGATCAGCATGCCGCCCAAGCGTGAGGTCAAGGTCGAATTCATCGAGGGCGCGACGCCGCGGGAGATCGCCGAGAAGTTGGTGGACAAACTCATTGAGGCCAAAGTGCTGTAAGGAGGCGGGGTCATGAGCAAAATCGCTGTTTATGTGGATCACTTCGGCGGCAAGGCGGCTGCCGCATCGTGGGAAGCCCTGACCGCGGCCCAAACCTTGGCGCAAGGACTGGGCGGCGAGGTTGTGGCCGTGGTGCTGGGGCAAGGCGTGGAGGCTTTGGCCCAAGAGGCTGCCCGCCGCGGTCCCAAAGCCGTGTTGGTGGCCGACGATGCCGCGTTGGCCGACTATGTGCCCGACGCGTACGCGGACACGTTGGTGGCCCTCACCGCCGCGCACGATATCGCGGTGTGGGTTTTCCCGACCACCATGCGCGGGCGCGAAGTGGCGGGCTTGACCGCCGCGGGGCTGCAAGTGGGCGCGCTGCCCGATGTGACCGACTTGGCTGTGGAAGACGGCAAGATCGTGGCCACGCGGCCCGTGTATGCGGGCAAACTGTTGGCCAAGGTCGAGACCGAGCCGCCCGCGGTGGTGACGACCCGGGTGCGGGCCTTCCCCGCGGCGGAGGCCGGCGAAGCCGCGGCCGAGATTATCTCGGTGGCCGCGCAGGTGAGCGAGACGGCCCAAAACGTGCAGTCCTTGGGCTTCAGCCAGGCCGCGCAAGGCGTGAGTTTGACCGAGGCCTCCATCATCGTCTCTGGCGGCCGGGGCGTGGCCAATACCAACAAAGTGCCTGGTGACGAGAAAGAGAAGGCCCAAAAGGGCTTCGAGATGCTGGGCGAACTGGCCCGCTTGCTGGGCGGCGCGTTGGGCGCCAGTCGCGCCGCGGTCGATGCGGGCTACATCTCCTACGACCATCAAGTGGGGCAAACGGGCAAGGTGGTCTCGCCCGACCTGTACATTGCCTGCGGCATCTCGGGGGCCATCCAGCACCTGGCAGGGATGCGCACCAGCAAGGTCATCGTGGCCATTAACACCGACCCTGAGGCCCCCATCTTCAAAGTCGCCCGCTACGGCGTGGTGGCCGACCTGTGGGATGTGGTGCCCGAACTCATCAACGTCATCAAAGAACGGGGC
>CAYUOX010000012.1:0-11665 GCA_964446575.1 uncultured Anaerolineaceae bacterium | reverse complement strand
CCGGAGGCAGGTTGACAATCTCGTACTGCGGCACCAGGTTCAGATAGGGGAGCCCAAGGGCCAGGTCACGACACAAATCTGCCGAACAACGTAAGCCCCCGTTTGTGGTGTTTCCACAAACGTTCTTGGAGAAAAGGGCGCGGCGCCTCGCAGAATCATCAAAGCCGTGGGGCCAGGGAGCGAGCCCAGGGCCAGTGCCGGGGCGAGAGGGGCCGCGAGACGCCCTGCTTGGACGCCTGTGTGGCGCGGCGACCCGAGTCCTCCAATCCGTCGCCACGGCGGCTGCTATCGCTCGCGCCGAGGGCCAACGGCTTGCCCTGCGGTGGCTTTTTCGCTATGATGAAAAGTGCGGCCGAATCGCTCCCGCCCCTGTGAGGAGGTGCCATGAGTTGGTTGAACGGTGTGTTGGCCGCGTTCGGCTTGTCAGCCAGCGCGGGCTTGAATGCCTACATCCCCCTGCTGGTGGTCGCCCTGACCGCGCGCTACACCCCTTGGCTGACCCTCAACCCACCCTGGGATGTGCTCGCCGACGGTCGGGTGATCGCGGTGCTGGTGCTGTTGGCCGGTGTGGAGTTCTTCGCGGATAAAATTCCCGCGGTCAACCATCTCAACGATTTCGTCCAGAGCGCGATCCGGCCGGTTGCCGGCGCGATCGTGTTCGCGGCCAGTTCCAACGCCATTGGCCAGGTGCACCCGGTCTTGGCCTTGGTGGCCGGGTTGCTGGTCGCGGGCGGGGTTCATGCGGCCAAAAGTGCGGTGATCCGCCCCGCGGTCACCGTGGCCACGGGCGGCGCGGGGAACCCGGTGGTGAGTTTTCTTGAGGATGTGGTGGCATTGGTGACCTCGTTGTTGGCGTTACTCATCCCTGCGCTGTTCGCGGCCGCGGCCATTCTGCTGGTGGCGGCGTGGTTGTCGCGTCCGCGGCGCCCTGGCCGGCCCTCGACCGTATAGCGGTTAACGCGCCATCGGCGGCCTCTGGGGCCGCCGATGGCATTCGCGCGTGGCTGCCGCCGCGCGCTTAGTACGTGCCCTGCTGGCCCAACATGCCAAGCAGGCCCAAGCCCATGGAGCACAGGCTCACCAGAATCGCCAGCGCACCCAACACGATACCCACAATGGCCAACGTGCGGCGATTGGGTGCTTTCAGGCTGAACGCGCCCAAGCCAATGGCTGCCAGGCTGGTGGGAAAGCCGCAAATCGGGATAATCGCCACGCACAGCGAAATCACCCCGACCACCGTCGCGGCAATGGCCCAGTTGTCTTTGCTGGGATCGCCATCCGACACCGGCTCCCCGGCGGCAAAGGTTTCGCCACTGGCGAAGGTTTCACCGCCCCACGAGGAGGCTTCCTGCGGGGCCTCGGCGCTGCCGAAGGAAGCGAACTCATCGTCTTGCGGCTGCGAAGACGAGCCTTGGGGTTGCGATTCTTCCGACGTGCCAAACGAGGAGAATTCATCTTGCGGGGTCATGGGGCTCACCTCCTGGGAGAGTCGATGGCGTGTGCCCGCTGTGCGGTCACTTTACGAAAAGGACAATCTCATTATACAGCAACTTGGCGCTTCCGCCGCGCCAAAACGCGGCCTTGCCGCGAAAAAGGGGTACAATTTGCACCCCAACCGCAGGTAGCAAACGCCATGGACGAATTCCTCTTGCCGGGCGTCGTGGGTCGGCGCCGGCCGCAGGTCTACCTCATCCACAGCGCGCGGCCTTTGTGCACCCTGTCGTCGGCCGTGGTCGGTGGTGGCCTGCGCCGCGTGCGTTATATCCTCAACCGCCACGTGGCCAAAGGCTACCGGCACCCCGCGCCCGCGGGGGATCTACGCGCGTTTGCCCGCCGGCAAGGCATTGTGGGCCCTTTCGTCGGCTTGTTGACCGCGGCGTATGTGCAGCGAGCCCAAGTCGTGCGGCTGCAACAGGGGGCCCTGCAAGTCAGCGTGGTCGTGACCGCCGGCCTGAGCAACGCCACGGCCGCGGGCCTGACGCCGCCCTGGTCCCCCTCACGGGTAGGCACGATCAACACCATCGTGCTGGTCGATGCGCGCCTTACGCCGGCCGCGTTGGTCAATGCCGCGCTCACCGCGACCGAGGCCAAGGTGGCCACGCTGTTGGCGCGCGGCACGACCACGCCCTATGGCCCGGCTACAGGCACCTCCACCGACGCGCTCGTGATCGCATGCACTGGCCGCGACCCCACCGTGCCTTATGCTGGACCCGTCACCCCGGTGGGCTGGCTGATCGCGCGCGGGGTTCGGCAGGCATTGGCCGCCGCTCTGGAGGCCCAAGGATGGTGAGTGAGGCGGTGCTGGCCTTGGTCATGGATTTGCTGGTGGGCGATCCGCCCAACACCTGGCACCCGGTCGCGTGGATAGGCCGCTACTTGGCCGCATGGCAACGACGCATGCCCCGCGGAGGGCCCCACGCCCAACTGGCCTGGGGCGCTGCGGCTTTGGGCTCGGGCTTGGCCCTGATGGGCTTGCTGGCGCGCGGGCTCTCGCGCTGGCTGGCGCGCGCCCCGTCCGTCGTGCGCCTCGTTGTGCGCGCTTGGCTGTTCAAACTCACCTTTTCGGTGCGCGGCTTGAGCCGCGCCGCGCGCGAGGTACAGTGCGCGTTACAACGCGGCGACCTGCCCGCGGCGCGCCGTGCGCTGGCCTGGCACTTGGTCAGCCGGCCGACGCGCGATCTGTCGGCGTCCTTCATCGCGGCCGCGGCGATCGAGTCTGTCGCGGAAAACACATCCGACAGCGTGGTCGCGCCGGCCCTGTATTACGCGTTGGGCGGCCTGCCCGCGGCTTGGGCCTATCGCTTCGTCAATACCGCGGACGCGATGTGGGGATATCGCGATCCTGCGCGCGCATATTTGGGCAAAATTCCGGCGCGGTTGGACGACGCGCTCAACGTGCTCCCCGCGCGCGGGACCGCGGGGCTGATGGTGCTGGCTGCGGCCGTGGTAGGCGACGACGCCGCTGCCGCGTGGCGGGTGTGGCGCCGCGATGCGGGCCGCACAGCCAGCCCTAACGCGGGGCACCCCATGGCCGCAGCCGCGGGCGCGCTGGGGGTGACCCTGGAAAAGGTCGGCCACTATCGCCTTCATGCCGAAGGTCGCGCGCCGACGGCCAACGACATCGGTCGCGCGGTGCGGTTGTTGTACGCGGTCACTGGGCTGGCGTGGGCGCTGCTACTGCTGGTCCGCTGGCGGGGGGCGCGGTCATGAGCGCGCGCCCTCGCCCCCGGCGGGCCGTTCAGCGCACCCCGCCGGCCATCCATGGCTCGGCCCAGGCTGCAGATCTGCATCCGCGCGGCTGGCGCGCGACGCAAGTGCTGGACTTCAGCGCCAATCTGAACCCCTATGGCCCACCGCCGGTGATCCGGCGGGCGGCGCGCGCGGCCGCGTTGCATCGCTATCCGGACCGCGACGGTTGGGCGCTGCGACGCGGTTTGGCCCAAGCCCACCGCGTGACGCCGGAACAAGTGGTCGTGGGCCATGGCGCGGCCGAACTCATCGCCGCGGTCGCGTGGGCGTATTTGCGCGCCGGCGACCGCGCCTTGGTGTTGGCCCCCGCGTTCGGCGAGTACGCGCGCGTGAGCCGGTTGGCCGGCGCGCGCGTGCACGAACTCCGTGCGCGGGCCGAAACCCAGTTCCGCCACGACCCCCAACAGGTCGCCCACGCCTTGCGCGCCCTGCGCCCGCGGGTGGTCTGGATGACCCACCCCAACAACCCGACCGGGCAGGCGCTGGACGTGCACGCCCTGGCCCATTGGGCCACCGAGCACCCGACCACCCTGTTCGTGGTCGACGAAGCCTATTGGACCTTGGCCCCCCGCTTGCCCTCGGCCGCGCCTTTGCGTCGGCCCAATGTGCTGATTCTGCGCTCATGGACCAAAGATTACGCCCTGGCTGGCCTGCGCGTCGGATACGCCTTGGGCCACGCCTCGATTGCAGAGGCGTTGCGACGCGTGCTGCCGCCCTGGAACCTGAGCGCGCCGGCGCAAGCCGCGGGGTTGGCGGCCTTGACCCCTCTGGCGCAGCGTTACCGCGCGGCCACGGTGCGGGCCTGGCAGGGACATGGGGCCTTGTTGCAGGCTGGCCTGCGCGCGTTGGGGTTCCATCCGGTGCCGGGGCACACGCCCTTTTTCCTCGTCCCCGTGGCCGATGCCGCGGCCTGCCACGCGCGGCTATTGGCCCAGGGCCTCTTGATTCGCGATGCCACTTCCTTTGGGCTGCCGCGCCATGTGCGCATCAGCCCCCGCTTGCCGTCTGACAATGTCCGCTTGTTGGCCGCTTGGGCCCAGGTGTGCCGCCGCGGCCCGAGCGAGACGCACGTTATGCGAGGTGAAGGATGAACGCGTGGTTCGATCCGCAATGGGTCTTGGCCTTTCAGACTTGGGCGCAGAGTGCGGAAGATTGGTGGCGGGCCCTGTCTTTTTTGGGCGACGAAACGTTCTACCTGCTCCTCTTCCCCACGCTATATTGGGCCGTGTCCGCGCCCTTAGGGCTCCGCTTGGGGCTGGCGCTGCTGCTCTCGGCCCAAATCAACGGCGTGCTCAAGTTGGCTTTTCACTCCCCGCGTCCGTTCTGGGTGGACCCTCGTATTCGGGCCGGGGTGCCGGCGACTTCGTTTGGGTTGCCCTCGGGCCATAGTCAAAACGCGGTTGTGCTCTGGGGCCGTTGGGGATGGCACGCGCGGCCGTGGGCCCGAGGGGCCGCGCTGGGCCTCGCGGGGCTCATCGGCTTGTCTCGCGTGGCCTTGGGCGTGCACTTTTGGGGGGATGTGCTGATCGGGTGGGCCGTGGGCGCGCTGGTGCTGGCCGCGTTGCTGGCCGCGGAGCCTCGGGTGCGCGCGTGGGTCGTGCGGGCCGGGCCTTGGCCCGCGGCCTGGGCCGGCGTTGCCCTCGCGGGCGTTGTTGTGTTGCTGGCCGCGGGGTTGCGCGCCTTGGGCCAGGGCACGACCCCCGCGGCCTGGGCGCAGGCATGGTCGTTAGATGGCGTGCTCACCGCAGCCGGAACTTGGGCCGGCCTGGTGCTCGGTTGGGCCTGGTTGCGCTCGCGGGGCGGCTTTGACGCGCGCGGACCATGGAAATGGCGCATTCTGCGCGTCATGGTGGGCTTAGTAGGCGTGTTGGCGCTGTGGGCCGGCTTGCGCGCGGTGCTCCCCGCAGGAGATGGCTGGGTGCCCGCGATGGCCCGAGTGCTGCGTTATGGCCTGATAGGCGTTTGGGTTGCGGGCGTGGCCCCTTATCTCTTCCGCGCCTGGGGGTGGGCCCAGGCCCCATGATGCAAGGCGTGGTATCCTTGGCGTTGGTGTGACGATATGGCGTGGAGGTGCGCATGTCTGTGGCCCTGTCGTTGATCGTGCCGGTGTACAACGAAGAAGAGAACCTGCCTTTGCTTTACGACGCGGTGCTGGCCGCCGCGGAGCAGTTCCCCCAACCGTGGGAATTGGTGTTGGTCGATGACGGCAGCCAAGACCGCAGCCCAGAGATTTTGCGCGCGCTGGCGCAACGCGACCCCGACCATGTACGAGTGGTGATGTTGCGGCGCAACTTCGGCCAAACCGCGGCCATTGCTGCGGGCATTGACCACGCGCGGGGCGATATTATCGTGCTGCTGGACGCAGACCTCCAGAACGACCCCGCGGATATCCCCAAACTGCTGGCCAAGTTGGACGAGGGGTATGATGTGGTCAGCGGCTGGCGCAAACACCGCCAAGACCCGTTTTGGACCCGGGTGTTGCCCTCGCGGCTGGCCAATTGGCTCATCTCCACCGTGACAGGGGTACCGCTGCACGATTACGGCTGCACTTTGAAGGCTTACCGCCGCGAAGTGTTGCGAGAATTTCGGCTGTACGGCGAGATGCACCGCTTCATTCCCGCGTATGCCGCGGCGGTGGGCGCGCGCATCGCGGAGGTGGAGGTCACGCACCATCCCCGGCGGTATGGGCAGAGCAAGTATGGCTTGAACCGCATTCTCAAGGTGCTGCTCGACTTGATCACGGTCAAGTTTCTGCTCGCTTATTTCCACAAGCCCATCTATCTGTTTGGTGGGCTGGGGTTCGTGTTGGCCGGGTTGGGCTCCGCGATGCTGCTGTTCGTATTGGTGCGACGGATCTGGTGGGGCATCAGCGCGCTACAGTCGCCGTTCTTTCAGACGGGGCTGATGTTTGTCATTTTGGGCTTTCAGGCCGTGCTCATGGGGCTGATCGCGGAACTGCTGGTGCGCACCTACCACGAGACGCAAGACAAGCCCACGTATGTGGTGCGTGAACGGTGGAATGTGGAGCCACCGCCGCGGCGTTGTTGAGGCTGCCGCGCGGGGAGGAGACGTGAAGGGCCGGCCTGGCACGGTCGCGGCTCGCGGCTTCGCGAGCCAACGCCCTGGGCATGCGCGGCCGAGCCGCGCGCGTTCGCGCTGGGCTCGGCCGTCGCCCCGCACGGATGCCGCGCGCCGGGCCGTTACGCGAAAATAGAGCGCCGCGAAGGCGCTCTATTTCGTCGTGTGAAAACAGGGGGCGGGCTCAGCGGGCGTAGTCGACCGCGCGAGTTTCGCGAATCACGGTTACTTTGATTTGCCCAGGGTATTGCAGTTGCTCTTCGATTTTCTTGGCGATTTCGCGCGCCAGGCGCTGCGCGGCCACATCGTCCACCTCGGAAGGGCGCACAATGACCCGCACCTCACGGCCCGCTTGGAGGGCAAAGCACTCTTTGACGCCTTCGAAGCCTTTGGCGATCTCCTCCAGCACTTTGACCCGCTTGATATATTCCTCGACGCTTTCGCGGCGGGCGCCGGGGCGCGCGCCTGAGATGGCATCGGCCACTTCGACGATGATGGCCTCCACGCTTTCCTGTTCCACATCGTGATGGTGGGCGGCCACCGCGTTGACCACCTTGGGCGGCAGGCCATAGTTCTTCAAGAAGTCCGCGCCGATGATGGCGTGAGGGCCTTCGGTGTTGTGGTCCATAGCCTTGCCGATGTCGTGCAGCAGGGCCGCGGTTTTGGCGATTTGCACATCCGCGCCCAGTTCCGCGGCCAGCATGGCCGCGAGTTTGGCCGATTCCACCGCGTGGTGCAGTTGGTTCTGGCCAAACGAGGTGCGGAATTTGAGGCGGCCCAGCATTTTGAGCACTTCTTGGGGGAGGCCGGTGACGCCCGCTTCAAACGCGGCTTCTTCGCCAGCCTCGAGCACGATGCGCTCCACTTCTTCGCGCTCTTTGCTCACCACTTTTTCGATTTGGGCCGGGTGGATGCGCCCATCCATGACCAATTTGGTCAGCGCCCGCCGAGCGATCTCGCGGCGCACCGGGTCGAAACTGGAGATGGTCACGGCTTCGGGGGTGTCGTCGACGATGAGGTCGACACCTGCGGCCTGCTCGAACGCGCGGATATTGCGTCCGCTGCGGCCGATGATGCGGCCTTTCATCTCTTCCGCGGGCAGGGGCACCACCGACGTGGTCAATTCGGCCACCTGGTCAGAGGCCACGCGCTGCATGGCAATGGCCAGGATTTTACGCGCCCGGCGTTCGCCCTCTTCTTTGGCTTCCGTCTCGATTTGCCGAATGATGCGCGCGATCTCCCGTCGGGCCTCTTCTTCGGCTTGGGCCAAGACCTGTTGGCGGGCCTCTTCGGGGGTCAGATTGGCCACCTCATAGAGTTTGGCCTTTTGCTCTTCATATAGCCGTTCGATCTCGTTGGCCCGTTTGTCCAGCGCGCTTTGGCGCTTGTTCAAGGCTTGTTCGCGCTGGCTCAGGCGGTCCAAGCGGCGCTCCAGGTCTTCCCAACGGCGCCGCAAGCGCTGCTCTTCTTGCTGCAACTCGCGCCGCCGACGGGCCAGTTCGTCCTCTACAGTGCGCCGTAAGCGCTGGATTTCTTCCTTGGCTTCCCGCTCCAACTCACGGGCTCGGTCTTGGGCCTCTTGAATCAGCCGCTCGGCCCGGCTGGCCGCGTCCTGCAGCGTTTGCTGGTCACGCGTTTGTTTGTACCACAGGGCCACGGCCGCACCGACGACCGCGCCCAGAACAATGCCCACCAGCAGCCAGATCAATGCGTTCACCATGCTTCTGCTCCTTGTCCTGAGTCAAGTTCCGGGTCCGAAGAGTGGCGGCTTGTTTGCCACAGTTGTTGCACCACTTGACGCACCACGTCGGGGGGAAACCCACGGCGGGCCAAATAGCCGCTCAGGCGCCGCGCGAACACCGGCCACGGCAGCCCTTGGTAACGGGGCAGGACCTTGCGGCCGGCTTCCAAGGCCAGGGTTGTTTCGTCCAGATCGCGCAGTGCGGCTTCAATCAGCGCGGGAGCGATGCCTTTTTGGCGCAGTTCCGCCCGTAAACGGGCCCGCCCGCGCGGCCGAAAAGCCAGGCGGTTTTCCACCCACTGGCGGGCGAAAGCCGCGTCGTCGAGCCAGCCCAGAGTGCGCAACCGTTCGACCGTGGCCTCGACGATGTCGTGGGCATAACCGCGGCGTTGCAAGCGCTGGCGCACCTCGGCCTCGCTGCGCGGCCGCACGGCCAACAAACGGGCCGCGTCTTGCCAGGCTCGCGCGCGGGTGTCAGCCTCTTGCAACGCGCGCACTTGGGCCGCGGTGAGCACTTGACCGACCTGCAACGCCGCGGCTACGGATTCGGCCAACGAGAAAGCATAGCGGCCGTCCAAATACACCTTCACGCGGGCCTGCCGGCTTTGCGGTCGCAAAGCCGTGATGCGCCCTTCAGGTACGCCTTCCATGTCAAACAACCACGAAAAAACGCCGTGAACTCCCCGGCTCACGGCGGCGACATCCAAAGAAACACCAACTTGCCGACCTCGTCCCTGAGGGACGGGTGGCCGGTGTTGGACTTGTGGCGTTGCGGTTCCCCGCGGCCCCCCAGAGGGGCCGGTTGTCGTCACCGTAACCGCGCGTGAGCGCGGGGCGCGCCTACGCTGCTTCGTCGGGCGGCACGGGCATCGCCGCTTCCGGCAGCAGTTGGCTGCGAATTTGCATTTCCAGTTCATAGGCCAGGTCCGGGTGCTCGCGCAAGAAGTTTTTGGCATTCTCCCGGCCCTGCCCTAAGCGCAGGTCGCCATACGAATAGAACGACCCGCGTTTGGTCACCAGGCCTAACTCCACGGCCAGGTCCAACAAGTCGCCCTCTTTCGAGATGCCGTAGTTGTAAAGGATGTCGAACTCGGCCGTGCGGAACGGAGGGGCGACTTTGTTCTTCACCACTTTGACCCGCACCCGATTGCCGATGACCTCCGACCCGACCTTGATGCTCTGAATCCGGCGGATGTCTAAGCGCACCGACGCGTAGAATTTGAGGGCCAGGCCGCCAGGCGTGGTCTCGGGGTTCCCAAACACAACACCGATTTTGTGGCGCAGTTGGTTGGTGAACAACACGGTGGTGTTGGTCTGCTTGATCGCCCCCGAGAGTTTGCGCAGGGCTTGTGACATCAAGCGTGCCTGCATGGCCATGGGCGCGTCGCCCATGTCACCCTCGATTTCCGCCCGCGGCACCAACGCGGCAACGCTGTCGATCACGACAATGTCGATGGCCCCTGAACGAATGAGCGTTTCGGCAATCTCCAGGGCTTGTTCGCCCGTATCCGGCTGGCTGATCAGCAAGTTGTCCACATCCACGCCGATGCGCTCGGCATAGGCGGGGTCTAAAGCGTGTTCCATGTCGATGAACGCGGCCATGCCGCCCAATTTTTGGGCCTCGGCCACCGTGTGCAAGGCCAGCGTCGTCTTGCCCGATGATTCGGGGCCGTAGATCTCGGTGATCCGACCGCGTGGAATGCCACCCACACCCAGGGCAATGTCCAACGCCAGCGAGCCCGTGGGAATGACATCCACCCGCAAGTGTTGGGCCTCGCCCAACCGCATTACCGCGCCCTCGCCAAAACGCTTCTTGAGGGACTCCAGAGCCTGTTCCAAAGCCTGTTCGCGACCAGATTCCGCTTTCCGTTGGGCCATGCTCAACTCTCCTCAAATTACAAGTGTACCCCAGCCCCTTTTATTTGGCAAGGCTTGCGCGGGGCTGTGACCGTTCCAACGCCGGTGGGAAAAGTAAAGAAAGCCTTATTCCTCTTTTCGTCCTCTCTCAGAGGAGGTAAAGCAGGCCTGCGCACAGGGCCCGCGGATCCACAGCCAGCGCCAAGGGGAGGAAGCGCTGCCGGTTGTCTGAACGCTTGAACCCCCGCCTGCTCTTCACCCGCATCTTGAAGCCGCGCCCAACCGCCTGCTCCGTCCGATTGTGGGTCACCCCGGTCACCAAAGGGGCTTTCTCCGCCCGTTCCAACCGCAACGGTCGATCACGATATCGCCAACTTGCTTGCTCCCCTTTGCCCGGCGGACGCGCTTGCTGGACCAGACGCAGCCAACGCCAGGCGACCCCACCCCATATTGGCGGCGGGCTGCGCAGCAGGGCGGCCAACGCCCGCCCCTCCATCACCAGCAGCCCCCAACCTCGCCGGACCGCCTCCTGTTCCAACCGCCGCAGCCGTGCCCTTTTGTTCCGCCGGAAGTGCGCCGCACGCAGCCGATGGGCCGGCGGCTTTTCCATCTCGGCCGTGGCCTGGCGCAAGGCCTCCGGACTTATACCAGGCGCAGCACCGTGCTGGCTCCAACCGGTACCCCCAGCCCGTGCATGCAGGCCGCCGTCTATCGGGAACTCAACCCCAGCACATCCAACCGCACCATCGCTTGCTCGGGCCGCGGGCTGAAGCGCACCCCAGGGCTCACCCCCTGAGGATACATGCTCCAGGTGGCCCCGCAGTCGACACCGCGCAGCCGTTGCCGCATCACCTGGCCGTGTGGCCCGTCACGCACCCGCCGCCCGCGGCGACCATGGCCGTGCACGCGCGTCCCCCCACCACGCGGACAGCGGCGGTCTGCGGCCGCGAATTGCGGGAAAACTCAGCGCGACCAACTTTACCTTTTTCATCGCGCTTCCTCCTTGCCCCGAACAGCGCTTTCTCCCCCTTGCTTCATTTTACCCACCAACTTTGGAACGGTCTCCAGAGAGCCGAAGCCTTGACCGGCGCGCCCTCTGGAACTATAATTTTGAAAACCCCGATACGAATCCAGGTGCTCCCATGATCAACTGCGTCCTCCAGGCGTCCGTCCCAACCCTTCCTTGGATCTCTTTCCGGCCTTAAGGCCATCCGTTCTACCGTGCGACGACGGGCGCCCTCGCTCTTTCGGAGGGCGCTTTGTCGTTTAAACGCCCGCCCAGGCGCAGTGCGTTTTCTTCGCGGAGGTGTCTATCATGTCATCGGTCATCGTGGTGCGCAACCTGCACAAAACCTACCGCTCGCCCCAGCGCGAGCCCGGCCTGCGCGCGGCCTTGCGCCATCTCGTCGCGCCCCGTTATCGCACCGTGCAGGCCTTGCGAGGGGTCTCCTTCACCATCCACCCTGGCGAAGCCGTGGGCTATTTGGGCCCCAACGGCGCCGGCAAGACCACCACTCTGAAGATCCTGGCCGGGGTGCTCTTCCCCGATGCCGGCGAGGTGGAAGTGCTGGGCTTCACCCCCTGGGAGGGACGCGACGCGTTCAAAAAGCGCATCGCCTTCGTCATGGGCCGCAAGGGGCAACTTTGGTGGGACCTGCCCGCCCTGGACCTCTTCCATCTGTTCCGCGAAATGTACGAAGTGCCGCCCTCGGTTTTTCGCCGCCGGTTGGACGACCTGGC
>CAYUOX010000011.1:0-29609 GCA_964446575.1 uncultured Anaerolineaceae bacterium | reverse complement strand
TTGCCGCGTTCATGAATTTGCATTGACATCGTTTTGAAGCGCGGTATAATAAGGCTGCCAGTGGCCCGTTAGCTCAATTGGGAGAGCAGCGGACTCTTAATCCGCGGGTTGCAGGTTCGAGTCCTGCACGGGTCACCAAATTCAAGGCGGCGTCTATGGAGAACGCCGCCTTTTGTCTTTCGTTGCCGTGCAGGTGATAGGGCGTCCTGGTTGCCCCATATAGTAGTGTGCGCATCCCCGCGCCGTCGTTCGCAGGGGCACTTTCGCCAAAGGTCCGAAACGCGCTCGGGCGCTGGGCCGTATCTCCCCCGATTGCCGACCAAGGTGAGCGGAGCGTGCGCGTGCCCTAAGCCCCTCAAGGGGCTCCTCCAGGCTCATCCCCTTTGCCCGAAGCGGTACACATACCACACGAACACCCGCCGCTCCGCGCGCGGGCGTTGGCCCATGCCAAAACGGCGCTGGAATTGCCGCGCCAAGCGGCGGCTGAGCACCTCGTGCTGCACGCGCGACAACCCCCAATAGGGGGAGTAGCGCCGTTCGCGGACGCCGTCCCACACTTCCGCGGGCCGCACAGGCACTTGCCAGCGTGCAGCCTCAATGCGCTGCACCCGTCGCGCCCCCAGGTCTTGCAAGTTTTTCCATAGTTGGCGATAGGAGCGCCAACCCGCCATGGGGAGGGGGTGACCGCCGCGCACCAGCGCGTCGGACCACAAGCGCTGCGCCCAACCCACCGGGGCATCGGCCGCGTGCTCTTGCAAGCCAATGGCCAACCATCCCCCTGGCCGCAGCACGCGGCGCATTTCCCGCAGCACGACGACCGGATCGGGTACCAAATGCAGCATGTGCACGGTGAGCACCGCGTCCATGCTGGCCGTGGCCAGGGGCAAACGTTGCGCGTCGCCTTGGATGACGGTGAGGGGGAGGGCCTCCGGTTGGGCCCGCGCGGCCAAAAAGCGGCACATGCCGGGCGAGAGGTCCAGCGCCAGCGTGGGGATGCCCGCGCGCGCCAAAGGCACGGTTACCCGTCCCGTGCCCGCGCCAACATCCAGCGCGCGCCTGGGGTGCCCCACCGCGCGCAGCAGCGCAGCCACGATCTGGGCGGCAATGCCAGGCGGAAAGGCACGCGTGCGGTGATAATGCGCGGGGTCGCCTTGGTACGCGCGGCTCAAGGCGTCTGAGGAAGCACCCGCAGCGGCCATGTGAGCACGAAATCTTCTTGGGCGCGCGTTTCCACCGCGCCGGGAATGTAGCGCCGCACCCACTGCAGCGCGGCTTCGGGACTGAGCCCCAGGGCTTCTTGCGCCCAACAGGCCAAGAACAGCCCTGTGCGACCGCGGCCCGCGGCGCAGTGCACCACCAAGGTCGTGGTCGGATCTTGCAGCGCGTCGGCCACTTGGTGCAACATAGCCCGAAACGCGGCCGTGTCTTGGGGCACTTCGAAGTCGGGAATGGGGTGTTGCCATACGGTCAGATGATGCTCGCGGTAGAGCGCGGCCAGATCACGTCGCGCCGCGGCGCGCGCTTCTGCATCGCTGACCAGCATGAGCACATGGGTGACGCCTTCCGCCTGATACGCGTCCCACAGCGAACGGTCCAGATCGTGGGGGCCAAAAGGCATCGCGCTGGCTAAAAGACGTCCGGGGAATGGATTGCAAATCTCGAACATAACGCTCACAAGGACCCTACCCGTGGATCGAAGCGGAGGATGGCGTAAATGGCGCTGGCTATGTTCATTGTACCACGCGGCAGCGCGGATGGCGCGTCCTTTGCCCCACGCGCGGGCGAAAACACGCGCCGAAGGCGCGGCATCGCGCACCCCATCCAACGGGTGCCTAAAATCCCAAAATCCGTTATAATGCCCCCGCGGCGCGCCGGGCACAAGGCCCCGTGCGCTTTTTGGTCATCCACCCCTTCCAGCGAAAGGAGACTCCCTATGCCTTTGGCTTTGGTCACCGGCATCACCGGACAGGACGGATCGTATCTGGCTGAATTTCTGTTGGAGAAAGGCTACCGTGTGGTGGGCCTGGTGCGGCGTTCCAGCAACCCGAATTACTCTCGCATCGAGCACTTACTGGATCAGATCGAACTGGTCGAGGGGGATCTCACCGATTTGCCCTCCTTGATGGCGGTCATGGACAAATACAAGCCCGATGAGGTGTACAACCTGGCCGCCCAAAGTTTTGTCCCCACTTCGTGGGAACAGCCGTTGCTGACCACCGAAGTCAACGCGGTCGGCGTGACCCGCCTGTTGGAGGCGATTCGTTTGGTGCACCCCAAGGCTCGTTTTTACCAGGCTTCTACCAGCGAGATGTTCGGCCAAGTGCGCGAAGTGCCGCAAAATGAAAACACGCCGTTTTACCCCCGCAGTCCTTACGGCGTGAGCAAGGTCTATGGCCATTGGATTACCGTCAATTATCGCGAATCGTATGGCTTGTACGCGGTCTCGGGCATTTTGTTCAACCACGAAAGCCCGCGCCGCGGCTTGCATTTTGTCACGCGCAAGGTTACCCACGGTGTGGCGCGCATCAAGTTGGGGCTGGCCAACGAACTGCGCTTGGGCAATCTGGAGGCCAAGCGCGATTGGGGCTATACGGGCGATTATGTGCGGGCCATGTGGTTGATGTTGCAGCAAGATGAACCTGAAGACTTCGTCATCGGCACGGGTGAGGCCCATTCGGTGCGCGAACTGTGCGAAGTGGCTTTTTCGTATGTGGGCCTGGACTATCGTGACTATGTGGTGGTGGACCCCAAATTCTTCCGTCCGGCCGAGGTCAACATCTTGTTAGCCGACCCGACCAAAGCCAAGACCAAGTTGGGTTGGAAGCCACGCGTCTCGTTCGAAGAACTTATCCAGATGATGGTCGAGGCCGACCTAACGCGCTTGCAGCGTCGCTTAGCGCGAACCAAAACCTTGTCGCGCTGAGGGGATAGCATGACCGCGGCCGACTCTCGGGCTCGTTGGCGCGCGCTTTTGCAGCAATCGCGGCCGGTGTTGCTGGATGGCGCGATGGGCACCATGCTGCACGCGCAAGGCGTGCCTTTTGATGTGTGCTTTGACGCGTTGAACCTTGAGCAGCCCGAGCGGGTGTTGGACATCCACCGGCGGTATTTGGAAGCCGGCGCGCAGATTTTGCTCACCAACACGTTTGGCGCCAACCGCTACCGCCTGGCCGAGCACGGCTTGGAAGACCAGGTCGCGGCCATCAACCGCGCGGGGGTGGCTCTGGCCCGCCGCGCGGTGCGCGAATACGGACGCCGCGAGGTCTTAGTCGCGGGCGATGTGGGGCCGCTGGGCGTTCCCCTGGCGCCGTTTGGCTTGGTGCAGCCCCACGAAGCGCGCGCAGCGTTTCGGGAGCAAATGCAGGCCTTGGCCGACGCGGGCGCGGATTTGTTCGTGGTCGAGACCATGACCGACCTGCACGAGGCCCGCGAAGCCCTGCTCGCAGCGCGCGAGGTCGCGCCTGACCTGCCCGTCGTGGTCAGCGTGACCTTCACCCGCGATGATCGCACCTTGTTGGGCGATACGCCCGCGCAAGTGGCGCGCGCGCTGCACGAGTGGGGCGCGGACGTGATCGGCGCCAACTGCTCGGGCGGCCCCGCGCAGTTATTGCGGGTGCTGCGAGAGATGCGTCGCGCGGTCCCTGACGCGGTGCTGTGGGTCAAACCCAACGCGGGTTGGCCCGAACAGGTGTCTACTGGCCGGGTGCTGTACCCAGCCGGGCCGGACTACTTCGCGGAGTACGCCGTAGCCTACGCGCGGGCCGGCGCGCACTTTGTCGGTGGTTGCTGTGGCACTACCGAGGCCCATATCCGGGCCATGCGGGTGACCTTGGAACACCTGCCCGCGGACTTGCAGCCCGAAGACGTCCGGGTGCAGGTGCTGGGCCCCGCGCCTTCGCCCCGTGAGGCCGTGACGCGTCAAGGGCGCACGGCCGCCGCGGAGCCGTTCCCCTCGAGCGAAGCCGCGCCGCCCTCGCGGCTGGCCCATCGCTTGGCTCAAGGGCATTTCGTGTACGCGGTGGAAATCTCGCCCCCGCGAGGCGTCAACTTGCACAAAGTGCTGGCCGGCGCGCGGCTGGTCGCCGATGCCGGCGCGGATGTGGTGGATGTGACCGATAGCCCTTTGGCTCGGATGCGGATGAGCCCTTGGGCCGTGTGTCAGCGCATTGCCGAAGAGGTCGGCATTGAGACCACGCTGCATTTTCCGACCCGGGGGCGCAATTTGCTGCGGGTGCAAGGCGACCTGCTGGCCGCCCATGCGTTGGGCATTCGCAATTTGTTCGTGGTGCTGGGCGACCCGACAGCCATTGGCGACTATCCTGAAGCGATGGACCATTACGATGTGGTGCCTTCGGGGCTCATCAAACTGATTAAGCGCAATTTCAACCAGGGCACGGACTACGCGGGAAACTCGTTGGGCGAAGCGACGCGCTTTTTCGTCGGCGCGGCGTTGAACTTGACGCCCGCGGATCCAGAGCGCGAATGGCGGGTGATGCGGCGCAAGATCCGCGCGGGCGCGGACTTCTTCTTGACCCAGCCGGTGTACGACCCGGAGGCGGCCCACGCGTTTTTGCGCGGGTATGAAGCGCGCTACGGCCCGCTGGAAGTGCCCGTTTTGGTCGGGCTGTTGCCTTTATATAACCTACGACATGCGCGCTTTCTGCATCACGAAGTGCCGGGCATTCACTTGCCCGACGAGGTGCTGTGGCGGATGGAGCGGGCCGGCTCGCGCGGCCGAGAAGAGGGGGTGCGCATCGCCATTGAGTTGGCCCGGCGCATTCGCCCTTGGGCCGCGGGCCTATACCTCATGCCGCCGTTTCGGCGGTACGATATGGCCGCGGAAATCATCGTGGCCCTGCGGGAGGACGCTCCGTCTGACCAGCCCTGAGCGTATGCCCCGTGCCCACCGCGTGCGACCACGCCCCGCGGTAGGAGGTCCCATGAAGTTTCTCATCGCTGGTTTGGGTTCCATTGGGCGGCGACACTTGCGCAACTTGCTGGCCTTGGGTCAGCGAGACATTGTGCTCTATCGCACTGGTCGCAGCACCTTGCCCGACGACGAACTGGCGGGCTTTCCAGTGGAAACGGACTTGGCCACGGCTTTGGCTCGCCATCGCCCCGACGCGGTCATTGTAGCCAACCCCACCGCGTTGCACTTGGATGTGGCCATCCCCGCGGCGCGCGCGGGCGCGCATCTGCTGTTGGAAAAACCCGTGGCCCACGATTGGCGCCGGGTGCCCGAACTGCGGCAAGCCGTGGCCGCCTCGGGCGTGCGCGTGCTGGTAGGCTTTCAGTTTCGCTTTCACCCCACGTTGCGCGCAGTGCAGTCTTGGCTGGCCGAAGGTCGCCTTGGGCAGGTGTTGTACGCGCACGCCCACTGGGGCGAGTATCTGCCCGCGTGGCACCCCTGGGAAGACTATCGCCATAGTTACGCGGCTCGCGAAGATTTGGGCGGCGGCGTGATTCGCACCTTGTGCCATCCGCTGGACTATTTGCGCGCGCTGCTGGCCGCGGCCGACCCTGACGACCCGCGCGTGCTGCAGGCTTGGGCCGGACACATCAGCCCGCTGGAGTTGCAGGGCGTCGAAGACACCGCGGACATCGTGCTGGCTTTTGCCTCCGGCGCCATCGCCACGGTGCACGTCAATTACATCCAGCGCCCGCCGCGGCACGACCTGGAGATCGTCGGCACCCAAGGCACGGCGCGGTGGGATTATGCCTCCGGGCGGGCCGTGCTTCTGGGCCCTGACGGAACCGTGCAGGCCCAAGCCGACCTGCCTCCCGGTTGGGAGCGCAACGACATGTTTCTGGCCGAAATGCGCCATTTCTTGGCCTTGGTGCGCGGCGAGGCGACCTCGCAATGCACTTTAGACGATGGCTTGGCTGCCCTGCGCCTGGTGCTCGAGGCACGCGCGGCCGCGGGTTGGGGGACGGCATCATGACTTTGCCCGGCCAGGCCGTATGGCGTCACCTGCGGGATGCGCGCCTCTGGCGGCATCCTGGGGTGGTCGTCGGGGGCGTGATGGCCGCACTGGCCGCGGGGTTGGCGCTGTTGGCGTGGGCCACCGCGCAATGGGGGTTGGGGGCCAACTCCGATGGCCTGACATACTTGGTCTTGGCCCGGCATTGGTTCCGTGCGGGGGTTTATGCCCGTTTGAAGCCCGACGGTTGGGCGCCCATGACCCACTTCCCACCCGGATATCCGCAGGTCATGGTCGCGTTCATGCCGTTCACCCAGGGCGACGAAGCCGCGGCCGCGCGCATTGTCGCCCTGCTGGCTCTGGCCGGCATCATCGCGCTGGCCGCGCGAGTGGTGTTCCGCTTCACCCGACACGCGGGGCCAACCGTCGCGGTGGCGTGGTGGTTGGCCTTGGCTTTCCCATTGCAGCGGGTGGTCACGCTGGTCTTGTCTGAGAGCCTGTTCTTGGTGCAGATTTTGGCCTTGGCATGGGCGTTGGACCGGTGGCACGCGACCCATCGCACGCGGACCGGGGTGTTGGTGGGATTGCTCGCGGCTTGGGCTGTGTTCACCCGCTGGATCGGGATCGCTCTGGTGCTTTGGGCCATGCTGGACACGTGGTGGGCGTGGCGACATCGGCGTCCCCAAAACTGGCCTCGGCAGGCTGGGGCCGCGCTGCTGGCCGCGGGGGTGCCCGTGGCCGCGTTGGCCCTGGCCGGCGCGTGGGCGGCCCATGCTGCGACCGGCCGTCGGTGGCGATGGCATCCGCCGGGGCTGGAGAAGTGGCGCCAAGCCGCGGAGACCGTCGCTGGATGGGTGCGGCCCTTGTTCGCGACGTGGTCTGAGGCCCAGGTCTGGGCCGTCGCCGCGGGGATTTTGGTCGCCACGGCCGCGTTGGTCTGGGTATCCTGGCGCGTGCCGCGCGCGGAGTCGTTCCCCCACCCCCCCATCCGGGCCTATGCCGTGCGTTGGGGAGGGCTCATCGTGGTGTATTGGGCCATGTTGGCGTTGGCCATTGCCGTGGCTGACGCTTCTACACCTATGGATTGGCGGTTGTTGGCGCCGGTGTTCGTTGCGCTGTCGTTGTTGTGGGCGGGTTTGGGGTGGCAGGTGCTGGGCCGATGGTGGCCGACGGCGTTGCTGTTGCTTTGGTTGTGGGTGCATTTGTTGCGCGTAACTTGGGCCTATGACCGCCATTTTTTGGTGCGGCAAATGCACAATTTGGGCGCGGGCTTGCGCAGCAACGATTGGCAGCAGGCCGAGGTGTGGCCCGTGCTGCGCGCGCTGCCGCAGCACGTGGTGGTGGTGACCAACAAATTGCAAGAGACCGAATATTACGCGGAGCGCCCTGCTTGGCTTTTGCTGGGCCAACCCGTGTGGCGGGAAGGACGGCCGTATGTGTATGATGTGGTCGCGGCTGCATACGTGCCATTGGAGCACGTGTCGGGGCCGCCGAAACCGTGGGGCGCTTTGGTCGCACAACGGTGGCAGGGGGAGTGTGTGGTCATTGCGTTCATTACCCTGGGGATGCCAGAAGACGACGCGGCCGCGGCCTTGGACGAGTTGACGGCTTATCTGACGCTTTGGCAGCAAGTGCCCCAAGGCGCGCTTTTTCTGCCACCGGACGCGCCACCGTGCTACAATGGGCCTTGACGGCGCCATAAGCCCGGCCGAGGTTGAATCGCGCTGGGCCACGCTGGGGCTTTCTCGCGTTGGCCGCGTGGGAACCGCGCCGGCGCGCGGTCGCGCGCGGCATCGCCCTTGCAGGGCCGAATGGCCTGGGCCGTGGCATGTGTCGGGGGCGCGCACGTGGCCGTTGGCCGACGATTTCTTCAGGCGAGGCAGGCGTTATGGACATCGCATGGATGCTGCCCGCGTTGGCCGCGGGGCTGGGCATTGGCTTTGTGTTGGGCTTGACGGGCATGGGCGGCGGTGCGCTCATGTTGCCCTTTTTGTTGTGGGTGGTGCGGCTGTCGCCTGTGGTGGCTGTGGGCACTGATTTGGTGTTCACCACCTTCACCCGCTTGGTCGGAGCCGTGCAGCACCGCCGTCAAAAGACGGTTTGGCTACGGCCTGTGTTCTACTTGAGTTTGGGAAGTCTGCCCGGTGCATGGCTGGGCGCGTGGTGGGTGCTGCATCGTGTCGCGGGCGATAGCCGCTGGTTGCAAGTGGGCCTGCCGCGGCTCATCGGCATCATGCTCGTGTTGGTCGGCGCGATCACCTTGGGCCGCAGTCTGGGCTGGTTGCGCGCGCCTCACGAGGGTAAAGAGCGCTGGCCGTCGGCCAAGGCCGCTTGGCTCATCGGCTTCGGCGGCGGGCTGGCCGTGGGCACCACATCCGTGGGCGGTGGCACCCTCATCGCGGCGATCTTCTTACTGCTCTACGCGGTGCCGCCCCAGCATTTGGTCGGCTTGGATGTTTTGCATGGCGCGCTGCTCTCGGGCGCGGCCATGCTGCCGTATATCTGGAAGGGGCAAGTGGCCTGGGAAGTGCTGCCCTGGCTGTGGGCCGGTGCGCTGCCCGGCGTGTGGTTGGGCTCGCGGCTGGTGGCGCGGCTGCCGGCCAAACGGGTGCACTTGGCCTTAGGAATTCTGGTATTATTGGCCGGGGCGCGCTTGCTTTTGGGCGCGTCCTAACCGCGGGGCTCTCGTGCCCAACATCTCGGAGGCAGTGGAATGACAGCCTTGATTCCCCCTCATGGCGGCACTTTGGTCAATCGTTTGCTGACCGGCGCGTTGCGCACCGCGGCGCGGGAGCAGGCCGCCCATTTGCCGCGCATCCCGCTTTCGCGTGCCAACTTGGCCGACCTGGAGATGATCGCGGTGGGCGCGTACAGCCCCCTCACCGGCTTCTTGCGCCGTGATGACTACTTGCGGGTGGTCGAGGAGATGCGCTTGACCAATGGCCTGGTGTGGCCTATTCCGGTGACCTTGGCGGTCGATGAGGCCGTGGCCCGAGATTTGCGCGAGGGTCAGGATGTGGCCTTGGCCGAAGGGGACCGCCTTTTGGCCGTGATGCACATCGACGAAATCTATCCTTACGACAAGACGCGTGAGGCGCGCGAAGTCTATCGCACCACCGACGAGGCTCATCCGGGCGTGGCGCGGCTCTACGCGCAGGGGGATGTGCTCTTGGGCGGTGACATTTGGGTGTTCGATCTGCCGCGCGCGGCCCAGAACGAATTCCCCGATTTGCGCTACACGCCCGCGCAAACCCGGCGGCTGTTCGCGGCGCGCGGCTGGAAACGCATCGTGGCCTTTCAGACGCGCAATCCCATCCATCGCGCGCACGAATACATCCAGAAAACCGCGCTGGAGATCGTGGACGGCTTGTTCTTGCATCCGCTGGTGGGGGAGACCAAGGCCGACGACATCCCGGCCGAGGTGCGCATTGCCAGTTATCGGGTGGTGCTGGAGAAGTATTATCCGCAAGACCGGGTGTTGCTGGGCGTGTTCCCGGCCGCGATGCGTTACGCGGGCCCGCGCGAAGCCATCATGCACGCGCTGGCGCGCAAGAATTACGGCGCTACGCATTTCATTGTCGGTCGCGACCACGCGGGCGTGGGCCAATATTACGGCACATATGACGCGCAGGAGATTTTCGACCAATTCCCGCCCGAAGACATTGGCATCGTGCCCTTGCGGTTTGAACACGCGTTTTATTGCCGCGAGTGCCGCGCGGTGGTCACGGCCAAGACCTGCCCCCATGGCCCCGAGGCCTGGCTGCACTTGTCGGGCACCGAAGTGCGGGCCCGGCTGCGGCGAGGCGAGATGTTGCCCCCCGAGTTTACCCGGCCCGAAGTCAGCGAGATCCTTCGCGCGGGCATGCAGGCCCAAACCGCGGCGTTGAGCCGATAGGAGGCGCCGGTGAAACGGGACCTTGACGCGCTGCTGCAGGAACACGGCCTGGATGGTTTGATCATCGTCGGCCCCGGTGGGCACAATCCGGCATTGGTGTATTTGCTCGGACGGCCAGCCCATTTGACCGACGCGTGGGTGGTCAAGAAACCCGGCCAAACGCCGGTGCTTTACCATTGGCCCATGGAGCGCGACGAGGCCGCGCGCACGGGGCTGCCCACCCGCGATCTTGCACCCTTCGCGCTGCAACGCTTTCTGGAAGCCGCGCACGGCGACCGCTTTCAGGCGCAGGTGTTGCAGACCTTGGCCTTGCTGGATGACGCCGGCTTGGGCCAAGGCCGTATTGGGCTTACCGGCCGCGTGGAATTGGGGCCCCACCTCAGTCTATGGCAGGCGGTGCAGGCCGCACGGCCTGGTTTGCAGGTGGAAGGCCGTTTGGCCCAGCGCATTCTGCGCGCCGCGCGCGCCACGAAGGACGCGGCCGAGGTGGAGCGCATCCGCCGTATGGGCGCGTGGACGGTGGAAATTGTGGGCCGGGTCGCGGAGCGGCTGCGTGGGTTGCGTGCGGGGCCCGAGGGGCTCGTGGTAGATGCCGCGGGGGAGGTGGTCACCATCGGCCAGGTCAAGGCTTGGGTGCGGCAATGGGCCGCGGAGTTGGGTGTGGAGTTGCCCCTGGCCATGATTTTTGCCCAAGGCTACGACGCGGGTGTGCCGCACAGCACCGGCGACGATGCGGCCGCGCTGCGGGTTGGCGTGCCCATTGTGTTCGATCTCTTCCCGCAAGAGGCGGGGGGCGGCTATTTCTACGACTTCACCCGCACTTGGAGCCTGGGCTACGCGTCGGAGCGGGTCGCGGCCTTGCACGCGCAAGTGGAAGAGGCCTATCGGGCGGCCTTGGCCGAAGTGCGGGCTGGTCGGCCGGCCGAAGCGCCGTACGTGGCCGCCTGCGAAGTGCTGGAAGGGTACGGCCATCCCACCGCGCGCACCCGGCCAGGCACCCAAGAGGGCTTTGTTCACAGTCTGGGCCACGGCCTGGGGCTCGAGATTCACGAACACCCCCGCCTGGCCGCGGGGCAACGCGAGCCACTGCTGCCGGGCATGGTGGTGACCGTTGAGCCGGGCTTGTATTACCCCGCGGCCGAAATCGGCATCCGCATCGAAGACACCGTGTGGATCGACGAGGCGGGCCAGCCTCAGGTGTTGGCCGAGTTTCCCCACGATTTGGTGCTCCCGCTGCGAGGTTGAGGTGAAGGCATTTGGCGGCCGTGCACGCCAGCCCGCGACCCCCAGGGCGCGGGCTTATGGCTTGTTGAGTCTGGCCTTGTTGGTCTTGGGCTTCGCGCCGCTGCTGGTGCGTTATGCGCGCGAAGCGCCGGGACCGGTCATTGCGGCCTATCGCATGACCGGCGCGTGGTTGTTGGCCTCTGTGTGGATCACCGTGCTGCTACGGCGCGGCCAACGACCGCGCCGCGGTCGCGCCTGGTTGTGGGCCGGGCTGGGCGGCGTCTGCTTTGGCCTGGATTTGGCCTTGTGGAGCACTGGCGTGGCCCGTAGCAACGCGACCACACCCACGCTGATGGTCAATACCGCGCCCTTGTGGGTGGGCTTAGCCACCCGCTTTGTGTGGCGCGAGCCGCTGCCACGACGGTTTTGGCCCGCGATTGGCCTCATGCTTTTCGGCGCGGCGTTGGTGCTCACCCAGGGGCGTTGGCACGCGTTGGCTTGGGATGAGGGCGCATGGTGGGGTTTGACCGCGGCTTGGTTCTTCGCCGCGTACCAGATGTTCGCGCAGCGCGCGCGGGCCCAGTTGTCGACCCCATGGGTGTTTTGGATCACCACCGGCGCGGCCGCGGCCGCGTTGTGGCCTTTGATTGCCCTCGCGGGCTGGCCGTGGCGGGGCTTTCGTCCGCACACATGGGCCGCGTTGGCTGGGTTGGCCGTGGTGGTCCAAAGCGGCGGATGGCTCCTCATCCAAGAAGTGCAAGGACGCTTGCCGGCCGCGGTCATTGCGCCGGTGCTGCTGGGGCAGCCTGTGCTCACCGCGTTCTTGGCCGCGGGGTTGTTGGGCGAGCGCTTGACCGCGGCGCAGATCGCCGGCGGCGCGCTGGTGTTAGCGAGTGTGTACATGGTGGTTCGCGGGGCGGAGCCCACGCGAGAGGCCTTGCCTACGCGTTCGCCGCGCGCCCCTTGAATTTGGGCGCACCGCCCACGCACTGCTGGTATAATAGACCCACCCGGGCGGGTGGCTCAGATGGTTAGAGCGCCTCCCTTACAAGGAGGAGGCCGTGGGTTCGAGTCCCACCCCGCCCATGGCAAGGCCCGCGAGCAGACGCGGGCCTTGGTGGTTGCCTTGGGCCCCGCGCGGTTCGGCGTGGGGGACCGTGCTCCGCGGGGGCCCGCGGCTGGGCGTGAGGCCGCGTTTAGTCTGGGTCCAAGAACAGGCGCAGCCGCTCCACGCGCGCCTCGGCCGGATCGAGGCCCAGCGCGGCCACAACTTCGTCGGGCCGGCCTGTTGCCCCAGGTCGCGCTGTCAGCACCATGGTCAAGCGCGGCCCGGGCTCGTCAGGACCGGCTGGGTGGGCCTGTAGCCGCTCGATGAGGGGGCGCAGGTCATACGTCTTGCCGCGGCGTTCGCGCACAATGTGTGCGCGCGCCAAGAGCGCCCGCACCCGTTCGTCCAAGTCAGGCACGGCCGTGACAAAGCGGGCCTCATACTCCGCGGCCCGCACTTGATTTTGCAGCGCGGGCGCTTCTAAGGGCACGGGGTATAAATCGATCACCTGCAAGCCCGGCGACTGTGCTCGAACCAAGCGACGGCGTATCTCGTCCGCGTGTAGGGGCCGCTCCAGCCAGAAGTCCATGATCTCGGCGCGTCCTGTGACCCCCAACGGGAGCGCGGCCGCGATGTGCATCTTGGGGCGTGGGTTGTATCCGCGCGAGTGCCACAGGGGCAGATCGGCCCGTCGGAACATCCGTTCCAGCGTGCGTTGCACATCCAAGTTGCTCGTGTAGCGCATGGGCTCGGTCTTGGCAAAGACCAGCCGCCAGCGTTGGGGTTGAGGGGGAGTCGTGGACATCATGGGTTTCGTCACCTGGGTCGTGAGCGTTGGCCCGCGCCGCGGGCGAGGTTTACGGCGTTTCGCCATACTCCAAATAAGGCAAATCAACATAATCACGCACCCGCCCCGGCCCCAGACTAAGAACCAAGGTCCGATACGACACGCCCGGATCGTCTTCCAGTCCGACCAAATAGCGAATCTGCACATCCAACGCTTCGGTGTTGACCAGGCGGCCTTCCATGGCCTGGGCCAAAAGTTCCAGCCGGGTGGGGTCGCTGGCCCAGAAGACCAAGGGGATGCGATACTCGTCTTGGAACGCTTGGGAAAACGCGTGCCCGCCCTCGTCCGCGGTGATCCATTCGCCGTGGTCTGAGGTGTAAACGAACAACATAGACTGGCTGCGGGCGTGAAAGCGCGCGAAGATTTGCGCCAGCACTTGGTCGGTGTAATGAATGGTGTTGGCGTAGATATCGCGCAAATCGCGCGGCTCGGGAATTAAGGCCTTGTCCGGCGGGTAGCGATCTTTCCAATCGAAGTGCGAGCCCAACAAGTGGATAAAGAACGCTTGCTTGCGGCCGGGCACGATTTCGTCTTCGGGCAGCAATTGCAGCAACACCTCGTCGGGCAGACCGAACTTGCCGCCTTCCAAGTCGTCCAGCACAAAGCGCACATGTTCGGCCTCGCTGGCGATGGACGAGACGCTGGAAGTGTAAGGGCTGTAGCGCAATTGGTTGGAGACCCAGAACGTTTCGTAGCCACACCGCCGCAGATCCGACACGATGCTGGGGCTGGTGTAGAACACGTCGTATTCGGTCACGGTGGCCGGGGTGAAAATGATGGGCACCGCGGTCATGGTCTGGTTGACAGGCGAGATCGCCCGGGCCACCACTTTGTTCGGCAGGCTGTCCAGGAACGGCGTGGTCGGGCGTGGGTATCCGTACAGACTCATGAAGTCGCGGTTGGCCGATTCGCCCAAGACAAACACGATCTTGTCGAAGGCCGCGTCGCAATTCAAAGGGGGCGCGGTGGCCATGAACGCGGCTACCCGGTCTTTGCGCTCCAGGATGGGGTTGACGCGCGTGTAGACGCGGTAGGTCGTCGTGCCCAACATCACGGCCGGGTAGCCCTTGACCTTGGGCCCCATGAAGGCAGCCAGGCCGAGAAACAAAACCGCGCCCATCCCGCGCCAGACCCAGGCACGACCTCGCCGCGGCGCGCGCGGCCGCACGCGCGCGTAAAGCACCCCCAAGAGCAGGGCCACGGCCAAATAGCCCATCAACGCCCACGCGAACTTGGATTGCAGCACGAACACACGCAAGAACTCGCTGCTTTCCCCCGGCGACGAATCCAGCGCGGTCTCGACCCGAATCTCCAAATTGCCGACGCGCCAGAAGTGGGCGATGTGGGCATACACCGCGTTCAGCAGGCCTACTGCGAGCGCGGCCAGCAAATACAGGGCCGGATGGATCCATCCCAGCACGAACAGGGCCAGCGCGATCGCGAACGCGGGCGGCACCATGTCGGGTTGGTAGGAATGGGCCTCGCGCCACAGGCCGTAGAGCAAGGGTAAGAACGTCGTCCACAATGCGGCCGTAGCCAACACGCTATAGGGATAGCGGCGTACGACCCTGGACACGCGACCGAGGGCCAGCGATAGACGACGAAAGGTCATGCGTGTGCTCCCTCTTTGCGCGTAGGGTGTCCGTGGCGTTGCGCGCGTGCCACGGGCCGAGCGAACCTGAGCCGGTGCCGCGTTGGCGTGGGGCGGGGGCTCAAGGCGCGCCCGGCGCGTTGGGGGTTGGAATGGCATATTGGCCCGGCACCGCGCCCCACAGCGACGGGCGCACGGTGTTACGGGCCCACAGGCTGCGGTAGGTCTGCCACAAGGGGTTGTTGGGATCTTCCTTCAGTTGTTCAGGCCGGGTTCCCAGGCGAAAATTGAACGCGTGGTCCCCGTCGGGCTGGTTGAGCGCGTCCCAGCGCGGATACCACATCCACACCGCGTAATTGATGCCATAGCGCTCCGCGGCTTCCAGACGGTCGCGCATAAATTCGGCCGCGCCCGGTTCCCAGCGCATGATGCCGGTCTCGGTGATGGCGATGGGCGCACCCCCGCGCAAGCGGAACATGGCCAGCGCGGCCATTTTCTCGTCCAGCGCGGCCTGATCCATCCACACGGGGGCCAAGGCGTTGTCCAGCAGCATGCGTCCGGGGTAGTGCCAATCCATGGTCGGCGCGGGCTCTTGGTGCGTATAGGCGAAGGGTTCGTACATGTGCACCGCGTACACCACGCGTGGTGCTTCGGCCGGCGCCAAGTAGGGCAGCCAGCGGGTCGACGCGTAGCCCAACGGACTGACCAAGATCGGCGTATTCGGGTCCTCTTGCCGAATGGCCTCGACCAGGCGCGGGTACCACGTGTTCCAATCGTACCCCGTGCCCTGGTAACGCGCGTAGAACGCATCTGGGTCGTGCTCGCCGACGATGTCGTTCGCGTTGGGTTCGACCATCAGCAGATATCCGACCACCGCGGGATGATCGCGGAACTGCCGCGCCAGCCTTCGCCACATATCGGCCCACGCGGCTTGCGCGTCCGCGTCGGTCCAGACTTCTTCGTGCAGATATTCGGGGCCGAACCACTCGCCCAACCCGTCGCGCAAGATCGAGAATTCACTGCGGCCGGGACCGCTGCGCACGGCAATGACTACGAACAGGTCGGCCTGCCAGGCCATGTCCACCAAATAGGCAATGTGGGCCAAGGCTTGTGGGTCGGGACGATAAGGGCGGGTCACCGAATAAGGCCCCATCACCGACAACACGACCCAATTTGCGCCTTGGGCCGCCAGCGCGTCAAAGTCCTGTTGCGTGTAGGGCGGCCCAAAAGGGCCTGGGCCGTAAAACCACGTGCCATCCAACTCCGGATACACGCGGCGTTGGTACACGTTCGCGCCACGCAGCCACGGGCCTGGCTGCCACAAATCCCAGGCGTCGGTGGGATACGCGGCTTCGGCCTCCACCGCCGAGGTGTTGGGACGACACCCGGCCAACGCGGCCACCGCGAAAAGCAAAAGAAAAGTTCGTCGCATGATAAGGCCATTATACCCTGTTGGGGGGCGGTGATATACTTGGGTTTGTGTTTTGAGGACGGGCTCCGCGCGGGCCCCGCGGGAGGTGCTGCCATGAAGGAGCAACTGGAGGCCTTGCTGGCCTTTCACCGGGCGCTGCAAGTGTACACGTCAGAGCAACCTACAGCCGACCTACCGCCCGAGGTGCGCGAACTGCGCATCCGCCTCATCCAAGAGGAACTCAACGAATATGCCGCCGCGGCCCGCGCGGGGGATTTGGTGGGCGTGGCCGACGCCTTGACCGACTTGTTGTATGTGGTATTGGGCGCGATGTTGGCCCATGGGTTGCATCCGATTGCAGAAGCGTTGTTCGCGGAAGTGCACCGCAGCAATATGAGCAAGGTCGGCGCCGACGGCAAGCCTGTGCTGCGCGACGACGGCAAGGTGCTCAAGCCGCCCCACTTTTCACCGCCCGATTTGGAGCGCATTTTGGCCCCTTGGTTGCCCCGTGACGCTCAGCCCTCCACGGCCCACCGCGCGGGGCCCATTTCGCATTCGGCGGGAGGAAACGCATGACCAAGTCATCGCCTGCTTCTTCGGTGCTGCAGTCTTTCGATTTGTCCGGCCGGGTGGCGCTGGTGACGGGTGGCGCGGGGTTGTTGGGTCGGCAGTTTTGTCACACGTTGGCCCAGGCCGGCGCGGCCGTGGCCGTGCTCGACATCGCGGGCGACGCGGCTCAGGCCGTGGCCGACGAGATTCGCGCTGCAGGTGGGCAGGCCATGGCCCTGCCCGCGGATCTCACCGACCCCGCGCAGGTCGAGGCCGCGGTTCAGCGCGTGCTCGAGGCTTGGGGCCGGCTGGACGTTTTGGTCAACAGCGCGGCCTTAGACCCCAAAGTCAGTTCAGAAGGCGCGGTGCGGGCCTCGTCCGCGTTCGAAGACTTCCCTTTGGATGTGTGGGAGCAGGCTTTGAAGGTCAACCTCACGGGCACGTTCTTGATCACCCAAGCCGTCGCGCGCGTGATGCGGGCGCAGAATCGTGGCTCCATCATCAACATCGCGTCGACTTACGGCTTGGTAGGGCCTGACCAGCGCATCTATCAAAAGCCCGGTCAACCGCCCCAATACAAGCCCGTCTATTACACGGTGACCAAGGCGGCTATGCTCGGCTTCACCCGCTATTTGGCAACCTACTTCGCGGGCACGGGCATTCGGGTCAACACCCTGACGCCGGGTGGCGTGTACAATCATCAAGACCCCGCGTTCGTGGAGAAATACGCGTATCGCACGGTTATGGGGCGCATGGCCGAGCCCCACGAAATGAACGCGGCATTGCTGTTTTTGGCTTCCGACGCGTCGTCTTACATGACCGGGGCCAATTTGGTGGTGGATGGGGGATGGACGGCATGGTGAGGCCGGGGTGGCAAGGGTGGCCGCGCGCGGCCGTGGTGTTGGTGAACTTGGCATGGCTGCTCGTGGGATGCGGCAAGGCGGCTTCGGCCGCGCGCATGACACCAACGCCGTTGCCCACTGCGGTGGTCGAGCGGTATACGGCCACCCCTTCGCCGACCCTCGCGCCCACGCCATCGCCCACGGTGCCGTGCTGGGCCGCGCGTGCGCTCGACAAGGCCGAAGTGCAGATGCAGGCCCCCGCGGGTGAGGCCGTGGAGGTGGTGTGGGCCGTGGCCAATGTGGGCGCTTGCCCGTGGGACGCGCCATTGACGCTGGTGGCTGCGCCCGATTCGGCCTTGGCACCCCCCACCTGGGAGGCCACAGCCCCGGTGGCGCCAGGCGAGGTGCTGGAGGTGCGGGTGATATTGCAGGCACCTGCCGACGCGGGCGCGTACGTGGCCCGCTGGGCCTTGCGCCCGGCCCACGCGGAGCCTATCCCCTTGGTGTTGACGCTGCACCTGCAAGTGCTGCCGCCCACCCCCACGCCCACGGTCACGCCCGGCCCACCGGTGTTTGTGCAACGGCAGGTGGATGTGACGCCGGGCGATAGCATCAATTTCGACGATGGCAGCGCGGAAATCGCGTATGGTTACAACGGCCCCAACGACCAAGGGCTGGGGCACGTGGGGGATCATGTGTTTTTCGTGCCCATTTATTATTGGCCGCCGGATTTCGCGGATTGTTACCACGCGGCCTACACTCGCAAGAACGCGATTTTGAATCCCCAGTATCAAGTTGGGCAGGCTTTTTGCTACACGACCAACGAAAAGCGGGTGGGAGCGCTGCGCATCGACGGGTATTATGTGGACGCGCAGGGCACGCCCCATTTGATTTTGACCTACGTCACTTGGGCCGCGATTCGCAAGTGAATCACGGGGCCGGCCCCCAGCCCCAAATGAACAACAGGGTGAAGAGGATGGTCACGAAACCCTGCCGCAGGCCAATGTAGGCGGGGCGCCGTTTGACCGCAGGCTGCAACGTGCCCAGCACGACCTCGAGCCATTGGACCGCGAACGCCCAGGTTACGCCCAGGGGCACGATTTCGGCCCGTCCTAACGCGTAGACGGCCAGCATGTTGAAGGTGGCGTATGCCAGGGCTCGCGCGCCCGCGCGGAGCCGTTCCCCCAGCCGCGGCACGGCCGGCCAGCCACGCTGCTCCAAGCGCAGGTAGGCGTACACGATCGCGGTGGCTTCTTCGAACCACAAGAGGAACCACAGCCACCAATATTCCGGTTGGTAGCGTCCGTGGGCCACCCAAACCGCGGCGGGCGCGCTTAAGGCCAGCACACCTACGCCGATGAGTTCGACGCCCATTTGGCGCCGTTCTCGGCGCCGGGCCAGCAGCCACAAGTGCCACGCGAAGACGAGCACGCCTGGCACGGCCAGATGCAAAATGTACCATTGCCCACGCCAGAGCAGGCCTATCACCCCGACCGCGGTCAGGGCTAAGTAAGCGAACAAGAAACGCAAGGCAGGCCGGATGTCGCGGCGTGGGCGTCGGCCGGCCAAGGCTTTGACCAGAATGCTGGCCGGTTGGCGGGCCAAGAACGCGCCCAGCGCGGCCAACACGAACAGCGCGGTGTTGAGGTTCCACCGCCCGCCCAGCACCAAGCCGATGATGAGCGGGCTGAAGAAGAGAAACCACGCGCCATGATCTTGGGGCAAGGCAATGTGTTTAGGAAAGCGGCGTCGTTGTCCGGTGTGGGTCATGATGCCATCCTGGAGATGGAGGTTTTGCCCCTCACATATAGCACAAGGGGGTTAAAACAGGATTGGGGTTCGAGGAAGCAGGGGTGAGAAAACAGCGGCCGGGCGTTCGCCCGGCCCGCGCTCAGTCGGCCAATTGTTGGAGTAAATTGCGATACACTTGGGCTTTGGTCGGCGGGGGGCTCAGCGCCAATGCCGATTTCAGCGCTCGTTTGGCAGCCACGGTGTTGCCGGCCTCCATGTAGGCTTCGATGAGGCGGTCGTACTCTTCTAAGGCCTTGTGCTGCCGCCCGGCAAAGGCGTACATGCGGGCCAGATACAGGCGCAGGTCCATATGTTTGGGGTAATGTTGGATGAGATTCTCGAGGATGCCCACGGCCTTGTCCATGCCGCCGGGCTGCCCCCGGAAGTGGCGGAACATTCGGTCCAGCACGCGCACCATGCGCTCGTCGTTGTTCAGGCGCAATTCCAGGTCGAGCAACCCTTGCCATGCGGCCGGGTCGTCGGGGGTGATCTCGGTCCACTTTTGGTAGGCCGTGCGGGCTTTGTCCCATTCGAAGCGCTGTTCGGCAATGGCAGCCTGGGTTTTGAGCACTTGGGCCTGCTCTTCGGGGGACCAGCCTGCGCGTTGGCCCCATTCCAGCGCTTTTTCCAAGGCTTGCGAGGCTTCGTCCAAGTTGGCCAGTTCGTAATGTACCTCGCCCAATTTGCGGTAGGCCTCGGCGACTTCACGATGCGCGCCTTGCTCCATGAGCAGGTGGATGAGCATACTGTGGGCCTGGGTGTGGAGGGGGTTGATCTCCAGCACCCGACGCAGCATTTGCGCGGCCTTGAGCCCTTCTCCGCGCACTTGATAGGCGCGTGCCAGAACCAGGAACTTGTGCGCGGCCTGTTCCAGCAGGCTCTGATACCAAAGAATATCGCCAATGAGAATGTGCAGGGGCAAAAATGTGGGCGCGTCGAACAAGGCCAGGTGCGCCTCTTCCATGGCTGCGTCGTACAGGTGGCGTTGCATATATTCCCGCACCCGCTGCATGCGTTCCAGCAGTTCGGGGTTTTGCACTTGCAAGATGAACTCGGCCAGCGGTAGGACGGTGCTTTCGGTGGGCGCGTGGAAGATGTCGGTGCCCTTTTCTTCGGCCGATTGACTCCGGAGGGCCGCGATGCGTTCCCGCCAGTCAGGGGCTTCGAGCAACTGGGCAACGCTGCGATAGATTTTTTCGGCCTGGTCGGCGGTGAGTTTTTTGCGTTCCAAATCTGTGCGCAGCACCTCGTAGTACGAGTCCAACATGGCGCGGTGGCTGGCCGGTGCGGTGATCCAATCGGCCCAGTAGAGGGCTTCCAGGGCTTCCAGCGCGGCGCCCTTGACGCGTCCCGCTTCATAGAGGATCTTGGCCCGCAGCCAGCGCGCGGCCAAGGCGAACTCAGGGTGCGTGAGGGCCTTTTGCAACGCGTTGAAGGCGCGCTTGGGTTCTCCGCCGCGCAAGTAGAAGATGCCCAGCGCGTAGGCCAAGGCGGCGTGCTGCAGGCCGGCTTTTTGGGCCCGCTCTAACTCCGCGGCGGCCTGGCGCCACTTGCCTTGGGACTGGAGTTCGAAGGCCTGGGTCAGCAGCAAGACCACCTTGTCACGCTGGGCCGCGGCCAAGTTGCGATAGGCCTCGCGGGCCTGGGTTAGGCGCAGCAACCGGGCGCGCGGGGTTTCGCGCTCTTCTTCGGTGTGCTCCTCGGCCTGCATGAAGAGCAGTTCGGCCATGACGGCCAGCGCGGTTTGGTAGGCCTCTTCGTCCGGACGCAGGGCTTCGGTTTCTTCGGCCTCGGCCTCGGGGGCTTCTTCGGGCGCAGGCAGGGCCGCGCGTTGGTTTTTGGGCGCCAGAGGCCCGGTGGTGGGTTGGGGCGCTTCTGGCGGTGTCCATTTGGGAATGGGCACGGGCTTATTGCGGGCCAGCAATTGCAACGCGCGGCGCACTTCGGGATGTTGGGGCGCGAACTGCAACGCCCGTTGGGCCAACCGCATGGCCTCTGATTGACGCCCAACCCGTTGGAGCAGCGCGATGGCGTACAAAAAGTGCGGCACGGCCTCGTATTTGCGTCCTAATTTTTGATAGGCCAAGGCCGCGTAATAGTGCGGCTCTAAGTACGACGGCGCCAAGCGGGATGCATGTTCCCACATGGCAATGGCCTTTTCCAACTGCTCGCTGCGCGCGTAACGCTCGGCCGCGGCCATGGCGGCCTCGACCGCGGCCTTTTCACTGCCCAGGCGTTCCAAAATTTGGGCCAACTTTTCCCAGGGCGCGGGCTCCGAAGGCTTGACCTCTGCCGCGCGACGATACACCTCCGCGGCCTCGCGCAATTGCCCCAGAGAGAAAAGGGCCAGCCCCAAATTCACCAGGGCCCAATAATCGCGCGGCTTGAGCGCGACTGCGCGGGCATAGGCCCGCGCGGCTTGGTCCCAATCCAGGTTCCAGGCCGCGGTATGGCCGGCATCCATCGCGGCTTGAAAGGCTTGCTCTTTTTGCGAGGCCGAGAGGTGCGCTTGGGTCATCGAATTCGCTCCCGGGGATGCGACATGCGTGCACGGCCGGGGACCGTACGGGTCAAGTATAACGCACTTTCGGCGGTTGGGCCAAACGCTAAAGCCCTCGGCCGTGCACCGAGGGCTTGGCTGTGTGGGCGCGGAGGGACTCGAACCCCCGACCTCCTCAATGTCTACAACTTCCCGCCTTTCATCTCAGGAAGGGCGGCATCTGGGCGGCTACGCTGACCAACGCCGCCGATGATGTACTGCTTTTCCAGCAGCAGGATTCCGAAACGCCCTTCCCCAAACCTGGACGGTCGGCTTCGCACGGGGACGGGCAGCCTTCACATTCTGCCAGCCCTGAAGAAAATTCCCCTATTCTCCTCCCCGCCACCCTACCGCTCTGCTTTGTCTGCAGCGAGGCCCTTCCATTTCGGCAGTTGGAAAAATGGCGTGGTGGGCCTTGCCCCGTCGCCCTCACAAGGCGACTTGGACCTTGCCTTTGGGAGGTGAGGTATGCTGCCGACATGGCAACCAGCAGTATCTCCCCGCTCTCGACGATGTTTTCGGGCCAACGGAAACCTGGCCGAACGAGGCCGGGCGACGCGGCCGTGGTATGTGGCGGATATGCTGGCCCACGGCGGTGTCATGACCGCGGGGCAGATGGGGCTTCCACCCGCACCCTGCGCCATGATGCCCGCCTGGGCTTAGTCCGCCGGCTGGATTTCCCCGGCGACGAGGTGCGGGCGGCCCTGGAAGCCCTGGGATGGCCTGCAGACCGACGGCAGGATGGGAGCCTGTGGACGCTGGGATGTGGCGACCCGGACGCGCATCGACACCCGAAAGGAAGGGCCTGTTCTTGCCCTGGAATCTGCTTAGTTTTGGAGAGACCGAATTCGGACGGCTTGGGGAGTAATGACAGTAAAGGCACGAAGCATTTTGCGCCCATGCTTCTTAATGGCCCAAACGACACGTTTCGCCTTGTCTTTGGGCGGGAGACCCGCCAGGCGGAGTAAGACGACTCCCTTCGTGAGTCGTCGCATTTGGAAGACGAGGGTGCCAAAATCCTTGTCAGCAGTTACTAATAGCGCATCCAGTTGCGACGCCATGGACAGCACCGTGTCATCAGATAGACCGATCTCCATTTCAGCAATATACCATACCTGATGCCCGGCCTCGCGTAGGGCATCGACAATGGGCTTATCGACGCCTTCATCTGCCAGCAATTTCATCGGAGACGCCTATGCCGACAGGGGATACACTTCTTCGAAACGCAAAACCGCCGCGGCATAGGCCAGAGCGGCCCGGATCGCCTCTTCTGTTAAGCGCGGGTGAGCCTCCAGCAGATCCTGCACCGTCTCACCAGCGGCCAATTTCTCTAAAACCAAATCCACCGGAATCCGAGTTCCGGCAATCACCGGCTTTCCCATTTTGACCTTAGGGTCACTGATAATCCACTGCTGCCAATCCATTGTTGCCTTCCGGGGTTTTGGGTGGACAAGCCTTCAAGAATGTGCTCTATCATTATACCCGTCTCTGCGCCGATGCTTGCCTTTGGGTTGCCTTTCGCTTGCTTTGCGGTACCCTCGTCCACGTGTCCAAATGCCCAGTATGCCCATCCGTCGCGCCTGTGGGGGCTGGCTGGACAGTACTACGGAAGATAACCACGTTTCCGCGTTTCAAGGAACCGGGCTTCGGCAGTACGATACGCCGGGATGGTCGGGTGTTCGAGTTGAATCAGGCTTCGAACTCTTCTTTGTATGATAACGCTACATGGAATCGCGCGGCATTCTGACCGCGTGCCCGAAGAAGCCGCCTTTTGCTCGCCCCCGGCACCTCGCCGGACCTGCCAGAACACGAAGGCCTGTAAAAGCATGGCCTTCCCCATGCCAGAGAAACTATAGCGACAGCCTTCGCCTCTTTGGGACGCGACTTTCGCCGCGGCTTGCATGGCCGCCTGGGCCTCGCTGCGGGGCCGGATGCTCTCCCATGCCGGAGGCCTGCATCTCCGCGATTTGTCAGATGGAGGGCCAGGTCGTCCCGTAGCGGATGGTAGCGACACGGGAGCAGCCCCGGGGATGGGACATGCGTGCACGGCCGGGGACCGTACGGGTCAAGTATAACGCACTTTCGGCGGTTGGGCCAAACGCTAAAGCCCTCGGCTGTGCACCGAGGGCTTGCCTGTGTGGGCGCGGAGGGACTCGAACCCCCGACCTCCTCAATGTGAGTGAGGCGCTCTAACCAACTGAGCTACGCACCCATCCTTGGACGCCCCCTATTATACAGGCCCAAGCGCATTTTGACAAGGCCCGCACGGGGGCTATTTGTCCAAGGCGCTGATTTGCCGGCGGTGGCCCGGCCCGAGCGCCGCACCGGGCTCACGCGCCGCGGCCGTGGGCCAGGGATACTCAGCCCTGTTTTTCGCTGACACCGGCCTCGTCGAAGGTGGCCATCTCATTTAGCAGCCGTACCGCGGCCTCGAGTACTGGCAGGGCCACGGCCGCGCCCGAACCTTCGCCCAACCGCATGTCCAACGTCAATATGGGGTCGAGGCCCAAGGCGCGCAACATGATCTCGTGGCCGGGCTCCGCGGAGCGATGCCCCGCGATGAAGTACGCGCGGACGCGCGGGTCGATGGCCGCGGCGACCAACGCCGCGGCGGTCACGATGTAGCCGTCCAGCAGCACGGGCACGCGGCGGGCCGCGGCCGCCAACATGGCCCCGGCCAGCGCCGCGATCTCCAGGCCGCCGACCGCGGCCAAAGCCTCCAGAGGGGCCTCGCCGCGCGGACGATGGCGCGCCAACGCGGCCTCGACCACTTGCTGTTTGCGGCGCAGGCCGGCCTCGTCCAGGCCGGTGCCCCGTCCTACCAACGCGGCTGGGGGCTCACCGGTGAACACCGCGGCCAGCGCGGCCGCGGCCGTAGTGTTGCCGATGCCCATGTCGCCCAGCACCAAGATGTCCATGCCCTTGGCGTGCTCTGTGGCCACGACTTCCGCGCCCACGCTCAGCGCGGCTTCAGCCTCGGCTTGACTCATGGCCGGCCCTTCCAGCATGTCGGCCGTGCCATAGCGCACTTTTCGCGCGTACAGGTGTGGGTGCTCGGGCAACGGTGCCGCGACGCCCACATCCACAACGCGCAGCCGCGCGGCCGTGAAGCGGGCCAACACCGAGATAGCCGCCCCGCCGCGCAGAAAATTGAGCACCATCTGGGCTGTGACCTCTGGCGGATACGCGCTGACGCCACGACGCGCCACGCCGTGGTCGCCGGCCATGACCAGCACCACTTTGTCGCGTAGTTGGGGCCGGGGCGTGCCTTGCATGGCGGCCAAGGCTGCACTCAGGGCTTCCAGACGCCCCAGGCTGCCCTGGGGTTTGGTCAGGCGCTCTTGCCGAGCCAAGGCCGCGGCCCGAGCCTGTTCGTCCAGCCGTGGAATGGGCTTTTGCCAGGCCAACACGCGGGTCATGATGCACCTCCTTCGGGGGAATGGATGCGCGCAAGGACGGGTTCGGGGTTGGGCTATGGTCAGCGGGACTGAGGAGGCAGGGGACGTTGAGGAATGAGCACAGGTCGGCCCTGTCGTGGAATCAAATCCACCTCAACCTCATAGACTTGCGCCACGCGCGCGGGAGTGAGCACTTGGGCCGGCGTGCCGGTGGCAACGACGCGACCCCGATGCAGCAGCACGACTTGGTCGGCAAAGCGCGCGGCCAGGTTCAGGTCGTGGAGCACAGCCAGCACGGCCAGGCCGGCTCGTGCCCGGTCGCGAGCCAACTCCAGCACTTCCAGTTGGACCCGCCAATCCAAGTGGGTGGTCGGCTCGTCGAGCACCAACACGGGGGTATCTTGAGCCAGGGCTCGGGCGATGAGCACGCGCTGGCGTTCGCCACCCGAAAGTTCGGCCAGGGGCTTGGCGGCCAGCGCGGTAAGGCGCAACGCCCGCAGCGCGGCTTGGGTGGCTTGGCGATCCGCCGCGCGCGGTTCGCCCCACCAGGGCAGATATGGGGTGCGCCCCAGAAGCACGGCCTGTTCCACGGTGAAATGGGGGGGCAATGGGCCGTGTTGCGGCACCACCGCGACGATTCGCGCCCGCGCTCGCGGGCTCAGGTGGACGAGATCGCGGCCTTGCCAGGTGATGCGACCTTGCACCGCGATGCGCCCCAAGATGGCGCGCACAACCGTGGTCTTGCCCGCGGCATTGGGGCCGACCAAAGCAACCAATCGCCCCGGGGGCACGCGAAACGTGACTTCGTGCAGCACAGGGTGGGGGCCGTAACCTCCCCGAACGCGCTCCAGTTGCAGCATGGCGATCTCTCACGAGGGAAGTTGGCGGCGGGCCATCCAATAGCCGGCCAAGGCGAAGGTGAGCCCGAGGGCCAAGGCCAGGTCGAGCGGCCGCGGGCCCGAGGTGCCTGCGGAGGACGACGTCGTGGCCGTGGCCGTGGGTTGGGGCCGCGTGCGCGCCGGGCTGCGCGGCGTGGTCGTGGCGGTGGTGGTGGCGGTGGCTGTGGCCGCGCGCGGCGTCGCGGTGACCGCGCTGTCGGCAGCGTCCGAGGTTGGCGTGCTCGTCACCCGCGGCGGCACCACAATAATTTCTTGGCCGATACGCAAGATGCTGTTCTCGGTCAGGTTGTTGTAGCGTAAGATATCTTCCAACGGAACGCGATAGGAGCCTGCGATCATCATGAGGGTTTGCCCGCGGCGCACAGTGTGAATGACCGCGCCGTCGGGTCGCGGGGTGGCCGGGAGCACGGGCTCGTACGGCAACGTTGGCGTGGGGGGCGGTGGCGTGGCCGTGGGGCCCGTGGGCGGCCGTGGGGTGGGCGCGAGGGCCTGGCCCGCGATGCCGGCCGCAACCAGGGTAAAGTACACCTGTTTGCCCGAGCGAGCGCAACCCGCGCCCACATCGTGATACAAAGGGCCGGTCATGGTGCGATAGTGGGGCGGTGAGGGAAGCCACACGTCAATGGCCCCCTGGGGCGTGAGGTTGTAACCCCAGGCGATGTTTTCCGAGACATAAATGTGCCGCCCGTCACCGTATCCGGCGGCTTTGACCCGGTCGTAAGGCCGACTGCCCCCGGGGCCGGTGTGGGTGCCTGCGTTGATGGAGGCCTGATATTCGCTGTGGGCCTGGGCCACGGCCATGAGCGTGCCGTTGATCTCAAACGCGGGTTGGCCCGCGGCTGTGCGCACGCCATTGACCAGGCCGATGAGTTCATACGCGGCATCGATGCATTCAGCCACCGCTTGGGGCGCGGCCGCGGCCGGCTGTGGACGCGCGGCAGCGATGGTCACGAGCAACACCCCCAACCCTGCCCAAAGCAGCACAGAACGACCTCGAACCATAGTTCCATCTCCGCGCGCAAGTGTACCATGACCTCGGGCACAAAAAAACGCGGGGCCGCAGCCCCGCGTTTGTCCGTACGGCTGAGGTGGCCGGGTTCAGGGCTCGATGCGGGTGCCCAGCACTTTGAGGAACTCCGCGATCCAGGCCGGATGCGCGGGCCACGCGGGCGCGGTGACCAAGTTGCCATCCACCACCGCGTTGCTGAAGGTGGCGTTAGGCGGGACGATCTCCGCACCCGCCAAGCGCATTTCGTTGAACACCGCCGGATAGGCCGTCATTCGCTTGCCTTTCAGCGCCCCATCCACCGCGGCCAACAATTGCCCGCCGTGGCAGATCGCCGCGATGGGCTTGCCCGCCTCGACGAAGTGGCGCACGATTTCCACCACCCGCTCGTTGAGGCGCAGATATTCCGGCGCCCGCCCACCGGGGATGACCAGCGCGTCATAGTTCGCGGGGTCAACTTTGTCGAAGTCGTAGTTCAGCGTGAAGTAGTGCCCGCGCTTCTCACTGTAAGTCTGCTCGCCTTCGAAGTCGTGCACCGCGGTGATGACCCGGTCTCCGGCCTTCTTGTCAGGGCACACCGCGTGGACGGTGTGTCCGACCATCTGCAGCATTTGGAAGGGCACCATGGTCTCGTAGTCTTCGGCGTAATCACCGGCAATCAGCAAGATTTTCTTCGGGGCCATCGGCATACTCCTTTCGGGGAAGACGCGGATACGGCAATATATTTAACCCCTTTTGGGGGAAAGGGTCGCGCGGCCGGGTTTAGGCGGACTCGTTCCAAGGGCGGCCGACCAGAAAGCGCGGCTGCGAGGTCAGGGCTTGGCCTGCCAGTTGGCCGCAGCCGGCTTGGATGTCAATGCCGCGACGCAGGCGAACAGTGCAGGGCACGCGGGCTTGCTCCAGCACCGCGCAGAACGCGCGCGCCCGTTCGCGCGTGCTGGCCTGACCCGCGTAACCGGGCGTGGGGTTTAGGGGAATGAGGTTGACGTGGGCCAGCATACCGCGCAGCAGGCGGGCCAGTTTGTGGGCCTGGTCGAGGGTATCGTTGACCTCGCGGATGAGAGCCCATTCGAAAGTCACCCGCCGCCGCGTTTGGGCGATGTAATCGCGCACCGCGTCCATGAGTTCGGCCAAGGGCCAGCGTCGCGCCACAGGAATGAGTTGTTGCCGCAGCGCGTCGTCGGCCGCGTGGAGCGAAACGGCCAAGTTGTATTGCCGGCCTTCGCGCGCGAATTGGCGGATGCGCGGCACCAAACCCACGGTGGAGATGGTGATGCGTCGGGCGCCCAAGTGAAACCCCGCGGGATGGTTGAGGATGTCCAGCGCGCGCAGGGTAGCCTCGTAGTTGTGGAAGGGCTCGCCCATGCCCATGACCACGATGTTGGTGACCCGTTCGCCTTGGGCGCGCAACCAGCGCGCGTAATACAGCACCTGCTCCACGATTTCGCCCGCGCGCAGATGGCGCAGCAATCCCAGTTGGCCCGTCGCGCAGAACACGCAACCCATGGCACAGCCCGATTGGGTCGAAATGCACAGGGTACGACGCCGCAGGTAGCGCATGCGCACGGTTTCGACCACCGGGCCGTCGGGTAAACGAAACAGGGTTTTGTGCGTCTCTTGGTCGTCAGAGGCCAAGGTTTGTTCGGGCTGCAGGCGCTGGAATTCAAATTCACGGCTTAGGGCCGCGCGTAGGGCCTTGGGGAGGGTGGAAAACTGCTCGGGCCGTTGCCAGAGGTGGCGGTAGAGGCCTTCCCAAATTTGGCGCGCGCGATAGGCGGGCTGGCCCTGGGTTTGTACCCAAGTTTCCCATTCGGTGAGGGTGAGGTCATAGACGTGGCGGGGTTCACTCATGGGGCCTCCTGTGTGTGCGCGCCCTTTATGGTAGGCGGCCCGCGGCCCTTTGTCAAGCCGCTTCGGGGATGGATATGCTGCCGTGGACCTGCTGGAGCCCTCGCCACAACGAGGGGCCAAGTCGGCCTTGCCGACGAAAGGCGCCTGGCAGTCTGCCCTGCGACACCCTCGGCGACAGGCCTGCCAAAGGGGCTGGAACGCTGGGGCCGCGGCCGGCATCAGGGGTAAGGTTTCGTTGGCCCGATGAAACGCAAATTGGGCGCGGTCTTCCTGGGGCTGCGGGAAGACCCGGCCACGCGGCGGGCCCTGACCGCGGCCGTGCTGCAGTGCGAGGCAATTGCCCGCTATATTGACTGTACTGGTACTGAGGGGCGTTGGAAGGCTCTTGTGTCTAATCTCTGATAGTGCCCACTACTCTTCCCCCAGCCTTTTGGCTTCGACGCGAGGCTCTGCTCCAGATCCGATAAATCAGCTTTATAACCGCCCTGTCAAGTCAAATGAAAATGTTACCGAAGGGATAGCAACCACCAAATGAAAATGTTACCGAAGGCCAAGGGGCCCAAGCGGGCTCAATTCGGCGGGGGTGGAGCCGCGCCGGTCGCCGTCGCCGAGGCTGCGGGAAACGGTGGGCCACCTGGAGCGCAGCGGAGGGTTGTCCCCGTTTTCCATAGCCCCAGGGTTTGACGCACATCTTCCGTCTGCCCTGGCGAGGCGCTCGGTGCCTCATCCAGAGCATTGAGGGCGTCGGCGATGCGGCTCCGCAGTGCGAAAGGATCAATCTGGTCACGGCATTGCCG
>CAYUOX010000010.1:0-20014 GCA_964446575.1 uncultured Anaerolineaceae bacterium | reverse complement strand
GCCGTCGCCGCGGCGTTCCCAAGCCAGGTCCGCAGAAGTAGATCCAACGTCTCCCACACTTAGCAAGCAGGCCGGAGCCAAAGCCCCGTCGCAGCGTTTCCAACATTTACGGACCTCTCCACCACCACCTCCTCCGCCGGGGCAGTAGCAAAAGTTAGGGGCGCCGGCAATACATCGGCAGCCAGATGGGCATTGAGAGTCAGATGTGCATTCGTCACAGACATACTCAGCGCCGCACTCCCGATGAGGGTAGCAAGTTGCAGCGCAACCCTGGCCACTGATGGCCTGCTGGGTGTAACAGGTGCTATTGTCATAACAGTTCCAACAACAACGACATAGTTCATAACAACTCTGCGCCTGGACGGAAATGGTACCGAAAGGGGCAACTACGCTATAAAGGGCCAGAATAAACAGCCCTATAACGGCTACTCGTGCCAGGTTTTTCAGGCCAGAGATCATATAGGATTATATACTACTTTCTTTCGTTCAACAAAGGCACGCAGCGATCGATCATCTCCAATTCCTCGGGCAGCACCTCGCGGAGTACCCCTCGGTAAGTATAGGGTATCCATAAGCCGCGCTTTTTGGGCTTGAACTCGTTCCAATACTTTTCTTCATCAAACAAGGTCTCCATCTCCAACACGCCCAGGGGGCGCCCATCACGCCGCTCAAAAAGGATGAATCTCTGCTGCCCCGGATAATCATAACGCCTTCCACCGCGTTCAAATGGTCCCATTTTACCATACCAGCTTAGATCCATACTCGTAGTATAATATCCCATATTTCCTAAATGCATCGGATCCATGAGTTTTTCTGTTTCAGAATCCGCGGGTACAAGGTTCAACGGCAGATATTTCGTATCCTCAAGCCAGCCACAGAATCGCACATCAAAGCGCCCAATCGCACCGTAGAAACTCCGCTTTGTTGGTGTGAAAGTTGTTTGTATGGCGACCCCAATATCGTCATAAACACCATTTTGCTTGAAGAGGTCCAATACACCGGCGATTTCTAAGAGATGGCCCAAGTAAAATCGGGCGCCGTCAATATGGTTATAAAATTTGAGTTTGTCCCTGTCCTTGAATAAATCAAAGACCTCCTCATATTCTACTGTGCGTTCTTCGCCGATCCACTGCTCTAAGGTGCGTTGGAACAGGGCTACGCCGTCGGGCGTTGGCGTGGGCTCAGGCGTTGGTGTGGGTGTGTCTGTTGGTGTTGGCGTCGGCGTCTGCGTCGCCGGGGCTGTTGGCGGTGGGGTGGGGGTGGGCGACGCGGTGGGGGTGGGCTGGGCGGGCGTGCAGCCGCTGGCCAGCGCGGTGAGCAACGCCAAAATCAGCATCCCGAAGCGTGCGCGCTTATGCATTGGCCTGCCTCCTCCACGAAGGTATATGTGACGCGAGGACCCCCTCGCCTTGTTCCGGTGGCGTGCGTGGCTTTGGCCCGAGGGTTCAGACCGTGGGGCGGATGGTGAACTCTGAGAACGAGCCTTGGGCCGGCCCCCAACTTGCCTCCACCTCCTGCACTCGGGCGGCCGGCGGGCCTTCGTGCAGCGCTGCCAGCAACGCGTCCAAGCGTTCGCGCGGGCCCTCGGCGACCACTTCCACCGAACCATCGCGGCGGTTGCGCACCCACCCGGTGATGCCCAGGGCCTGCGCGGTTCGCCATACGAAATGGCGAAAATTCACCCCTTGAACCCGTCCGTACACGCGCGCGGTCAAGCGTTCTTCCATCGGTTGCCCTCACAAGGTGAAGTCCACATCAGGGCGGCGTGTGCGCCAGTGCCACCAACCCAGGGCCGCGAAAGGCGCGAGCATCCACAGCATGACCCATAGCCCCACCCAGCCTGGCTCGATTTCTCGCCGTGGGAAGAGCCCTTGGGCCGCGCGCCAGTCGTCCTCCAGCGCGGTGAGGCTCGCGCCCAGGGCCGCCTGGAAGCCCTCTTCGCAGCCCAAGCCACTGGTGTAGACCTCCAGCAGCCGTTGCAAGCCAGCGGGGCCATAGCGGGCGAACACGTGGGCGACGAAGGAACCGGCCTCCGCGCGGGCCAGGCGTTCATCGTCTTCGGTGGCAAACGTGGGCTCGCGGCACAGGTCGCGCAGGGGGTAGAGTTGGTTCGCGGCTGCGGCCTCTTGCAGCACTTGATACTCCGTCGCCGCGGCTTGGGGCTCGGCCAGCGCGGCCAGCCCTTCCCGCAGCCACCATGGCAGATGAACGTATCCTTCGCCCACGGTGTCATACAGCACGATGTGGGCCACTTGGTGGGCAATGTAGCGCTGTTGTTCCGCGCGCGCTTGGGGGCTCAGGCCGTCGTAGGTCAGCACCGTGTGCTGCGCCAGGCGCGTCTCGTGGTCTTGCAGTTCGGGGGGCAGGGTGGCCAGCGCGGAGGTCAAATCGCGCGGCGACGCGTAGATGTAGATGCGCAAGGGGCGGTCGGTGGCAATGCGGCCTTGCCATTGCACGAACGCGTTCTTCAGCGCAATGTGCGCCGCGTTCAGGGCCATTTCGGCCACATCCGCGCCGCCGGCATACCAGTAGACCTGCACCGGCGCAACCGTGCGCGATTGCCACGCAAAGCGATTGTCCTCATACACAAAGGTGAAGGCCGGCGATTGGTAAGGGGCCCCTTGCGCGGGGTAGATTTTGAACCAATAGAACACTTGGCCGAAGAGGGGCAAGGGTTTCTCTTGCACGGGGTGCTCATAGCGGGCTTGGTTGCGGTCTAAGACCATGTCCGCGGTGTACGTGTCCACCATCCCTTCGGGGCGCAGATAGATTTCGACCCGCTGGACCGGCCCCAGTTCGGCCAAGGGCAGCAGGATCGTGACCGAGTCGCCGAACACGATGCGCACTTGGGGCGCCAAGGGGGGTGGCTCCGCGGCCCAGGCTTGGGGGGCCGCCAGCCCCACCAACGCGAGTCCTAAGAGCATCCAAGCGCGTCGCAGGCGTCGCCACCAGGCCGTGCGCGTCATGGCGATTTTCACCCCGTGGGCGAATCGGGTTGGGTGGCGTCCGACGGATCGGAAGCCGCGGCGTCCGCGTCGGCATCGTCCTCGGTGTGGCCGTTGAGCCGGTTGAGATCCACGCCTTCGGGCAGTTGGACGTCCAGCAGATCCGTATCGCCGGCCCGCAAAGTCAAATCCAGCATGTCCAGATCGCCCAAGATGAGCGACGTTTGGAAGTCGTAGTTGTCCAGGGCCTCGGCCATGACTTGGGCCTCTTCCTCATCTTCTGCGCGGCGCAGGGCTTTGCGCAGCGCGCGAGCGACTTGCTCATTGGCCCCGCCCAGTTCAGACAAGGACCAAGCCGCGGCCATGCGCACATACTTGTTGCTGTCTTCCAAGAGGTGCAAGAGGTCTGGGATCACGCGCGTCATTTCCAAGCGCCCCGCGGCCGTGGCGGCTTCGGCCCGCACGCTGGGGCGCACGTCGTGCAGGTGCAGCACCACATATTGGGTCCAGCGGGGGTCGGCCGAGCGGCCCATGGCGAACAGCGCGGCCCGCAGGCCGTCTTCGTCGTCGGCCTCGACGCTGCGGCGATATTCGCGCTCGATCCATTCAAGCACCTCGGGCACCGACGAGGCATAACTCACGGCCTCCAGGGCCCGATGCCGCACTTGGGGCACCTCGTGCTCGTCGCGTAGCACTTCCAGCAGCGCGTTCAAAATAGGCCGATATTGCCACTCGGGCAGTTCTTCCACTTCGCCTTGCAGCACATAATCGCCCAAGGCCGCGGCCGCGGTGGCCCGCACTTGCTCCTCGGGGTCTTCGCGCAGCCGCTCCAACAGCAAGGGAATGGGCCGGGGATCGTCTTCAAACCACAGCAGTTCGATGGCTTTGTGGCGAATGTAAGGGTCTTCGTCGCGCAGCGCGATGTAGCCGATCTCCGCGAAGGAGAACTGATGGCTCATCTCCAGCAAGTCGTGCATATCCTCCACCAAGGCGCGGCGGCGGGCTGGGCTCAATGTGGGCCAAACTTCCGCGATGGCCTGCGCCTCTTCGGGGCTCAGATCCGACAAGCGGTACAAGCCCTCGATGGGGAAGATTTGCTCCTCATCTTGCAGCGCGCGTAGCAGGGCCTCGAAATCCATCGTTTCATACATAGCGATCTCTTTCTCCCTTATACGAAAGGCTTACAACCACTCCCGCAGATTGACCAGCACCATCAAGGCCAGGAGCATGAAGAAACCCATCAGCATTAAAGCAAATTCGACGCGCCAAGGCAAGCGCCGGCGGAAGAGCCATTCGCCCAGGGCCAACACCAGGCGCGAGCCGTCCAGCGCGGGGATGGGGAGCAGGTTGAGCACGGCCAACGACAAACTCAACGACGCGATGAGGGTCAGCGTATAGACGGGCACAGGCAAGGGCGCGGCTCGGTCGACGGCAAAAGCCAATTGGAACGACGTGTACATCCCGCGAAAGCCCATCACCTCGCCGGGGGGTGGTTCCGCGCTGGGCGAGAGATAGGCGCGCAGCATGTCCCAGGGCAGGCGGATCAAGGCTTTGGTGTGTTCGACCAACGTGGTTGCGGCCAAGCGCAAGCGCTCAGGCCATGGCACGGGGGCCCAACCGTAGTCGATGATGCGAATGCCCAACGCGCCCTGGCCCGGCGGTGGTTCCACCCGGGGCACCGCGGTGACGGTCAACGTCTGGTCCGCGCGCTGCAGGGTCAGCCGCACGGGCCGGCCCCTGTGCTGGCGGATGATCTTCTGCAATGCCTGCGCGTTGGGGGTGGGCGTGTCGTTCGCGGCGACGATCAAGTCCCCCGGGCGCAGACCCGCGGCCTGGGCTGGCGAATCGGGCTCGACCCACCACACCAGCACGGCCTCGTCTTTGGGCGCGCCGGCCAGGCCAAAGATGAGCAGATACGCGAGCCCGCCGACGAGCAAGTTCATGAGCGGCCCAGCCAAGATCACCACGGCCCGCCGCAAAGGCGGTGCTTGCGCCAGCGCATCGGGCTTCGAAGGGTCCCCTTCGCCCTTAGGGCGCACGAATCCACCAAAAGGGATCAGGTTCAGCGTGAACACCGTGCCCCGCCACTCGAACAGCCGCGCCACGCGAGGCGGGAAACCAATGCCAAATTCCTCGATTTCAATGCCCAAGGCTTTGGCAGCCAAAAAGTGACCCAACTCGTGGATCAAGATCAGAAAGGCCAAGGCCAAGGCGAAAAACAGCACATCCATACGAAACACCCCTGCCTAAATTCGTTGCAGATTATACCAAAGAAGCCTGCCACCAAGATTCCCCCGTATGCACGACCCGCACCCCGGCGGCCACGAACAAACTGCCGGTGGCCAAGAGGACGTGCTCCGCGCGGGCCCGCGCGCGGGCCAGTGCCAAAGCCTGCTCCACGCTGGTCGTGGTGCTCACCCGCAGGCCCAAACTGCGGGCTGCCGCGGCGACTTGCTCGGCCGGCATGGCCTTAGGATGGATGGACTGGGTGGCGATGACCCACGTGTGGCGCGGGGCCAAGGCGCGCAACAGCGCGCGCGGGTCTTTGGTGCGCGACACGCCGAAAATGAGCACCCACGGCCGTTCGGGGAAGTAATGCGCCATCCCCGCGCGTAGCGCGCGGATGGCGGCCAGGGTGTGGGCTCCGTCGACGACCAAGGGCGGGTCATAAGCCAGCACTTCGAAGCGGCACGGCCACCGCACCCGCTCCAACCCGCGGCGCAGCGCGGCCGTATCGATGGGCCAACCGCGGTGCCGGGCCAACACCCGCAGCGCGAGCGCGGCCACAGCGACGTTCTCGCGCTGATAGGGGCCCAGCAAGGGCAGGTGCACTTCCAGAGGTCGGGCGCCGTTGCTCTGCCAATGCAAGCGCAGGCGTTGGCCCCGCAGGGTATCGTCCAACACATGCACTTGGACTTCGCGCGGGGCCAGATACAACTCGGCCCCTTGGCGGCGGGCCTCGTCCGCCAGCACGGCCAACGCCTCGGCGGGTTGCCCTGCGCTGACCACGGGGCGCGCGGGCTTGATGATGCCGGCCTTGGCGCGCGCGATGTCGGCCAAGGTGGGGCCCAACACCCGCGTGTGGTCATAATCCAACGCGGTGATGACCGCCACCTCGGGCTGGACCACATTGGTGGCGTCGTAGCGGCCGCCCAGGCCGACCTCCACCACCGCGAAATCCACCCCACGACGGGCGAAATAATCAAAGGCCAGCGCGGTGGTGAGTTCGAATGTGCTCAATTGCGGCTCGGCCTCGGCCAAAGGCCGCAGCCGTTGCACCCCCGCGGCTACCTCGTCGGCCGCGATGGGCACTCCGTCCACCCGGATGCGCTCGACAAACTCCACCAGATGGGGCGATGTGTATAGCCCCACCCGATAGCCCGCCGCGTGCAGCACCGCGGCCACCATCGCCGCGACCGAACCCTTTCCGTTGGTGCCCGCGATGTGCACCACCGGATACGCGCGCTGCGGCGTTCCCAGCGCGGTCAGCAGGCGCGTCATGCGTTGCAACGAGAACCGGGCCCGCTGCTCTGGATGGCGTACCCGGCTGTTGTCCAAGAAGCGGTATAGAAAATCCACGGCTTCTTGGTACGCAGCAGTGAGGGGCTGTCCCATGTGCGGCATAAGCGTCGTCCTTGCTCGGCAATGTCGGCAGCAGATAAGAAGACCCCCGTCCACGTTGGACGGGGACCCTGAGCCCCAGGCGGGAGTCGAACCCGCAACCCACCGCTTAGGAGGCGGTTGCTCTATCCTTTGAGCTACTGGGGCACGGTTCCTTTTGGATTATACCAATCTCTGGGCTGGCGTGCACCTTGGGGTGTCTCGAGGCGTGTCCCCGGGCTGGGTGGGGGCCTGGGCGCGGCGTGGATGCGGCCTTCACCCGTCGGGCTGGGCGGGCCCAGCGTTTGACGGCGATTCGAAGACCAAGGGCGTCATGGCCTGCGGCGCGCGCGTGGTGCCATAGTCCACCCCCCCTCGGCGCACGCGGTAGATATCAAAATCGCGTGCGACCCGCACCCGCGGGAAGACGGCTTGCGCTTCGGCCAGCACTTCGCGGTCGTTGTAGCGTCGTGAGATGTGGGTGAGCACCAGGTGTTTGACCTCGGCTTCGCGGGCCAATTGCGCGGCCTGGCGGGCGGTGATATGGCCGAAGCGGCGGGCCAGGTCCCGGTCGACTTCCAAATAGGTCGCTTCGATGACCAGCAAATCCGCGCCGCGCACGTGCTCCACCAAATCGTCGGTGCGGCCTGCGTCGGCCAGGTGCACATAGCGCACCCCGGGCCGGGGTGGCCCCAAGACCTGGTCGGGCTCGATCACACGGCCGTCGGGCAGCGTGACGGTGCGGCCGGCCACCAAGTCGCGCCGCCAGGGCCCCGGTGGCACGCCCAGCGCCTCGGCCCGTTCCACCAAGAACGGGCGTCGGGCTTGCTCTTCGAACCGATAGCCAAAGGTCTGCGCGCCGCGATGCCAGACCGGAAAGGCCGTCACCGTAAAGTCCTCGCCTCGAAAAATCACCCCTGGCCGCACCTCGATGAAGCGCAAGGGCATGGGCGGCCGGGCCCCGCGCAATACGACTTTGTGAATCAAGTCGTACACCCGCTCCAGGGCCCACGAGCCCGCGTAGATCTCCAAAAACTCGACACTCTCCCAGCGCATGAAGGTCGACAGCAAGCCCCCCAGGCCCAAGATGTGGTCCAAGTGGCCGTGCGTGATCAGCACACGCTGCAAACGGCGAAATCCCACCCCCGCTTTGAGGATCTGCCGTTGGGTGCCTTCGCCGCAGTCGAGCAAAAAGCGGTATTGGTTGTGCTGGATGATGTGGGCCGACAGGCCGCGCTGCACCGAGGGCGCGGACGCGGACGTGCCCAAAAAGATGGTCTCGAACACGCGGACCTCGCGAACGCGAAGATGGGTTGGGGCCTTGCTTGCCTGATTGTACTACAGACCGGCCGTAGTGGCGGACCGGGCCGAGGGTGGGTGGGTGGCCACGACCTGCCCGGCTTGCAGGTGCCACACCTCGGTGCGCGGCCGATACGCGGCCGGGTAGGCGGCCTCGTCGGTGGTGGTGAGCAGCACTTGGTCGCCCGCGGCGAAGAAGTGGCGCAAGATGTCTTCGCGACGCGTGGGGTCGAGTTCAGCCAGCAGATCGTCCAGCAACAGCAGGGGCTTGTGGCCGGTGCGCTCGGTATACCACGCGGCCTCGGCCAGTTTGAGCAACAACAGCGCGGTGCGCACTTGCCCCCGCGAGCCATACGCGGCCAAGTCCAACCCGCCGGCGATGAAGCGCAAGTCGTCCCGTTGGGGGCCCAGGCCGGTGTTGCCCCGGCGGATGTCGAGTTCGCGGCGTTGGGCCAGCCGCTGCTGCAGGTGTTCGGTCAGGGCCGTGCGGTCGGCCAGCAACGCGGCCGGGGGCTCGGGGGCTTCGGTGCCACCGAAGAGGCGGGCTTGCGCGGGGGCTTCGGGGACATCCAGCGCGGGGCGATAGACCAACCGCAGCGGCTCGGTGCGATGCAACAGGTCGTGGTGGCGGGCCGTGAGCAGGCGGTTCCAGTCGTCCACCGCGCGGGCGCGCGCCTGCATGATGCGGGCCGCCAAGGCCGCCAACGTTTGGTCCCACACGGTCAAGTCGCCTGGCCGGGCGCGGCCCTCTTGCACGGCCTTGAGCAGGGCGTTGCGTTGAGCCAGGGCGCGGTTGTATTCCAACAACGTGCGCGCGTAGTCGGGGTCGGCTTGCGACAGGCTTTGGTTGAGAAAGCGTCGCCGCAGTTCGGGCGCGCCGTCGACCCAGCGCAGCATTTGCGGCAAGAAGAGCACCGCGGTGCATACGCCCAGCGCGTCCACCAATTTGCGGCGCACGCCGTTGACCAGCACCTCTTTGCGGGTCTGGTTGTGGTTCGACGCGCGCACTTGGTGGATGATGCGCACTTCCAGACGCACCTCTTCAAAGTGCGTCCCCTCGCCGCGCGCACATGTGGCCCGAATGCGGGCCACGCTCAACGGCTCGCGCAACGCCCACAGGTGGATCATCTCTTTGTCGACCCGCGTCAGGAACGACGAAAACGTGGCCAGGTAGGCGATGGCCTCCAGCAGCGAGGTCTTGCCCTGGGCATTGGGGCCCACGATGAGCAAAGGCCCGCGCGGCAGCGCGCGGGCAAAGCGAACGAACAGGCGGAAGTTCTCCAGGGCCAGGTGCGTCAACCACATGGGGGATTCATCCTACACGGCCGTGGCCGAAGGGCTTTCCTCCAAACGCCACACCCGGCGAGCCCGGTCGGTGAACAAGATGCCGTTGAGGTGGTCAATCTCGTGCTGAAAGATGCGCGCCACCCAGCCGTTGAGTTCCAAGCGCAGGGGCTGGCCGTGCGGATCTTGTCCCACGACGGTGACCGCGCGCGCTCGCGGCACTTCGCCGGCCAAACCCGGGATGGACAAGCAGCCCTCGACCCCCCATTCGACCTCGGGCGCGGCCCACACCACGCGCGGGTTGACCACGGCATACAACTGATGGGGTATGCCCGCCTCTTCATCCTCGTATTCCACCACGATCACCCGTTGTGACACATTGATTTGCGGCGCGGCCAGGCCGACACCAGGCGCCGCGCGCATGGTCTCGATCATGTCCGCCACCAAGTCGCGCAGGGCCGCGTCGAAGGTGGTGACGCGCGCGGCTTTGCGTCGCAGCACAGGATGAGGCACAGTGACGATCTCGCGTACAGGCATGGTCTTCCTCCGAACAGACGCCAAGACTGCCGGTATTATACCCCCGCACGCGTGGGAGTGTGTTACAATCAACCATCGTTGTCCGCGCGGGCGGGCTCAGCCCCCCGCTCTGAATTCCCCTGGATAAAGGTGAGAGCACATGTCGGATCAATCAGAAGCCAAGCGCACCGTGCGCGCCAACGATGTGGTCACCATTGAGTACACCTTGACGGTGGACGGCGAAGTGGTGGATTCATCCGCGCAGCACGGCCCCCTTTCTTACATCCATGGCCAAGGGCATCTCATCCCTGGCTTGGAGAAGGAACTGCAAGGCATGGCTGTGGGCGAGAGCAAAGAGGTCACTGTGCAGCCCGAGGAGGGCTACGGCGTCGAAGACCCCAACGCGTTCATCGCCCTGCCCAAGAGCGAGTTCCCGCCCACCATTCGGCTGGAGCCGGGGGTGCAGTTGCAGTTGAGCGATCAGAGCGGCCAGGTCTACAACGCCACCATCCACGAGGTCAAGGACGACAGCGTGGTGCTGAACTTCAACCACCCCTTGGCGGGCAAGACGTTGCACTTTTCGGTCAAGGTGGTGGGTTTGCGTGAGGCCACGCCCGAGGAACTGGCCCACGGCCATGTGCACGGTGAGGGCGGCCATCATCATTAAACCGGCCGCGAACGCGCCTCAGGCACGGGGCGGGCTCACGCGGGCCCGCCCCGTGGTATTTGGGCCGCCCAACCTTAGGCGTCCTTGTGCCGCATTTCTGTGAACGCCTTGAGCAAGTCGGTGAACTCCATGGGGAAGACCATCTTGGTGGCGTCGCTCTGCCCCAAAGCCTTGAGGGTTTCGAAGTACTGCAAGGTCATGGTCTTGGGGTCCAAATCCTTGGCCACGCCGAAGATCTTTTCCAGGGCCAGCGCGAAGCCCTCGGCCCGCAGCAGTTGGGCCTCGCGTTCGGCCTGGGCCCGTAAGATGGCGGCTTGCTTCTCACCCTCGGCCCGCAGAATCGCGGCCTGCTTTTCACCCTCGGCCACATTGATGGCAGCCTCTTTCTTGCCCAACGATTCGGTGACTTGCGCGCGGCGGTTGCGCTCCGCGGACATTTGCCGATTCATGGCTTCTTGAATCTCACGCGGGGGCACGATCTCGCGAATCTCCACGTTGGTCACCTTCACGCCCCAGCGCTCGGTCACCTCGTCCAAGCGGGTGCGGAGCATGTTGTTGATGTACTCCCGCTGAGAGAGCACATCGTCCAACAAAATGCCGCCAATGACCGCGCGCAATGTGGTGGTGGCCATGTTGCCGGCCGATTCTTCGAAGTTTTCCACCTTGACCACACTGGCCACCGGGTCGAGCACCTTGTAGTACCACACGAAGTCCACCGCGATGGCCGCGTTGTCTTTGGTGATGCAGGTCTGGTGGGGCACTTCGCGCACCCGTTCGCGCAGGTCCACGCGCACGGGCTTATCGACGAAGGGGATAAGGAAGACCAGGCCCGGGCCCTTGGCGCCCACGACGCGGCCGAAGCGCAACACCACCAACCGCTGATATTCGGGCACGATGCGAATGGCTTGGGCCAAGGCCACCAGCAAGAAGAGGAAGAGCAAACTCATCAGGCAGAATGCAAACATACCGACTTCGCTCTGTGCCAAGGGAGCATACAACATCGCGTCACCTCCTAAAGGGACGAATGGCCAATGGGCCGGCAATCATCGGACTCAGCAGGGCTGCGCGGTTTCGGACACGGGCTCGACGATCAACACGAAGCCCTCACGCCCGACAACCCGCACTGGATGTCCGGGTGGGATGGGGCAAGGGCTGCGCGCGCTCCACAGTTCGCCATCGACATAGACGGTGCCCTCGTGGTGCACCCGCGTGCGGGTCTCGCCCACTTGGCCCACCAGCGCGTCCATGTCTTGCAGGGGCGGTCGTCGCATGGCCTCCAGGGCCTTTCGGATGGCGATCCAAAAGTAGCCGCCGATGGACGCGGACACCACAATGGCCAACCCCGGATGGACAGCCATGCCCCCTTGGGGCGTGCGGAACAAGAACACCGAGCCCACGATGAACGCCGCGGTCGCGGCGGCCAGCCATCCCGCGGCCCGGGGCTCGCGCACGGCCTGCACGAACAGCCCGGCCCCCAGGGCCAAGATCACCAGCGCCCAGCCGTTGAAGGGCAGCACCCACAGCGCGTAGCCGGTGAGGCCCAGGGCGATGAACGCGGCCACTTCCAGCACGCCGGTGCCTGGGGTCACCACAGCCAGCGAGGTCAACACAATGGCCGCGACTAACAGGAAATACGCCACATCCGGCGTGAGCAGTTCCACGGATGTTCCCTCCTGAGGACAGGTGGCATTACGCGCCGCCGAAAACCAGGGTGCCCAAGCGGGCCCAGTCGGTGCCGAAGACGGTCGAGCACAGCAAGGCCACGAAGATGAGAAAGAGCAGGCATCCGCATCCGATGCCGGTGCACGAACATCCCCGGCCCCAACCGAAGCGTTCCTGCAAAAAGTCAAACAGCCAGGCCAACAGCACGATGCGCAACAAACCACTCAGACATCCGGGGCGTTCGTTCATGGCTACCTCCAGGGGGTCACACCACCTCGATGCGCGGCGGGCCGGCCACGGCTTCGCCGATGTGCCAATAGGGAACCTCGCGCGCGGCCGCGGCCTGCCGAAAGGCCTTCCACTGGGCGGGCGGGACGGCCAAGAGCAAGCCGCCGCTGGTTTGGGGGTCGAAGAGCAGCATTTGGTCCGGCTCCTCCAGGGCGCGGTGGAAGTGCACGTGGGGCCCGAAGTACTCGCGGTTGTCGAAGGCCCCGCCCGCGAAGGAGAACAGCGTATGCGCGTACTCCCGGGCCGCGTCCAAAATGGGCACGCGCGCCCAGTGCAGACGCAGGCCGACCCCCGAGGCTTGGGCCATCTCCCACGCGTGGCCCAACAGGCTGAAGCCGGTGACATCGGTTGCGGCTTGCACGCCTGCGGTCAGCGCGGCTTCCATGGCCTCGCGATTGAGGCGCAGCATCCAGCGGGTGGCTTCGGCCACGTGCTCGGGCTGGGCTTTTTGGCGTTTGAGCGCGGTGGTAATGCAGCCCATGCCCAGGGGTTTGGTCAGCACCAACAAGTCGCCGGGTTGCACCGCGGTCTTGGTCAGCAATCGCCGCGGGTCGGCCCAAGCCAGCACCACCAGGCCATACTTGGGCTCTTCGTCTTGGATGGTGTGACCGCCGGCGATGAACACCCCCGCCTCCGCGGCTTTTTCCGCGCCGCCGCGGAAGATTTCCCGCGCCGCGTGGGGCGGCAGTTGGGGGGGCAGGCCAGCGATGTTGAGCGCCAAGAACGGCCGCGCGCCCATCGCGTACGCGTCCGACAGGCTGTTGGCCGCGGCCACCGCGCCGTAGTCATACGGATCGTCCAGCACGGGCGTGAAGAAGTCGGTGGTGACCACCAACGCCCGGGTCGCGTCCACCTGCCACACGGCCGCGTCGTCGGGCGAGTCGAGCCCGACCAGCAGGGCCGCGGGGGCCTGCGCGAATTGTTCCTGAACCGGGCGCAGCACCTGCGCCAGCGCTTCCGCGCTTAGTTTCGAGGCTCAGCCCGCGCACTTGGCGTAACTGGTGAGCCGGATGGTCTTGCCCGAGGGCGGGTCGGTCATGTTTTGGCTCATGGGGCCCTCCGCTTGGCCAGACCCGCACAGCCCGGCCGCAAAATCGTTGTCCTCACGGCTGCTCTTCTGCAGGGGCCGGCGCTTCGGCCTCGGTCGTTTCGGCCGGGCTGCTGGTCGGCTCGGTCGTTTCTTCGTTCAAGATGTCGGGCAGCGGCAACAGGTAGGGGTTGTCGGTCGGCACCAGCATCACCCGAATGCCCGGCGCGAGTTTTTGGATGTACTCATACGTCAACAACTCGGGGTTTTCGCGCAGCACTTGCGCGATGACTCGCAGGGCCTCAGCCTCGGCTTGGGCTTGGATGATGCGCGCCTCAGCCTCGCCCTTGGCGCGGATGATGCGCGCGTCGGCCTCGCCTTGGGCGATCTGGCGCAGTTGTTCGGCTTCTTGCTTCTTCTGTTCGACCAAGAACTTGGCCTGTTGGGCTCGCTGTTCCGCGATTTGCTTCTCTTCCACCGCCTGCGCGTATTCGGGCGTAAAGTTGATGTCACGAAGTACGAAATCGTGCAGGATGAGACCGTTTTCGGCCAGGCGCTGCCGCAGTTCTTCGTAGATCATGTTGCGCAGTTCGAAGCGTTTGGTGCTCACCACTTCGTCCACGCGGAATTGGGAGACCGCATCGCGGATGATGCCCCGCACCAAGGGGCGCACCAGGTCATCGGTATAGCGGTCTTGCCATGTGAGATGCACCTCGACCACCCGCTCAGGGTCGATGGAATAGATGACCGACGCGTCCATGAAGATGCGTTGACCGTCTTTGGTGCGGGCCTCGATGGAGTCGTCCCCGTAGACTTGGCCTTCTTCGACTTTGGCCGACATGGTGTACGTCTGTTTCGACACCGGGTACAGTTTGACCGTCTCCGCGTAGGGGACGATCCAATGCAGGCCGGGATCCAACGGGTCTTTGCGATAGCCCTCGGGCGCAACGGCGGAAATGACCACCCCGCGCTTCTCGGGCGGGATGAACACCAAGCCCGCGGCCAAGGTGGTCAGGGCCGCGGCCGCCGCGGCCACGCCCAAGCCCACTTTCCAAAGTCGCGTTGCGGGTTTGCGTTGTATCGAGCGCGCGAGGGCAACCCCAAGAAAACCCAAAGCCAGCAGCCAGGTAATGTTGCTCAGAAAGTGCACGACGGTTACGATGTTCACGGGCTACTCCTTTCCACGAGAAAGAGCGCTTTTTTTCAGTATACCCGAAATGAAGAAGGTGGAGGATGGAAGTTAGAAGTTAGCAGGGAGCGGGGAGCCGGTGGCTCGCCCGCGTGGGCGACCCCAAAAGGACACGGGAGCACGCGGCGGGACGCGGAAGCCGCGGCGGGCCGCCCCACGGAAAGCGCGAAAGTGCGCGGTGGGGCGCGGGAGCCGCGGCAGGACACGGAAAGCGTGCCGACGCACGGAAGGGCCTGCGGGCGAAGGTGTGAAAAAGCCCCTCCCACTGAGGGAGGGGCTGGGTCGCCTTAGGGAGGGTCGCTCGGCTTAGGCCTCGCGGAACTCGCCTTCGACCACGTCTTCGTCGCTGCCGCCGCCTTGGGCTTGCGGGCCGCCGTCCCCGCCGGGGGCTGCGCCCGCACCGGGCGTGGCCCCGCCAGGGGCCGCACCGCCACCCGCGGCGTACAGTTGCTGACTCAGCGCGTGCAGCATTTGCTGCACTTCTTCATTCAGGCTCTTGATGCGGTTCAAGTCATCGCCCTGCATGGCCTCTTCCAGTTCCTTGACTTTGGCCTCGATGCGCTCCCGCTCCGCGGCCGCCACCTTGTCGCCCAAGTCCTTCAGGGCTTTGCGGGTCTGATAGACCAGGGTGTCGGCCAAGTTGCGGGCTTCGGCCAGTTCGCGGCGGCGGCGGTCTTCGGCCTCGTGCTCTTTGGCCTCGCGAATCATGCGTTGGATCTCTTCTTCGGTCAGGTTGGTCGAGGCCGTGATGGTGATGGTTTGTTCTTTGCCCGTGGCCTTGTCGCGCGCGGTCACATGCAGGATGCCGTTGGCGTCGATGTCGAAGGTGACCTCAATCTGCGGCACGCCGCGCGGCGCGGGCGGGATGCCTTCCAGCCGGAAGCGGCCCAGGCTCATGTTGTCCGCGGCCATGGGGCGCTCGCCTTGCAGCACGTGGATGTCCACCGCGGTTTGGTTATCTTCGGCCGTGGTGAAGACCTCGGTCTTGCGCACCGGGATGGTGGTGTTGCGCGGGATGAGCACGGTCATCACGCCGCCCAACGTTTCCACGCCCAGGCTCAGCGGTGTGACATCCAGCAGCAGCACGTCTTTAATCTCGCCACCCAAAACGCCGCCCTGGATGGCCGCACCGATGGACACCACCTCGTCGGGGTTGACGCCCTTGTGGGGCTCTTTGCCCGTGAGTTGGCGCACCAAGTCTTGCACCATGGGCATGCGGGTCGCGCCGCCCACCAAGATGACCTCGTCCACCTGGTTGGGCTTCAACCCCGCGTCTTCCAGCGCGCGGAAGAAGGGGCCTTTGAGGCGCTCCACCAGGTCTTCGGTCAGTTGCTCGAACTTGGCCCGGGTCAGGGTCATCTGCAAGTGCAACGGCCCCGCCGGCCCCGCGGTAATGTAGGGCAGGTTGATCTCGGTCTCGGTCACGGTCGAGAGTTCGATCTTGGCCTTTTCCGCGGCCTCGCGCAAGCGCTGCAACGCGCGGCGGTCTTGCCGCAGGTCAATGCCGTGTTCCTTCTGGAACTCGTCGGCCACGTAGTTGACGATGCGCTCGTCCCAGTCGTCACCGCCCAAGTGGGTGTCGCCCGACGTGGCCTTGACCTCGATGACGCCATCGCCGACTTCCAAGATGGACACATCGAACGTGCCGCCACCCAGGTCGAAGACCAAGATGGTCTCGTTGCTCTTCTTGTCCAGGCCGTAGGCCAGCGCGGCCGCGGTGGGCTCGTTGATGATGCGCTTGACATCCAAGCCCGCGATGCGGCCCGCGTCCTTGGTGGCCTGGCGCTGGCTGTCGTTGAAGTACGCGGGCACCGTGATCACCGCTTGGGTCACAGGCGTGCCCAAGTACGCCTCCGCGTCGGCCTTGAGTTTGGCCAAGATCATGGCCGAAATCTCTTGCGGCGTGTACTCCTTGCCCGTGACCGGAATGTACACCCGCACATCCCCGGCCGGCCCTTTCACCACCTTGTACGACACCATCTTCCGCTCTTGTTCGACCTCGTCGTACCGCCGGCCGATGAAGCGCTTGATGCTATACACCGTGTTCTCGGGGTTGAGGATGGCTTGCCGCTTGGCCGGCAACCCCACCAGACGTTCGCCCTTGGTGGTAAACGCCACCACTGACGGGCACAAGTTGGGCCCCTCCGCGGTGGGAATCACCGTCGGCTTGCCGCCCTCCACCACCGAGATCACGCTGTTGGTCGTTCCCAAGTCAATGCCAACAATCTTGGACATTGGTTTCCCTCCTTGCATACAGGCTCTCCAAAGGGGTCCGATGGCTGCACAACAACGGACATGTGCCAACACGCCCACGCCACCGGGCTCACGGTTAGCATACCAGGGGGGTGCAAGAAATTTGTTAACGAGAAAAGGGAAAATTTTGCGGGCATTGGTATACTTGAAGCATGTTTTCGCGCCTTTTCTCCCCCCAGTGGTGGGCGCGTGCCCTGGCCATCGCCGTGTTGGTCGGCCTGGGGGTGTTGCTGCTGCCGCCTGTACGCGAGCGCCTGGCCTGGCGGGTCACGGTGTGGCGCAGCCGGGTGTACTACGCGCTGCGGCCGCCCGCGGAGGCCGTGTTCGTGCCCTCGCCGCCGGTGACCCCGCGGCCCACCGCCACCCCCTCGGCCCGCGCGGAGCCTTCCCCCAGCCCCACCCCTTGGCCCAGCCCCACGCCCGTGGCCACCCCTACCCCTCGCCCCAAGGCCGCGTTTTGGCCCCCGCCGCGGCACGAATATCAACGCTGGAACAATTGCGCGCCCGCGACCCTGAGCATGGCCCTGGCCTTTTGGGGTTGGGAGGGGGAGCAAACCACCCTGGCCCCCTGGCTCAAGCCCAACCCGCGCGACAAGAACGTCGCCCCCGACGAGATGGTGCAGGCCGTGCTCTACCACACCCGCTTCATGGCCCTAACCCGCCCCGCCGGCGATGGGCGCTTGGTGCGCGATTTCATCGCCGCGGGTTTGCCCGTGATCGTCGAAAAGGGCTTCGAGCCGCCCAATGTCGAGGGCTGGATGGGCCACTATGTGCTGCTGTGGGGCTACGACGACGCCAAGGCGGTGTTCTATACCCACGATTCCTACCAAGGCCCTGAACGGGCCGTGCCCTACGACGCGTTGGAAGCCGACTGGCGGGCCTTCAACTTCACTTTTTTGGTGGTCTACCCGCCCGAGCGCGATGCCCAAGTGCGCGCGTTGCTTGGGCAGTTGGCCGACCCCCTGGCCGCGTGGCACGCGGCCGCGCAGCGGGCCGAGCGCGAGGTGCAAACCCTGACTGGCCGGCCCCAGGTCTTCGCCTGGTTCAACCTGGGCGAAAGTTGGGTGGCCTTGGGCGATTTCGCGCGCGCGGCCGCGGCCTACGACCAAGCCTTCGCGGCCCTGGCCGCGCTGCCGCCCGAGCAGCGCCCTTGGCGGTGGATGTGGTATCATGACGGGCCGTATCGCGCCTATTACCACCAAGGCCGGTACCACGACGTCATCCAATTGGCCACGACCACGCTGAAGGCCATGAGCGAGCCCGTGCTGGAAGAAGCCTACTACTGGCGCGGCCGGGCCTACGCGGCTTTGGGGGACCTGGACGCGGCCCGGGCGGACTTCCGCCGCGCGCTGCAAGCCCACCCCGGCTACGCGCCCGCGCAGCAAGCCCTCAACGCGCTGGATGCAGGAGAAACGCCATGACCCAACCCCCGCCTGAGGTGCCGCCCACGCTCTGGGGCTTGGTCAGTCGCCCCAGCCCTTCGGGCCACGAGCACGAGGCCGCGGCCTGGTTGGTGACGCGCATGCAGGCCTTGGGCTTCACCCAAGCCTATTTGGATGAAGTGGGCAACGCCATTGGCGTCATGGGCACGGGGCCGCGCGAAATCGTGCTCTTGGGCCACATCGACACCGTGCCCGGTCATGTGCCTGTGCGGGTGGAGACCGACGCGCAAGGCCGGCGGGTGCTCTATGGCCGCGGCAGTGTGGACGCCAAAGGCCCCTTGGCCGCGTTCGTCGACGCGGTGGCCGGGCTGGGGCCCCGCGCGGGGTGGCGCCTCACGGTCATCGCCGCGGTGGACGAGGAGCGGGATTCGGTGGGCGCGCGGCATGTGGTGCCGCGGCACCGTCCTGAATACGCCATCATCGGCGAGCCCAGCCGTTGGTCGCGGGTCACCTTGGGGTACAAAGGCACCGCGTGGGCCCGCGTGCGCGTCGAAATCGCCTTGGCCCACACTGCGGCCCAGGCCCCCTCCGCGTGCGAAATCGCGGCCGACCTGTGGCAGCAGGTGCGCGCCTGGGTCGCGGCCGAGAACGCGGGCCAGGCGGCCATGTTCGACCAACTGCAGGTCACGCTGCGAGACTGGGCCTCGGGCACCGACGGCTTGCACGAGTGGGCCGAGATGCGCCTTGGCGCGCGGCTGCCCTTGGCTTGGCCGCCCGAGCGCTGGTACTCGGCCCTCAAGGAGCGCCTCGCCAACGCCCCCGGCGCCACCGTCACCCCCGAGGGCTATGCCATTCCGGCCTACTTGGCCGACCGGCGCACGCCCTTGGTGCGCGCGTTCTTGCGGGCCATTCGGGCCCAAGGCGCGCGGCCAGGCTTGGTGCGCAAAAGCGGCACCGCGGACCTCAACATCGTCGCGCCCGCGTGGGGCTGCCCCGCGGTAGCCTATGGCCCCGGCGACGCGGCCTTGGACCACACCCCCCACGAGCACTTGCCCTTGGACGAATACGCGCGCGCGGTGACTGTGCTGCGGGCGGTGTTAGAGGCGCTGACCACCGCCTGAGGCGCGCGGCTATGCTTCCGCGTCGCTCTGCCCCGCGACCAAAGCCGCGAGCACCGCGTCGTCTTCGCGCGCGGCCAGGGTGAGCAGCAGGGCCAGGGTGTCGGTTGCATCCAGGTCCAGCCCCTGGGTGAGGGCCTGGAGGTCGGTTTCCCCTTCCAGCAGCCGCTGCAGGGCCCGGGCCAGCGCGCGCCAACTCGCTTGCTGGGCCAGCCCCGCCAGGGCCTGTTCCAGGGCCGGGCGCTGATCTTCGGGCAGCACGCCCCGCACAGCCTTGGTCACATCCCCCATCAGGGCCCGCAGCGCGCGGGGCAGCATGCCCTCCAAAACGCCGGGGATGAGGCTGACTTCTTTCACCAAGACTATATCGGGCGTGCGGTTCGCGGCCAGGCAGGCGCGCAGGTAGTTATGGAGCAACGCGGTCAACAAAGCGCCCCACGCCCTGGGCAGGGCCCGGGCCAAGGGCAGAAGGACCTCCAGGCCCTCGCGGAACGCATCCGCGGCCTCGGAGGCCGCCCGGGCCTGGAGCAGCGCGTACCCATGCGCGCCCAGGCTGGTGGCCAGGTCGGGTCGGTAGGCCTGGGGCTGCTGCCGGGCCAGTTCTCGGTACAGGTCCACCGCCTCCTTTGTGGCCTCCAGGGCCTCCTCATGCCGTCCCAGGTGGCTGAGCAAGGCCCCCAGGTTTTTGAGGTTGGCGGCAAGGGGGGGAGGGAAGGCCGGGGCTTGCGGCCGGGCAAGTGGCGGGAGGAGTTCACCGCCCCCCTGGGTGACTGGCGGGGCCCCC
>CAYUOX010000009.1:0-37298 GCA_964446575.1 uncultured Anaerolineaceae bacterium | reverse complement strand
CCCCACCGCGCGTCATGGTATCATTGCCGCAACGAGGTGCCGTCATGAAGTTCACCCTCGCACTGGCCCAAACCGATGCGGTGCTGGGCGTGGTCGAGGCCAATCTGGAGGCCCACTTGCGCCTGGCCCGCGACGCACGCGCCCAAGGCGCGGATTTGGTGGTCTTTCCGGAGTTGTCCCTCACGGGCTACATTGTCCAAGATTTGGTGCCCGAAGTGGCGCTGGAACCTCACAACGCGGATCCCGTCTTCACCGCGTTGCTGGAGGCCAGCCACGATTTGGACATGGTCGTCGGTTTTGTCGAAGCCGACACCCGCTATCGGTTCTACAACAGCGCGGCTTACTTGTCGCAAGGCCGCATTGTGCACATCCACCGCAAGGTCTATTTGCCCACCTACGGCATGTTTGACGAGGGTCGCTTTTTCGCCTGGGGCGACCACGTCGAAGCCTTCGACACCCGCTTCGGCCGCTTCGGCATGTTGATTTGCGAAGACTTCTGGCATGTGTCGCCGCCGTATTTGCTGTGGCTCGACGGCGCGGACGTGTTGCTTTTGCCCACCGCGTCGCCGGGCCGAGGCATCGTGCCCGCAAGCGAACGCCTGGACACCGCCCGCTGGGTCGAAAGCGTCGTGCAAGCCTACGCGGGGCTGTTCACCGTGTTCACCGCGCTGGTCAATCGGGTGGGGTATGAAGACGGCATCCACTTTTGGGGTGGATCGGCCCTGTTCGGGCCCGACGGCGTTGTCATGGCCCAGGCGCCTTATCATCAGCCGGCCTTGGTGCTGCATGAGGTAGACTTGCGCGCGCTGCACCGGGCCCGGGCCCGCCTGCCGTTGTTGCGCGATGAGCGCACCGCCCTCTTCCAACGGGAGTTGGCTCGCATTTTGCGCCGGCGTGACCTGCCCAAAGCGCCCCACCTCTGAACGCTCGGCCCGCACGGAGCCTTTCCCCCAGGAGCCACCCATGCCGCAAGAAGTGGACCTGTCCATCCACACCGAACTGGTACGCCGCATTTTGGTGGGCTTTATTCGCCGTGAGATTACGCGCGCAGGATTTCGCCGCGCCGTCGTGGGAGTCTCAGGCGGCGTTGACTCGGCCTTGGTTTGCTTTCTGGCCGCCGAAGCCTTGGGGCCCGAAAATGTGCTCGCGGTGCAAATGCCTTATCGCACCTCGTCGCCGCAATCCTACGAGCACGGGCGGCTGGTGATCGAGGCCACGGGCGTGCGCTCGCTCACCGTTGACATCACGCCCATGGTCGACGGCTATTTGGAAACCTACGCGGCCGACGCCTCAAACTTGCGGCGGGGCAATGTCATGGCCCGTAGCCGCATGATCGTGCTCTACGACCAATCCGCGGCCTTCGAAGGGTTGGTGGTGGGCACGGGCAACAAAACCGAGATTCTGCTGGGTTATACCACCCTGTATGGCGACGCGGCCTACGCCCTGAACCCCATCGGCGATCTGTACAAAACCCAAGTGTGGCAACTGGCCGCCGCGGTGGGCGTGCCCGAGGTCATCGTTCACAAGGCGCCCTCGGCCGATTTGTGGGTCGGGCAGACCGACGAAGCCGAATTGGGCTTCTCATATCGCTTGGCCGACCAAATTCTCTTTCGCCTGGTAGACCAACGTTACACCCCCGCGGATGTGATCGCGCTGGGTTATGACGCGGATTTGGTGCGACGCATCTGGGAGCGGGTGCGGCGTAATCATTACAAGCGCGTCATGCCGCCTATTGCCAAACTGAGCCACCGCACAGTGGGCTATGATTTTCTCTACTTACGCGATTGGGGGACCGGCTAAAGAAGGAGCCCGCGCCAGGGCGACGCGTGGGCTGTGCTCCCGAGGAGTACGGCCAAGATTGGCGGCTACCCCCGCGCCACTTGCTGCACCGCACGGGTCAGGGTATCGGCGCGCAAATCGGGCAGGCGCAAGACCGGCGCGCGCAAGTGCTGGGCCAAGGTGTCGGCCAAACCTTGGTCAAATTGGGGATGCTCCAGGTTGATCACCACGCCAGGTATTTGGGCCCGCGCCAAGGCTTCGGCCATGCGGTACGCGTCCTGCAATGGGTCTCCGCCCGGCTGCAGGGGCACGTTGCCCGCGCCATCGGTAAGCAGCACCAACAACGGCCGCAATTCGGGGTGAGATCGACGGGCCTGGTGGAAGATCCGATAGGCCAAGCGCAACCCCGCGGCCAAAGGCGTCTTGCCGCCCACGGGCAAATCGCGCAGCGCGCGGCGGGCCAACGCGACCGAACGGGTGGGCGGCAACACCAAACGCGCGTCTTGACGCCGAAACGTGATCATACCCACCCAGTCACGGTGTTGGTAAGCCTGGGTGAGCAACGACAACACCGCGCCCTTCGTGGCCTCCATGCGCCGGGCCACGGCCATCGACCACGAGCCATCCACCACGAACAAGATGAGATAGGCTTGGCGAGAGCGTCGCTCTTTGCGGCGCAGATCCGCGCGCTGCAACGGAAGCGGTCGCGCGCGGCGTGCCGCGGCCGCGCGCAAGGTCGCGTCCAAGGCCAAATCAGCCACAGGTACGCCCGCGCGCCAGGGCCGAGCCCGCACATAGCGCCCGCGTCGCCGCGCGGGCCCGGTGCTGCGCCGTCCGCGGCGTCCCCATTGTCGCGAGCGCGACGGCACACGCAACGCCCGCGACCGAAACGTCGGGCCCACCGTCGGCGGTTCGTCCGCTTCTGGGGCTTCAGACGCGGACGAGGCCAACGGCGATGGCGGCAGCGGCTGGTCGGGCCGGGGAGCGTTCACGCGGTCGTGCGCGGCGGGTCCCCGGCCCTGGGGGCTTTTTTTGCCTCGTCGTCCCCTGCCGCGCGCGGCCCCTCGGCCATGCGCTGCCAGCGCTGGCTTTGCTGTTGCGCCTGCGCCAAGGCCTCTTGCAAGGCCTGGAAGTCCAGGGTGACCGACTCCAGCGGGTCGCGCTTCAAACGGTGAGGCAACGCCAAAGCGGCCGCCTTGAGAATGTCGTCCGCCGTCAAGGCGGGGCGTCCTTCCAAGGCCGCGTGCGCGCGAGCCGCGCGCAAGATCACCAAGTCGGCCCGATGCCCTTCCACCCCAAAACGGGTGGTCAACCCCGCGATGGTGAGCAAGTCGGCTTCCGAATAGCGAACCTGGGGCAACCGCTGTTGCGCCGCGACAAGGCGCGCGCGCAACGCCTCTTCGCGCGGGGCCCATTCCGCGTAAAAGCCCGCGGGGTCACGCTCGAAAGCCAAATGCCGCTCCATGATTTGCGCGCGCAGAAAGGGGTTGTCCACCCCGCGCACATCCACCACCAACGCGAAGCGGTCCAACAACTGGGGCCGCAAATCCCCCTCTTCGGGGTTCATAGAGCCCACCAAAATAAAGCGGGCCGGGTGCTGGAAGGAGATGCCCTCCCGTTCGACATAATTCACACCCATCGCGGCCACGTCCAGCAGCAGGTCGACCAAATGGTCTTCGAGCAAATTGACCTCGTCGATATAGAGCACCCCCCGATTCGCGGCGGCCAACAAACCGGGCTGGAAGCGCCGCCGTCCGGCTTGCAGGGCTTGCTCAATGTCCAGCGTGCCCACCACCCGCTCTTCGGTTGCGGCCAGGGGCAGGTTGACGAAGGGCGTGGGCATCTCAGCCACGGGCAAGGGTTCGCCCTGGGCCGCGCGCGCTTGGCACTCGGTGCACCACGTGCTGGGCCGCGCCGGGTCGCAATGAAAGCGACAGCCCTGCACCACCCGCAATGGGGGAAGCAGGGCGGCCAACGCGCGCGCCGCGGTGGATTTGCCCGCGCCCCGCTCCCCGCGGATGAGCACCCCACCTAAGCCAGGGTCCACCGCGTTGAGCAGCAACGCGCGCTTGAGTTCGTCTTGCCCTACAATGGCCGTGAACGGATATACCCAGGGCATGGGCGTCTCTCCTGCGGCGGTTGAAAAGGGTGAGCGGGGCCAATGGTACCACGGGTTGGGCCCTGGCCCCGCTCCGCGGGTCGGCTAAGGCGCGACCACAAACTCGTATTGCACCAGCGTTGGTTTGCTCACCGAGCGCACGGTCACCACCACCTCCAAGGTCACCGGCTGCGCGGTGCCCGCGGGGAACAAGCGCGGTGCGGCCGTGATGGTGTAAAGCCCATCCGCATCGGCCGTGGCCCGGCCCTGGGCCAGCAAGTCCGCGCCCAGCCAGAAGAAATAGCGCACCTGGTCCACCTCAGCCTTGGGATAAGGCTCCCCTGCGCGGGTGGTGATGGCTACGGTCCAAAAGCCACCCTCAGAGGCGCGCACCCGCACCGGGCCGTCGATGCGCACCTCGGGCCATAGGGGCTCGGCCAAGGCCGCCCACTTGTCCACCGGGTCGGGGAAGCCCGGCGCGCATTCCAACACCAAGTTGTCTTCGACGCCGTGGACTTGCGTCAACATGAAGGGCCCACTGCCCACCCAAAAGTGGCCATATTGGGCATACCAGGCCTGGTAATTGGCCCAGCGGGTGCGCACTTCGTCGGCCGTCACATACGGTTCCAACGCGGGGAAGGGGATATACCCTTCGGCAGCGGCCTGCTCCAGATGGCGGGCCAACACCTCAAGCGCGGGACCGTCGAGGTAGTTCAACCATTCCACCTCGTTTTGGTCGGCCTGGCTGCGTGAAAACGCGGCCTCACCCGCGGCCACCGCGCGCACCCCCAGGCCGGCCACATGCCACGCCGCGGGCCCCAACCGCAGCGTGGGGAACCAAGTCCCCTCCCAAGCCACCAGATTCTCCGCATCCAGGCTCAGCGCGTCGGTGTAGGTCTCGATGACCAGGGGCTGCGTTGAGACGATGCGCACGCCCTTGAAGGTGCTGAGGAACCCGGCGACCCGACCGGCCAAAGCCCGCTCGTAAATAGGGCTGCCCTCTTTGCCGGGCGCCAAGCGCAAAATCATGGTCATCACAAAGTCGGCCACCGACAACGGCGAGCCATCGTGCCAACGCACCGTTTGGAACAAATCCGCGGGATATTCCACCACGATGCGGGCGCGCGCGGTGGCGCCGTCAGGGAAACGTTCGGCCGCGGTCACGAATTGCCCTGTGGTCGGGTCCCAATCGGCCCACGCGTCGTCCGGCACCGGAATCGGCCCCGGCGCGTGCTCCACTGTGACCCAATCCAGGGTGTGCTGCAACGGCACCCCGGCCGCGACGGTCACCGTCGCCGAAGCCAAGCGTTGGGGGCGGGCCAAACCGGTGTACGGATCCAACAGCACGGCCCAATCCACCGTGCCGCGCAGCGGCATCAGGTCATAGATCTGCGACGATCCGGCCAAGGGGTTCCACGGCCCGGTCAGCAGATCAGGCTGTGCGATCACCACGGTGTCGGCCGGCGTGTCGGGTTCCACCCGCAGCGTATAAGGCCACCACCGCGAACCCGCGATGCCACCGGCCAAGTCCGCGGCGACCGTAACCTCGGCCCGCAGGGGGCTGAAGGAGATCTTGTCGACCAGCCAGACGCGCGCGGAGTCCTGCAGCGCGTACTGCAAGGCCTGGGCGAACAAGCGGCGCCGCTCGTCCGGCGTGGTGTAATCATGGTCGGCCAAGCGATAGGCCACGGCCGCGAATTCTTCCGCCGGCTGATAGGCCTGCCATAACGGATAGGGCCGGGCCCGCGGAGTGTAGTTCAATTCGAACACATACCCCTGATCACGCTCGACCAGAGTGCTCAAGCGCCCCGCGGTATATAAATGCCACCGCCCCTCGTGGGGGTCGCCCCCCACCAAGGCAAAGGCCTCGCTGGAGGTCTTGTACGCCCGTTCAACCGTGAACCCCACCCGCTCCAATTGCCGGGCCACATAATCGCCGATTTCCTTGCGCTCGTCCTCGGTGCGGATGACGAAAATGAGTTCCACGGGCTCATCGTTATAATACCAGCGCCCGTCGCGCATCTCCGCGCCCATCTTCTCCATCTCGGCCGCGATGACTTGCGCGGCCCGATCAGGGTCGTAGGCATATTGGCGCTCAATGGGGCGCACCAAGTCAATGTAACGGGCATAGTCAGGGAACGCGCTCAGCAACGGCGTCCACTTGGGCACGCCCAGACCGCCCAAAATCTCACCAACGATATAGTCGCGGTCGATGAGCCAGTTCAGGGCCTCACGAATGCGCGGCAGGGCAAAGGGGTTGAACTTCCCATTGCCTTCGAAAATAGGCCCTGCCGGATTGAGGGTCAACTCGCGGTTCGAACCGTAGAACTGGACATACTTCAGTTCAGGCTGCTCTTGCACTTGGCGGAACAACGCGGGATCGGCCAGGCTGTACGCGTAAATGTGGTAATCACGCTGCTGCAGATGGGCCAGGGCGGCTTCCGCGTTGGGGTCCGACACGAAGATCACCCGCTCCACCCCCGCGCCGGGGCAGCGCCCAGCGCTCGGGGTCGACGTGGGGTGCGTTTCGGGGGACGGCTCCGCGGAAGGCCGGGGCTGCGTCGCGGTCGCCGCGGGTTCGTCCGCCACCCGCGGCGGGGAGGCCGCGCGCTGGCACGCCGCGACCAGCAGGGTCAAACCCAGCCCCAAGGCCACGGACAAAAACCACTTGTGCTTCATAACCCTCACCTCGCAAAAAAGATCGCGCGTCCTCTTCCCCACGGCCAGGGGATTATACCCCTGCTTCGCGTCATGATGCCGCCGCGCTTCCGACGCCAATCCGCCCGCTTGCCTCCCTCCAGACTGCAAAAACTTGGGGCAAAGCCCAGCACTTGCCACAAAACCCAACTTAAGGCACAATAGAAAGGCGTCAACCTGTGCCGTACTGGAAGCGCGCGTTTTCGCGCCTTCTGGCAGGTCAGATTTAGCCCACCATGGCTACACGCAGTTCGGGAGGTTCCCCATGGCTTACGGTTTCGCCGGCCGAATTTTGCACGTCCACCTGGACGAGTTGCGCACCGAAATCGAAACCCCGCCCGAGGCGTTCTATCGCCAATACATGGGCGGCAGCGCGCTGGGCGCTTACTATCTGCTCAAACACACCCCGCCACACGCCGACCCCCTGGGCCCGAAAAACACCCTTACCCTGGCCGTTGGCGTGGTCACTGGCGCAGCCATCTCGGGCAACAGCCGCTTGGCCGCGGTGGCCAAGTCCCCCCTTACGGGCGCGATCGGCGACTCCCAATCCGGCGGCTTCTTCCCCGCGGAATTGAAGTTCGCCGGCTTCGATGCCATCGTCATCCACGGCCGCGCGGCCGAGCCCGTTTATTTGTGGATTCACGACGGCCAGGCCGAATTGCGCCCCGCGCAGCATCTGTGGGGCAAAACCACCGGTGAGGTCGAAGACATCCTCAAAGCCGAACTCGGCGACCCCAAGGTGCAAATTCTGCAAACGGGCATCGCGGGCGAAAAGGGCGTGCGCTACGCCGCCCTCATCAGCATGGCCAACCGCGCCAACGGCCGCACCGGCATGGGCGCGGTCATGGCCAGCAAGAACCTCAAAGCCATCGCGGTGCGGGGCAAAGGCCGCATGCGCGTGGCCGACCCCAAAGGCCTGGCCGCCATCCAGCGCTGGGGCGCCAAGGCCTTCCCCGAATCGGATGTGTATGGCTTGGGCCTGCTGGGCACCGCGGAAATCACCTTGTCCCAATCCAAAAAGGGTGGCTTGCCCACCCGCAACTGGACCAGTGGCTTCTTCGAGGGCGCGGAAAAAATCGATGGCAAAACCATGGCCCAGACCATCCTCAAAGAACGCGATACTTGCTACGCGTGCGTCATTCGCTGCAAGCGGGTGGTCGAGGTGCACAACGAACGCTTTCAGGTGGATCCGCGCTACGGCGGGCCCGAGTATGAAACCCTGGCCACCCTGGGTTCATACTGTGGGATCGACGACTTGGAGGCCGTGGCCTACGGCAATCAACTCTGCGCCATGTACGGCCTGGATACCATCGCCACCGGCGCGACCATCGCCTGGGCCATGGACTGTTACGAGCGCGGTTTGTTGACCCGTGAGCAAACCGACGGCCTGGACCTGCGTTTCGGCAACGCGGAAGCCATGATTCGGCTTATCGAAAAGATCGCCCATCGCGAAGGCTTTGGTGATGTTTTGGCCGAGGGCGCCGGCCGCGCGGCCGAGCGCTTGGGTGTGGGGCGAGAGTTGGCCGTAGAGGTCAAATACCACGCTTTGCCCGCCCACATGCCCGAGGTCAAGCGCTCTTTGGGCCTGATCTACGCGGTCAACCCCTTTGGCGCGGATCACCAATCCAGCGAACACGACCCCTCCTACAAGAACTACCCCGAGCGCATGGCCCAGTTGGGGTTGACCAATCCCCAAGAGCCCACGGTGCTCAACGAGGAGAAAGTGCGCTTCGCGCTGACCACCCAATACCTCTACTCCGCGCTGGACAGCGTCACAGTATGCCAGTTCGTGTTCGGCCCTGCGTGGCATTTGTTCGATGTGCAGCAACTGGCCGACACGGTGCGGGCCATCACCGGCTGGGATGTGGACATTCCCGAACTGCTGGAGGTAGGGGCCCGACGCCTGAACATGATGCGCATGTTCAACGCGCGCGAAGGTTTCACCCGCGCCCACGACCAGTTGCCGCCCAAGTTGTTCCAGCCCCGCGTGGGCGGGCCTACCGACGGCGTGCACCTCACCCGCGAAGAAATCGAGCAGGCCAAGGATATCTACTACCGCATGGCCGGCTGGGATGAGAACGGCGTGCCCACGCCCGCGCGGCTGCGCGAGTTGGGCCTGGAGTGGATCTTGGAACTGTGAAGCGCGCGGAAGCACGCGCGTCGCGCCAGGGCGGGGCCAGGCAGCCCCGCCCTGACCGTCTACGGAGCGCATCATGGACGCGACCCCCGAACCTGACCTGTCGTTGAGCCCCGCCGAAGTGGCGCAGTTGGCGCGCGCGTTGGGCTTCGACCTGACCCCAGCCCAAGCCCAAGCCTTGCTGGATGGACTGCGGGAGTATCATGCCTGGCAGAAGGCGCTGGACGGTCTGACGCTCATGCCCGACGACGAGCCCCCGGCCGCGCTGGACCGTCCCGCCTACCCCCACGATAACGCAGCCCGCCCGGCCGCTTTGCCGCGTTGGCAACCCCCGGCCTCCATCCCCCCGCCGAGCAGCGAGGCCGACTTGGCTTTCGCGCCCCTTGAGCACCTGGCCACTTGGCTGCGCCAGCGCGATGTGACCGCGACCACGCTGGCCGATTTGGCCCTGCGCCGTTTCGCGCGCCACGACGCGCGCCTGCACACCGCGATCACCCTGACGCCCGACCTGGCCCACGCCCAGGCCCAGGCGGCCGACCGAGCCTTGGCCGCCGGCCACGACCGCGGCATCCTGCACGGCATACCTTGGGGCGCAAAAGACTTGCTGGCCGTGCCCGGCTACCCCACCACCTGGGGCACGCGCCGATATCGCGAGCGCATCCTGCCGCAGCGGGCCGCCGCGGTGGAGCGTTTGGACGCGGCCGGCGGCGTCTTGGTGGCCAAACTCGCGCTGGGGGAATTGGCCTGGGGCGACCGCTGGTTCGGAGGCCAAACCCGCACCCCCTGGAACCCCCAACACGGCGCCCGTGGTTCGTCCGCGGGCAGCGCGGCCGCGGTAGCCGCGGGCTTCGTGCCCTACGCGCTGGGCAGCGAGACTTGGGGCTCTATCGTGTCGCCCGCCCATCGCAACGGCGTCACCGGCCTGCGGCCGACTTTGGGCCGTGTCAGCCGCTATGGCGCCATGCCTTTGAGTTGGAGCCAAGACAAAATTGGCCCGCTGTGCCACACCGCGTGGGATTGCGGTTGGGTGCTGGCCGCCATCCACGGCTACGACCCGCGTGATCCCGCGACCGTGGACCAACCCTTCTCGTGGCCCCCGCGCCGGCGCACCGCGTTGGATGGCATCCGTTTAGGCTTCATCGAGCCGGAAATCGAGGCCGCGCAAACCCACAGCCGTGAGGGGCCTGAACTGCTGGCCGCGCTGGAAGTCTTCCGCCGTTTGGGCGCGCAACTGGTGCCCTTGCGCTGGCCCGACCTGCCTACCGAGCCTTTGCGTTTCATCCTCGAAGCCGAGGTCGGCACGGTGTTTCGGCACTGGCTGCGCCACGGGTGGGACCGCGGCGTAACCAACGCGGACACTTGGCCGCCGTTGTGGCGCCGCGCGCAATTCCTACCCGCGACCGCGTATCTGCAAGCCCAACGCCTGCGCCTGCGGTGGATGCGCGCGGTCGACGCGGTGCTGGCCACGGTCGACGCGGTCTTCACCCCCGCGGTCGGGGTGCCGACGCTGCTCATCACCAACGTCACCGGCCACCCCGCGGTGGCCTTTCCCATTGGCCGCCGCGCGAGCGACGGCCTGCCCGCGGGCGCCACCCTCATTGGCCGCCGCTTCGATGAGGCCCACCTGCTCACGCTGGTGGACGCGTTCCAGCAAGCCACGACCTACCACCGTGAGCGCCCCCCAGGCTGGGATTGACCCAAGCGCCCACGACCGGGCCATCCGCGTGGCCGAACGCGCGCTCCCCTGTCCGGGGCGGGTCCAGCGCGCCCCCAACATCCGCGACAAAACCGCCCAGGCCCCAAAGCCCCAGTGCCGGCATCCGAGCAGGTTGGTGCCCCCTCAGGCGCGGCTCCAGGGCAGCAGCGGCTGATAGGGCGGCAACCCCAAGGCCTGCCGCAGGCGGTCCTCAATCAAGCGCAAATGCTCGTCATGAGCGACAAAGTCCAGATTGTCGGCATCCAAGGCCAGCACCGGCGCGCCCACATCGCCCGAGAAATGTTCCTCATAGGCCGCGTACAAGGCCTCGATGTAAGCCCGGGGCATGGCCCGCTCGTAGGGTCGATCCCGCAACGCAATGCGCTGCATCAACGTATCGGGGGTGGCCCGCAAATAGACCACCAAATCGGGGCGGGGCAACTTTTCGGCCAAGGCCTCGTGCACCCGCACGTACATGTCCCATTCGTCGCCCTTCAGCGTAAGCCGGGCGAAAATGGCATCTTTGGCAAAAGTGTAGTCAGCCAAAATCGGGCGGCCCGAAGCCAGCAATTGGGGCACTTGCTGCGTCTGCTGCCGATAGCGGCTCAGCAGGAAGAAAATTTGCGTCTGAAACGCGTAGCGCTCGGGGTCTTCATAGAACTTGGGCAAAAAGGGGTTCTCTTCGAAGGCCTCCAGCAGCAACTCGGCCTCGAAGCGGGACTGCAGCAGGCGGGCCAAGGTGGTCTTGCCCACGCCGATGACGCCCTCGATGGCCACATAAAACGGTCGTGATGGGGTCATAGGGGGACATCCTCCGGTTGGGCTCAAGGTTGAGCCAAGATGCGCGCCCAATTGCCGCCGAAGATGGCCGCCAGATCCGCGTCCGAGTAGCCCCAGCGGGCCAGCACTGGCGCCAATTTCGGCAGGTCCGCGATGGTGTCAATCTCCGCGGGCACGGCCTGCACGCCAAAACCGCCGTCAAAGTCGGTGCCCAACGCCACGTGCCGCGCGTCTCCGGCCATTTGACAGACATAGTCAATGTGGGCGGCCACGTGCTCCAGCGTGACAGCCTCCTTGGGGTCGCCCGCGCGCCAGTCGGGCACCAAGAAGCGATTGTAGGGCACAATGCCGACGACCGCGTCCCGGTCCAACAAGCCGCGAAGCACCCGGTCGCTGAGGAAGCGGTTACTCGGGCGACGGGCCACAGCCTGGGGATTGGCGTGGCTGGCGATGATAGGGCCGGGGTAGCGATCCAGGGCTTCCAGGGCGGCGGCTTCGTCCATGTGGCTGAGGTCCAAAATCAAGCCGACTTCGGCCAACGCTTGCAGCAATTGCCGCCCCAAATCGGTCAGCGGGCCGGGCTCGCCTGTGCCGCCGCAATAGCGCGTGCCCGCCCAAGCAGGGCCCACGATGCGCACCCCGCGCGCGGCCCACCACGCCACCTCGTCGGGCGTGGGCTCGACCATGGCCTCCGCGCCTTCCATGAGCAGGACCCAACCCACCGGCAAGGTCGCGTCCGCGGGTGCGGCCTGCCATTCGGCCCAGTGTTGCCGAAACGCGGCCGCGTCGGGCAACAGACGCCAAAAATCGGGGTGCTGCTCGGCCTGCTGGTGATACACGTCCACCTGCGCGGCATAGAGGCGACGAGCCTCTTGCGGCGTGTCGTAGACCAAAACGTCCCACGGGCCGCTTTGCCGGCGCCGCGGCGCGGCGAACAGCGTGGCGAAAATCACGGCCACCCGCGCCTGCTGATATTCGGGCCAGCCCAGCAAAGTATCCCCATTGACCCGCCGCGCCACGTGGGCGCGCTCGGCTTCGCGGCGCCGGGTCTCGTGGGCCGCGCGGCGATAATCGCGGCCAAACGTGAGCATGTTCCAGGCCAAATCTTCGTGCGCGTCAATGATGCGCCAACCATGCATGGGGACGACCTCCGGGCAGGGCAGAGGGCAGAGCCGCCGAGACCTCCGCGGATCAGGGGTGCGCGGCCGGCACGGGAAGCAGCGCGGTCAGGTCCGCGGTGCTGGCCAGCAACACGTCCGCGCCCGCGCGACGCAGTTCGCGCGCGGTGCCAAAGCCGCACAAAACCCCCACCGTTTGCGCGCCCGCGGCCCGGCCGGCCAAGATGTCCACCGTGGTGTCGCCGACCATGAGCGCGGCGTGGGGCGGCACGCCCAGCGCCTCCGCGGCCCGTTGCACCGGCTCGGGATGGGGCTTGGTTCGGGTGTAGGTCTGACCGCTGACCACGATGCGAAAGAAGGGCCGTAGCCCCGTGGCCTCTAAAAAGCCCTCGGTGCTGCTGGCAGGGCCCGCCGAGACCACGCCCAAGGGGTAGTGCGCGGCCAAAACCTCCAGCATCGCGCGCACGCCGGGCACCAGACGATAAGCATGGCGCGGGCGCTGGCGGGAACGCGGCCGAGAAGCAAAGCCGCGGGCCAACAGATTGTCCAAGTGCAGTCGGTCAGCCCAAGCATACAGCCAGTTGAAAGGCGTCTCCAGGGCCATGACCAGCCCGCGGGCCGCGGCATGGGGCCAATGCGCGCGCCCGAACCAGGCCAAGGGCTGCAGCCATCGGCTCAAGCGGTGCACCCATTCGTCATCGGTGTCGCGCAGCGTGCCGTCGATATCGAACAACACCGCGCGCACCACCTCAGGGCGAAAGCCCGGACGACGCCACACCCACACCGGGCGCGCCATAAGTCCTCCTTGCTCAGCGGGCGGCCTGATAGAGCCGCTGGGCCAGGTCCAAATTGGGCGCGATGACCCACACATGGCGGTCGGCCGCGGTTTGGGCGAAGATTACCGCGCCCCACGGGGTGCCTTCCCATATCCACAGCCCAGGGCGGGGTGTCTGCGGCGAACCAAAGCGATTCGTCGCGTAGCGCAAGAACGCGTCGGTGAATTCGCGCGCGTCGTCGGGGGTGTCCCAAGCCAGGCGCTGCACCAACACGCTCGCGCCGGTGTCGGGCTGATAGTACGTGGCGTACACATCACCGCCCCAGCCCTCGGCCGCGCGCTCGGCTTCCGTTTCGGGCAAACGCCAAGCCCGGGTCTCGCTCTTCGCCAAAACCAAATACAGCCAAAACTCACCCAACGCGTTCTGCTCGGTGATGGGCTCCCAACCCTCGCCCAGCAAACCGGCCACATCGGGCAAAGACAAGCGCACAGGTTGGTCCGCGGGATACCGCTCAGGATGCAAAATCTGCTCGGTCGAAACGGGCGGGTTCTGATAGGCCGCGTTGACCGCGTCCCAGCCGCCTTGTTTGAACAGCGCGATGACGAATTCCTCGCCCGCGGTGTAGGGGAAGAGCAGGTCTTCACGCATGAACTCGGGGCTGGCGTCCCAGCCAGGCATTTCCAGGCCTTGGTAGTAGCGCTGAATCGAACGCCGTTCTTTCTCCGTGGCTTTTTCCCAGTACCACAGATATTCCGTGAAGGTCGCGTCGCCCTCGATCAACGCCTGCACGCCGCCGCAATATTCCGAATCCTGCTTACAGGTTTCATCGGTGAAATGCAGCCCTTCGTCGAGATCCCAGACCTGATCTTGCAGCGCGTGCACATATTCATGGGCATAGGTCAGCCGCGCGTGCGCGGGAAAACCACCCGACGCGACCACGTACATCTTTCCTTCTTCGTCGTCATAGAAGCCAGCCACCCCTTCGGAGAGCATGGTCTTGTGGATTTCGAACAAGTCAAGATCTTTGTCGCCCAGGCCAAAGAGCCAAAGTTCGATGGCGTCTTGGGCGGCTTCTTCAGGCGAATAGTCAGCCAAGAAATCTTCTTCCACTTTGCGCTTCAGTTCTTCGGGGGTGATGATGACCTTTTCCACAGGACGCTCAAGTTTGAGGCCGCGCAGGTCTTCCACCTCACGCTCGATGCGCTCCATAATCGCCAACACTTTGGGCGAGAGCGTGGGCACTTCGGTGGGACCGGCCGCGGTCATGGTCTCCGTCGGCGCCGGCGAAGGCGCCGCGGATGTCGCCGTCGGCGGAAGCGGGGTTGCCGTAGGAAGTGCGGTTGCTGTAGGAAGCGATGTAATCGGCGCCATCGTCGGGGGGGCCTCAGGCGCAGGTGCTGAACACCCGCCCAGGGTCGAACTGCTGGCCACAGTCAGCCCCAACACCACAATCAACAACCAAAGCGTGCGTTTGTTCATGCGAACCACCTTTCAGGCCAAAGCCACGAGGGGAATGCCGAGGTTCATCGCTCCCCGGCTGTGTGAGGGGGAATTATACCCCCGCTTGGGAGGCCGAAACGGCCAGCACTTCCCACCGGGCGTTGGGAACCGCAATGTTGCGCACCTGGCACGCGGGCAACCCCTGATAGCGAATCTTGATCAACGCCAAAGGGAGGTGGTGGGCCACAATGCCAATCGTCTGGCCGGGGTGGCGGGCCAGCAGCGCGTCCAGCGCGGCGTACACTCGGCTTTGCACTTGGCACAACCGCTCACCACCAGGGATCTCGGTGCCCCAGGGGTCGGACTCCCAGCGCGCGAAGAGGGCTGGGTAGCGGGCGCGGATCGTATCTACGTGCAGCCCTTGCCACGCGCCTAAGTGAATCTCCATCAGCCGCGGCTCCCAGCGAGGGCGCAGGCCTTGCCGCGCGGCCACGGCCAAAGCGGTCTGCCGGGCGCGCAACAGGGGGCTGGCATACAGTGCGTCAAGGCGCAAGCCAGCCCGCGTCAGGTGCAAGGCCAACGCGAGAACTTGGGCCCACCCGTGCGCGTCCAGTGGTGGGTCGGCTTGGCCTTGATAACGGCCGACGCGGTTCCACGCGGTGCGGCCATGCCGCATGAGCACCAAGCGCACCGGCATCAGGGCTCTCCGTCCAAACCGCGTTTGCGCCGATATTCGGGCAAGGCAATCATGGGTGGGCGCTCCAACTCCGCGATCTCTTCGACCTCCAGGAAGTATTGCCCGGCCTCATAGCGCACGATCTTCATGGTGCGGTTGATGTCATGCAACAGTTTCAGGCCGTAGCGCTTTTCCAACTTGCCCATGACGGTTTGAATGATGGCAAAGGCCATTTTGCTCAAATTGGTCAACGACTGGTTGCGGTGGATGCGCTCGACCAGGTCGACCTGGGCGATGGCGCTCAGGCCAAACTCTTCCAAAATGCCAATCAACACGGCCATCTCAACGCCGTAACCCGAACTGAAGGGAATGCGTTCCAAGGCTTCACGGCGCCCCCCGTATTCGCCGGCCAAAGGTTGAATCACGCCCGACAATTCGGGGAAGAACAAATTGATGAGCGGCCGGGCCGTGAGTTCGGTCACCCGCCCCCCGCGGCCAGGGTGCAGGCCCTGGCTGGTCTTGAGGGGCCGACGGTAGAACCCCTTGACCAGCATGAGTTTGGTGCGGTAAAGCAACGCGCCGATCAAACCGTACACAAAGCGGGGGTGGAAGTTGCGAATATCCGTATCGACCCAAATGATCAGATCGCCCTGGGTCACATACAGACTCTTCCACAAGGCCTCGCCCTTGCCCTCGCGCGCGCCGTACTGCGGCAGCACTTCCTGATGAATGTAGACGGGGATGCCCAAATCGCGGGCGATGTCGCGGGTGCGGTCGGTGGAGTTGGAATCCATGAGCACGATCTCGTCCAGCAGCGGCACTTGCTCCATGAGCGCGCGCTGGCAGGTGCGAATGATCGGGCCAATGGTCTCTTCTTCGTTGAGTGCGGGCAGGGCCAGGCTAATGGTCACCCCGCGCTCTTCTTTCAGGCGCACCAGCCGCTTGAGGTCCGCGAATTCATCGGAATGAAAAGTATTCTCCGCGAACCAACGGTCCACCAGCACCGAGATAGCATGGGCACCAAAACGCCGCGGGTCCTCGCGCTCGGGCACGACCCGTTTAGTTTTCACCGCCAACACAGGGCACGGCGCCTGGGCCAACAGGCGATCCGCGATGTCGCCAAACGATGTGGTCGAAGCCGTGGGCCGCGCGGCAGTGCCAACGATGACCAGGTCGTACGCGCGCGCCGCGTCCACCAGCGCGGCGGGCTTGTCCTCCGCGGTGAGCACCTCTTGCTGCACATCGGGCATGGCTCGCAAAATCTGGCGCATGCCCGCGAAGTCCAGTTCCTCTTGGCGGTCGGGCGTTTCTGAACGCAAACGCAGCGAGGTCACCTGCGCGTCGAATTGCCGGGCGAAGAGCAGCGCCAGCCGCAACGACAACTCGGCATGTGGACCACCCCGGTTGGGCACCAGAATGCGCTTGGGTGGCTCGCGCAAAGGCCCCCGCAGCAAGAGAATGTCACTCGGCGGATGGGACAACAGTTCGGCCGCGGTGAGTTGCAAGGCCTCCAAATGGTGGGGCCAGTCCAGCACCAACATCTCCACGCCTTCTTTGAGCGCGACCATGCGCAGGTCGTCCCAAGGCGTGTAGGTGACCCGAATGCGGGCTTTGGCGCGCAAGTAGACCCGGTCCACATGGGCTTGAATGATCTTGCGCAACTCACGGGCCGCGGCCGCGCCCACAGTCAGGTTGGCACCCTCAGGCACAGGCACGATGCCCACCAGCATGACCGGCACCTCGGCTTGGGCCAGCCAGTGGGCCAGGGTGAGCAGGCTGTCGTTGTCGCCTTGAGGCATCAGGGGGATCAACACCCGCACGGGCCGGCGCTTGGGCGGACTGCCGGCCGGGGTCCATGCATTGGGGCTCATGATGGCACCTCCTGAAGCAAGGGCGCGACACGCTGGCGCACAATGTGTTCCCAACGAAATTCGCGCAACACCCGACGGCGCTGGCGATAGAGCGGGTCGGCCTCCAACGCGCGAGCGATGGTGGCTGCCACAGCCGCAGGGTCGCCGTTCGGATCGAAGTAAGCCGTCACATCGGGGCCACCGGCCGCGCGCAACTCCGCACGGTCCGCGACGAACGCGGGGAGCCGCGCCAAGCCCGCTTCCAGCACAGGAATGCCAAAGCCCTCGCGCACGCTGGGGAAGAGCAACGCGTCGGCCAAACGGTAGAAATCCGCCACCACGGCCGCGGGCAGGCCCTGGGTCGACGCGTCGGGCACGTGCTGATAGAGAAAATGGGCTTGGGCGTCCAACCCCAGCGCGGCCCGCAGACGCAACAGATCCTGCAGATACGCCTGATTCGCCGGGTTGTGCGGCCCCGGAGGCCCGGTCACCACCAACGCGGCCTGGGGATGGGTCGCGCGCAATGCGGCCAGCACCCGCAGTGCGAAGGCAATGTTCTTGCGGCGGGTAATGCGGGCTGGCAACAGCAACAGGGGCGCGGCATCCCACAAGTTGAGTTGTGCGACCAACGTTTGGGTCAGGGGCTCCAACTTGTAGAACGCCTCAGGATCGATGCCAGGCGGGATCACGGCCACGGCATCCAACGGCAACCCCAGCGTCTCCGCCAGCAGCCGGGCCCGAGGGGGCGAAATGGCCACATAGCGGGTGCGCGGCCATGGCGTGCGCAGCAAGTCCCACGGCTGGCCGGGGTGCAAGGCCGGAAGATAACCTTCGTCGGCCCAGGCGAAGTCATGACACCAGGCGACCAAGCGCGGGCCGCGCGCATCGCGCGCTTCGGCATATAGCGCGGCGGTCAAGGCCAGGTTCTTGTGCAAAGTGACCACGTTGTGCGCGACCACCACATCGGCGATGGCCAACAAAGGCCGCAGTTGCTCGCGCAGGCGCGCGCGCAAGGCAGCGAACGCGGGCGGCACCCGCCCTTGGGCCAGTTCGGCTTGCACGGCCAGCACTTCGGGATGCCGCGAGTCCATCAAAGGCACCGCGTGGAAGACCGCGCCCGGAATCTCGGGGCCACCGCGACCAGCCGCGACATGCACCCGAAAGCCGAGCGCGGCCAAATGCCGAGCATGCTCGCCAATGGTCTGCTCAACGCCGCCCACCACAGGCGGCGCGGCATAATGCAGCATCAGGACGGTCGTCACGGCGCGCTCCTGCTGCCCTGCCATACGCGCGAGGCGCCCCTGGGCCCGCGCGCCCACCTCTTGTGGGCCTGAGCAGGGCTGCACCCTTATCATACCCGAAGTTGAAAGGCGCAAAAGATGGCAAGCGGCCAAGCCCTCAAATGCAAGCCACCACCCCGCCGCGCGCGGGGCGCGGGCTGCAATCTGGCCTCTTCCGCCCAGCCTTGACAGGTGGCCCCTCATGTGTTATAAACCCGAACAGATGTTCGCCTGACTCTTTGGGAGGGAAATCATGCCGCGGCAGCGAGAACCTGGTGTATTGGACGAATTGGACCGGCGTATCTTGCGTTTTCTCATCGAATACTACAACGAGCACGGCCGCTCGCCCACGGTGCGGGAAATCATGGCGCATGTGCCGGGCCTATCGTCCACATCGGTGGTCAAATATCATCTCAAACACCTCAAGGACGCGGGGCGCATCGACTATCCGCGCGGCATTGCCCGGGGCATTGAGGTGCAAGATCTGCCCCGCATCAAAGCCGTGCCCAAAGTCGGCTACATCGTCGCCGGCCAGCCCATTGCGACCGCGGGCGTCACCGAAGCCGAGGCCGAAGAATGGGTCTCGGTGCCCCAAGATTGGCTTCCTCACCCCAAACGCCGTGTCTTCGCGCTGGAAGTGCGCGGGGATTCTATGATCGACGCGTCCATCCACGACGGCGACATCGTCATCCTTGAGCCGGTCACGCCCGACGATGTGCGCAACGGCGACATGGTCGCCGCGTGGATCAAATCTGAGGGCGAGACGACCCTCAAGTGCTTCTACCGCGAAGGGGACACGGTACGCCTGCAACCCGCGAATGCGGCATACCAGCCCATCCGCGTCCCCGCGGCGGATGTGGAAATTCAAGGGCGGGTGGTGGCCGTGCTGCGCCGCGTGCAGGGGTGCGGCCTCGGCCGAAGCAGTGATGCGGGCCCGGCTTGAACCGACCCGCGTCGCCATCGCGCGGTCAACCGTTGACCCACGCGCCGCACAGACGACGGTTCAGCGCGGCTCGGGCAGCGGTTTGCGCGGATGCCGCAAATCAAAGATGATGTATCCCTCGCCCTCGGCCACAACGGGATAGTACTCGGTCAAGATTTTCCGCAGCGCGGGTTGGCGCTCCCATTGGCCCATGGCCGTGACCAAGAAGTAATCATACCCTGCGGTCTTGTCGCGGAACAAATCCCACGCGTCCACCGTGCGGCCTTGCCACACCCGTTGCAGTTCCAACGTGGCCGCGGTGGGCCAAATGTCCATGGCTCGGCCGCCAAAATAGTTGAGCCGCAAGCCAAAGTCTTGAATCAAGCCAATGCCTTTGCCCGGCGGCAAGTGTGCGACCACCTCTTGCCAATACGCGGGCTCTGCCCGATAGTCTTTGGACGCCAACTCGCGCACCGCGGCGGCCGAGGCATAGACCACCGCGGCCAACACGGCCAACGCGATGGCCGCCTGAGCCCAGGCAGGGCGACGGCGCACTTCGGGCCACAACACCGCGGCCAGGCCAGCCAAACCCAGGGCTACCCACGGCAGCAACGGCAGATGGTAATAACTGTGGGTCATGCTCTGATAGGGCACCAACATGCCATACACGCCATACCCGACGGCCCAGCCCCACCCCGTGGCCCGCGCGCGGGGGTGCTCTGCCAGCGCCCAACCGACCGCGGCCGCGAACAGCCATGGCCCGCCCAAGTGTTCCACCAAATTGTGCAGCCAGCGCGCGTAGAACATGGGCGACAGCCAGAAACGCATCATGGGCGCGGTCCAAGTGCCGGCATAATCCAGCACCATGCCACGATACAAGCCGTAGAAGCCCACCAGGGCAGCCAACACAGCCCCGGCCGTGGCCCACACGTCCTTTCGCCGCAGCGCGCGACGCAGGCCAAAGCGCTGCCACGTCAGCCCCGCGGCCGCGCCGCTCAAGGCGAACACCGCGTAAGGCTTGACCAGCACCGTGACGACGCTGAGCACCCCCATAGTCCAGGCGCGGCGCGGGGCGGGAGATTCAGCCCACCGCTCCCACGCCCACAGGGTCCAGACCAAACACAGCAGCATGAGAGGGTCGGGCTGGAACGAACGGCTGGCCAGCACCGCGAAGGGCAAGAAGAGGAAGTAAAGGGGCGCGGCCAGCCCGGGCCACGGGCCAAACCACCGGCGGGCCAAGACGTAGAGCCCCACCGCGGCGCCGCTCCAGAAGAGCACGGTGAAGATACGCGCCACCCAGAGGACCTCGCGGCCCACCGCCAAATACACCAGCGCGGTGAGCGCGTCGGTCACCGGCGGTTCCAAGGGCTGAATACGGCGGTACAGCCCTTCGGCCCACTCCTTTTGCTCGGGCGTGGCCGCGGGGTTCCACTGATAATACAGGTACCGCGCGGTGATCGCGCCCCGCAACTGCCGCAAGGGGTGAAACTCCAGCGGCGGGTCGGTCAGGTCATAGAACCGCACCGCCAGGCCCAGCAGCAAGGCCAAAAGCAACAGCAGCGTAGGAAGCCGAGATGCGCGGCGCATCGTTGGTCCACCCAGCCCCAAGCCGAGCCGCGGCCTGGGCCGCGTGCGCTACGCGCGGCCCAAGTCCACCCAATATAAGGCCTCGCCTTTGGGGATGTCTCGCAGGGCTTTGGTGCCCACGACGCGGTCGATCTCCCACGGCTGGATGGCCCCCGGCGTATTGGGCCGGAGCACATCGATCATGTCACGGGTGAGGACTTCGCCCGCGCGGATGTCGCGCGCGGCCCGCAAACAGCGGCGCTGCACGATGTACGTCTCCTGCTCGTTGCCCGCGACGAACTTGTCCGCCGACCCCAACGCCCGCTCCAGGCGGCGGGTTTCTTCGACCATCAAGGCCCACTCGTCGGGGTTGGTGGCGAACTTGTGGTCTGGCCCTTCGCGGCTGTTGTCGTCGGTAAAGTGGCGTTCGATGACGCGCGCGCCCAAGGCCACCGCGCCCAGCACCGTGGCCAAACCTCGGGTGTGGTCCGACAGCCCCAGCACCGCGTTGGGCCACATGGTGCGGTAGGTCTTGAGCACATTCAGGTGGATATGGTCGAAGTTCGCCTCGCTGCCCGTGTAGTTGGTGTTGCACTGCATGAGCACGATTTGGTCGTTGACCTCCATGACCGCGCGCATGGCTCGGGCCACATCGCTGATGTCGGCCGCGCCCGTGGCCATGATGATGGGCTTACCCTTGCTGGCCATATAGACCAGCAACTCGGGCCACGACATCAGCCCCGATCCGGCCTTGAACACTTCCACATACGGGTCGATGTGGTCCACCGACCCGAAGTCATAGGGTGACGAGAAGAAGTCGATGCCCACCTTGTCGGCTTCTTCTTTGAGGATGGGCGTCCAATCCCACGACAGCGACGCCTCTTCATAGACCTGGTACACGGGCTTCTTCCACTCGGCTTGGTGCGAGAGTTGCCGGCCCAACGCGCGAAAGCCGTAATCAGACACGATCTTGGGCGCGCGAAAGTGCTGAAACTTGACCGCGTCCGCGCCGGCCTCCTTGGCCAGGCGGATGAGCATCTTGGCCCGCTCCAGCGAGCCGTCGTGATTCGCGCCGATATCGGCGATGAAATAAGTGGGGTGTCCGTCACCGATCCAGCGGTTGCCAATGCGAATTTCGGCCATGAGAGTCGCCTCCTGGGGTGCAGGGTTTGCGGTTTGGGGGAAGCCCTCCGGGCAGGGCCGGCGGTGCGGCGCGTGCCACCGCGCTCCCCGCGGGCCCACGCGGAGCCCGTCCCCCAACACGGCAGGTTAACGCCCGAAATAATCCACCGTCCGAGCCAACACTTCGGCCTGGCGTTCCATTGTAGCACGGTCGTAGTAGTTGGTCGGCAATTGAATGAGCCGGGGCTGCACCTCCTCGGCCACGGGGCACAGGCCGGGCTCGAAATCTTGCCATTGATACGCGGCGAACTTGCGGCCGCGAAAGGCGGGTTCCAAGTAGTTGAGACGCCACGCGCCGTAAAAGGGTTCACCGCCCAGTTCCAGATACTTGCGCCGAAAATCGTGCCATGTGATGTCGTCCCGGTCCAATTTGAGCACATAGGTCCAATACGAGTGGCCGTAACCCGGGGGCACCTCTTGGGGCGTTAGCCAATCGACGCCGTCGATGGCCTGCTGATACAGCCGGGCCATTTCCACCCGCCACGCCACCAATTCGTCCAGGCGCTCGGTCTGCTCCAACGCGACCGCGGCGGCCAATTCAGAGATGCGATAATTCCATCCCACGGTCACATGCCGCGCGTAGCCAGGGTCTTGGATCTCATCTTTGGAAATCTTACCCTCGCCCGCGCCCACCGCGGCATAACCCAAACTGCCAAAACGGCGCACTTTGTCGGCCAATTCGGGGTCGTTGGTGATGACCATGCCCCCTTCGCCGCTGGTCATGTGCTTGGAACTTTGGAAACTAAAACTCGCGGCATGGCCCAGCGTGCCCACCAAACGGCCTTTGTATGTGCCCAAGAAGCATTGGGCATCGTCCTCCAACACGAACAGGCCGTGCTCACGCGCCAGATCCATGATCGGGTCCATGTCGGCCGAGAGGCCATAGATGGCCACGGGGATGATGGCTTTGGTGCGCGGCGTAATGCGCTCAGCCACCGACGCGGGATCCAACGTCCAAGTGCGGGGGTGGATGTCCGCGAACACGGGGATGGCGCCGGCATGCAGCGCGGCAAACGCGGTGCTGGCCATGGTCAGCGGCGGGACAATGACTTCATCGCCGGGGCCAACGCCAGCCGCGGCCAAGGCCGCGTGCAAGGTCGCGGTGCCGTTGACGAAAGAGATGGCATAGCGCACACCAAAGCGCTCGGCAAAGGCTCGCTCCAAGCGGCCCATCATGCCCGCGGAACGCGAGCCAAAGAACTCCGAGCGCAGCACCTCGCACACATATTGATACGCGCGGCTGCTGATACGATCGATGCGTTGAATCATGATCTGCGTACTCCTCGGCAGAAAGGATGAAGGTGCCCTGAAGGACACATCACGACAAGGCCCAAGCCAACAGGCCCCGCCAGGCTTGCCGCGCTTGGGTTTCGCTGCGGGCCCGCCACGCGGGGTCGGGCGGAGCGAACAGGGCTTGGAATTCGCGTCGCACCCAAGCCGCGACCGCCTCTGAAGCGGCGCCGTAATGGTACATTTGATTTTCCAGCACCAAGGCGCGCAGACTGCGCAGTTGGGCCGCGGTGCTGAGGCCCAGCGTGCCGAACTCAAACGCCAAAGTCGTTACCTCGGTGCGATGGCGCGCGGCCTGGCGCCGCACGTCTTGCCCCCAATCACCCCGAATGGGATACACCGCATCGCTCGCCACCCGCGTGACCGGCCGATAGCCCAGCGCGGCTTCCAATTCGGCCTCGCTGTGCGGCTCACCCTGCGGGAAGATCAGACTCAGCACCCCAGCCTCGCCATAGCCGGTGTGCATGTCCACATGCAACACCCGCGGATGACGGGCCAACACGGCGTCCATGACGGCCCGCACGGCCCGAGTTTCGGGTTGCAACTCGCGGCCAGTGAAGAAGATGCCCTGCGGATACGTGGATTGCCCTTGCAGCGACGCGGCGCGCAGCGCGGCCGCGCCCCCAGCACGGCGCAAGGCCAGCAGCCCACGCAGCCAAAAACGCCAGCGGTCGCTGGCCTGCACCGGCCCCCGCGGGTTGAGAAATGATTGCAACGCGGCATAGGCCGGGTTGTCCACCGCGGGGAAGGGCTGCCCCGCGGCTTCGGCCACGAAGTTGCGGTTCAAGTCTACATTCGCGGCGTTGACCCGACGCCGATGGGCCATCCCCCATGGGTTGACCACGGGCAGCACATACAGGCTGGTTGTGGTCGGGTCCAACGCGGGGCTGAACTCCTGAAGGAACAAATCGAGCATCGCGGCGCCCACGTAGCCCTCGATGCCGTGCAGCCCCGCGCTGAGCACCACGGCCTGCCGTGGCTCATGCGTGGCCGGGGCCTCGATCCATTCCAGCACCGCGGGGGCGGGGCCATCCAAAGGACGGTGGTGCCAGCGCGCCTGGGGCCAACGGTCGCGCAACACCGCGGCCTGCTTTTGGAAGTGCTCCCGGCTCGCGGCATACGACGCGGGGTAAAAGGGGGCGGTCGTCATGGGGCGGCTCCTATGACGCTACCGGGGGGCGGCGGAACTTGCGCCAATAGCGCAGCACCCCCGCGGCCGACATCCACGTGGGATTGGCCGCCTCGTAGGCCCGGTGCAGGGTCTCGTCCACCCCGTCCCGGCGGTTCCACTCGGCCACCCACTGCTCCAAAATGCGGCGCATGGTGGGCTCGTCGGGTTCCGAGGGCATCACGCGCGTCAGCAGGGCCTCGACATCGTCCAACAACGCCTCCAGCCGGTCCAAGTGCCAGCGCACATCGTCGAAAGGCCCAAAGTGGGTGGGCACAATGAGACGGGCGTCCACCGAGCGCAAACGCTGCAGGCTGGCCCGCCATTGTTCCAAATGGAACTCAGGCGGCGGCATGGGCAAACGCATATGCGGCACGCCGGGCAAGCGCACGCCGCCCACATCGCCGGTAAACAGCACGCCTTGGTCGGCCCACCAATAGGCGAAGTGATGCCGCGCGTGGCCGGGCGTGTCGAGGGGCACGAAGGTGTGCTCGCCAATGCGCAGCGGCTGGCCGTCTTGGGGGATATTCACCTGAGCCTCGGGCACGGGCAAGAATTCGCCCCACAGCCGCTCCATCTGGTCTCCGTAAATGCGCCGCGCGGAGGTCAACAAGCGCTCAGGCGCCATCATGTGGGGCGCGCCAATGGGGTGCACGTGCACCCGCGCGCCGTGCCGGGCCAGAAAGCCCGCCGCGCCCGCGTGGTCCAGGTGGATGTGGGTCAGCAGCACATCGGTGATGTCGTGCAGCCCATAGCCGTGCGCGGCCAGGGCTTGCGTCAGCGCCTCCGTCGTGCTGCCAGGCCCGCTCTCGACCAGCAACGCGCCCTCGCGGTGCGGAATGAGATACACGGCAATGGCCCGCGGGGTGCCCAAAAAGTGCATATCCAGAGTGTAGAACGGTGCGGACATGGACGCTCCTTTTCGGCCAAGGGGGTGTGGAAATTATACGACATTCCGCGCCCAACGGCGCAAGTGCTCCAGACAAGGGCGGGTCATCTTGTGGCCGGCCTCGGCCCAGCAGTGGGTCACTTGCGCGCCGGCCTGCTGCAAACGGCGGACCATGTCTTCGGCCCGGGCCGCGGAGATGAGCGGATCGTGCCGGCCATGGGCCAAGAAGACGGGTTTGTGATGCCACGGCCGGGCAGCGACCAAGGCCTCCGCGCCGCGCGGCAAATAACCCATCAGCCCCGCGTACGCCGCGACCCATTGCGGATGGCGCAGGCCGACCACCGCGGCCGTCGCGGCGCCTTGACTAAAGCCCAGCCACAGCGCGCGCTCCCACGCGGCCGCGGGATAGCGCTGGCGCAACACTTGCAACCCTCGCTGCACCACCGCCTCGGCCGCGCGGTAATCCTCCACCGTGCTGCCGCGCACCCGGTCCGGGGGCAACCAACTGAAGCCCGTCCGCCCGTTGGGCGCGGCGCCGGGCGGCACCGGAAAAGGCGCGCGAAAGTAGGCGCGCCACCCCGCGGGCAGGAACGCGGCAATGGGCTCCAACGCGGTCTCGTCGCCGGTCCAGCCGTGCAACAGCACGAACGCGCGAGAGACGGGGGTGGTGGGCGGCACGACCCGGACCAACCCGCCGACATCCAAGGGCAAGCGCACTTCTGCGGCCGCAAGAGGCATGGTCACAACTCCAACACTTCGTCGTCTTCGGGCTGCCGTTTGGGGCGAGTGAGCCAACGCCGCCACGGGCGCAACGCACGCCGCAGCGCGGGCCAGGCCTGCTGGGCAGCAGCACGGCCGCGCGCGATCACTTCATCCGCGATCTCCGGGCCGGCCAACAAACCCACATCCCCCACGGCTGGGGCGATGACCACCTCGGGCCGGTCATGACGCAAACGCCAATGGGTCAAATGCGCGCCGGCGATGTCCACCGAGCGCATGAAATAATTGAGGGCCTGCACATAGCGCAACCGCTGAATGGCTTTGCCAAAGACGGGCAAATCGGCCAAAAACTGCACGCCTTGGTCCGCAGCCAGTTGGTCGGGCCTGGGCGTCAGCACCACGGCCACGACGGGCAGGGAAGGCGCCAAGCGCCGGGCCAAACGCACGGGCACGTTGTCCAACACTCCGCCGTCCACCAGCAAATGCTGCTCGCCCCACGGCACCGGCGGGAAGATGCCAGGCACTGCAGCCGAAGCCAACACCGCGCGCACCACGGGCCCATGGCGCACATACACCAAACGGCCAGTGTGCAAATCCACCGCGGTCACGCCAAAGGGGAGCGGCAAATCCGCGAAAGTGCGCTCAGGGCCCAGGGCCTCGCGCAGCATGTGGGCGATGCCGGCCAAGCCCAAGAACGACGGCGGCGCGTCGTTTTCACGGCGAAAGGCCTCGTCAGGCGGCACGCTGCGGATGAACCCCTCGATCTCCGCGGGGGTGTAGCCCGCGGCCAACAACGAGCCCACGATGGCGCCCACGCTGGTGCCCGCCACCGCGGCCGGGCGCAAGCCGCGGCGAAACAGTTCGTCGAGCACGCCGATGTGGGCATAGCCTTTGGCGCCGCCACCGCCCAGAGCCAGGCTAAACGCGCCGCGCGCGGCCGTGGCCATACGCACCTCCTCACCCCGCGCGAATGCGGCCCTCGCGCAGCAGCCGATCTGCCAAGGCCCGCACCGCGCCATGGCCGCCGGGCTGGGGCAAAACCGCATCCGCGGCTCGCTTGGCTTCGGGGTGGGCATCGGCCACCACCGCGGCCCAAGCCACCACCCCAAAGCACGGGATGTCGTTAACATCGTTGCCGATGTAAATCGTCTCTTCGGCCCGAAAGCCGTGGTCCTGCAAATAGGCCCGCAAGGCCGCGGCTTTGTCGTCGATGCCTTGCAGCACGGGCAGGCCCAATTTGCGCGCCCGAGCCGCGACCACGGGGTTGGTTTCGGTGGACAAGATGAGCATGGCCGCCCCAGATTGCCGCAGCCGAGCAATGCCCATGCCGTCGCCGCGGTGGGCCGCCACGGCCTCACGACCGGTTTCGTCGACCCACACGCGATTGTCGGTGAACACACCGTCGAAATCGAACACGATGAGGGACACCTTTTCGGGCAATGGCCGCGGTTGACGGCCGGGCCATACCATGTCCAGGTCGCCATATACGGCCAAGTATTCGGCCCGCTCCCAATCGCGCGGGGTGTCCAAATCCACCGTGTAGCGCGGATCGATGAAGACGGGCAAAATGACCTCGCCGGTCATGGAATGCTTTTCCAACAAAGTGCGCGGATAGATGACATCGATGTGCCCGGTCTGCCAGTAAACCGGCGGCAATTGCTGCCGCGGCGCGTTGTAAGGTTCAGGGATGCCCGGCACAGTGAGCAAAGGGACCAAGCGACCGTCGGGGGCAACCCGCCACATTTTGTGCGGATTTTGCCCTGCGGGCACCACGCCGCGCGCCGAATCAGCCTCGGGGTGCTCCAGCAGCAAGCGCACTGCCCGATCGACCAAATCGCGCGGGCGAATGGGGCTGGTAGGGCGCAATTGGACGATGATCTCGGGGCGATACCCCTCATGCCGGGCCAACCACTCCAGCGCGTGCAAGAATACGGGCAGATCAGGCGTGTGATCCTGGGCCAAGTGGGCCGGCCGCAAGAAGGGCACTTCCGCGCCATACTCGCGCGCCACGGCCGCGATTTCGGGGTCGTCGGTTGAGACGATGACCCGCGTGACCGTGTCGGCTTGCCGCCCGGCCGCGATGCTGTACGCGAGCAAGGGATGTCCGGCAAAAGGCTTGATGTTCTTGCGGGGGATGCTCTTCGAGCCCCCACGCGCGGGGATGAGGGCCAACACTTCGGGTCGGGGCACAACGTCGCTCCTGGCCCCAGTAGGGGCGTGTTCTGATTGTACCGCGGATGAAGCCCCCAGCCCGAGGCGCACGGCCACGGCTTAGGAAGGCGCTCCCAGGGCGTCGGGCGCATTGCCCCCCCCAGCCCCCGGCGAAGCCAGAAAGCGCTGCACCAGGGGCAGAATGCGAGTCCACACGTCGGGGTCGCTGCGGAACCAATGGATGCGCGGATCCCGGCGGCGGAACCAGTTGGCCTGACGGCGTACGAACGTGTACGTGCGCCGCAGGATGCGGGCTTTGGCCTCTTCCAGACTCCAACGACCTTGCAAATAGCCGATGAGTTCCGCGTAACCGATGCCAGAAAGCGCGGGCAAATCGGGGGAGTAGCCCCGCGCCAGCAGCGTGCGCACTTCCTCCAGCCAGCCTTGGGCCAGCATGGCGTCCAATCGCTGGGCAATGCGTTGGCGCAGCACGTCGCGCGGCAACCACAGGCCCACCATGAGCACGCGATAGCGGGGCGGGCCTTTGCCTCGCTGCTCGGAGAAGCGGCGGCCGGTAGTGAAGATGACCTCCAGCGCGCGCACGGTGCGCCGCAGGTTGCGCGGCTGGATGCGGGCCGCGGCCGCGGGGTCCACCACGGCCAACCTGCGATGCAAGGCCTCAGGGCCCAGGCGCTGGCCCCAGGCTTCCAGCACGGCCCGCAAACGAGGCTGAGGCGGCACTCGGGGGATGCGCCAGTTCTCGACCACGGCCCAAACATATTGCCCCGTGCCGCCCACCAGCAACGGCACCCGCCCCCGGGCCCAAATGTCGTCAATGGCCGCGAAGGCCGCATCTTGATATTGGCCCAAGGACCATACTTCGTCGGGGTCGGCTACGTCGATCAGGTGGTGGGGCACGCGCTGCCGCTCTTCCCAGGTGGGTTTGGCCGTGCCAATATCCATCCCCCGATAGAGCAGCCGGGAGTCCGCGGACACGATTTCGCCGGCGAGGGCCTGGGCCAACGCCAAGGAGTGGGCCGTCTTGCCCACCGCGGTGGGGCCGACCAAAACCACGAGGGGCGGGCGTTCATTCGGGTCGGACATCGGTCCAATGCCGTACCTGGGGCGGTTGGGATGGATCGGGCCAGTACAGCGCGAGCACATCCAGCCGCCACGACCATTGGGCTTGGGGGTCGTGCTCGGCCAGATAATGCTCGGCTGCCGCGAGCATGTGGGCCAATTTACGCGGCGTAATGGCGTCCTCGGGCCAGCCAAAGGCGCGAGTCGTGCGCGTCTTCACCTCCACGAACACCACTTGGTCGCCGTCTTGGGCCACAATGTCAATCTCACCGTAAGGCGTGCGCACATTGCGGCCCAAGATGCGATATCCTCGCGCTTGCAAATAGCGCGCGGCCCAGTCTTCGCCTTGACGGGCCAAACGCTGCGTCGCGGGCATGGCCGCCCTCAATCGGCCGCGGGCGCGCGGCGTTGCTGCTGGCGATGCTTCACATACTCCCACAACATGGGGAGCACCGAGACCAAGATGATGCCCACCACCGCGTAATGAAAGTTGGTCTTGATGATGGGGATGTTGCCGAAGAAGTAGCCCAAGAAGAGAAAGCCACCCACCCACAAGAAGGCGCCCACCACATTGTAATGGATGAAGCGGCCATAGTTCATCGCGCCGATGCCGGCCACGAAAGGCACAAAGGTGCGCACGATGGGCACGAAGCGCCCCAAGACCACGGCAAAGCCGCCGTGCTTGTCATAAAAGGCTTGGGTGCGCTCCAGGTATTCGCGCTTGAGCACTTTCTTGAGCCACGGGTTCTGGGTATAGAAGAGCCGCAGGCCCACTCGGTGGCCGATCCAATAATTGACGGTGTCGCCCGCGATGGCGGCAGAAGTCAGCAGCACAAACAGCCACCAAACGTTCATTTGGCCCAGCGCGGCGAACGTCCCCGCGGCGAAGAGCAACGAATCGCCCGGCAGGAAGGGGGTCACCACCAACCCCGTCTCCAAAAAGATGATGGCCACCAAGAGGACGTACGTCCACGGGCCCAGCACCTCCAGCGCAGTGGTGAGGTGCTTGTCGAGGTGCAAGAACAGGTCAATGACGAACTGAAGCCATTCCGGCATCGAAAGCACTCCTTTCGAACAGGGAACCTCAAGCGGCCACAATAGGTGGTCGCCCCCGCGGTCGCGCGCTCGCGCGGCCGCATAACGGACCGGAATTATACCCCAATGTCAGGGCCCGCCCGCGCGGAGCCTGGGCGCGGCGCGCGGCCGGCCCGTGCCCGGCCAGCGCCATGCCAGTGGCCCAAGCCCGCCTATACCGACACGCGAAAAGCCCTCTCACCAGCCCGGGCCGGCGAGAGGGCCATTCGGCAATGACCGCGCGGCTCAGCGGTTCCAGTCGAACCAGGTCAACACCAGTTCGCGCGCGGCTTTGACCTCGTCCACGCGGCCGAAGGGCGTCGTGTGTGGCGCCTCGTGCAGCACTTGGGGATTTTCGCGCGCCTCACGCGCAATTTGCTTCATGGCCGCCACGAACGCGTCCAACGTGCGCTTGCTCTCGGTCTCGGTGGGCTCGATCATCAGCGCTTCGTGCACAATGAGCGGGAAGTAGTTGGTGGGCGGATGGAAGCCAAAATCCATCAAGCGCTTGGAAATGTCCAACGCGCGCACGCCGGGCGCGTCCTCCCAGCGACCTTCGGCCACGAACTCGTGCTTGCACAACCGGTTGTAGGGGATGTGATACGTGTCTTGCAGCAACACGCGCAGGTAGTTGGCGTTGAGCACCGCGTCTTCGGCTACTTGGCGCAGCCCTTCCGCGCCCATCATGAGGATGTAGGTCAAGGCGCGCACCATGACGCTAAAGTGCCCATAGAAGGCCTTGACCCGTCCGATGCTGCGTTTGGGCATCACCAGGCCGAAGGTGGGCAGGTCGTCCTCTTCGTCTTGGTCGACGATGGCCACGATGGGGCCGGGCAAGAAGTCCACCAAGTGCTCGGCCACGGCCACCGGGCCCGATCCTGGCCCGCCACCGCCGTGCGGCGTGGAAAAGGTCTTGTGCAGGTTCAGATGCACCACGTCGAAGCCCATATCGCCGAAGCGGGCAATGCCCAACAGCGCGTTCAGGTTCGCGCCATCGCCGTAGACCAGCCCACCCGCGTCGTGCACGGCTTGGACCACCTCGTCAATGTGCTCTTCGAAGAGGCCCAAGGTGTTGGGATTGGTGATCATCAGGCCGACCAGGGTGTCGTCGCATTCGGCCTTGAGTTTTTCCAGGTCGATGTTGCCCCGAGCATCGGAGGGGATCTCGACGACCCGCAAACCGCTCATGGCCGACGAGGCGGGGTTGGTCCCATGGGCCGAATCGGGCACCAAGATCTTGTTGCGTTTGGTGTCGCCGCGGCTGCGATGGTAGGCGCGCATGATGAGCACGCCGGTGAGTTCGCCGTGTGCGCCCGCGGCGGGCTGCAAACTCACGCCGGCCAAGCCGGTGATTTCCTTCAGATACTCTTGCAAATAATACATGAGGGCCAGCGCGCCCTGCACCGTTTCTTCGGGTTGCAGGGGGTGAACGTGGGCGAAGCCCGGCAGGCGGGCCATGTCTTCATTGATTTTGGGGTTGTACTTCATGGTACACGACCCCAAGGGGTAGAAGTCGATGTCGACCGCGTGGTTGAATTGCGACAAACGGGTGTAATGCCGCACCACGTCCACCTCAGACAGTTCAGGCAAGGGCAAATCGTCGCGCACCAGGCCCTCGGGCAGGTCCGCGGCGGGCACATCGGCCGCGGGGAACCGCACACCGCGCCGGCCCGGCGACGACAACTCCACCAACAGGGGCTCGCGAAGGGTGATCTCGCTCATGGGGATTCCTCCATCTCGGGCCGGGTCAAGCCGCGGCTTCGCGCGCGATTTCGTCCAGCGCCGCGGCCAGCAAGTCGATCTCGTCTTTGGTGTTCATCTCCGTCACCGCGACGAGCATGTGCCGATCCAGGCTGGGGAAGTCTTGCGACAAGTCGTAGCCGCCGAAGATGCCATAGTCGAGCAAGCGGCGGTTGATCTCGGCCACGGGCAAGGGCGTCTTGAGGGTGAACTCGTTGAAGAACGGCGTATCGGGGAAGGCCAATTCATAGCCCTCCAGCGCGGCCAAACGCTGGGCCGCGTAGTGGGCCTTGTGGTAGTTCAGTTCGGCCACCCGGCGCAGGCCATCTTTGCCCAGCAAGCCCAAGTACACCGTCGCGGCCAAAGCCATCAGCGCGTTGTTAGTGCAGATGTTGGAAGTGGCTCGGGCCCGACGAATGTGCTGTTCGCGTGCGGTGAGGGTAAGCACATAGGCCCGCTGGCCCCGGGTGTCCACGGTCTCGCCCACGATGCGGCCCGCCATCTTGCGCACATACTTCTTGCGGGTGGTGAAAATGCCCAGATAGGGCCCGCCAAAGGACAGGGGGATGCCCAAAGGCTGCCCTTCGCCGGTCACGATGTCCGCGCCCATGTCGCCGGGGGGCTTGAGCAAACCCAAGGCCAAGGGGTTGACCGCCACGCCGAAGAGTGCGCCTTTGGCATGCACAGCCTCGGCCAACGCGGTGAAGTCATATACCCGGCCGAAAAAGTCGGGATATTGCACCATCACCAGGCTGGTGCGCTCGTCCACCGCGTCCAACAGGCGCATGGGGTCCGCGGTCGGGTCGTCCGCGTGGGGCACCACAATCTCCCGGTCGGACGCGTCGTAGTATGTGTGCACCGTGGCCAAGGACTGCGGATGCAGGGCGGCCGAGAGCACGGCCTTGGGGCGCTTGCCGCGGAACACATGGTAGGCCATGTTGACGGCTTCCGCGACCGCGGTGGCGCCGTCGTACATAGACGCGTTGGCGACCTCCATGCCCGTGAGGGCGCACATCAGGCTTTGAAACTCAAAAATGGCGTGCAGCGTGCCTTGGGAGACCTCGGGCTGATAAGGGGTGTAGGCCGTGTAAAACTCGCCGCGCCGCAAGATGTGATCCACCACCGCGGGCACATAGTGATGATACGCGCCCGCCCCCAAGAAGGAGACGAAGTCCTTGACGGTCAAGTTGGCGTCTGCCAAACCTTGCATCTCTTCGGCCACTTCCATTTCGGTCATGGCCGGCGGCAAGTTCATTTTCGGATAACGGTACTTGGCGGGCACATCAGAGAACAGGTCCTCGATGCGCTGGACGCCGATAGCCTCCAGCATGGCCCGCCGCTCTTCAGGGGTGTGCGGCGTGTACATAGGCAACTCCTTGTGCGTGGCGGTTTAGTGTTCCCGCTCTTCGCAATATTGCTGATACGCGTCCGCGTCCATGAGTTCGTCCAATTCCGCGGGGTTGGCGATTTCCAGGCGCACCATCCACGCGTCGCCGTAGGGATCGCTGTTGACCACCTCGGGGGTGTCGGCCAGTTCGTCGTTGATGGCCACCACCGTGCCGCTCACCGGTGCGTACACATCCGCGGCCGCCTTGACCGATTCGACGGTGGCCACGATGTCGCCCTTCTGCACCTCATCGCCCTCGGACACGGTGATCTCCACATACACCACATCCGACAATTGCGCTTGCGCGTAATCGGTGATGCCGACAGTGCCGTCCTCGGGGTTGATCCATTCGTCGTTCTTGGTGTATTTCAGGTTGGGCAAAACCTTCCAAGACATGGCGAACCTCCTAATGGGTGTGGGATAAAAGCCGTTAGGCCGGCAAAAACAAACAGAGGGCACGCGCGGGCTTCAGCCCCCGCGCACCCTCTGTCAACAGGCCTGAGAGATGCGCGCCCAGAAGGCGCTTGCCCCGTCGGCGGCGCGGCCGCGGCCGCGCGCTCTCCAGAGGGTCCAGGCCGGCGGAGTCCTTTTGCCTGAGAGTTTCACCCGAGAGACTCGGGCTTGCCCCTTCGGCGCCCGCCGCAGCGGAAGACCGCTCGCGGGTCTCTCCCCCGCCGGCCGCGGCGGCGTTGGGTTAAATCCAACCTTGGCCGCGAGCGAACGCGGTCAATCCTGGCACTTCGGCCCACTTCCCTTGGTAGGCCTGATAAGCCATATAGGCTTGATAGATCCACGGCAACGGCAACAAGCACAAGCCGATCAGCGTCAATGAGAGCACGATCAGCACCAGGCCCACCACCACATTGAAGAGCAACGAGTTCACCGCGTGGAACTTGCGGAAGGGCCGAGCGCGCTGTTCTTCGACCAGCAACACATACAGCGAAATCAGGCCGCCCACAATGGGCAACCAGGCCAGCATACCCCACGTGCGATCGTCTTCGGTAACCGCTTGGGGGGCTGAAAAGTTCGGTTCGGTCATTTGATTCTCTCCTTACGCGGTCGACATAACCACGCCCGCGCGTTTTCATTATACCAGGCTCGCAACCCCGCCAGCACGGCGAGAGGCCAAAGGGGGCAAGCAAACGATGTAGAAGTCGACAAAACAAAAAGAAAATCTCCTGGGGAGAGGTATCAAGTCCACTTCCAAACCAAAGGAGATTCTCCAATGAATCTTAGCTGACCCGATGTGCAAGTTTTAGAAAGCAATAGCCTGAGCGAACTGCAGAGGAGAAGGGAGGCCTTGTTGCCAGGTGAAATATACAGCAAAGGTATGGGCCAGGATTTTACGCCACAAGCGGGAGCTTAGATGCCACGGGTCGCGTGCCCACACAGCCCGCAGATTGAGCCGTTGTACGATCGGGCTCAAGACCGTTTCAATCCGCCGGCGTTTCTGGGTGAGCCCGCGCGGTCAGGGGCAGCGTTCATGCTTGGCAGATTTGAAAGGGGGCAGCAGAGCGATGGGATGCTATTGCAGCTCAGTCCGCAAGCGGGGGCTCCAATCATTCCGGTCACCCAACAGCCAGCCGGGGGAGTAGGGCGCGAGTTCGGGCACCCAAGGGACGTCGTGTACATGGGCCGGGGCCAGTTCCACGCCCACGATGACTCCCGGCCAGGCTACACGCAAGTGTATTTGATATGCTGGAAAGGTGCCTCATCAACCGATGGCGCGATCATTTACGCCCATTCCCTTACTTCACTTGATTTTGTGTCAGGTAATCAGAATATCCCCATGTTTTTCCGCCAATACCCTTTTCATTTCAACCGTTCCGCTTCTGATTTCAAAATATAAAAAATCCAGTCACGCTTTCCCACTCGAATTTGATGGATAGGAATATATCGCTCTCGAAGACGATTCGCTCGCTGGGCTAGATCGGGTTGTTCATTCCATAGATCCCATATAGAGATCCCTCTTTTGAAAGTATCCACAATAAAAATAGGTTTGTTTCTCTCCAAATCAGACAAAAGCCGTTCCAGATGTTGCTCATAATTTGGAGCGTATGAAGGAGGGAAGACGACATATCTGGTCGGTGTGCGCCGTCGAGCCAAGACGTTTACCCGAATTTCACCCCACAAAAACGATGTTTCGGTGGGCTTTGTGTAACGCTGAATGAACTGGGATGCATTGACATATTCATGATGCTGGTACTTTTTGGTTTGAATCCACCACAAGCTTGTTTTAGGAACCAACGCGAGCCAAAGAGATGCGAAAAGCATACTCGCGGTTAATGCTTTGTGGCTAAGCGCAACAGATCTCCAATGTTTGAACACGAAGATAAGGCCGTAAGCACTCCAAAAGGCGAAAATTGGGACCAGATTCATGGCATAGTGCACTACTGCACGACGAGGCAAGGCGACAGCAATAATGTCGGCGACAAGCAAGCCAATATAAGGAATGAAAAAGTTTTTTTGTGATTTTTCACTGCTGTAAAATGCAACACTTACAGATAACAAGACCATCCAGATTATCCATGGCGGGAGAAAATACAGGAGCTGAACAAAGATTTCCCACCATGTTTTAGAGAATCCGGCTTGATGATACGACAAATTGAATACCACCACGGCATCCCAAAAGGCTTGTAAGGCATGATGTTTTTTCATATAAAGCAAAAAAGGAAACCAAATGCTGAGAAGACTAAGTAGCCAAATACCAAAGCTCTTCCATCGTTCTCGCGTCCCTCGGTAACGCAATGCATAGCCGAAAAGAAACAGTCCCCCTAAGGCGATATTCGGTCGGGACATTAAAAGAAACGCCGTGGTGCTCCCCAATAGAGCGAAATGAGGTAGCTGCCATTGGGGAATACTGGCTAAATATAAAAGTCCCACTTGCCAAGGTAGGGCAATATTTTCAGTCATGTTACGGATGTAGGTGTACTGAAAAGGAGCCCAAAAAGCCGGTAGCAACGCAATGACTGCTTTTTTGCCATATTGGTGATATAAGAGATATACTAATAGAAAGAAGGAAAAAGTGATAAGAATTGTTTCAATAAGCCAAGCCCCCGCTTGGCCACCGGTTAAACGGTATCCGATAGCATCAATAAGATAGATTAAGGGCGGTTTGTGATCCCATAAATCACGATAGGGAAGCAAACCTTCGTTCCATTGCCAACCAATATAAAGAAAAACCGCGGCATCAATAAAGGGTACCGGTGAAAAGGATGGCAAATGGGGGACAAGGAAAAATAGCGAGACTAATATACTCATCCCTAACAGCCAAAACGAATGAGGAATAAGTGACAATAAATTAGACAAAGAAAATCTTCTCATCTGGAAATACTCCTATTTCGTCAATAATATAGACGATAAGGTGCGCCACATCCTTATTTTACCAACCCCTCCTACATTGTACATTCTATCATCTAAACGGAGATGCAAGCCGTTACCGGTCTGCACCGCAAGAGCCTCCTTCGTTTGCTCCACAGCGACTTGCGCCGCAAGCGGCGTCGCCGCCAGCGAGGGCCTACCTATACCCAGGCCACGCAGGAAGTCATTCGGCAGTGTGCCGAGGCCCTGGATTACCCTTGCGCCGAGCGGCTCCAGCCTGTGCTGTTGTCGACCGCCCGCTCCTTGGCCCGGCACGGCCACCTGACCCTGTCCGACGAGGTGGAGGCCCAACTCCAAAAGGTCAGTGTCAGCACTGTGCGGCGCATCGTCGGCCCGGTGCGGCGACAACCGGCCCGTTTGGCCGCCTCGCGCCGCCCACCACGGTCCCGCTCGACCGTGGCCCGCGCTGTCCCGCAGCGCA
>CAYUOX010000008.1:0-39181 GCA_964446575.1 uncultured Anaerolineaceae bacterium | reverse complement strand
CGAAATCTTCAAGGCCGAGGTGCGGCGCTGGGCCGCACGCATCGGCGTGGAGGTAAAGGAAATCCACCTGCGCCCCATGCGCCGCAAGTGGGCCAGCGCGTCCCGTCGCGGGCGGCTCACCTTCAACACCGAACTGCTCAGCCAACCCCTGGCCTTTCAGCAAGAAGTGATCATCCACGAACTGCTTCACTTGAAACTGGGCAACGGCAGCCACGGCAAACTCTTTCGGGCCCTGTGGCGCGCGTATCGGAGCGAGGCGTTGGAGGACGCGGCGCGAGCGCGCGGTCCAAGGGGCGCGTGACCAGGGCCCAGGCCCCTTGTGAGCCGCGCGCGGCGCGAGCGCCTCAAGGCAGACGTAGGCCGTAGGCGGCCAGATCCCGCTGCAGCGCGGACCGGGTGGTGAAGCGCACCGCGTGCAGGCCCAGGGCACGGGCCGCGGCCACGTTGGCGGGCATGTCGTCCACAAAAAGCACGGCCGCGGGCGGCAAGTCCAATTGCTTCAGCGCGTGGTGGTAAATCGCGGGGTCGGGTTTCATCGTGCCCACCTCGGCCGAGATGACCACCACATCCCACAGCGCGGCCAAGGTCGGTTGCCCCTCCAGCCAGGCGCGGGTGGTATCCCAGGCGTTGCTGAGCAGGCCCAGGCGGTAGTGGGGCTTGAGGGCTTGCAGCCAGGCGACCAGTTGGTCGTCGACCCGGTCGCCGGCCCAAAATTGGCGCCAAAAGTCCCGCCAGCCCGCGTCGTCCAAACCCAAGCGCTGGGCCACCTGGTTCAGGTGGGCGCGCGTGGAAATTTCCCCCCGTTGGGCTGCCAGGCCCGTGGGGCTGTTGAAGACCAAGTCCTCCAACTGGCGGCGGGTCAGGCCAAAACGCGCGGCCAGCCGTTCCCGCGGGGCGGGGTCTTCGGTGCGCAGCAGCACACCGCCCAAGTCGAAGAGCAAGCCGCGTATCATGGCATCCGTAGCCGGTCGTGGGCACACGAAGCGGGGAGCCGAGGCCCCCCGCTTCGCGACGCCTGGGTTGGGTTAGACGAACTTCTTCGGGAAGCGTTTGCCCACCACCGCGGGCACGGGCACGGGCACCTTGTCGCCCGGCTGCAACTGGGCCGGGGCCTTGGGCGCCTTGGTCTGCCGATGCGCGCCGGTGAGAATGTACAAGGGCGTGCCCTCGTCGGTGTATTTGCGTTCGACATAGGCCAAGCCCACTTGATAGCCGTTGGTGCCGACCGCGCTGCTGGTCACGACGCCGATGACCTTGCCCCGGCGATCCAGCACGGGGTCGCCTTGGTGAGCCATGGGGCTGGGCTTTTCGGTGACCTCAAAGCGGATCACCTCTTTGGTGCGGCGGGCTTCCTGGGCCAGGAAGGCCTGGCGGCCGATGAACCAGGGCTTGTACACCTTGACATACTTGCTCAGGCCTGCGTCGCCAACGCCCAAGTTCAGGGGGCCGCCCAGTTCGTGGCCATAGAGGGGCAGGCCGGCTTCGGTGCGCAACGAGTCGCGCGCGGCCAGGCCCGCGGGTTTGACGCCCAAAGGCTCGCCCACTTGCAGCAGCGCGGCCATCAGGGTCGCGGCCTGCATGGGGTGGACGAACAACTCGTACCCGCGGCGCTCGCCCGTGTAGCCCGTGCGCGAGACATACAGGTCGAGGATTTGGATGTCGAACCCGCCCAAGATGGCCGGGGTGATTTGGGCCCACTTCAGGCCCCGCAGTTTGGCCTTGGTGGCTTCATCTGCGCCCAGGGCCAGCAGGGCATCCAGCGAGCGGGGGCCCTGGATGGCGATGAGAACCCGGCGGTCCAATCCCGCGGCGGGGTCGCGTAAATCGCGAATGCGCACCCCGCGGCCGTAGGCCAAGGCCCAAGGCCGTTCCCCGTCCACCCGCACCCGGCCATCTTTGACCAGGTGCAGCCAGACCCAGTCCTTGGCCACGTTGGCCGCGTTCACCACCAAGAAGAAGGTCTCGGCGCCGACCCGATAGACCATGACATCGTCGATGACCTGCGCGTCGGCGTCCAGCAAGTGGCTGTAGGCCGATTCGCCCACCGCGAGTTTGCCCACATCGTTGGCCAGCACGCTGTCGAGGAACGCGGCCGCGTCGGGCCCGCTGAGTTCGAACACGCCCATGTGCGCGATGTCGAACACGCCCGCGGTGGTGCGCACGGCCAGGTGCTCGTCCTTGGCCGAGGTGTACCACAAGGGCATTTCATAGCCCGCGAACGCGCCCATTTTCGCGCCCAATTGCTTGTGCAGGTCGTAGAGGGGCGTGCGCTTGAGTTCGCCCTGGGCCGGCTCTTCCCAGTGGAAATCCTCTTTGGCCGGGCCCGCGGGGATGTCGTGGCGCTGCATACCAATGAAGTACGGCTTGGCCGGCGCGATGGGTTCGCCTTGGGCTTCGGTGACCACCTCGGCCTCCAGGTCTTCGTCCACCCACACCGGGCCGGGGATCTTGCGCCGCAGGTCGTCGTCGCCGAACGCGATGTAGCCGTCGGACAGGGCCCGCAAGAAGTCCGCGGCCGCGGCCGCGTGCTCGCTGGGCACCGTGATGTGGAAGCGATGGGGATCGTCGGTGGCCGTGACCACGGCTTGGATGTGCTCCTCGGGGCCCAGGGGCAACAGGGTGGTTGCGCTTTGGCCGGCCTCCAAGGCTTCGATGTCCGCGCTGAGCACGAAGTTGAGGAATTGACGGGCCCGAGGGCCGCCCACAGCCAGCACGGTGTGGGTGCCCTCGCGGCGCGGTTTGTCGTCCGCGTAGAAGAAGTGCGGATAGCCATGCTTCCCAGGCGGCTCGACTTCGATGCCAGCCTGCATGGCCAGATTCCGCACCCGCAGTTTGGCATCGCGCAGCGTCGCGTAGTCCACCTTGGCCCGCTGCGCGCCTTGCACGCGGTAGGGCTCCACAGCCAGCAGCACGTCCGCGATGATGTCCGCGAGCGCGCGGGTCTCGTCTTCGCGGAAGCCCCGCTGGGTGATCCAGGGGGTGCCCAAGCGAATGCCCGAGGGGTTCTTGGCGCTCTTGTCGCCGGGGATGGTGTTGCGGTTGACCACAATGCCGACCACATCCAAAATGCGGGCGGCCAAATCGCCTGACAAGGTGGTGCCATCCGCGCCGCGCACGGATTTCATGTCCACATTGAGCAGGTGGGTGTTGGTGCCCCCGTAGGCGATGCGCAGGCCCCGCTCGGCCAAGCGGTCGGCCAACACCACCGCGTTTTTCACGATTTGGTGCTGCAAGTCTTTGAACTGCTGCGTGCGGGCCAGTTTGAACGCCAAGGCCATGGCCGCGAACACGTTCACATGGGGCCCGCCTTGTTCACCGGGGAACACGCCGCGGTCGATCTTGCGGGCCAGCGTGGGCTCGGTGGTGAGGATGATCGCCCCGCGTGGGCCCATGAGGGTCTTGTGGGTCGTGGTGGTGATGATATGGGCCCAGCCCACGGGCGTCGGATACGCGCCGGCCACAACCAAGCCCGCGATGTGCGAAATGTCGGCCATGAGGTACGCGCCCACTTGGTCCGCGATGCGACGGAACCATTGCCAATTCACCTGCCAGGGGTACGACGAGTAGCCCGCGATGATGATCTTGGGCTTGTGCTCCTTGGCCAAGGCTTCGACTTGCTCATAGTCGATCTGGCCGGTTTTGGGGTCGATGGTGTAGTGCACGATGTTGTACAACTTGCCCGTGCGGTTGGCTTTGGCGCCGTGGCTCAAGTGCCCGCCATAGATCAGGTCCATGCTCAAAATGGTGTCGCCCGGTTTGAGCAGCGCGGTGTAGACCGCGTTGTTGGCCGGTGCGCCTGAGAGGGGTTGGACATTGACATAAATGTCCTCAGGGTCGTAGTCGGGCGTGGTTGCGGCGAACAATTCCGCGGCCCGACGGCGAGCCAAGGCCTCGACGATGTCCGCGTACTCCACGCCTTTGTAGTAGCGCGGATCCGAAAAGCGGCGATACTCGGCCAGCCGCATCTTGTAGTCCAAAATCTCTTCTTCGGTCATGAAGCGGGTGGCCTCGGGCGGGTAACCTTCCGCGTAGATGTTGTGAAACGCACTGGCCAAGGCTTCGCGAATGGCCAAGGGCACATAACTTTCGCTGGGGATGAGGATGAGCGCGCGGTACTGGCGTTCGGCCTCGATCTGGGTCAAATCATACAAATCGGGGTCCAACTGCGCGAGGGAGCCGCGAAAGAGGAAGTCTCGCATCGTCGTTTCTCCTTGCTTGATGGCGGGGTGGCCCTGGTGGGGTGAGGATGGGCTCCGCGTGGGCCAGGCCGCCGGGTTTCAGCAGAGAATATTGTACCACTCGCGGGCAATGACAAAGGAGCAGAACCCGCGCGGGGGAAGCGTGGCGTTTCAGTCCGAGGCCGGCCGCGTGGGGCCTGGTCCTTCGGTTGTGGGCGGCTTTTGGGCCAAGAGGCGCAGGCCGGCCAGCAGTTGCGCGCGCCAGCGGCCCTCCGCGTCTCGGGGCAGCCAGTAGGTCTCACGACCTGTGCGCCAGGGCGCGGGCAATTCGCGCAGCGTACGCGGTGGGGCGCCTTCGCCGCGTGGCCGATAGCGCAGCACAATGTGCCCTTGCTCGGAGCCCACCGACGCCAACCCCGCAGCCTGGGCCAGCAACTTCACCCGCATCAGATAGAGCAAATGGGCCACGGGCTCTGGCCAGGGCCCGAAGCGGTCCCGCAGTTCCTCGCCAAAAGCCTCGACTTGGGCCAGCGATTCCACCTCGGCCAAGCGGCGGTAGAGGGCCAGCCGAATCTCAGGGTCTGGCACATATTCGGGCGGGATGCCCACCGGCAGCGGCAGTTCGACGCTCACGGGTTCGGCGGTCAGGCCGCGCGCGTCGCGGGTGGGCGCGGGCCAGCCTGCCGCGGCGCGCAGTTGGGCCACGGCCTCGGCCAACAGGCGGGTGTAGAGGTGAAAGCCCACCGCGGCCACATGGCCGTGTTGCCGGGTCCCTAACAATTCGCCCGCGCCGCGCAGTTCCAGATCGCGCAACGCGATTTGCATCCCTGCGCCCAAATACGCGTGCTCGGCCAGAACCTCCAGCCGGGCCTTGGCCTCGGGCCGGGGCGTGTAGGTGGGGCTCCAAAAGAAGTACGCGTACGCGCGCAGCGCGCCCCGGCCAATGCGCCCCCGCAACTGATACAGTTGGGCCAGGCCAAAACGGTCGGCCCGCTCGACGATGAGGGTGTTGGCCCGAGGAAAATCCAGCCCAGCCTCGATAATGGTGGTGGTGACCAGCACATCGATTTCACCCGCGGCGAAGCGTTCCATCACCTGGGCCAGTTCGCGCTCGGGCATTTGGCCGTGGGCCACCGCGATGCGGGCCTGGGGCACCAACCGCGCCAATCGCGCGGCCACCGAGGGCAGTTCGTCCACCCGGTTGTGAACATAGAACACCTGGCCGCCCCGGTCCAATTCGCGCCAGATCGCACGGCGCACCAGGCCCGGCTCATAGGGGCCGATGTGGGTGACCACGGGCAGCCGCTCCGCGGGCGGGGTTTGAATGATGGAGATGTCGCGCGCGCCGCTCAATGCCAAGTACAGCGTCCGTGGAATGGGCGTCGCGGTGAGGGTGAGCACGTCCACCTCGGTGCGCAGGCGCTTGAAGTGCTCTTTGTGGGTCACGCCAAAGCGCTGTTCTTCGTCGATGATGACCAAGCCCAGGTCCTTGAACTGCACATCGGGCGAGAGCAGGCGGTGGGTGCCGATGACGATGTCGATCGTGCCGTGGCGCAGGCCGCGCAGGATGCGCGCTTGCTCCTTCGGCGTGCGAAAGCGCGACAGCATTTCCACCACCACGGGGAAGGGCGCCAGACGCTCCCGAAATGTGCGATAATGTTGCTGCGCGAGCACGGTGGTGGGCACCAGCATGGCCACCTGCTTGCCGTCCATCACGGCCTTGAACGCGGCCCGCAGCGCGATTTCCGTCTTGCCAAAGCCCACATCGCCGCACAGCAGCCGGTCCATGGGGCGAGGGCTTTCCATATCGCGTTTGACCTCGGCCAGGGCCCGCTGTTGGTCAGGCGTCTCCTCATAGGGGAACGCGGCTTCCAGGGCCAACTGCCACTCGGTATCGGGGCTGAACGCGTGCCCCTTGACCGCCTGTCGTCTGGCGTAGAGTTCCAGCAGGTCTTGCGCCACAGCCAGGGCCGCGCGGCGGGCCTTGGCCTTGACCTGTTGCCATTGGCCGGTGCCCAGGCGGGTGATGCGGGGCGGTGTCGCGTCAGGGCCCACATAGCGGGTCACGCGGTCGGCTTGGTGCACGGGCACATACAGTTGGTCGCCTTCTGCATATTCGATGAGGAGATAATCTTGGGCCACGCCCTCTGTAACCCGTTGCACCAAGCCCCGAAAACGGCCGATGCCGTGGTCCAAATGCACCACATAATCGCCGGGGCGCAAGTCCGCGTAGGCTTGCTCGGGCGCGCGCGGGGCAGGCCGTGGCCGGCGGCGCACTTGGGGCGGCCGCCAGCCAAAAATCTCGGTGTCGGTGTAGACCAGCACTTGGGGTTGGGGGACGGGCTCCGCTTCGGCCCGCGGCGCGGCGCGTAGGCCAACCCCTTCGCGCGCGCTGGCTTCGACGAAGAACACGCGCCCCGCGCGACGACGTCGAAAGTCGCGCCACATTTGTGTCAAGCGGGCCTTCTGCCGGGTGACCACCCATACTTCCGCGCCTTGGGCCAAGTGCTGGGCCAAATGGTCCAAAAAGCGCACCAGTTGACCGCCAAAGCGCTCCAGCGGCACGAACAGGTCGGCCACTTCTCGGGGCTCGGCCTCACCCGGAGGGGGTTCCCCCGCGCCGGTGTAGGGCCCCAGCGAGAACGCCCGGCCTTGCGGGAAGCCCTCGGCCAGCGCGTCCCAAGGCTGATAGGGCAACGGCCCATCGGCAGGCCAATGGCCATGCGCGACGGCCTCTTCGCGCAAACGCACGGCCTGGTCTTCCAGCGCGTCCACGGTTTGGCGCAGGGTGTGGATGTCGTCGGTGATGAGCAGCGCCCGCGAAGGAAGGTAGTCGAGCACCGACGCGGGCGGGTAGCGCTGGGGGATGAGGGCCTCGGAGGGCGGTTCGGCGTCGTCGTCGTGGCGCAGGATCTCGCGCGCGGGGGGGAGGTCGACCCGTTCCAAGGCCGCGATGGTGCGTTGCGTGGCGGGGTCAAACGCGCGCACGCGTTCGATTTCGTCGCCGAAGAAGTCGAGACGCACGGGGTGGGGTTGGGTGGGAGGCCAGACATCCAGAATATCGCCTCGGCGGGCGAACTGCCCCACGCCGGTGACGATGGAGGCGGGCTCGTAGCCGGCCCGCACCAACGCGCGCGCCAGGGCCAAGGGCGAACGCACTTGGCCGACGCGCACCGACACCGTCGCGGCCAGAAAGACCCGCCGCGGCAGGGTGCGGGTCATGAGCGCTCGCGCGGGCGCAACGAGCACCCGGGGCGTGGGTTTGGCGCCGGGGCGGGCGAACGCGGCTAAGTGTGCCAGCGCGGCAATGCGTTCCGCGCGCAGGCTTGCGCTCCACGGTTGGGGCTCATAGAACAGCGGCCCCGGCTCAGGATAGAGCAGCACCTGCTCGGGCGGTAGCCACAGGGCCAGTTCGCGGGCCAGGGCCAGCGCGATGTCGGTTTTGTCAACCACGTAGAGAATCGGCGCGGGGTGCAGCCGGTTCAATGCGGCCACCAAGGGGATGCGCCCCGCGCGCGGGACGCCCAAAACCGGCAGCCCATGGGCCGCGGCTGTGGCGGGCACGGGCCCTCCGCGCGCCAAGGCCTCGGCCAACCGCTGCACCGGCGGGGCCGCACTGACGCGCGCCAAAACGGGCGCCAACGGCGGGGAGGCGTGCGGTTCGGTCATCGGTATGGCGTCAAAACATCTCGTACCGCGCGGCTAACATACAATTTTACCGCGGCCCAGGGGAGGGTTGGTATAATGGGGGGAGCGGGAAGCAGGGAGCCCGAGGCACCAGGCCGGCAGGCTGGGCCAAACATGACCCCGGAGCGTGTTGCATGTGTCCTTATCTTTCCCCCCGCCAGCGCGCCGCTTTGGAGTTCGGACTGTGGCTGACTTTGGCCGTCGTGCTGGCACTGCTGGGCCCGCCCGAGCGCACGTTGGGCCCCAACATTCGGGCCGTATATTTGCACGGCGCGTGGGTGTGGACCGCGTTGCTGGGTTACGCGTGGGCGTCCTACGCCGCGCTGCGGGCTTGGTGGGCGCGCGACCGGGCGGCGCAAGCCGCGTGGCTGCGCACCTCACAAGTGTGGGGTTGGGTCGCGACCTTCTTTTGGGTCACGTATCTGCCTGTGTCGCTGTGGGCCATGCAGACCAATTGGAACGGCTTGTTTTTGGCCGAGCCCCGCTGGCGGGTGGGGTTGGCCTTCGCGGTGGCCGGCGTGTTGCTGCAGGCCGCGGCGTTTTTCTTGCCTCCGCGCGCGTTGATCGGCATCAACCTGGGCTTTTTCGCGGCCTTGGTCGTCTCGATCCTCACCGCGCGCCAAGTGATGCATCCGCCCTCGCCCATGTTCACCTCGCGCGGGGTGTGGGGGATGCAGTTGAGTTTCGCGAGCGTGCTGCTGGCCCTGCTGCTGGCCCAGCGGGCCGCGGTGCAGTGGGTGCGTACGTTTGACGTTGGCTTGCCGCAAGCACCCACCGCAGACGAAGCCGCGGGACGGCCCGCGGCGTGAGCATGGCCGTTCGGCTCTTTCCCCCCAGGAGTAGCCCTCATGCGCATTCACAGCGTTGCCGTCTACCATGTGCGAATGCCGTTGGTGAGCACGTTCGCCACCTCTACGCATAGCCGCAACGAGCGGGACGCGCTCATCCTCGAGGTGCGCGACACCGATGGCTATGTGGGTTGGGGCGAGGTTGTCGCCGGGTTTTCGCCCCATTATTCGCCCGAGACCACCATCACGGCCGAGCACATGTTGGCCGATTTTTTGATCCCCGCGCTCTTTGATGGGCCGCTGCATCATCCCGGTGACTTCCTCGACCGCGTCGCCTGGGTGCGGAACCACAACATGGCCAAGGCCGGCCTGGAAATGGCGTTGTGGGATTTGTACGGCAAGCGCCTGGGGCGTTCGCTACGCGACCTTTTGGGCGGGACGCGGGATCGGGTGCCCGTGGGCGTGTCGGTGGGACTTCAGGAGAGCCCTCAGGCGTTGGTGCAGGTGGTGGCCCGCTATTTGGAGCAGGGCTACCGGCGCATCAAGTTGAAGATCAAACCCGGCCAAGATGTGATCTTCGTGCGCGCGGTGCGTGAGGCCTTCCCGGATGTGCCGTTGCAGGTCGACGCCAACAGCGCATATGACTTGGAAACAGCCCGCACCGCGCTGCGTCCGCTGGATGAGATGAATTTGCTTCTCATCGAGCAGCCCTTGGCCCACGATGATTTGTGGGACCACCACAAACTGCAGCAGGAATTTCGCACCCCCATCTGTTTGGACGAAAGCATCACTTCGGCCGAAAAGGCCCGCAAGGCCATGGAGATGGACGCCGCGCGGGTGATCAACATCAAGGTGGGCCGGGTGGGCGGTCTGGCCGAAGCCGTGCGCATCCACGACCTGGCAGCCCAGCGCGAGGTGCCGGTGTGGAGCGGCGGCATGCTGGAGACGGGCATCGGCCGGGCCGCGAATTTGGCCTTGGCTTCGCTGCCCAACTTCCGCCTGCCGGGCGACATTTCGGCCACCGACCGCTACTACGAGGTGGACATCACCCACGAACGCTTCGCGCTCAACCGCGACGGTACCATCACCGTGCCTCAAGGCCCGGGTTTGGGCGTACGGGTGAACCGTGAGGCCCTGGCCTTTTATACGCTGCACAGCATGACCTACCACGCGGGGCAGGGTTGAGCGCACCCTGCTCTGCTGGCGTACGGCCCCCGCGGTGGCTTGGCGCACGCGAGCGGGGTGTGTAGGAGCGCCGTCTTTGGAGCCGTGGCCCTCGGCCCGACGACAGCGGGGCCTGTTTTCTGCGCCCGGGCGAACGCTCAACCCCACAGGCTCGCGGTGAAAACCACCGCGATGGTCACAACCATCACGGCCACCAAGGGCGCGTCCCACAAACTCAAGAGCACCGCGGTGATGCCCCCGAGCACGCCCAACCAGGCCGGCTCACCGCGCACGATGCCCGGAAAGATGAGCGCGCCCAGCGCGGCGTAGGGGATGTTTTGCAGCCATCTCTCGAACGCGGGCGGCAGGCGATAGCGGCCCACCCACAAGCCGGGCAAGAGTCGGGGGATGTAGGTGACGGCCATCATGCCCACGATAAGGGCCACGGTGCGCGGGTTCATGCGTCACCTCCGACCAAAAGTCCAGCCGACGCGCCCACGACGGTCGCGGCGATGATGGCCCAGCCCGGGTTCAGCCAGCGCCCGAGGAGCGCGTTGAGGGCCATGCTGGTGCCCGCGACGAACGCGGCGCGCCACGAACGCCGCACGTGCGGCACCAACAGCCGGATGAACATCGCGTACAGGCCCATCGTCATCGCCGCGCTCATGGCCGCGGGGATGACCTGCGCGCCCCAACTGCCCAGGGCTGTGCCCACGACCCAGCCAGCATATGCAATGCCGACCAGCCCCAGCGCGAAAACATGGGAGTGGTGGACAGGCTCGCGGGCCTCGTGCAGCGTGAGCAGTGCAAACGTCTCGTCGGTGATGCCAAAGGAAAGGAGCGCGCGCCACCCTCGGCCCGAGCGGGGGATCGCGTGGTGCACGGCCATGCTCATGACCAGGTGGCGCAAGTTGATGAACAGCGTTGCCAGCACGATCTGCAAGCCGCCGGTACCCTGCAGCATCATGGTGATGGCCATAAATTGGCTGGCGCCCGCGAACACCAGCGCGGACATGAGCACGGCTTCCGCGGGGGTGAGGTGGGCCTCGCTGGCGAACGCGCCGAACGCGATGGCAATGGGCAGGTAGCCCACGGCGACGGGCAAGCCAGCCCGTATGCCGGCGCGCAACTCGTGGTAGGCCAACGCGGTCGAGGGGGGCTGAGGGAAGGGGGCCATGGCGGTGCTCCTTGATAGCGTCCGCGCGGCCCCGGTGAACCGCGCGGACGGTTTATAGAGGAAACAGTGTAGCACACCTTGGCCCACCGAAAAGGGTCTGGCCGGGTGCTCTTCCGCCATCCTTTTCGAAAAATCGCGCTGCTCCGCGCGTTTCGTGCGCTCATAACCGCGTCGCTATGCTCGCACCACGCGGTAGTTGCGCATCATGCCCATATCCTCATGCTCTAAATTGTGGCAATGGTAGAGATACAGCCCTTCGAAATCGGTGAAGCGCAGCAAAATATCGACCTGCTCGCCGGGCATAACCAACACCGTGTCGTGCCAGCCTTCGTTGACAAAGCCCTCCCCTAAGGTGTCCCACATGGCTTGGGCGCTGGGGAGGACGCGACGGCGCAAAATCTGAAACTGCAGGCCGTGCACGTGCATGGGATGGGGCAAACGCATCCCCATCATCCCGCGCCCCATGCCCATGCCCATGCCCATGCCACCTTCGGATGCATTGATGAAAGACCAAACCTCCAAGTCGCCCAGCCGCACTTCTTCGTCCGCTGCGGTCGCGGTCATTTCGAAGGTACGTCCGTTCAGCGTCCAGCCCAGGCCGGGGGTCATGGCCAGCACAAACGTCCGCGGGTGGCTTGCGTTGACGGCTTCGCGCGCTTGAGCGCGCGGGATGGTGCTCAAGCGCTGGGGCAAGGGCTCCCCTGGGCGCGCCTCGCGGACAACCTCCGCGGTGAGCACCACGAACGCGTTTTCGCCCCCGGGCGCGGCGTGGGCCAAACTGAGCAGCCGGCGCCGTTCGCCCACCGCGCGCGTGCTGAAATCGACCCAAATGTCGACCCGTTGCGCGGGGCCCAAGGTCACATACGCCTTTTCGACTGGGCGTTCCAGCAGGCCATCTTCGGTGCCGATGACTGTGAGCGGCGTGCCGTCGTCCCAAGCCAACTTGTAAATGCGCGCGTTCGAGCCATTGAGCAGCCGCAGCCGATAGGGGCGGGCGGCCACCGAGAGGGTGTAGTCGGGTTGGCCGTTGACCAAAATGCGATTGCCCAAAAAGCCCATCATCCTGGTCATCATGTTGCCGCCATAGACCCACTGGTTGGCCGCGTCGAAAATGCGGTCTTGAATCACCAAGGGGATGTCATATTCGCCCGTGGGTAGGCCCAAAGCCTCTTCTTCCTCGTCGTGGATCAAGAAAAAGCCGGCCAGGCCGTAGTAGACTTGCGGCCCAGTGCGGCCGTGGGGGTGGGGATGGTACCAATAGGTGCCGCTACGGTCGAGGACTTCGAAATCATAGACATAAGTTTCCCCTGCGGGGATGACGAAGCGAGGGTGGCCGTCGTCTTCGGGGGGCACATGCAGACCGTGCCAGTGCACGATGCTTTCTTCGGGCAACTCGTGGGAAAAGTGCACGCGCACACGCCAGCCTTTGCGCACCCGAAAGATGGGGCCCAAATACGAGCCTTCCAGGGTTTGCAAAGCCTCTTGGGGGCCACGCAGCACTTGACCGCGATAGCGCCATACGCGGGTTGGGCGTCCGGGCAAGATGGACACTTCGTCGGGCACGGCCCGCAGCGCGACTTCCAAATCGGGCTCGTCCGCGGAGTCGGGGCGGGCGCCCGTCACCGGCGCGCGCGTGGGCGATGGCGCGGCCCGGCCGGGGGGCGGGGTGGTGCCTGCATCAGGCACGCGCAGTCCCAAACGACGGGCCAACAGGCCGCCTCCGGCGACCACCGCGCCCAAGCCAAACAAACGTAGCGCATCGCGACGAGAAAGACGAGTCATGGCGTGCTTCCTGAGGTGGGTCGGGCGGACAGGGTGTGGGCTCCAGTGTACGCCGCGCATCCAAACCCGGCCAGCGCCATCTCGCGCCCGCGCGATAGGCCATTTGGCCTATCCTCGCGGCGGGTTTTTGCCGCGGCCACGCGGGCGCCGCGCGGCAACCGCGAGCCGACCAGGGCCCAGGCCGGCCCGGTCGCGGAGGTCATCCCCCCATGCCCCCGGCCGGTCGCCGCCCGAGGCGCGAGACGCTCAGCCATGTTCGGCTTGGTTTGCAGCCGGGTTTGGCCCGTGATGGCGCGCGCAAGGCGCGTTCTGGTCAGGCTGGCGTGACCCTGGGCCTTCAGGATGGCTGTGCCTGTTGCGTTGGGGCGTCGTGAGAGGGCGCTGATGGTTTGGCGGGCGTGGCCGCGGACAAGGGCAGCACCAGCACCACGCGCGTGCCTTGGCCAGGCTCCGCGTGCAACGAGAGCCGCGCGCCGATGATCTCCGCGCGCTCATACATGCCCAACAGACCATAATGGCCTTGGGGCGCGAACTCGGCTGGGCTTTCGGGCACGCGAAAACCCCGGCCGTTGTCTTGGACTTCCAAGCGCACCTGGTGGGGGCCGAACAACAGGCGCACTTGGGCCCAGGTGGCTTCCGCGTGGCGCACGATGTTCCGCAGGGCCTCTTGGGCCACCCGATACAGGGCCAGTTCGTGCGCGGGGTCCAACCGCCGAACCGGGCCTTGGGTGAGCACTTCCACCTGCAACGGGGGGTGTTGGGCTTGGATCTCGCGGGCCAATGTCTCCAGCGCGGGGATGAGCCCTAAGTCTTCCAAGTAGAGGGGGCGCAGGTCGTGGGTCATGCGCCGCAGTTCGCGCATGGTGTGCTCGGTCAGTTGCTGCAGTTCGGCCAACGCGCGCTGGGCGTTGGCGTTGTTGGCCAGGCTGCGGCGCAGCAGTTGGAGCCGCTGTTGCAGGGCGATGAGGGCCTGGAGGGTTTCGTCGTGCAATTCGCGAGCCAAGCGGCGGCGTTCCTCTTCTTGCCCTTGGGTGATGGCTCCGATGTAGCCATGCAAGCCCTCGTGCGCGCGCTTCACTTTCTGGGCCATGTGGCGCAAGGTGCGTTGCAAGCGTTGGATTTCTTCGATGCCGCCCACGGGTTGTTGCAGCGCGTCGTAATGCCCCCAGGCCAAGGCTGCGGCTTGGGCTTGCAGGCGTTGCAGCGGCTCGACCACTTGCCGCGCGCCAAACCACAGGGCCAGCAGCGCCAGCAGCAGCACGGGCACGAGCAAGAGGGGCGCCAATTGGGTGGTGTGCAGCCAGGGGCTGGCCACCTGGTCCCACCGTTCTTCAACGATGAGCACCCACCCCACGGGCGCGACAAGGCTGTAGGCGACCACGTGCTCGCCGTCGTCGTTGTGCAGATAGAGCACGCCGGATTGACCTTGTTGGGCCGCGCGCCAGGCTTGGGTCAGCGACGCGCTGGGGCGAGCGGTGCTCGGCTGGGCGAAGATCACGCGGCCCGATGCGTCAACAAGCCAAAAGCGTGCCGCAGCCTGCGCCGGAAACGCGTCCTGCAACGTGTCGCGCGCCAAGGCCGTGGGTGAGAACGCGCCGACGACCCAGCCGTGCGCGCGCCAGGGCGCCACAACGAGCATTGGCGTTTCATCGCCGGCTGCTTCGGGAAGGGACGCGTAGGCGACCCCTTGCCGAGGCCATGCCCGCGCGGGCAGCATTGGCAGCGCGTCGAGCCATGTCGCGTTGGGGGGGCGTCGCGCGTCCAACACCGCCCGCTGGGTGTCAACCACGGCGACGCCCGCGTCCAAGTCCGCGTCCAGATACGCGCTGGCGTCCAGCGCGGCCGCGGGCGCAATGCCTTGCTCCAGCAGCGCGACCACCGCGCGAACACCCATCGCGCGGTGCTCCAGTTGCTCCTCCAGCGCTCGCGCCAGCGAGACCGCGGCCCGTTGGTTTCGCTCCCCCACCAACTCGCGCATGGCTTGTTGATGCAAATAGGCCGCGCCCACGGCCACGGCAATGAGCAGACCGGTGAGGGGCAAGACGACCGTAAGGAACAACTGCACGGTCAAACCGCGCCAACGGAGGCCGGGCAAGGGCAAGGCAGCCCCGCGGCGGCTCATGTTTCAATCTCCAGCCATCCCAACGAGACCGCGCGCATTACGGCCTCGGTGCGGCTGCGGGCTTGCAGTTTTTCGAAAATGTGCGCGAGATGGCCCTGCACTGTGCGGTCGCTGATGTGCAACTGGGCCGCGATGGCCTTGTTGGTGTACCCCTTGGCAACCAGGGCCAGCACCTCCAGTTCGCGCGCGGTGAGGGGGCGCACTTGAGGATGACGGGCCTCGGCGGTGATGCGGCGCAGCAATTTGCGCGTAATGGCCGGATCCAGCGCGGATTTGCCCGCATGGACGTCACGCACCGCGCGTACCAACTCTTCGGGGGTCGCGGTCTTGAGCACATACCCGTTGGCGCCGGCTTGCAGCACGGCCATGACATAGGGATCGTCATCGTAGGCCGTCAGAATCAACACGCCCATGTCCGGATAGCGTTCGCGAATGCGGCGGGTGATGTCGATGCCGCTGGCTTTGGGCATTTGAATGTCCAGCACCACGACATCGGGCCGCGTTTGGGCGAGTTTGGCCCAGGCCTCCAGCCCGTCCGCGGCTTCCGCGACCACCTGAATGTCGGGGGCTTGCTCCAAGAATTGCCGGATGCCGGCGCGCACGACCGAATGATCATCGGCCAAAAGCACTCGAATCGGTGAGGTGGCGTCCATACGCGTTCTCCTGCCGAGCGTTGTCAGGCGTGCGGTTCTGGCCGCGTTGCCTTCGCAGCCGCGGACGAGGCCGCCGCGTCTTCCCACAGCGGAAAGATCCAACCCACCATGGCGATGCCGAACAACACCCCACTGATCAGGCGGACCCACCAATTGAAGGAGCCCAGCCCATCGCCCCTATAAAAGGTATCAGGGAACGCGCCCCCCGTCAACCGCACCAGCCAGTCGTTGGTATATCGAAACCCTTGGCCCAGACCATACCACGCGTCGCTGAGCAAGTGCGTGCTGCCATCAACGGCCAAGGGCAGCATAAGCAGAACGACCACCCACAGGGGCCAAGGCTTCCAGCGGTGCCGTTGCGGCCACCACACCCACACGGCCACCAAGATCGTGGTGTACATGCTCACCATGCGATCCGACCAGGCCACCTTCCAGCCCATTTGGGGTGTGCCCACGAATTGGCGCAGCACCAGTGGATGGGTGGTCGAGCGATACGCGGCTTGGATTTCCTCCAACGAGTACATCCATTGGGACCCGAACAAAAAGTACGACCGCTGGGGCAACTGATGACAGACCAACGCATAAGCCGAGTAAATCCAACGCGCGGGCGTGACCCACCCTTGGCGCATCAGCACCGGGGCCAGCCAGGGCAACAGCACATATAGCCCATAGACCAACGTGAAGCCCCACAGCCAGCGTTGATGCAAACCGCGCGGCTTAGACAAGGCAGCAGCCTCCTGTGGTGGGGGACGAATCCTCCGGGTGGGGCCGGGCCCGAGGCGGTCGCGTCATAGCCGGGGGTTCTTCCGCGCTTACATAGCGTTGGGGCGCGCGTACAAACGCATCGCGACAAGACCGCGAGCAGAAAAAGAATCGTCGCCCCTGATATTCATACTCGGCCACGGCAAACAGCGCGTGCACCGACATGCCGCAAACCGGGTCTATGGGCATAGGCCTTCGCCTCCGCAACCGCGCGGGGCGCGCCACGCGCGCGTCCACGAGCGCAACAGACGTTCCACCCGGACCGCGTCGGGTGCGGCGGGGTTCCAACGCAGCCGCGCGCGGTGATCGTGGCCGTGCAACACCAGCACGCCAATCAGACGCGCCTCCGCGTAGACCAACACGCTGACCAAGCGGCACGAGCAATGGTCGGCACCGTGATGCGGGCAGTGCACGTGCGAGCGTCCGTCCTCGCGCGCGCGATCCAACTCAAAAGTGCGCTGCAGACGATACCCGCGCGCGTGCAGCAGCGCGTGCACCCGCTGCTCGGCTTCGTGACAACTCAGCGGCACCGGTGGAAACAAGACGGGATGCATAGCGCCTTAACCATAAGCCGCTCTGGCGCGGCAGCCCAGCGCCATTGTGCGCGGGTTCCATAGGCCATTTGGCGCATGACACCCGCGCTCGCGCGGCCTATGATCAAAACGCCCGAATGCCTGACCGGCAGGGGTTCCTGCTGCAGGGTACGCGACGGTAAAAAGGAGTATGACAATGCGACATCGTAGGTTGGTATGGTGGCTGGTAGGCTTGATTGTGGTGATCGTTGGGGCCCTGTTCGTGTTTCCGGCTCGTGGGTGGGGCCTGGGCTGTTGCGGATGGGGCGCATATGGCGGCATGATGGGCATGGGGGGCGCGTGGCCCCGAGGCGGCTATGGTGGCATGATGGGCCCCGCGGCTGCCTGGGCGCCCATCATGGGGTTGTTGGGCCTTATTCCCATGCTTTTGTTGGGGTTGGTGGTGGCCGGGGGTGTGTGGCTGGGCCTCACCCTCTTTCGCGGGGGGAACCCTGCGGGCACGGCCGTGGTGCCCGTGGCCGGCCGAGCGACTTGCCCCCAATGCGGCCAACCCGTCGCCGCGCAATGGCGAGTGTGCCCTTACTGCGGCACCGATTTGCCGACCACCGCGCCCAGCACGACGGACCGCGCGGTCTGACATCCCTCCTCCCCTTTCACGGGGCTACGGGCGCGCGCCCGTGGCCCCTTCTTTCGCTTCGGAGTGTGCCCATGTGTGGACATGGTAGTCGATCCCCCCGCTGGTTTTGGGCCCCGAAGCAGGCGACCACGCCGCCGCGCTTCTCGCCTGCACCGGCCCAGACGGCCCACCCCCACGCCGTTTGCCCTCAGTGTGGGCAGCCGATCCAGGCAGGCTTTGCGTGGTGTCCGGCGTGCGGCGCGGCCTTACGTCCGCAACCGTGCCCTTATTGCGGGCGTTGGTTGCAGCCCGACGAAACCCTTTGCGCGGGGTGTGGCGCGCCGCGAAGCGGGGACCGCGCGCGGGGCTGAGAGACGCGCGGGCAGCCACGCGGGTGCGGCTACGCGTTGCCTTCCAGAATGTGGACGACGACCCGGCGTTGCCGTGGGCGGTTGTCGAAGTCGGCCAGCACGATTTGTTGCCAACTGCCCAAGGCCAAGCGTCCGTCGATGATGGGCACGCACAGGCTGGGGCCGACCAATGAGGCGCGCAAGTGCGCATAGCCATTGCCGTCGCCCCAGCGCTGGTTGTGCGCGTAGTCACCGCTTTCGGGTGCCAACGTTTCCATCAGGCGTTGGAAGTCGGCCACACAACCAGGCTCATACTCCATGGTCGTGATGGCCGCGGTCGAGCCGGGTACGAAGACCACGACCAGGCCGTTTTGCACGCCGCTCTCCAGCACCGCGGCTTCGACTTGGGGCGTCAGGTTCAGCACATCCGTGTGTCCGCGCGTCGGAACCTGCAGAACTTGGGTGTAGGGCATAACCCACCTCCTGAAACCGGCCGAGGCGTACGGGTCGCACGAGGGGCGGCGCGTGGACCGTGGCCTGCCAGGCATCCTCCCCAAAACTTAAGCGTGCCTTGTGTTCGGGCGCGGGCCTCGCAGCCCTTTCCTCAATGGATCACGGGCCGGGCGCGTGCTGGTCATGCTCTTCGGCGCTGGTTGGGCGTGAAGCCGTCGCGGTGGCTTGCGCCTTCCACTCGGCGACCCAGGCTTCGAAGCGACCTTCCAAGATGGCTTGCCGCATCTCGCGGGCCAATTGGGTCAGCGTGTGGATATTGTGAATGGACAACAACGACGCGGCCAGCATTTCTTTGGACACGACCAGGTGACGCAGATAGGCCCGGCTGAACGTGCGACAAGTATAACACCCGCATTGGGGATCCAAGGGCGCAGGGTCGCGCGCGAAGCGGGCATTGCGCAAGTTGAGGCGTCGTCCGTCCCGCAGCATGGCGGTGCCGTGTCGGGCCAGGCGGGTGGGCAGCACGCAGTCGAACATGTCGATCCCACGGCGAATGCCTTCGACCAAGTCCTCGGGTGTGCCCACGCCCATGAGATAGCGCGGTTTGTCCGCGGGCAAGATGTCGGTCACCAAATCGACCATTGCGTACATTTCGGCCTTGGTTTCCCCCACCGACAGGCCGCCGATCGCGTGCCCAGGGAAGCCCAGCGAGGCAATGAAGCGGGCCGATTGCTCTCGCAGGTCGGGGAACACGCCGCCTTGGACGATGCCGAACAAGGCTTGGTCGCGGCGGGTGTGGGCCCGCAGGCTGCGTTCGGCCCAGCGGTGGGTGCGCTGCAAGGCCTGTTCGTTGTAGGCTCGGTCGTAGGGCTCGGGGCATTCGTCGAAGGCCATGATGATGTCGGCGCCCAGTTGCTCTTGCACGCGGATCGAGATTTCGGGGGTGAAGCGGTGGAGCGAGCCGTCCAGGTGGCTGCGAAACGTGACGCCGTCATCGTCGACTTCGCGCAGGTCGCCCAGCGAGAAGACCTGAAAGCCGCCCGAGTCGGTCAAAATGGGGCCGTCCCAAGCCATGAAGCGATGCAGGCCGCCCATCTCGGCCACCAGGTCCGCGCCGGGGCGCAGGTAGAGATGGTATGTGTTGGCCAGCACCAAGGTCGCGCCAGCCGCACGCACTTGCGCGGGCGTGAGCGCGCGCACCGCCGCGCGCGTGCCCACCGGCGCGAACACGGGCGTTGGCAGGGGGCCGTGAGGGGTGTGGAAGATTCCCGCGCGGGCTTTGCCCGCGGTAGCCAACACTTCGAAACGGAACCAGGGCTTCACGGTGGGCTCTCCTGAGGGGCAGATGCCGTGGCCGTGGTCGTCCTCCACGCCGCGGCGTACCAGCGCAGATACGCGTCCAGGTGGGCGTACCAATAGGCTTGTTCATGCCGGCCAACGTTGTAGTGCCACTGGTGAGGCACGCCTTTTTCGGTCAACAAGGCCTCGAACTCCTGGGCCGAGCGCAAGATCTCTTCCCGGTCCGCGTCGCCGATGTCGAGGTAGATGCGCGGCCACTCGCCTTCTGGGATGGCGTCCAGCCAGCGCGGGATCTGCCAACCGTCGCTCCAAAACACGGGGGGGCTGTGGCCACCGATGGCGCCGAATTGGTCCCAGTGCTGCAGGCCAATGTGGATGGCCCACGCGGCCCCGCGCGAGATGCCGCCAATGGCCCAATACTCGCGTTCGCGGCGCACCGCGTAATGCCCTGTCACCCAGGGCAGCAGGTCTTGCAAGAGGGCTTCGTCGAAGCCCGTGTGTTCGGGGCGCAGGGCCGGCGGAGGGTCATAGGGCATTAGGGCCACGAAGGGCGCGGCCTGGCCCGCCGTGATGAGGGCGTCTGCACGGCGGGGGAGGTCCAGATCCAGCCATTGTTGGGGGGTGAACCCTTGGCCGTGAATGAGCACCAGCAGCGGATAGCCGGGTTGGGCCTGGGCATCATAGCACGGCGGCAGGTACACTTGGGCCTGGATTTCCCGCGCGGGCAGGTGAGGCGTCGGCACTTGGATGGTCTCGACCAGGCCGGGCTGGTCGCACACCGCGGTTGGGTTGGGTTCGGGGCTGGCTCCTCGCGTGGTGATGATGGTCGCGGCCGTGGCCACGGGGTGCCCCCACCCCAACAGCAAGGCCCACGCGAGGGCAAGACTCACCGGAAGCGCCGCCGCCATTCGTCCCGCAGTTGCAGGTCGCGAAGATCGCCACCCGGCGGGAGGCCGAGGAAATCGCGCAGCAGGCGATGGAAGGGGCGGGGGGCTTCGAGCATGGGAAAGTGACCCGCGCGTTCGAAGACCAGCACATGATGCGCGGGCGACGACGGCAAGGGCCAATACCCGCTGTTGCGATCTAACACGGCTTGGAACACGGGGTCTTGGCGGCCGTACAACGCCAGCCAGGGCTGTGAGGTTTCATCGGCCAAGGTCAAGACGTCCACCTCCGCGGTGGCCCGCAGCGCGGCTTGGTAGGTTTGCGGGGAAACGCGGCGCACTTCAGGTAGGAGCAACTCCGCGTAAAAGGCCTCTTTCTTGCGGCTGACCAAGCGGGCCAGCGCCTCGGTCGCGTTGTCGGGCAGCACGGCATCCCAGCCTGGGTGCAGGGGCGCGCCAATGGTCACCAGGCTGCGCACGCGCTCGCTGTGGCGCGCGGCCAACGCGATGGCAACCACCGCGCCCAAACCATGGCCGACCAGCACCACATCGCGCAATTCCAGCGATTGCAAGAAGACTTCCACTTGCTCCAGATAATCGTCCAACCCCCGGCTGACTGTGCCGCTCAGGGTGCTGCCGAATCCGGCGAAATCCAGCGCATACGTGCGATAGTTGATGGACAGTTCCTCCATCGTGGCCAGCCAATAGCGCCACGAGCCAACCCAGGTGTGCAAGAAGACCACGGGCGGCATCCCGCGACCCAGGACTTCATAATGGAGGAACGTGCGGTTCGGCAGTAACAAAGCGCTCATGGTCGTTGCCCTATGCGTGGGCCAAAATCTCTTTCACTCGCAGCAGCAATTCTTCCGCGTCAAAGGGCTTGATGAGATACGCGACCGCGCCTGCGCGGTAGCCGGCTTCCACCTCGCCCGCTTGCCCTTTGGCCGAGAGGAACACCACCGGGATGTGCTGGGTGGCGGGGTTGGCTTTGAGCGTCTCACAGGCCTCGTAACCGGTCATGCGGGGCATACGCACGTCCATAAGGATGAGGTCAGGGTGCTCGGCCTGGGCCTTTTCGACGGCCTCTTGGCCATCGCGCGCTTGGATGACCTCGTGGCCGTCCAACTCTAAAATCAGCGCCACCAACTCCCGAATGTCGGGCTCGTCTTCGGCGATAAGGATCCTGGGCATGATTCCTACTCCGCCTCGGCATGCGGGGCCGCGGGGTCGAGTTCGGCGCGTACTTGGGGCAGGGTGAAGTGGAAGGTGGTCCCTTCGCCGGGCACGCCGGTGCTCTCGACCCAGATGCGGCCGCCGTGCATTTCGACCAACTGCTTGACGATCGCCAGCCCCAAACCAGTGCCGGCGGTTTTCATGACCAGCGGGTGCTCGCCGCGGTAGAACCGTTCGAACACCCGGTCTAAATCTTCGGGCCGAATGCCGATGCCGGTGTCTTTCACGCTCACTTGGACGAAACCACGCTCGGCCCGGGCCATGACCGTGACTTGACCGCCGTCGGGGGTGTAGCGACACGCGTTTTCGACCAGATTGCCCACGATTTGCCGCACTCGCTGCGGATCCGCGAACACGGGCGGCAAGGGCGGCAGGGGGGCCACGGTCAAGGTCAGGTCGCGACCCTGGTCTTGCATCTGCCGCCGAAAGTCGTCCACCACCTCTTCCAAGATGGGCGGCAATTCGATCGGTTCGGGTTCGATGCGCACCCGGCCCGACTCCAGGCGCGAGAGGGTGAGCAGGTCGTTGACCAAACTGATGAGGCGCTGCACATGTCGCTGGATGACGGACACGGCCTTGGCTTGTTTGGGATTGAGTTCGCCCATCACGTGGGGCTTGGTGAGCAGATCCACATAGCCTTTGATGGCCGTGAGGGGGGTGCGCAATTCGTGGCTGACCGTGGCCACGAACTCCGACTTCATGCGGTCGACCTCGATGTGGTGGGTGATGTCGCGGATGACCGACACCGTGCCCAAGAAGCGTCGCTGCATGAAGACCGGTGCCAAGTGAATGGCCAGCACCCGGCCGTCTTCGAGTTCGATTTGCGAAGCAGCGGTTTCGCCCGGTGTGTATGCGTCGGGGTTTTGCGACCAATGGCGGATGTGCTCCAGCCACGCCTGCCCTTGGGCGCCGAACAGCCCTCGAAAGCGCTCCAGGGGCTGGCCCAAGAGGTCTTCTTCCGCCAACCCCAGCAGGCGCTCTGCAGAGGGGTTGACCAGGGTCACCCGGCCGCGGGGGTCGGTGACCAAGATGCCGTCGGCCACGGCCTCCAGAATGGCGCGAATGCGGCTGGCTTCCACCTGCCGTTCGCGCGAGATTTCCATGGTCTCCGCGATTTGCTGGTGCAGCAATTGCACCACGTTGGCGTTTTGGATGACCGTGGCCATTTGCATGGCTGTGGCCTGCACCAGTTCGATGTCGGCTTCGGGCCAAGGGCGATCTTGGTCGCGCAGCAGCAGCAAGACGCCATGCGCTTCCGCGCCCAGCAGCAGCGGCGCAGCCACGCCCCGGGGGTAGCGGCCGAAGGCTTCGGCCCAGCCTGGTGGCCACGGGGTTTGCGGGTCGATGAGGAGCACTTTGTGCTCGCGGGTTACCCGCTGCAGCCAAGGGTCGTCGGGCGGCAAGGATAGCCGTTGGCCGCCGTATTCGGGCCGCCGCGGGCCACGGCCCGCGCGCCACACAATGTTCGTCGGGTCGTCGGGCGGGATGTGCAGCACCACCCCTTGGGTCGCGTCCAGGCCCTCCCGCAACGTGTCTAAGGTGCGGTTGAGCACTTGGTCCAGGTCCAAACTGCCGGCCAATTCCGCGAAGATGTGGGCCATGAGTTGCGCGCGGCGGTGCTCGGCCCGCAAGGCCGCGGTACGCTCTTCCACCTGCTGTTCGAGGCGGGTGGTCAATTGGCGGGTGATGTGATAGAGCCGCGCGTTGCGCAACCCGGCCGCGGTTTGTTGAGCCAACGTGCGGGCCAGTTCGATGCGCTCTGGCGGGATGGGTTCAGCATCCCAAACGATGAACGCGCCGTGCAAGTGCTCGTTGTCTTCGACCGGCACAATCAGCGCGTGTCCTAAGTGCCGGGCCCGGAAGAAAGCCTCGGCCGAAGCCAGCAGGGGTTCCTGCAACGGGTTGCTCACATGCAGCAGCCGCCCGCTCTCTTTGAGGAACGCGAACAGGGGGGCCAACGGAACGGGCGTATCTTGCGCGTATTCGTCGTCCACAGGGGGGAACTCGACCTCCAGGCGCACTTGGCCTTGGGTGTCGGGGCTGAGGGCCGTCACCCGAGGGGCTTGGAGGGCGTGTTGCAGGTGGCGGGTTGCGCGCGCCCAAATGCGCCGCGGGTCCAGCGTTGAGGTCAGGTCGCGAATGACCTCGTGCAGCAATTCCAGGCGTTGAGCCAGTTCGCGCGCTTGGTTGCGCTCGGCGCGCAGTTGGGCCAAGGTGCGGTGTTGCTGCCAATATTGGGCCAGCAAGCGCGCAAAACCGTTGATCAGGCTAATGTGCTCGGCGTGGAATCCGTGCGGTGCGGCCGCCTCGAGCACCAGCAGGCCCAAGATCTCATCCCCCACTTGCACGGGCACGCCCAGCCAACTGCGTCGGGGGGCTTGCTCGCGCGACGGAAAGCGCGGGTCTTGGGTGACATCGGGGATGTAGAGGGTTTGGCGCTGGGCCGTGATGGCTTGAAAGATGCGGCTGTCTTGGATGTCGACTTGGAGGCCCAGCGGGGATTCGTCGGCCGCGTAGCCGTGTTCCGCGACCACCACCAGCCGTTGGCCTTCTTTGCGCCATAGCGTGGCCGCGTCGTGGGGTACCAGGGCGTCCAGGTTGGCCATCACGCCTTGCAGCAGCGAAGTCTCATCCTGCGCCGCGTCCAAGGCGTTCAGGATGGAGTTCCAGGCCTGTCCTACGGTGGTGGCCGAGGCTGAAGGAATCAAAGGCGCGGTCATAAGCGTGGTCGGACCTCAAGCAAAGGGTTTGCGGTGGCTGCGCGCGGCCACTTCGGTGATCTCGCGAATGTCCGCGAAGTCGTGTTCACGGGCTCGCACGATGCCGATGTCTAAGGTCATCAAAGGCACGGTTTGCGGGGTGCCATCTTCGCCGGTGACGATGAGATAGCCGCGCTCGCGGTCTTGGTAGTTGTAGAGGGCCTTGACGTCTTCGTCGAAGCGTGCCTTGAGGTGCTCAGCGATGAGCGGGGCGCGCATCTCATCGGTGATGACGATGAACTCGCTCTCGCCCGGATGGCCGATGAAGTCTTGTTCCGACCCCAACTGGTCCATGATTTGGGTGAGCAACATGCCCATGAAGCGCAGCACGTCGTCCGCGGCGATGAAGCCATAGACTTCGCGGAACGCGTCGAAGTGTTTAATCCAAATGTCCAACAACGCCCAATCTTGACGCTGAATCAACGTGCGCAAATAGTCTTCAACCGAACGGCCCGAAGGTAAGTGGGTGCGGGGGTCGGTCAAGCGTTCGCGTTCCACCCGCTGCAAGATGTTTTTGACCCGCAAGCGCAGTTCATCGGGGTCGAAGGGTTTGGTGATGAAGTCGTCTGCGCCCATTTCCAGGCCTTGGATGCGCGCGTAACGCTCATCTCGCTGGGTAAGGAAGATCACGGGGATGTGCGCGGTGCGGGGCAGGGTGCGAATCTGCCGAAAGACCTCATAGCCGTCGATGTCAGGCAGCAAGATGTCCAGCAAGATGAGGTTGGGCAAGAAGGTGCGCGCTTTTTCGACCGCGTCACGGCCACGCGCGGCGATTTCAATATCGTAGTTCTGATGCTCGAAGAACAACTTAAGCATCTGGGCCGTATCTTTGTCGTCCTCCACAATTAGCAGGCGGGGCCGATTCATAGCGCCTCCTTTTCGGAGCGGGCTCGCCGGGCCGCTTCGCGGACCCGTTCCCACTGCGCCGCGCGCACGCGGCGCCCTAAACTCATCAGGGGGGCCACTTGGAATCCATGATGGGCCCCCAAGCGGGCAATTTCGGCGACCTTGTCGGTTGGGATGGTGCGCCCTATAGTATAACACTCAAATCGCCGTTCCAGGGTGAGAATCATGGTTTCGGCCATGCACGCGTAGGCCAGGCCGCGAGGCAGGCCGAAGTTGAAGTGGAAGTTCACGGGGCCGGGCACGCGCACGATGCCACCATCCAACACCAACACGTCTTGCCGCTGACGGCTGACCCGCAGCGAAACATCCCGGGGCAGGGCAACATCCAGCACCACGCTGCCCGGCCGCAAATGTTGGGGATGGATAATAGCCCGGCCCGCGGTGGTGGCCGAGAGCACGAAGGAGGCCTCGGCCAGGCGACGCAGGTCGGTGGTGGCTTCAACGCTGGCGCGGCGCGGCCGAGATTGGAGCGCAGCCGCGGTTTGTTGTAGGCTGCGGGGCCGGCGCCCGATGAGCAGCACTCGTTCGACCTCGTCGGCCAACACGTCTGCGGCCGCGCGGCCGATCGCGCCCGTCGCCCCGACAACGGCCACGGTCGCGCCTTCCCAGGGTGTCACGCCCAGGGCGCGGGCGGCTTGGCGCAACTGTTCGACGGCCACGGCCACCGTGTACGAGTCGCCCGTGGTCACGGGAATGCGCGCGGCTCGGGCTACGGTTTCGCCCGCGTCGCCAATGGCCGCGGTCCACGCGCCCAGGCCGACGATGTCCGCACCTAAACGCTCGGCCAGGCGCACGGTTTGGATGATTTTGCGATAGACAAAGGCCAGCGATGATGTCCGCATGCGCTGCGGGGTAAGGGGACAAGCCAACAGCCAGCCGCGCAACTGTTCGCCCGTGGCCTGGGATTCGATGCCCTCGATGTCGGACAACTTAAGGGGCGGCCATAGCCCCGACAGGAAGTGGATCCAGCCTTCGGGCAAGACCTTGGCCAACCAAGGATAGCGACGCCGCACGTCTTCGCGCGGGTCAATGGGATGGATGATGAAGGCAAAGCGTGGATCTCGGCTGCCCATGACAACCCCGATCGAAAAAATCGCGCCCGCCTTCCCGCGGCCGCGGGCCGGGCGCGGTATTCTATCTTACCATTGGTTGCTGGGCCAGGGGCGCGGGGCCGCGTTGGATCACTTGTTGCGGAAGTAGGGGTAATTCGGGTCGTCCGCAGGGCGGGGGTAAGCCCGCTCGACGATGAAGTCCAGTTTGAAGCGATGGTGGTCGCTGTCTTCGTAGAAGACGTCTTTGGTGATGACCCGCCGTTCGTCGGTGGCTGCGAGGACCACATCAGACTCGATGGTGCGCGCGGGGTAGATGACCAGCCCGGAGCCCAGGCGGCAGTTGTGCCCTACCGCGCCCCCCAGCACGGGGAAGGGCGTTTGTTCCAAGGTGCCGTCGGGTCGTCGGGCCTTGATAGGTTGCGACAGCAAGTTGAAGTCGGTGAACGTGGTGCCCGCGCCGATGAAGGTGTTGCGCCCGACGACGCACATTTGTAGACAGGTGTTTTGCGCCACCATGCTGTTGTCCATCAACGTGGTCATGAACAATGACGCGCGGAAAGGCAAGAACGCGCCATCACCCACGACCGACAAAAGCAACTGACATCCCTGCCCGATGTTTACATTATCACCAATGATGCAGTTGTCGATCACCGCGCCCGCGCCAATAGTCACGTTGTCGCCAATGATGGTGGGGCCATGGATGACCGCGGTGGGGTCGATGTTGCAATTGCGCCCGATGATCACCAGGTCGGAACTTTGCAAGATTTGGCGGCCTTCCCACAGCGACTTGAGCAAAATCTTGATCTTGAACCACGGATCTTCGTTCACCCGCGCTTCGAAGCGCACCCCGCGACTGAACAGGCCGAAGATGATGTCGGCCACATAGACATGCACCCACGTATCGATGGCGACAAACGAGCGCTGCGGCACTTGAAAGACCAAGTCGCCCCCGCGGCGGGCCATGTAGGTGGGGATGTGATAATATCCCACTTCTTGGATTTTCATGTCCACGAAGATGGGCTCGGGTGGCTCGTCGGTGTAGCCCCGCGGGTAATACCACATGTCGCCCCAGAAGAAATCGCCGTAGCGTTCATAGGAGACCGACAGGGGCAACATGTGCTGTTGAAAGGCTGGATTGTCTTCGTGAAAGGCCACCCGACTGGGGCGGTTCTTGGCCCGGGCTTGTTCCAAAAAGGCTTCTACAAAGGGCGCGTTGAAGAAGACGTTGTCTCGGTAGGCCAGAATGGGCTCGTGCAAGTCGGTAGGCCATGGCTGGCCTGGGGGCAGCACCAATTCGCTGGTGGTGAAGGCCCGCAGGATCTCGTTCTGCAAGGCCCACAGCGGTTGATTTTGCAAGCGCAAGTCACGCGCGGGCTCGTTGAACGGCCATATTGGCCGAGGCTCGTGCAACACGACCCTGAGCATGGTTTACTCCATATCGCCCACGAGCAACGCGTCGTCGTCGGCTGTGAGAAAGCGTTGCAGCATGAGGTTGAAACTGGCCGGGATCTCCAGCATCGGGAAGTGGCCGGCCGTAAGCGGGCGTTCGATTTGGGCGTGCAGCACGCCTTGCTTGAGCACCAGCCATTGGTTGGGGTCTACGATGGGATCGCGCGCACCGTACACGCCCAACACGGGGGTCTTGATTTTCGGCAGGTCGGGCCGCAGGTCCACCTCGTGCAGCGAGCCGATGCTTTCGAAGAAAGCGACCAAGTCGGTTTGGGAAAGGTCTTGTTGCAGGCGCTCGGGCCACAAGGGGTCGGGGGTGATGAGCGGAAAGACCACTTGCACGCCGAACTTCAGCAAGAACGAAAAGCGATGGATGAGGCTGCCAATGGTCGGGTTGCCGGCCAAGCGGAGAAACCAGGCCAGCGATGTGCCCACGATGGGGCTGCCGATGACCGCGGTGCGCTCGACTTTGTCGGGATAGCGGATGGTGAGGGCCAAGGCCACCGTGCCGCCCATGCTGTGGCCCACAATGGGCGCTTTGCGAATGCCCAAATGGTCCATGAAGTAGCGCACCATCTCGACGAAGTCGTCGACCCGATACGCGGTGCGCTCGGCGTCCGATTCGCCAAAGCCCCAAAAGTCCAGCGCGTAGGTGCGATAATGCTGGCTGAGGTGCTCCATGGTGTCGTGCCAGATGCGCCACGACTCCAGCCAGCCGTGCAACAAGAGCAACGGCTTGCCGCGACCCATGACCTCGTAGTGCAGAATGCCCTGTTGGGTGACGATGGACGACACCGGAACGCCTCGCCGAAGGATTATTTCTTGGATTGGATTTCCTTGGGCTTACGATGGGCTGCGCCGCTCTCGATCCACTCCAAAATGCTGTACAACAACTCTAACAACACCTGCTTGACCGACTCTTGGTCCACCGCGACGCAAGGGACGACCTTGACGTCCTTGGGCAACCGCAGCGCGATGCGCAGGTCTTCCACATCCCACGCGTCGGGCAGGTCTTGCTTGTTGGCCGCGACCACGAAGGGCGTTGGCGCATAGGCCTTGAAGGTCTCCAAGATGTTGCGCGCCTCCCGGAAGGTCTCGGGCCGGGTGCTGTCTACCAGCACGATGAAGCCCAACATGCCCTCCGAGAGAATTTCCCACATGAAATCGAAACGCTTTTGGCCGGGCGTGCCGAACAAATACAGCACCAAATCGTCGTCGATGGTCAGCCGGCCGAAATCCATGGCCACGGTCGTGCTTTCTTTGATGGCCTTCTCGTCCGCGGCGGTAATCTTGCGCTCCGTCGCGACGACATCGATTTCGCTGACGGTTTTAATGAATTGGGTTTTGCCAGCGCTGAACGGCCCAGTAACAACAATCTTTACAGCCTGCATAGGACACCACCTTTAGAAAGACAAAACCTTCACGCTCAGCGACTGATGCGGTTGATGATGCGTTGCACCAGCGAAATGCTCTCTTCTTTCGACCGGTTGACAAACGCGTGTTGGATGACCTGCTTGGGTTTGTAATCATCCGGCCGCACCAGTTCCACGATGCCGGCTTGGATGAGCGCATACGCAATGCGGCGAATTTCCAACTCGTTCAACTTCAAAGTACGAGCGATCTTGCGGAGGGAGTTCTTAGGATTGACATACGCGATCACCCGCCATTCTTCGACGCTCAAATTCAGGCTCTTGACATCGGTTTGGGGCTGGTCGACGAACTTGAGGGCCATGTTCAAGTCGGGAATCTCTTCCCGCAGCCGCTCCCATTCGCGCAACTGCCGCGAGCCCTCGATGATCAGGTTGCCCAGCCCCAACTTCACGGGGATACGATCTTTGGGCATGGGCACATCGCTTTCGAACACAAAACGCCCTTCGATCCAAGCGAAGAGTTTGCGCACGATGTTGGTATAGTGGTCGCGCAGGATAGCCAGGATGTCTTGCGGGGTGAAGTAGCCAGCATTGACCAGCAGCAGCCCCAAGGCCTTGTCGTTGAGGTTCTCGGTGCGGGCCTTGAGGGCCTTGTATTGTTTGGCCGTCAGACGGCGGGCCTGGTACAATACATCCAGCAAACTCTGCGGTCGAGACCGCAAGTGGGCGTACACCAACTTGCCGTCTTGAAAGTAGAGTTCGGCTACCTCCCCTTCGGCCGCAATGCTCAGGCGTCCGCTCTTGCGAGCGAGGTGGATGAGGTTGAGCAATTGGACGATGGAAAAACTGCGTAGGTCGCCTTTCAATGCCATACAAGTACTCCCGCCTGGGCCGATCCGGTTCAGGAGCCTCGGGCCGTCGAAGACCCAGGACCGAAGATGCACGCATTATACAATGAGCCGGGCGGCGCGTCAAACCTTTGTCCAAAACTGGCCTGCCATTTCTCCAAATTTGCCCTTTCGAACTCTATTGCGGTGAGGTGAGCATGACATCGTTGGCTTCGTGGCGGACTTGGCTGGTGTGGCCGGGCTGGCTGTTGTTGGCCGCGGCTGTGTTGTGGACCTGGGTCCGACGCACCGACCCCCAAACATTGATTCAGGGGCGGCCGCCCGCGCCCCAAGTGGGCTTTCAGGCGCCCGATTTTACCCTAACCGCCCTGGACGGCTCGTCTATGGCTTTGCACGACTTGCGCGGTCAAGGGGTCATTCTCAACTTTTGGGCCTCTTGGTGCCCGCCCTGCAAGGCCGAAATGCCCGCATTGCAGCGGGTGTATGAAGCCTATCGCGACCAAGGGCTGGTCGTGGTCGCGGTCAATGTCACCGCGCAAGACGCGCGCCCCAATGTGGAATCCTTTGTGGCCGACTATGGGTTGACCTTCCCTGTGCTGCTGGATTTGGACGCCCGCGTCGCCACCACGTATCGGGTGCATTCGCTGCCCACCACCTTCTTCATCGGGCCCGATGGCGTGATTCAAGAGATCGTGATCGGGGGCCCTATGGCCGAAGCCTTGTTGCGCACCCGTGCCGAGACCTTGCTGGCCCTGCGGGAGAAATAGCCATGTTGCCTGTCCTGCCTTTAGGTCCGCTGACGCTGCCCGTGCCCGGATTGTTGCTACTGGCCGGCCTGGTGTTGGGGAGTTGGTTGGCCGAGCGCGCCGCGCCGCGTTTGGGTCTTTCGTCCAAGTGGGTGTCAGATGTGCTGTTCTACAGTGTGCTGGGAGGCGTGATCGGCGCGCGCGTGTTCATGGTGCTACGCGCACCGGCCGCGTTTTCCGAGGCTCCCCTGAGCGTGTTCTCCCTGAACCCTGCGCTGTTGGACCCCCTCGGGGGCGTGCTCACTGGCGTGGCCGTGGCCGCGTGGATGGCTTCTCGGCGCGGGGTGCCATGGCCGCGGCTGGCCGACGCGCTGGTGCCCTTTTTGGCCGTGATGCAGGTCGCGCTCGCGTTGCGGGCCGCGGCGCGCGGTGATGTCTTTGGCCTGCCCACCACGTTGCCATGGGGGGTGCCTTTGTGGGGCCAAGTGCGGCATCCGACCCAGTTGTATTGGGCCGCGGGTGCGTTGGTGCTTTTGTTTTGGGTTTGGCGTCAGATCGACGAACAAGCCACGGCCGCGCGCCCTTGGCCGGCCGGCATGTTGTTTTGGCGGTTCGTGGCCTTGAGCGCGGCCTGGTTCGTGGCTGTGGCCGGTTTTCGCGGCGATAGTCCGGTTTCGCCTTCGGGTTGGCGTTTGGATCAGGTGGCCGGGACCCTGGTGCTGGCCGTGGCTTTATATCGTTGGCGGGCCCTCGAAGTGCGTACCGCGCGTGAGCCGTCGCCCTAACCTCGCCAACGCCTTGGCCGGGGATGGCGCGCGTCACGCGGTACCGCGGGGCGTGGGTTGCGGCCGAGCAGGGCCCAACCTCGAGGGTCGCGGCCGTGGTCGGCCGACACGCGGCGGGCCACCTCTGGCACCGCTGGGCGCCCAGGCCCGGCCGATCGTGCTCGCGAGCGCCCTGCGCGCGGGAAGCGCGGTGGCGCCCCTTTGGCCGTGGTTGGGCCGTTACCCACGGCGGCCCCTTGGCGCAGGAAGAGCCCAGCACTCGTGGCGCGCGTTCCTGGGCCACGGCCTCGCGCCGGTGGGGGCGTTCGAAAAACCGATGCATAGCCCTGAGCCGTGGTTTGCCCCATGCGCTCCCAGGCCCATCCGCAGGGCTGAGCAGGACGGCCCCCGGAATCGCGCGCAAATAAAAAAGCGGCCGGTTCGCACCGGTTTGCTTTTCCAACGGCCTCCATACCCAAAAATCCCCCTTTCCGCTCTCCTTCCCTCCGTGCGCTTTGTGGCCCCGTGTGAAATTTTCGAACGGCCCCTCGCGTTGGTTGCCAAACCCGCAGGGGCCGGGTAAAATCGCCCTATCATGAACCCAGACGTTTGGCTGCGTTGGGCCCGGTGGTTGGCGGGGTTGTTGGGGTTGGTTGCGCTGGCTTTGGGCGCGTTTACCCTGCGCCGGGCTCAACGCATCCCTTTCTTTCGGCTGCGGCGGGAGCGCTTGCTGCGGGGCTGGCGCTTCATCGCCCTCGGTGTGGTGTTGCAGGGGCTGGCTTGGTGGGCCCTGCCCCGGTGGGCCGCGCGGCTGAGTTCCCCGATAGCCGCGGCGATGCCCCCCGCGGCGCCCGTCGCAACACCGGCCACGGCCACCCCGACCCCGCGGCCCACCCCCACGCTCCCCCCGACCCGCACCCCGACCCCCGCGGAAACCTACACGCCCAGCGCCACCCCGACCCCCTACATCCCCGATGCCATCTTGGCCCGCTTCGAAAGCACGGCCACCCCGCCACCGGGCGCGCGCTTCAGCCCCATCACCTTCACCCAGGGCTTGGATCGCGCGACCTTCCGCCCGTTGCGGCCCGGCGAAGTGTTCCAAAACCCGGTGGGCCACCTGTACGCACTCTACAGCTATGACGGTATGGTGGACGGTGTGCAGTGGACCGCGTTGTGGTATCGCGAGGGCGAATTGGTGCATTTCGAGACCCGACCCTGGGCTGGCGGCACCGGCGGTTGGGATTACACCGATTGGAACCCTGAACCTCAGGCATGGCTGCCCGGCCGTTACACGGTTTACATCTTCGTGGCTACCCAGTTGGTCACCCAGGGCTCTTTCGTGGTCGAAGGTGAGCCGCCCACTTCTACCCCAACACCTTCGCCCACGGTGCCGGTGACCCCAACCCCGTCGCCGACCATCACCCCCACGGTGACGCCTTCGCTTACATGGACCCCGTCGCCCACGCGCACCCCGTTCACGCCGGTGCCTACGCCCACGCCGTGAGGCGCTTTGCTCGCGCGCCGCAACCACCCCGCGCCGAGGCCACTGGCTCGGTGCGCATGGAGGAGGCCCCTTGACCCAAACGTCGTCCCACACCCCTCGCCGCGTTCGCGTCCAACATGTGCAGATTCCCAAGCCGCGTTATCGTTACGCAGGCTGGGTTGTGGTCGCGGAGTCCGATGGCACGACGTACCGGCTGCCCATGACGGGCACCGTGGCCCAATGGTTGCGTCCTGACCAAAAGTGCGACCTGGTCTTGGAGGACCCCCAAGCCATCACTTTTGACAACTATCGCCTGCGAGGCGCGGTTTCGGTGTGGCCGTTGTGGCAGCATACGGCCACGTTGCCGCGCACCAGCCCGCTTCACGACCACGCCCTTTACACCTACACCGTGCTGGCGCGCGAAGCCCAATTCGAACACGATTACGCGGCCATTGTCGACCTGGAGCAATATCACTACGCTTCGGACGAAGCCCACTTGGCCCGCTGGTATTGCGAGACCTGCCGGCTGTATCACGAAGCCAACGCGCGACCGAATTGCCCGCGCTGCGGCCGGCCGATGCGTTTTCACGATCTCAAAAGCGCGACGCGCGCCAGCCGCTTTTTGGTGTTGGAACTGCTGGAACGGCAACCGTATGAGCCCCGCTTTGTGGCCTATGTGCGCATTGACCCTCCGTTGCCGCGTATGCATCGCCGCTTGCCCGACGGCTCAGTAGAAAAGGACATCCGCACGCGGGTGTTCCCGGCCGAATGGTTCGCCCATCCTTTCCAGCCCTCCTCTGAGGCGCGCGATTGGTGGGAAGCCCAAGCCGAGGCTTTGGCGCAGGCCCAGGCTCCGGTGGCGCGTCTGGCGCGTGTGGTGGTGCACCCCGACTATCGGGCCGATGGGCTGGGCCAATTGGCCTTGCGTCTGGCCGCGCGTTGGGTGGCGCAGCGTTGGGTGCCCGACATGCGCATGTCCAAGGCCGCGCTGGAGACGGTGGCCATGATGGCCCGCTACAACCCTTTCATGGAAAAGGTGGGCTTTCGCTATATGTGGGATACAGCCAGCGGCCGGCCGGTGCTCTATTACCCGCTCACGGACGAGGCCCAGCAAGCCATCACGACGTTTTTGCGCACCGACCCAGTGGCGCGCAAGCACGGCGGACGGCTTTACCGGCCCCGCTACCGCGCGGCTGAGCCCTTGCGCACACCGGTGCGCCTGCGCGCGGTCACCAAGGCTTATACCAATCGCCTGGACTTGGAAGCCCTTTCGCCCCCGGTGCGGCGTTTGCTCGAAGCCTTTGGCGTGCGGCAGCGGGTGATTCAGAAAACCGTGCTGCGGGGCGTGAACCTGACCCTGGCCGCCGGCCAAGTCGTGGCGGTGCTGGGCGCGTCCGGAAGCGGCAAAACCACGCTGCTGCGTTTGCTCTATGCCGCGGCGCGCGGCTGGCCTTCCGACGCGGAGCGCCCCGACGCGGGCCAAGTCCAAGTGCCGCCTGAGGCGCGCGTCGAGGCCTTGCTGCCCGGTGAAGTGGAGCCGGCGTTTGGCCCCCTGCCCTTGGCCGAAGTGCTTTTCCGCCTTTTGGGCGACGAGGCTGAGGCGGTGGAACTGCTCAACGCGGTGGGCATCGCGGACGCAGTGCTTTACCGCGCGCCTTATGCCGACCTGTCGACGGGCCAGAAGGCGCGCGCCCAATTGGCCTACTTGTTGGCCCAACGCCCCAATGTGCTGCTCTTGGACGAGTTCGCGGCCTCGCTGGATCCGCGTACGGCCTTGCGGGTGGCCCGCCGTTTGGCCCGGCTGGCGCGGCAGCAAAAGTTGGCCTTGCTGGTGGTGTTGCATCGCCCCGAACTGGTGCCCGCCTTGGAGCCCGACGCCGTGTACGCGGTGGGCTATGGCACGTTCTACCGCCTGGACGCGTTGCCCGAACGGGGCTTTTTCGTGCGCGAGCCCTATGCCAGCCACATCGTCCACGGGCGCAAGGTGTGGGAGTTGCGCAAGCACCCCACCCGGGTGCGCGGGCGGGTGGCGGTTTTGCACGGGGACCAAATCTTGGGCACGGTGGAAATTCGCGGGGTGCAGGGGCCTTTTACCGTCGACGAACTGGCAGCCCACTATGACAAGCACTTGGCCCACCCGCGCTTTTTGCGCGCCTACGCGGGCGACAAGCCCTTATACGCGTGGGAACTGGCCGAGCCTTACGCGTACCCGCAGCCCAAGCCGTTTCAGCGCCAGCCTGGGCATCAGATGTGGGTGCGCCTGCGCGACGCCGCGGCGCCGTCCGCGGATGCTGTTCCCCCAGCGCACCCCACATCGCCCCCCGCAACGCCGTCGGCCCGCGAAAACACCACGTTGGAGGGATAAAAACCGTCGGACACGCGCCAGACGAGGGCCTCAAAAATCGTTTCGTGTCGAAGGGCAAGCCGGGCAAGGCGTGGTATAATCGCCCCTAACTTCGGCGTTGCCCGTCGGTCTGCTCCTTACCTCACGTGAGGCCGTCCATGCAGGTAGAACTGCGCGACATTCACAAGTTCTTTGGCCCGGTGCACGCGAACCGCGGCATCACATTGACCATCCCCGCGGGCACGATCCAGGGCCTGTTGGGGGAAAACGGCGCGGGCAAGAGCACGTTGATGAAGATTTTGTCGGGCTTTATACGCCCTGATCAAGGTGAGATTCGCCTCGATGGTCGGCCGGTGGCGTTTCGCTCGCCCGCGGACGCGCTGCAGCAGGGCATCGGCATGTTGCATCAAGACCCGCTGGATTTTCCACCCATGCGGGTGCTGGACAACTTCGTGGCGGGTAGCCCCGGTGGCCTGCTGCCCGACAAGGAAGACGCCCGGCAGGCGTTGCTCTCCATCAGCCAACAGTTTGGCTTTTCCCTCGACCCAGACGCGTATGTGGATACGCTGACCGTGGGCGAACGGCAGCAGTTGGAGATCGTGCGCCTGTTGTGGCTGGGCGCGCGGGTGCTCATTTTCGACGAACCGACCACGGGCATCAGCGCGCAGCAACGGGAGAAACTCTTTGCCGCACTGCGCCGCTTGGCCGACGAGGGTCGCACCATCATCTTTGTGACCCACAAGTTGGAAGAAGTCCAGGCCTTGTGCCACCGCGTGGCCGTGTTGCGCAGTGGCGAATTGGTGGGTGAGGCGCAAGCGCCCTATGACCTGGACCATTTGGTGCAAATGATGTTCGGCAAGGTCATCACCGTGGGCCGCGCCGAACCCGTGCCTTTGGGCGAGCCGGTGTTGGAACTGGACAACCTATCGGTGGAAGACCATCGGCTGCACATTCGCGGGGTGACCCTGCGCTTGCGCGCGGGCGAGGTGATCGGCTTGGCCGGCATGGAGGGCAGCGGCCAGCGGCGCCTGTTGCGGGCCGCGGCCGGGCTCATCCGCCCCACGGGGGGCACGGTGCGTTTCTTGGGGCAGGACATGACCGGACGGCCGTACTTGGACTTCCATCGAGCCGGCGCAGCGTACATCCCCGCGGACCGCATGACCGAAGGCTTGTTCCCCGACCTGACCATTGCCGAGCATGTGGCCTTGGCTCGGGAGCAAACGGGCTTTTTGCTCAACCCCGAGCACATGCGAGCCTGGGCCCAAGAAGCCATCGCCAACTTTTCCATCCGCGGCCGGCCTGAGACGCCGGCGCGCGCGCTGTCGGGCGGCAACCAGCAGCGTTTGTTGTTGGCCTTGATGCGCCCCGACCTGCGGGTGATCTTCATGGAGCACCCGACGCGGGGGCTGGATTTGGAATCCGCGCTGTGGATTTGGGGCAAACTCAAGGACCGCTGTCGCACGGGCACGGCCATCTTCTTCATGTCCTCTGACTTGGAGGAACTGTTGAACTACAGCGATCGGGTGCTGGTGTTCTTCGGCGGACGGGTTTCGCGGCCTTTGCCGGCCGAAACGTTGGATGTGGAACGCTTGGGCCAACTCATTGGCGGCTATGGCTTCGACCAGGTGGCCAACGACGCGGTCGTGGAGCCGCAGACTGAGGGCAAAGCAGCATGAACGACCACATGACCTGGCGCGAAACAGTGCTCTACCGCGGGGGCGCCGTGCTTTTGGCCTTGGCGCTGACCTCCCTGATCATTTGGATCAGCAGCCCCGAGACCCCGCCGTGGGAAGTGTTGGGGCTGGTGTTTCGGGGCGCGTTCTCAACGCCCGCGCAAGGCGGCATTTCGTGGAGCAAAGTCGCGGACGTGTTGGTGGCGTGGATTCCCATGCTGTTGGCCGCGGCCGGCTTGCTGATCACCTTTGCCGCGGGGTTGTGGAACATCGGCGTTGAAGGGCAAATCGTCATTGGCGCGGTGTTCACCACATGGGTGTTGCGCGCCCTACAAGATAGCGGCTATCCGCCCGCATTGGTGTTGACCTTGGCCATCGTAGCCGGTGCGTTGGGCGGCGCGCTGTGGGCGCTGTTGGTGGGATTGCTGCGCACCTACGGCGGCGTGAACGAAATCTTTGGCGGGCTGGGCATGAACTTCGTGGCCACCACCATCGTGCTGTGGCTCATTTTTGGGCCCTGGAAGCGCCCAGGCATCGGCTCCATGAGCGGCACTGAGCCGTTCCCGCCCGAGTTGCACTTGCCCACCTTGGGCGACACGCGCTTGAGCCCAGTGGCGTTGGCCATTGGCCTGGGTGGGATGGCCGTCGCGTATGTGCTGCTCAAGGGCACCTACTTTGGCCTGCGCCTCAAGGCCGTGGGGAATAACCCGCGGGCCGCCCGGCTGATGGGGATGCAGCCGGGCCGTTACATGTTGCTGGCCTTTGGCCTGGGTGGCGCGTTGGTGGGCTTGGCCGGCGCGGTACAGGTCACCGCGGTGTATTATCGGCTCATCCCGGCTATTTCCAGCGGCTATGGCTGGTTGGGCCTGCTGGTCTGTATGTTGGTGAACTACGATCCGACCTGGGCACCGTTGGTTTCGTTGTTCTTCGCGGCGATCAACATCGGCAGCATCCAACTGCCCATCGTGCTGTCGCTGGATTCGAGCCTCGCGGGCGTGATCCAGGGCGCGCTGGTGTTTTCCTTCCTGTTCACCGAGGGCTTACGGCGGACGGTCTTGCGCCGCCGGGCCCGGGCCGCGGCTTCATGATTCGCGCGGGAGTATGCCCATGAGTTGGGACCTCATCCTCACCGGCTTGGCCGGCGTCGTTGCCATGGCAACCCCCGTGGTGTTCGCCACGTTGGGGGAAACCCTCACGGAGCGGGCCGGGGTCATCAACCTTTCGGTCAACGGCACCATCTTGCTCGCGGCCATGGGCGGCTTTGTCGCCGCGCTGACCACCGATAGCCTGTGGCTGGGCTTCGTGGTGGGTATGCTCATCGGGGGCGCGGTAGCATGGTTGGTCGCCTTCACCAGCCTGACGCTGAAACAGTCTCAGGTGGCCGTGGGCTTTGTGCTGGCCTTGTTCACCCGCGACTTGTCCTACTATCTGGGGAACCCCTTTGTGGGCAAGCAGGGGCCTCGGGTGCCGGTGATGCCTATCCCGGGGCTGAGCAAGATCCCGGTTTTGGGCGAGTTGTTGTTCGACCACGACCCGCTCACCTATTTGAGCATGGTGCTGATTTTCGTGACCTGGTTCTGGGTCTACAAGACCCGGCCGGGGCTGATCTTGCAAGGCTTGGGTGAGCGCCCTGCGGCCGCGTACGCGCGCGGGGCCAATGTGCGCCTGCAGCGTTTTGTCTACACCGTGCTGGGCGGGATGCTGGTGGGCTTGGCTGGGCCCACCTACTCCCTCAGCGTGAAAGCGGGCTGGAAGGGCACCATCTCGGGCTTGGACGGCATCGGCTGGATTGCGCTGGCGCTGACCATCTTTGGCGCGTGGAACCCGCTGCGCGGTGCAGCCGGCGCGTACATGTTCGCCCTCTTGCAATGGCTGAGTTTGGTGGTGCAGCCCTATCTGCCGGGCGTGCCCACGCAAGTGTTGCAAGTGGCGCCCTTCCCGCTGATGATCTTGACCTTGCTGCTGGTCAACATCGGCAATACCGAATGGATGAAGCGGACCTTGGCCGGCTTGCCGCCTGACGCGCGGCACGCGATTTCGCGGGTCTTGCGCGCGTTGCAGGTCACCCCGCCCGCGGGGCTGGGCCGCGCGTTCGAGGAAGAGTGA
>CAYUOX010000007.1:0-9968 GCA_964446575.1 uncultured Anaerolineaceae bacterium | reverse complement strand
CGGATGCTCACGGGCACGAAGACGATGTGGAGGTCGGGGTGGGTCTGGCGCACCCGTTCCAGCCAGCGCACCAGGAGGGCGCTCTTGCCCCGGCCCGCGGGCGCGGTGAGGAGCAGGTAGGGGGTGTGGGGGTCGGCCAGCCAGGCGTCCAGTTGGGCCAGGGCCGCGCCCCGGCCGCCGAAGGGCACAGGCCTTTGGGGCGTGCCCAGGTAGTCTCTCAGGAAATTCTCGATGCGGCCCGCGTAGTCCACGGGAAGGTGGCGTACGGGTTCGACGATGTGCTGGATGACGATGTTGCGGTCGCCCATGACCAGCACCGATTTGGAGACCGCGCCCTGAATTTGCACCTGAATCTCGCGGCGTTCCCTGTCCACCCACGCCTGCACGGCCGCTTCCAGGCGCTGCACGGCCTGCTCGGTGCGCAGGACCGAGCGGCCGAGGGTGCGCAGCGCGTCGGCTTCCACCTCCAGCAGGGCCTCCCGCAGGCAGGCCAGGTAGAGGTCGGCCAGGGCCCCGGCCTGGTCCGGGGGCAGGCGCCAATCGCGCTGCAGAACCTGGACGAACGCGGTCCGGAGGCCGGTTTCGTGCAGGTCATCGGTGGGCAGGGCTTCCAGGGCCTGGAGCAGAGAAGGCAGGCCCCGCAGGGGCAGTTGTTGGGCCAGGTCGCGCTGGGGGGCGTCTTGCAGGCGTTGCCGGGCGCACGCGTCGGCCTTTTCTAAGGCCTTTTCCAGCGCGGCGCGGCGGTCTTGCGGGGCAAAGAAGGCCTCCAGTCGCGCGGCCAGTTCGTCCCGGCCCAGGGTGGCCAGTTCTTCGGCCATGGCCTGCAGGGTTTCGTCCCCCAAGGCGCGACGCAGGCGGGTTGTGATGAGGGCGTGAACGACGCGCAGAACGCTCTGCCACCCATGCGAAGACATGCCAAGGCTCCTCCCACGCTGGGTTGGACGCGAATGGCGCGCGATGCGCTATGGGCCGGTGCCCAAAAAGGCCAATCCTGCGAAGCGGGCCTCCGCGCCCAAATCTTCCTCGATGCGCAGCAGTTGGTTGTATTTGGCCGTGCGGTCCGCGCGCGCGGGCGCGCCGGTTTTGATTTGACCCATGTTCCAGGCCACGGCCAGGTCCGCGATGGTGGTGTCTTCGGTCTCGCCCGAGCGGTGCGATGCAATGGTGCCCCAACCGTGGCGTTGGCATAGCGCGACCGCGTCGTATGTTTCGCTCAAGGTGCCGATTTGGTTGACCTTGACCAGCAACGCGTTGGCCACGTGGCGCTCCATGGCCTGTTGCACCCGTTGGGGGTTGGTCACCAGCAAGTCGTCGCCCACCAGTTGGATCCGCTGGCCCAGGGCCTCGGTCAGCAGGGCCCAGCCGTCCCAGTCGTCTTCGGCCAAGCCGTCTTCGATGGAGACAATGGGGTATTGTTCGACCCAGCGCGTCCAAAACTCCACCATTTCGGCCGCGGTCAGCCGGCGGCCCTCTTTGCGCAGGTAATAGCGTTGAGAGTCGGCGTCATACAATTCCGAGGCGGCGGGGTCCAGCGCGATGGCCACTTGTTCGCCGGGTTTGAAGCCGGCCCGTTCGATGGCTTCCAAGATCACTTCCAGGGCTTCTTCGTTGGCTTTGAGGGGTGGGGCAAAACCGCCTTCGTCGCCCACCAGGGTGAGGTAGCCGCGCGCCTTGAGCACGTCCTTGAGCGCGTGGTAGATCTCTGCGCCCCAGCGCAGGGCCTCCGCGAAGTTGGGCGCGGCCCATGGCATGATCATGAATTCTTGCATGTCTACGCCTTGCCAGCCCGTGTGCGCGCCACCGTTGAGGATGTTCATCATGGGCGTGGGCAGGATGTGCGCGTTGGGCCCGCCCAGGTAGCGGTAGAGGGGCAACCCGACGGCCTGGGCCGCGGCCTTGGCCACGGCCAGGCTGACGCCCAAGATCGCGTTGGCGCCCAGGCGGCCTTTGTTGGGCGTGCCGTCTAAGCCTACCAGCAGTTCGTCCAGTTCTCGCTGGCGAGTGGCATCAAAGCCCAGGATGGCCTCCGCGATGGGCCCACGGACGTTTTCCACGGCCTGCAGCACGCCTTTGCCGCGATAGCGCTGCGCGTCGCGGTCGCGCAATTCCACGGCTTCGTGCGCGCCGGTGGACGCGCCCGAAGGTACGGCAGCCCGGCCCATGTGGCCCGTGTCCAACCGCACTTCGACCTCGACGGTAGGGTTGCCGCGCGAGTCCAAAATCTCTCGGGCGTGCACGCTTTCGATGTACGGGGCCATGGGGTTTCCTCCTTGGGGGAATGACAAACGCGGTGGCCAGACCAGCCACCGCGTCCTGGTGTTCATTCGCCGGGGCGCACCTCGCCGTTGAGGGCTTGGTGTACCCAATCGACGAAGGTTTGATCCCACACCAGCACTGAGGCGTAGATCTGCGCGGGGCCCACATACACGGGCCGCACATCCAGGGTGAGCATATCCTTGGGCACGGAGTAGAAGATGATGTCTTCGGTCGACAGGTGCTGAGCCAAGCAGTAGAACTTGCTCAGGTCCTCGGGCGTGAGGTCCGTGATGAGGTCGTAGCGCACGTTGAAGAAGTAGTTGACCAAGTCGGGAATTTGGGGCAGGATGGAGGGGCTGAGGATTTTCTGCAGCACGGCTTTGGCGACCACGGTTTGGCGCTCAATGCGCCCCAAGTCGCCCACATCCTTGCGAATGCGCGCGAAGAGCACCGCGTCGTGGCCGTCCAGCGTTTGGTAGCCGGGTTTGAAGTAGGCGTTGTTGTCGGGGTCGTCGATTTCGGTGGGGATGTAAATGGTGATGCCGCCGATGGCATTGATGAAGTTGTCCACCAGCAGCGCGCCGATGGCCACATAATGGTCGGTCGTTACGCCCAGGTTCTGGGCCAGCACCCGCGCGACCAGCACCGCGCCATCGCCGCGTTGCGCGTTGGCCACCATGAACGGCCCGCCCACCAAGTTCACCGAGGCCAACTTCACTGGCGAGCCATAGCCGGTGCGTTGCACGAACTCGGGCGGCAGTTCGACGATGAGATCGCGCGGAATGGGGACGACCCGCACCTCGGGCTTGGTGAAGTCCACGACCACGATGCGCACCAAGTCAGAGTTCTCTTGCGGCCCATTGCGCCCACCAACCACCAAGATGCGCATCTCGGGCGGCCCGCCGCACAGGGGCTCGGGCGTGGGGGATGGGGTGAACGTGGGCGTTGGGGTGGGCGCCTCGGGGGGATGGGTGGCCGTCGGTGGGGCAGCCGTCGCGCTGGCGCGCGGCGTCAAGGGCGTGGTGGGCACCACCAACGTCGGCATTTGGACCCCGCCCGTGGCCGGCCGGGTCCACCATGCCAGCCCAAAGCCAACGCCCAAGACCAGCAAGGCGATGAGACTTCCCAGCCCGGCCCAAAACCAGGGCTGCTGGGTGAGTTTGCCTTTCATGCGTATCTCTCCCAAAAGGTCACGAACTGACCCCCTCATTATACCATCGCCGCGGTCGCGACCTCGCGGTATAATCCCGGCATGGCCCGCTACCGAGTGTTCAACCGCACCCGACCCTTGCGCGCGGCGTTGTGGGTAACGCCGTGCGCGCGTTGGTGGTGCCGCCTGCGGGGGCTGATGGGGCGCGCCGCGCTGGCCCCCGACGAGGGTTTGCTCTTTATCTGGCCGCGCGCGGGCCGCGTAGACACCGCCATCCACATGTTCGGGATGCGCTTCGACCTGGCCGTGATCTGGCTTGACGACGCGCGGCGCGTGGTGGACGCCCGCTTGGCGCGGGCTTGGCGTTCGGTGCTGGTTCCGCGCGCGCGGGCGCGCTATGTGTTGGAACTGCATCCCTCGCGCTTGGACGAATTTCGCATAGGAGATCAAATTGACTGGCAGAGCGCGTAAGTGGGGCGCGTGGCTCGGGCTGTGGGTGGTGTTGAGCCTGTGGGGGATAGGCTCCGCGCGGGCCGGCGGGTTGGCCCGAACGCCGACCCCCACACCACCGACCGCGACCCCGGTCGCGGGGCCACGCTACATCGTACAGCCGGGCGATACGTTGTATGGCATCGCGGCGCGGTTCGGCGTGGACTTGGACCGGCTCATGGAAGCCAACGGCCTGAGCCCGGAATCGGTGCTTTACCCGGGGCGGGAACTGGTGCTGCCCGACCTGGCCGCGGTATCCGGCTATCTCTACGCGGTGACCGTGCCCTTTGGCGAAGACTGGCGGAGCATGGCCCGCCGCTACCGTTTGGCGCCCAGCGAGTTTGTGCGCCTCAACCGTCTGACCGGGCCCTATCAACTCTACGCGGGGCGCCCGGTGATCGTGCCCGGTGGCCCTGAGGGGCCCGAGCCGTGGCCCGCGCTGCACCGGCTGCAGTTGCGCGCGGAACAAGGCCTGCTGGAGGCCGCGGCTGAGCGCGGGCTCAATCCCTGGACGCTGTATTGGCTAAATCACTTGGACGACGCAGCCGCGCCCGCGCTGGGGCACGCGGTGCTGTTTTACCCCGCAGCCGATGGCCAAGACCAAGGCCTGGGCGCGCTGCCGCCCGAGGTGCTCGCGGTACGCTGGCAGCCCGACCCGCGGGTCCAAGGCGAGACTTGGGAGATGTTCGTCACCCTCGCGGCTTCGGCCGCCCCGGAGGACGTCCCCCCACTGCGCGGCGCGTGGCGTGAGCGGCCCTTGCACTTTGCGGCTTGGTCGTCGGACGAAGACCAGGGGCGCACCTGGGTGACCTTGAGCGGTGTGCACGCGCTGGCCTGGGTCGAGCCCCACCCGCTGCGCCTGGAAGGTACCTGGCCGGACGGCCGCACTTGGGCCTTCGAGCAGGAACAGCCCATCGCGGCCGGCAACTATGGCTTCGAAGAACTCACCGTGCCCCCTGAGTTCCTGGATGTGACCGTGGCCCAGGCCGAAAGCGCGCGCGTGCGCGAGATTATGTCGGGTTACACGCCGCAGCGCTATTGGGATGGGCCTTTTGTCGCGCCTTCGTCGTACGGAGGCGATTGCATCAACTCGCTGTTTGGCACTCGGCGCAGTTACAACGACGGTGCGCTGTGGGGCTATCACGCGGGGGTGGACCTGTGCGGCGGCTTGGGCACGCCCATCTACGCCGCGGCCAATGGTGTGGTGGTGTTGGCCGAGAATCTGGAAGTGCGGGGCGGCTCGGTCATCATCGACCATGGCTGGGGCGTCTATTCGGGCTATTGGCACTTGTCGGAGATCGCGGTCGAGGTTGGGCAAACCGTGCATGCGGGCGAAGAAATCGGCAAAGCCGGCAGCACGGGCCGTTCCACTGGGCCGCACCTGCACTGGGAATTGTGGGTCGGTGGCGTGCCCGTCAACCCGCTGCCGTGGCTGGAGAGGGCCTGGCCGTGACTCGCGCGCCTTTGGCGGACGCTCCCGCAAGCCTCTACGCCAAGCACTGCCAAAAGTCACGATTTCCGTCACCCTGAGGCGGCTCGGTGGTATAATGCGCGTGGTGTGATGCCGACTTTTTGCGTGGGAGCGTATCGATGAAGTTGCATGAATACCAATCCAAGCGCGTTTTCGCCCAGTACGGGGTCCCGATCCCGCCGGGCAAGGTGGCCACCACGCCCGAAGAAGTGGAAGCCATCGCCCGGGAGTTCGGCGGCCCCGTGGCCGTTAAGGCCCAGGTGCTGGTGGGCGGCCGGGGCAAGGCGGGTGGGATCAAACTGGCCCGCACGCCCGGCGAAGCCCGCGAAGTGGCGCAAGCCATTTTGAGCATGACCATCAAAGGGCTGCCGGTGCGCAAAGTGCTGGTCGACCCCGCGGTGGACATCGCCCAAGAAATTTACCTGGGCATCACCAACGATCGGGCAGCCAAGCGCCCGGTGCTCATGGCCTCTTCTGAGGGTGGGGTTGATATCGAAGAAGTCGCCCGTCGCAGCCCCGAGAAGATCGCGAAGGTGCATATTCACCCCCTGTTGGGGCTGCAGGCCTATCAAGTTCGCGATGTCGCGCTGCGCATCGACCTGCCCCGGGAGCATTGGAAGGCCTTCACCAAGGTGGCTTTTGGGTTGTGGAAGGCCTATCAGGCCAGCGACGCAACCTTGGCCGAAATCAACCCCCTGGTCATCACCGCGCAGGGCGACATGCTGGCCTTAGATGGCAAGATGATCATCGACGACAACGCGCTCTATCGCCACCCCGATTTGGCCGAGATGCGCGACTTGGACGCGGAAGACCCCACCGAGATCGAGGCCCGCAAGTATGGCCTGAGTTTCATCAAACTGGACGGTGACATCGGCTGCATGGTCAACGGCGCGGGCTTGGCCATGGCCACCATGGACATCATCAAGTTGTACGGCGGCGAGCCGGCCAATTTCTTGGACATCGGCGGCGGTGCGACCGCGGAAAAGGTGGCCGCGGCCTTTCGGCTCATTTTGGCCGACCCCAAGGTCAAGGCCGTGCTGATCAACATCTTCGGCGGCATCACCCGCGGCGATGAGGTGGCGCGCGGCATTTTGCAGGCCATGGACGAGGTCAAGCCCGAGGTGCCCATGGTGGTGCGCTTGGTGGGCACCAACGCGGAGGAGGGGCTGGCCTTGCTGCAAGATGCGGACATGCTGACCGCGCAAACCCTGGCCGAGGCCGCGCAAAAGGCCGTCGCGGTGGCGAAAGGAGGCGAGGCATGAGCATTCTGGTCAACAAAAAGAGCCGCGTGGTGGTGCAGGGTATCACCGGCCGCGAAGGTCGCTTCCACACCGAGCGCATGGTGGCTTATGGAACGCAGGTCGTGGCCGGCGTGACCCCGGGCAAAGGCGGCGAATGGGTGTTGGATCGCATCCCTGTGTTCGACACCGTGGCCGCGGCGGTCGAAGCCACGGGCGCAGACACCAGTGTGATTTTCGTGCCCGCGCGCTTTGCCGCCGACGCGATCCTCGAGGCCGCGGACGCGGGCATTAAGTTGGTCGTGGCCATTACCGAGGGCATCCCCGTGCAAGACATGATGCGGGTGACCGCCTACTTGCAAGAGCGGGGGACCACTTTGGTGGGGCCCAATTGCCCGGGGTTGCTCACGCCGGGCGAGGCCAAAGTGGGCATCATTCCGGGGAACATCGCCTTGCCGGGCAATGTGGGCGTGGTGTCGCGCTCGGGCACGTTGACTTACGAAGTGGTGTACGCGATGAAGTTGCGCGGGATGGGCGTAAGCACGACGGTGGGCATTGGCGGCGACCCGGTCAAAGGGTTGGATTTCATCGACGTGCTGCAGATGTTCGAAGAGGACCCGCAGACCGAAGCGGTGGTGCTGATCGGCGAGATCGGCGGCTCGTCAGAAGAACAAGCCGCGGCGTACATCCGGCAGCACATGACCAAGCCGGTGGTGGGCTTCATTGCGGGCCAGACTGCGCCGCCGGGCAAGCGCATGGGCCATGCGGGCGCGATCATCGAAGGCGGCGAGGGCACCGCGGCCGAGAAGATCAAGGCCTTGCAGGCGGCGAATGTGCCGGTCGCGCGGCATCCTGAAGAGATCGCGGATATTTTGGCCGAGTTGCTGAAATAGCGCGGCGGCTGCGATTGGCCAACGATCAAGACCGAGCCCCCGGAGCGACCTCCGGGGGCTCGGCTTATAAGGGGAGGGGCGGGGCGTTTTACTCACAACTCCATGTGCAGCCGTCGTAGAAGCACTGGACATAAGGGCCGCCGCCATCGCCGCAGTACCATTCGTCGCCGTCCACGCTGCAGAAGTCCGCGGGCTGGCAGGCGTTTTGGCTGGTGTCGGGCGTGGGGGTGGGCAAAACGGGCGCCCAGCAGCGGTAGCGGCATTGGGTCGCATCCCACTGGCACGAGACGAACTCCCCGCGGCCAGGGCAGATCCAGCGCTGGGTCAGCGGGTCTTGGAAGCAGGTCGTATCGGGCTGGCTGCACAGGTCGCTGACAGGGGTGTTGGTATCGGGCTTGCCGTCGCCATCGGTGTCCCAGGCGTCCACGACGCCATCGCCGTTGGTGTCCCATGAGTCGGGTTTGCCGTCACCGTCTTTGTCCCACGCGTCCGCGATGCCATCGCCGTTGGTGTCCCAAGCGTCGGGCTTGCCATCGTTGTTCTTGTCCCAGGCGTCGATTTTGTCGTCACCGTCGGTGTCCCAGGCGTTGGGTCGGCCGGCACTGAAACTGGTGTCCCAGGCGTCGGCCTTGCCATCGCCGTTGGTGTCCCAGGCGTCGGGTTTGCCATCGTTGTCGCGGTCCCACGCGTCGACCTTGCCGTTGCCGTCTTTGTCCCACGCGTCGGGCCGGGCATCGCCGTTGGTGTCCCAGGCGTCGATTTTGCCGTCGCCGTTGGAGTCGAACGCGTCTGCGTGGCCATCGCCGTTTTTGTCCCAGGCGTCGATCTTGCCGTCGCCGTCGTTATCCCACGCGTCGGGCCGGCCGTCGTTGTTGGTGTCGAAGATGTCGGGCTTGCCGTCGCCGTCTTTGTCCCACGCGTCAGGGGTGTTGTCGCCGTTGAAGTCCCAGCGGTCGGCCTTGCCATCGCCGTCGGTGTCGAAGGAGTCCGCCTGGCCGTTACCGTCCAGGTCCCAGGCGTCGGGTTTGCCATTGCCGTCCTTGTCCCAGGCGTCGGGCTTGCCATTACCGTCCTTGTCCCAGGCGTCGGCTTTGCCGTTGCCGTCGGTATCCCACGCGTCGGGCTTTTCGTTGTCATCGGTGTCGAAGGCGTCGGGTTTGCCGTCGTTGTTGGTATCCCAGGCGTCGGCCTTGCCGTCACCGTCCTTGTCCCAGCTGTCGGGCGAGGCGACCATATCGTTGGGGTTGGTATCCCAGGCGTCGGGTTTGCCATCGCCGTTGGTGTCCCAGGCGTCGGGCTTGCGGTCTTTGTTGGTATCCCAGGCGTCGGGCTTGCCGTCGCCGTTGGTGTCTTGGGCTTCGTAAATGCCGTCGCCATTCTTGTCCCACGCGTCGGGTTTACCGTCGCCGTTGCTGTCGTGTCCGTCAAAGGTGCCGTCTTGGTCGTCGTCGAAGAGCTCGGGCTTGCCGTCACCGTCCAGGTCGCGCGCGTCCGCGATGCCGTCGCCGTTACGGTCGTAGAACTCGGGCCCTGAGGGCTGGGGTTTCGTGCTCCACGCGTCGGGCTTGCCGTCGCGGTTGGTGTCCCACGTGTCGGGCCGACCATCGCCGTTGGTGTCCCACGCGTCGGCTTTGCCGTCACCGTTGGTATCCCACGCGTCGTGGCCCAGTTTGCCGTCGGTGTCCCAGGTGTCGGGTTTGCCGTCGTAGTCGGTGTCCAGAATATCGACTTGGGTGGCGCCTTTGCTGCGCCATTGGTCCGGCTTGCCATCACCGTTGGTGTCCCATGCGTCGACGACGCCGTCGCCGTCTTGGTCCCACGCGTCGGGTTTGCCGTCTTGGTCGTTGTCATAGATGTCGGGTTTGCCGTCGCCGTTGGTATCCCACGCGTCGGGCCGACCGTCGTCGTCTTTGTCGTAGGAGCCTTTGTCGGGCTTGCCGTCACCGTTGAAATCCCAGGCATCGGGTCGGCCGTCCTTGTCTTGGTCCCAAGTATCGGCCTGGCCATCGCCGTTTTGGTCCCAGGCATCGGGCTTGCCGTCGCCGTTGGTGTCCCACGCGTCCACGCGGCCGTCGCCGTTCCGGTCCCAATTGTCGCCGATCTTCGTGCCTTTCGCGTTGAGGTCGGGCCCTTGGGTCGGGTCGAAGGGGGGCTGGGCCGGCGTCTTGGATGTGGGCGGCGCGGGCGGCTCCTTCACAGGTGGCATTTTGTGAGGGGAGCCTTGCCCTCCGCCGGTGTTGCCTTGGCCCGCGCCGGGGGCGGTGTTCCCGCCCGACGGGTTTTGGCGGCTGTCGTTCGATCCCGATGAAGGCGGTGAGCACTGCAGGCCTTGGAGGGTCAGCAGGCAGGACGGGTTGGAGGATTGTTTGCCGTTGTCAGGATCCAGCGAAGGAACGCGCGAGGGGCGTTGGCAGTAGATGCCTTGGTCCGTCATCATGCACCGCAGCGTGAGCGCGCCTCCTTGGCTGCCG
>CAYUOX010000006.1:0-24674 GCA_964446575.1 uncultured Anaerolineaceae bacterium | reverse complement strand
CCTCGGCCGGCTCCAGGTGCTGCTCCAGTTCGGCCAGCCAGCCGGGGTGGGCGATGTCGCCCGTGGCCACCAGGGTGATGCCCTTCTTCAGGGCCCACAGCGCGATGTGGGGGATGTCCAAATCGCGGCTGGTGGCGCGGGAATAGTGGGAGTGGATGTGCAGGTCGGCGTAGTAGGGGGACATCCTTTTCCGGCCCGGCCGAGGGGAATGGCGCGCGTCGTACACGACAAGGATATCAACAACCCCCGGCCTCGTCAACCGTGGCGGGGCGCGGCCCTCTTGCCCCGCGCGAACAGATTTTAGGGGCGGCCGGGCCGCGTGGCCACGCCGTGAGTCTGACGCCCGCGCGTGAGGGCGGAGGCTTGACTTGCACGGTCATCTTCAGTATGGTGAGCATAGGGCGCTTTCGACACCAATGGAATCCGAGGCTGGCGTATGCACCGCTTGGCCGCGCCAAAGTGTTGTGGGCTGCCGCGCGAACATGCCACGCGGGCGCCCGTCAACGCTCGTCATCGTTCGCGTTGCCGCGAGTGCAACCACCTTTGGGGGTGTCATGAGCACAGATTTGCTGACGACCCGGGTGCGTTTCCATCGGCTCTTGGCGCGACTGCCTGAATTCCAAGACGCGCCTTTGCCCGCGCGCCAGGCGTTGGCCGAAGCCGCGCAAGTCCACCACTATGGACCAGGGCAAACCATCTACCACGCGGGCGAGGCCGCGGCAGGCGTCTTCCTCTTGGAGCGCGGCTGGGTCAAGGCCACGCGCATCTCGTGCCAAGGTCGTGAGCAGGCCACCCTGTTTTTGCGCGCGCCCGAACTGTTCGGCGACATCGCGGTGCTTACCGACGAACCCTATCCGTGCACCGTGACCGCGCTGGAGCGGGTGACGGTATGGATGGTGCCCGCGGCGGTGTTTCGGGCCCAACTGGAGGCCTTCCACCCCCTGGCCATGGCCTTCAACCGGCGCTTGGCTGGCCGGGTCCGCTATTTCGTGGACTTGGTGGAAGACCTGGGGCTGTGCAATGTGGAAACCCGGGTCGCGCGCACGCTGCTGCGTTACGCGCAATTTCGTGATGGCCATTGGGTGGTCCCCCGCCAAGGGTGGACCACCATCGGCCAGATGGCCGTGCGGTTGGGCACCGTGCGGGATGTGTTGAACCGCGTCTTACGCCATCTGGAGCGTGAGGGGCTCATCGAGGTGCAGCGCCGCGAGATTGTACTGCGTGACCCCGAGGGCTTGGCCCGTCGTGGCATCCCTTAGGCGCGAATGCGACAAAAGTCATAGTGCCGGCCTCCTTTGAGGGCTACACTGAAAACAAAAGCGTTCTTTTCGTGTCGTGCCGCTCAACCGGAAGTGGATCTGGCCCTAAAGGAGGTTCTCCATGAAACGACACCAGATCGGCGCTCTTTTGGCTTTGCTGGGAATCGTAGCCGGATTGCTGGCCCTGTATTTCATCGCGGCGACGTACAACACCGTCATCCACACCCATTTCCAAGCCGGCGAGTGGGAAGAGGCCAACACGGTGCGCATTGTGTACGCGGTGTTAGGTTGGTTGGGCACCGCGGCGGGGGCCTTGTCGGCCGCGGTGTTGTGGGGCTTTTGGCAGCGCCAATCGTGGGCCTGGTTTTGGGGCGCGGTGGCCGCGACCATTTTGATCTTGGCCGGCTTTTTCCCCATGATCCCAGCCGCGGATAGCGGCCTGCCCACGCCCACGGTGGTGGTGTTCCTCTTGGGCAGTGTGATGTGGTTCGGCATGTTGCTGCTGGGCGGCGTGGACAAACGCATCATCGCGCTGACCTTTGTGGCAGGCATGGCCTTTGTGCTGACCTTCATCAACGGCGTCGCGCCCATTTCCAAGTTCCAAACCACCTTTCAGCCCCCGCGGATGTACACGCCTGGCCCGCGGGCGTTTTGGAACGGTGTGTACATCATCCTTCAGCAGGTGAACTGGTGGGGGGCGGCTGCCTGGGCCATGTTCATCTTTGGCGCCATCCGCCGCCGGCCGTGGGCTTTGCCCGTGGGTCTGTTCGCCGCGGTCATGTCCATCATTGGCGGCTACATCTTGGGCATCCACCACATGCTGGAAGCCGGGCGCTTCTCCATGTTCTTGCCCGCGCCCATCGTGAGCACGATTTTGCTCATCGTGCTGCTCACCCCCGCAGCCCGTCGTTGGTTGCAAGCGCCGTCGGAATGACGGCGGGGGCTTCCTCCTCGCGCGCCATCCCGCCAGCCGTGGTATCCTTGGTGGGGATACCCGCTGGCGGGAGACGCGCGCATGTGGACCACCTCGGCCTTGCTGGATGAGTTGCGCCGTTTGGTGGCGCTGCCCAGCCACGAAGATCCCACCCCTGTGCTGACCTATCTGCAGCAGCGGCTACCGTTCTTGCCGTGGCAGCAAGTGCCCGTCGACACGGCCCCCACTGGCCGTCCGATGTTCAACCTGTACGCGCGCCCCGAGGCCGCGCGGGTGGTGCTTAACACCCATGTCGACACCGTGCCGCCCCTGGGCATGCGCGATCCCTTCACCCTGCACGTGCGCGACGGCCGCGCGTACGGCCGTGGCGCGGTCGACACCAAAGGCTTGCTGGCCGCCCTGGTCATGGCCGTCGAGGCATTTTGGCACCGCCACGGCCAGATGCCCGCGGCCATCGCCCTGACTGTAGATGAGGAGAACACGTCCGCGCGGGGCTCGGCCACGCTGGCGCCCTATCTGCGCGGCAGCGGCCCCATCATCGTCTTGGAGCCCACCCAAGGCCGCGTATGCACCCGCCAGGCCGGCGCGCTGGAGTTCGCCCTGGAAGCCCGCGGCCGCAGCGTGCACGCGGCCGAAGCCGCGCGCGGAGTCAATCCCCTGCACCTGCTCATCCGCTGGGTGGGGCACGTGGAGGATGAACTGGGGCTCCCCCTGCGCGTGCTCATGCTTCAAGGCGGGTGGGAACACTACGCGGTGCCCCCGCGGGCCCGGCTGTTGGCCGAGATCCCTGTAGCGCCGGGGCAGCGCTGGGCCCCCATCGAGGCGCGAATCCAACGCTCCCTCGGCCAGCCGCCTTGGCGTGGTTGGCTGACCTACACCCGCATCGACGCGGAAGACCCCTGGGACTTCGGCGAGCACTCCGGCACCCGCTGGCTGCGCGCGGCCTACCGCGCCGCGCTGGGGCATGAACCTGAAACCGGCATCATGCCCTCGTGGACCGACGCGGCCAATTTCGCGCGGCACGGCTTACCCTGCGTGGTCTTCGGCTTCGGCGATTTGGCCGTCGCCCACACCGACCGCGAGCACATCGCCATTGCCGATTTAGAGCGCATGGCGCGCGTGCTCTACCAACTTTTTTCCATCCTCACCCAAAACCCTTCGGCAACGGGCTGAAAGCCATACCGCGCATAAAACGCGCGCGCCCGGACGTTGTCCTTCCCCACCCACAGGCCGGCCCGCCGCAGTCCCTGCTGTCGAATGTGCGCCAAGCCTGCCTCTAACAACTGCCCTCCCAGCCCTTGGCCCCAGTGCTCGGGGTGCACGGCCAATTCGTGAATCTCCCCCACGGGGCGGCCTTGCCGATCACGCCACTGCGCATCGACCACAATGAAGCCAGCCAGGCCCGCGGCATCCTCGGCCACCTGAAAGAAGGTGTGATGCCGCAGCAACCAGCGCAAATAACGGCGAGCGTGCGCTTCGTCAGCCTCGCCGTATTGGGGTTGGGCCCGATAGGCTTGCGCGTACAACGCCAGCAACGCCTCCCAGTCTTGGGGGCGATAAGGGCGCAAACGCCAGGCCACGCGCGCGTTCATGAGGACTCCCTCCGGTTGAGGCCAGCCAGCCTCGGCTGCTTAAAAGCATACCACTGGCCGTCGGCGTCCTGGCCGACCTGGTATAATCGCGTGCATGCACACCTTTGTGGCGTTGGACCTGGAAACCACCGGCTTGGATCCGGAACGGGATGCCATCATCGAGATCGCGGCCGTATTGTTCGACGAAAGCGGGCCGCGCGAGACCTGGCACACCCTGATCGACCCTGGCCGCGCCATTCCCGAAGCCATCACCCGCCTCACCGGCATTACCGACGACATGCTGGCCGACGCGCCACCCTTAGCGGCCGTGCTGGACGACTTGGCCGCGTTTGTGGGCAACGTGCCCTTGATCGGCCATCATGTGCGGTTCGACCTGGCCTTTCTGCAAGCCGCGGGCCTGTTCTTGGACCATCCTCACGGCGACACCTACGAAGCCGCGGCCGTATTGTGGCCCCAACAACCCCGCTACAGCCTGAGCGCGCTGGCCGAGGCCTTGGGGTTGCCCCTGGAGGACGAACACCGGGCCTTGGCCGATGTGCATCGCACCATCGCGCTCTTTTGGGCCTTGGTGGAGCGGGCCGAAGCCTTGCCCCCCGGTTTGCTGCGCGAGATGCTCGTGCAAGCCGCACGCAGCCAACCGGCTTGGCCCGGCACCCTGATCTTGCAAACCGCACAAGCCCGCCAACAGCGCCGCGGCCGGCGCGCGCCAACCACCCGCTGGGAGCCGACCTTCCCGCCCCCGCGCGACACCGTTCCATCCGCGCCGGCGGTGCCCTCACCCCGCGAAATCGATGCCCACGCCCTGGCCGAGGAGTTCATGCCCGGCGGCGCGCTGGAGCGCGTCATCCCCGGCTATGAGCACCGCGCCGAACAAGTCGAGATGGCCCTGGCCGTAGGCGAGGCCTTGAGCCATGCCCAACACTTGCTCATCGAAGCCGGCACCGGCACGGGCAAATCGTTGGCCTACTTGCTGCCCGCGGCAGCCTTTGCCCTGAACAACCCCGGCTTTCCGGTGGTGATTTCGACCCACACCAAGAACCTGCAAGACCAACTGCTGCACAAAGACATCCCCCAAGTGCTGCGCGCGATGGGCTGGCAAGACCATCTGCGGGTGGCAGTGCTCAAAGGCCGCAGCAACTACCTGTGCCCTCGGCGCTTACAGGACATGCTCCGCGTCGGCCCGGCCGATCCGGATGAGACCCGCGTGCTGCTCAAAGTGCTGGTGTGGCTGCACGAAGGCGGCTCGGGCGAGCGCAGCACCCTGACCTTAGGGCGTCGTGACTGGGCCGCGTGGCGCAAACTCTCGGCCGAGGACGAAGGCTGCCAAACCCAGGTGTGCCTGCGTCGCATGGATGGCGTGTGCCCCTTCTTTCAAGCCCGACGCCAAGCCCAACAAGCCCATCTGGTGGTGGTCAACCACGCGCTGCTGCTCAGCGACGCGGCCTCGGGGCACCGCATTCTGCCCGACTACCGGCATCTCATCGTCGACGAGGCCCATCATCTGGAAGCCGCAGCCACCGACGCGCTGGCCATTCAAGTGCAAGAGCGCGACCTGCGGCGCTTGCTACACGACCTGGGCACCACCCAAAAGGGCGCGCTGGGGCGTTTGCTCACGCTCATGCGCCCCTGGATGGCGTCGCAGCCCCAAACCTTTGCCCGACTGCGCGACCAAGCGGGGCAAATCACCCAGGCCGTCTTCCAGTTTGTCGAGTTGGGCAAACGGCTGTTCATCGTGCTGGAAGATCTGCTCTACGACCTGCGCGAAGGGCGCGCCCCAGGACGTTACGCCCAACAAGCCCGCTTGACCCCCGCGGTGCGCACCCTGCCCGCGTGGGAGCGCGTCGAAGCCGCCTGGGACAACGCGCGCCTGGCCCTCATGGACGCGCAACGGGCGTGGAAGCGCCTCATCCAAGACGTGCGCTTGTGGCTCGAAGCCCACGGGGCCGAAATCGACGCGGACGTCGCGCCGGCCCTGGAAGACGCTTTGAGCCGTGTGCGCACCTTGGCCGCGGATGCGGAATCCCTGCAAGCCAACCTGGACGCTATCATCTTCGAACCCCAGGCCAACCAAGTGTATTGGGTCGAGCAAGCCCCCGGCCGGCGGCCCGCGCTGTTTGCCGCGCCCTTGCATGTGGGAGAGTTGCTGCGCGAACTCTTCTGGCAGGGCAAAGACAGCGTGATTCTCACCTCCGCCACCCTGACCGTCGCGGGCTCGTTCGACTTCATCCGCCAGCGGCTGGACGCCTACGAAGCCCACACATTGGCATTGGGTTCGCCCTTCGACTACGAGAGCGCGGCCCTGCTCTATTTGGTCGACGACATCCCCGAGCCGTCGCACCCCAACTATCAAGTGCTGCTGGAGCGCGCCGTCTACCGGCTGGCGTTGGCCACGCGCGGGCGCATGCTGGTGCTGTTCACGTCCTACGCCCATCTGGAGCGCACGGCCCGCCGTCTGGCGCACCCCCTGGCGCAACAGGGCATCGCGCTCTTTCGCCAAGACGAGGGACCCTCGCCACAAGCACTCATCCAAGCCTTTCGTGCGCACGAGGCCGCGGTGCTCTTCGGCACACGCGCCTTTTGGGAGGGTGTGGACATCCCCGGCGAGGATTTGAGCGCGCTGGTGATTGCCAAATTGCCCTTTGCCGTGCCTTCCGACCCGTTGGTCCAGGCGCGCGCGGAAATGTACGAAAACCCCTTCTGGGAGTACACCTTGCCCGATGCCGTGCTGGTCTTCCGTCAAGGTTTTGGCCGCCTCATTCGCACCCGCACCGACCGCGGCATCGTGGCCGTGCTGGACCGGCGCATGGTGAGCAAATCGTACGGCCGCTTTTTCTTGGAGTCGCTGCCGCGGATGACGTTGCAACAGGGGTCATGGCGTCACTTGGCCGCGGCCGCGGCCCGCTGGTTGGGCACATAAGCGCGGGCGGGCTCAGGGGGAAGACCCTGCCAAGGCCAGATGCAGGGCTTGCCGCACCGACGCGACCTCGTGGACTTGGATGCCCTCGGGCCAAGACTCGTGCCTTTGACGGCGCAGGCGCTTGGGCACCACCGCGGCCCGAAAGCCCAGTTGCGCGGCTTCCCGAAGCCGCGCGGCCATCTGCCCCACCGCGCGCAGTTCGCCGGCCAACCCTACTTCACCGATGAGCACCAGGTCGGCCCGCACCGCGCGGTCCTGCACCGAAGAGGCCAAGGCCGCGGCCAGGGCTAAGTCGGCCGCGGGCTCCCGGATGTTCAACCCCCCGACCACGCTGGCGAACACGTCTTGGTCGGCCAAACGCAAGCCCAAACGCCGCTGCAACACGGCCAGCACCAACAGCAGGCGGTTATAGTCCACGCCGATGGCGGCCCGGCGCGCGTGGCCGAACGCGGTGGGGCTGGTCAACCCTTGAATCTCGACCAGCAGCGGCCGCGTGCCTTCCATGGTCACCGCAATGGCCGAGCCCGGCGTGTTGACCAAGCGCCCGGCCAAGAAGACCTCCGACGGGTTGGGCACTTCGACCAAGCCGCGCTCGTGCATCTCGAACACGCCCACCTCGTCGGTGGCGCCAAAGCGGTTTTTCACCGAGCGCAGCAGCCGATACGCGTGATGCCGGTCGCCCTCGAGGTAGAGCACTGTGTCCACGATGTGCTCCAGCACGCGCGGGCCCGCCAATGTGCCCTCCTTGGTCACATGACCGATGAGAAAGACCGCGATGTCTTCCTGCTTGGCCAGGGCCTGCAAACGGGCCGCGCTCTCGCGCACTTGGCTCACCGACCCCGCGGCCGAAGACAGTTCAGGCCAATACACCGTTTGGATCGAATCGACAATCAAAATCTGCGGCGTCAGCGCGGCCACATGGGCCAAGATCGTCTCTAAGTTGGTCTCGGTGGCCAAATACAACGCGTCGGGGAAGGCCCGCGGCCGGCCTTGTGGCGTGCGCCACAAGCGCTGGGCGCGCATCTTGATTTGCGCCGCAGACTCTTCGCCCGAGACGTACAACACCCGCCGCTCGCGCGCCAAGGCCAAGGCGAGTTGCAGCAACAACGTGGATTTGCCAATGCCGGGGTCGCCGCCCAACAGCACAATGGAGCCGGGCACGATGCCGCCGCCCAGCACGCGCGCCATTTCGCCCATGGGCACGGCCCAACGGACTTCACCTTGCAAGGGGATGTCGTTGAGGGGCCGAGGCGGAGGCGCGGCCCACCCGCGCGCGCCGCGCGTCGCGGCCGCGGGGCTCGGCGGCGCGACAACTTCTTCGACAAACGTGCCCCACTCGCCGCAGGACGGACAACGCCCCAGCGGCTTGGGCGAGCGTCGGCCGCAATTTTGGCAAACGTACTCGGTGCGCACTCTCGGGGACATGGCTCCCTGGGCTCTTACCATCGGGCCCGCGTTCATTGTACCATGCTCGCGCGCGGGCCCGAACGGCCACGGTTGACCTCTTGCCAGGGGCGTTTTATACTGAGGCCATTCGCACCCCGCGTGGGGCTGGTCCACGAGCACCCCTCGCGACCGCCCAAACGCGGGCCCACCAGGAGGCGTTCCCATGCGTGTGGCCGTTGGTTGTGATCACGGTGGTTGGCCCCTCAAGGCCGCAGTGCTGGAAGCACTGGCTCAGGCCGGCTGCGAAGTGCTGGACTTCGGCACCCATGGCCCCGAGCGGGTCGATTTCCCCGACTATGCGGCCCAAGTCGGCCGCGCGGTGGCCGAAGGCCGGGCTGATCGAGGCATTCTGATGTGCGGCTCTGGCGTGGGGATGAGCATCGCCGCGAATAAAATCCCAGGCGTCTATGCCGCGACGTGCCACGACACCTACTCCGCGCGCCAGGGCGTGGAGCACGACGGCATGAACGTGCTTTGCCTGGGTGGCCGGGTCATCGGCCCCGAAGTGGCCAAGGAATTGGTGCGGGCCTTTGTGCAAGCGCGCTTCCACGGCGGCGAGCGCTACCGCCGTCGGGTGGAAAAAGTTCGGGCCCTGGAGCGGGCCGCGCGAGGGGCGCCATGAGCGCGGGGGGAACCCTCCGAGTGCGGCCCGGTGCCGCGCTGCGCGGGACGCGCATCCCACCGGGCGACAAATCGCTCTCGCACCGGGTCATGGTGTTGGCCGCGCTGGCCCGGGGGGTCAGCCGCGTGGAAAACGTGCTCGTGGCCGGGGTGACGCGCCCCATGTTGCGCGCGCTGCGCGCGCTGGGCATCGGGTGGACGCTGGACGGCACCACCCTGACGGTGAACAGCCCTGGCATGGCCGCGTGGCGCGCGCCGTCGACGCGGTTGGACTGTGGGCACTCCGCGACCACCATGCGCTTGCTGGCCGGCGCGCTGGCCGCCGCGGGCGTGCCCGCGGTGCTGGACGGCTCGCCCGGCTTGCGCCGTCGCCCCATGCGCCGGGTGACCGAACCGCTGCGCCGGATGGGCGTGCCCATAGCCGACACCAACGGCCGCGCGCCCCTCACATTGGCGCGCCGCGAGCGGCAGCGCCCTTTGCGCGGCGGCACATTCGATCTCGCGGTCGCGTCGGCTCAAGTGAAGAGCGCAATCTTGTTGGCCGGGCTGGCCGCGGCCGAGCCGGTGACCGTGCGCGAGCCAGGCCCCTCGCGCGATCATACCGAGCGTCTGCTGCAGGGCCTGGGCGTGCGTCTGGCCTTTCCCGCGCGGCACACGGTCACGTTGTACCCGCCGGCCGAACCATTGCCCCCCTTGCAATGGCGCTTGCCCGGCGACATCTCCGCCGCGGCCTTCCTCATCGTGGCCGCGTTGATCACACCGGGGTCGCAGATCACGCTGGAGCGCGTTGGGCTGAACCCCACCCGCACGGGCATTTTGGACGCGTTGCAACGCATGGGCGCCGCGCTGTCGGTCGAACCCCAAGGCGCCCCTTACGGCGAGCCATACGGCCGCATCACCGCCCGCTATAGCCCCGACATGCGGGGCATCACGGTCCAAGGCCCGCTGGTCGTGCGCATGATCGACGAGTTCCCCGTGTTCGCGGTGGCGGCCGCGTACGCGCACGGCCCTACGGTGGTGCGCGAGGCCGCGGAACTGCGCCACAAGGAGAGCGATCGCATCGCCGCGCTGGTGGCCAACTTGCGCGCGCTGGGGGTCGCGGTCGAAGAGCATCCCGATGGCTTCACCGTGCACGGCGGCTCGGGCGTGCAGGGCGGCGTGGGGCACGCCCAGGGAGACCACCGCCTGGCCATGGCCTTGGCCGTCGCCGGCTTGGCCGCGCGCGGCGAAGTGGAAGTGCGCGGCGCGGGCATGTTCCGCGAATCCTACCCCGCGTTCGTCGACGACCTGCGAGCCTTGGGCGCGCAGGTGGAATGGAATCCCGCGACCACCGAGGCCGAAGCATGAACATGGTGCGCAAACTGGCTTGGCTTTTGTGGTTCGGCGCTTGGGTCTGGGCGGGCTGTACCGGCGAGGTCGGCCCGGCTGCGCGGGCCACGGCCGCGGCGACGGCCCCGCGCCCGGCGTCCAGCCCGGCGCCCACGGCCAGCCCCAGCCCCAGCCCTGAACCATCCCCCAGCGCGACGCCACGGCCATTGGAAACCGTGGCCCAAGGCGCGCAAGTGACGCCCTTCACCGTGGAATGGCCCACGGCCACGGCCACCCCGCGCGTCATCCCCACCCTGGGCGCGTTGGCCTACGCGCCCGTGCACATCTTCACCCCTGGGCCAGGGTCTAAGGTGACCTCGCCCATCCATTTGCGCTTCCAAGTGCAGGTAGAAGACGTGCGGGTCATGCACATCGAACTGCTGGGCGAAGACGGTCGTTTGCTCTTTCGCCAGGTGGAACGGTTTCGGGCGGGGTCAGAGGGTTGGCGCGGGTACGATATGGAAATCCCCTTCGAGATCCGGGCCGAAAGCGAGTGGGGGCGCTTGCAAATTTACCTACGAGACCCTTACGACCGCCCGCGCTTCCAGCAAGCCGTTCCCTTGGTGCTACTGCGCCAGGGCCGCGAAGACCTCATCCCCCAAGAGACCTGGGCCGCGGCGATCATGATCCAAGAACCCCGCCGCGGCTCGCAAGTGCAGGGCGGCGAACTCACGGTGAGGGGCTTTGCCATTCCGACCACGGGGTTGGTCGAAATCTTGGTGTTGGGTGACGACGGCCGGGTGTGGTTCACGCGCGCGGCCTCCGTCTCCGAACCCAACGCCCAAGGGTACGGCACATTTTCGGCGACCATTCCGTACCAAGTGGAGAAGACGCATCTGATCTACATCGTGGTGCAGGCCTATGGCGACCAAGTGCCCGGCATCATGTACTTGAATCACACTTGGGCGTACTTGGCGCCGTAGCCCCACGCCGCGCCGGCCCGCCACGGAGGATGTCCCCCAACAAGCCCTCGCGCTGCTGGGCGCGCGTAGGCCTCGTGGCGCGCGTGCCGCTTGACCCGTGCACGCCTCACCCAGCAACGCCCCGGCCGCGCAAGGGCGCGTGGGACTTTGGCGCGGCCAGCCCAACGCGGCGCGGCGCCCTTACCCAGCCCAAGCCGGGACCTCGGCCGGCAGGGGCGAAGCCGCCTCGCGCGCACCACGCGCCACTTGCAGCAGATAGTCCACAATCAGGCCCGGGATGTCCACGCCGGTCAGAGGCACGGTGGTGTGGAACTCCATGGTGTGATTGACTTCGTTCACCAAATACCCCCGCTCGGGATGCTCCAAAATATCGATGGCCAACACGCCGCCACCCACCGCGCGCGCGGCCCGCAAGGCGAGTTCGCCCAACTCAGGCGTGATCGGACACACCGCCCCCCGAGCCCCGCGGGCGGTGTTGGTCACCCAGTGGTCCGAATAGCGATAAATGGCCGTGACGGGCTGGTCGCCGATGACGAAGATGCGGATGTCACGGCCGGGTTTGGGCACGTACTCTTGAATATAGAACACTTGGTGGTGAAAGGCGCCCAAGGTGCGTTTGTGCTCCAACAAGGCTTCCGCGGCGTCTCGGTCGTTGAGTTTGGCCACCAAACGCCCCCAGGAGCCGATGATGGGCTTAAGCACCACCGGGAAGCCCATCTCTTCCATGGCCTGCAGCGCGGCCTCGGGGGTGAAGGCCACCGTAGCCCGCGGCTGGGGGACACCGGCTCGGGCCAAGGCCGTGGTTGTGGCCCACTTGTCGCCGCATGTCTCCGCGACGCGACTGGCATTGACCACAGGCACCCCCCAAGCCTCCAAGATGCGGGCCATGCTCAACCCGCGGGCGTAACTGAGATTGCGGGCCAATACCACATCGTAGCGTCGCCACGCCTCGGGCGCGTGCGCATGCAGCGCGACCCGACCATCGTGCACGCGCGTGTAGGGGACCCCGCGACGCTCCAACGCGCGAAAGATCCATTTCTCTTCAACGCGAATGCGGCTGTACAACACGGCGACATGGGGCAACGTGGACATGAGAGCACCTCCAAGGGGGGGAATAAAAAACGCCCCCGGGCGCCGTGGCCAGGGGGCGTGGGGAAGGCGAGGGGCGGTGGTCAGCCGCGCGACCCTACGCCGTCCACCGACCACGGCGGACGGAGCAGCAGGGCCTTCTTCTTGATGTCAGCGGTCAAGTCAAAGCCTAAAGGCCGAAGGGGGTTCATGCGCGGCGCTCCACCTGGTGTTGACAAAGGTTGGCCGCATTCTACCCGAGGCGTCCCGCCGCGTCAAGGGTGTCGCGGGGCGTGGGATGGGCCGGTCAGCGGCTCGGCCACGGCAGCGCCGAAGATGAGGCCCCGCCTCTTCGCCCATCCCCCTTGGCGGGCAAGGCGCGTGATGCAGCGGGCCATGGCCGCGAGGGCCAAAAACACCTTCTTGGCCGCCTTCGCCAACCCTTGTGCCGTGCGCTCAGCCCTCACCAGGGACCCTCACGAAATCCGCGCCCACTTGCCGGGCCCGGTTGGCAAGCCGTTTGTCGCCCGTCCAAAACTCGACCCCTAACCGCTCGGCTAACGCCAAGTAGAAGGCATCATAAACCGTCCCCTGCCCTAACCGCTTCGCCCACAAAGCGGCGACAAGCGCCATTTCAGGGTCCGGGTGGATCGTTTCATCGGCCAAAGCGAGCAGAGGGGGCAAGGTCCGTTTCAACCACGCTTCGCCTCCCGGCTGGGAATGGGCGTAACGATATAGCACCGATGTGACTTCATACACCCACAAGTCCGGCACGATGATCTCGCCTTGCATAATGCGGCGAATCCGCGCTTTCCCCCAGCCGTAGGGGTCGGGAAGCACCGTCCACACGGCGATATTGGCGTCAACGACGCACGTCTGGCACGAGTTCATTCAGCCGCTCCGAACGCAAGGCGTTCAAGTCTTCGGGGGTATGCATCATCTCTGGCGCGTGTTCAGCCAGCCAGCGCGCGCTCTCGTCCAACTGCTGGAAGAGTTCCCGCTTCCGGTGGCCACGCGCCGCGAAGGCTTCATCCACCATCTCACGCACCACGGCGGAAATCGTTTTGCTTTGCTGCCGCGCCACCTGCCTCAAGCGGCGGGCCTGCTCTTCGGTGAACAGAATTTGCATTCGCACGAGTCCGGGCATTCAAACCTCCCTGGTGTGTAGTGTGTACTACACATCATCATTGTAGCCCTGCCAAGGGCGTTCGTCAAGGCCCTTGGCCGAGCGTTCGAAACATGCAGGGCTGCGGCTCCGTATGGTCTTTGAGGGAACCCGGACAGCCTGGCGAAATGAATGTGGGCCTCCCTTGGCGGCGACAAGCCCTGGCCATGCGGTGGGCGCTGGCTGCCGCCGCCCTGTACAACCTGGATCGCCGATCGATGGGTTTGGGCCCAGCCGCAGCACGGAGCGAGACGGCCCCCGGAATCGCGCACAATAAAGAACGCGGCAAATTCGCCCCGGCTTGCTTTTCCAACGGCCCTCCAAACCCTGGCGGGGCTCCGCCTCCCTTTGGCTCTCCTTCCCTTCGTGCTCTCCGTGGTTCCGGGTGAAATTTTCGCCCCCCCGCCGGCTTTGACAATCCCCCGGCGGTGTGCTACACTTGGCCGCGATGCCCGCGGAACCTTGAATTGGCCCCAGGGGCGGCTGGCCCCAAGGCCACGATACGCGCGAACGCGCGCCCATCCCCGCGCGCGTTCGTCCTCATCCAGAGAGGTGGAGGGACCCGGCCCTGTGAAGCCTCGGCAACCTGTCGCCGCGCGACAAGGTGCCAATTCCGGCAGGCCCCACGGCCTGGCAGATGAGGGATGGTACCGTTTGGATCAGCCCTCTCACCGAGAGGGCTTTGCGTTTAAAACCTGGCGCGGGCCGGCCCGCGCTGTTCCCCAAGGACCACGCCCATGGCCTCCACGAAGCCTTTCCCCCAGAGCCGCTATTTGGATGCGCTGCGCCAGCGCGTGCTCATCTTCGACGGCGCGATGGGCACCAATTTGGCCACGCTCGGGCTGACGGCCGAACACTTCGGCGGGCCCCAATATGAGGGCTTCAACGACATTTTGGTCTTGACCTACCCCCAGGCCGTCGAGACCATTCACCGCGCGTTTTTGGATGTCGGCGTGGATGTCATCGAGACCGACACCTTCCGCGCGAACCGCATCACCGCGGCCGAGTTCGGCCTGCAAGACCGCGTGCTCGAAATCAACCGCGCGGCCGCGGCCCTGGCCCGCCGCGTGGCTGACGAATACGCGGCCCAGGACGGGCGCCCGCGTTTCGTCGCGGGATCCATCGGCCCCACGGGCAAACTCCCCTCGGCCGACGACCCCGACCTCTCGGATGTCACCTTCGAAGATCTCGCGGAGGTGTTTCGCGAGCAGGCCGTGGGCTTGCTGCAAGGCGGCGTGGATGTGCTGCTCTTGGAGACCCACCAAGACATCCTCGAAGTCAAAGCTGCCATCCACGGCCTGCACCGGGCCATGCGCGAGACCGGCATCTTCGTGCCCATCCAGGCCCAAGTCACCCTTGACACCACGGGCCGCATGCTGTTGGGCACCGACATCGAAGCCGTGGTGACCATCCTGGCCGGCATGCCCATCGACCTATTGGGCCTGAACTGCTCCACCGGGCCCGAGCACATGCGCGAGCCTGTGCGCTACCTCAGCCAGCACTCGCCCTTGCCCATCTCGGTGCTGCCCAACGCGGGCCTGCCCATCAATGTCGATGGCGAAGCCGTCTACCCGCTGGAGCCCGAGCCCTTCGCGGACGCGATGCAAGAATTCGTCGAAGCCTTCGGCGTGAATGTGGTGGGCGGCTGCTGCGGCACCACGCCCGAGCACTTGCGGCTTTTGGTGGAACGGCTCCGCGGACGGCCCGCGCCGCGGCGCACCATCACGTGGGTTCCCCGCCTGGCGTCGGGCATTCGGGCCTACGCCATGCGCCAAGACCCGCCGCCCTTCCTCATCGGCGAACGGTGCAACGCGCAGGGCTCCCGCCAATTCAAGCGTCTGCTCTTGGCCGAAGACTGGGATGGCATCGTCGCGATGGCCCAACAGCAGGTCGACGGCGGCGCGCACGCGCTGGACGTGTCGGTCGCGGTCACCGAGCGGGCCGACGAAGCCGCGCTCATGCGCCAAGTCGTGCGCAAGATGGTCACCGCGGGCATCCCTGTGCCGTTGGTCATCGATACCACCGACCCCGCTGTCATGGAAGCCGCGCTGCGAGTCTATCCTGGCCGCGCGCTGCTCAACTCAACCCACCTGGAAGCCGGCCCGGACCGGGCCCGTCAAGTCTTTCGCTTGGCGCGAGCCTACAATGCCGCGGTCATGTTGTTGACCATTGACGAACAGGGCATGGCCAAGACCGCGGCCCGCAAACTCGAGGTGGCCCGGCGCCTCTACGCCCTGGCCCTGGACGAAGGCTTGCGGCCCGAGGACCTGGTCTTTGACCCGCTGACTTTCACCTTGGCCACCGGCGACCCCGAGAGCGCGGACGCGGCAGTCCACACATTGGAAGCCATTCGCGGCATCAAGGCCGAACTATCGGGCGTGTTCACCGCGTTGGGGGTGAGCAATGTCTCCTTTGGTTTGGGGAAATGGGCTCGGGCCGTGCTGAACAGCGTCTTTCTGTACCACGCGGTGCAGGCGGGCCTGGACATGGCCATCGTCAACCCCGTGCACATCATCCCTTACGCGGACATCGCCGCGGAACCGCGTGCGTTGGCCGAAGACTTGATCTTCCATCGCCGCGAGGACGCGCTGGCCCGGTTCATCGAGTATTTTGAGCGGCAACAGGCCGCGGGCCAAGGGTGGACCGGCCCTGAGCAGCACGACCCTTTGGCCGGGCTCACGCCCGCGGAGCGGGTTTATCGCCGCATTGTCTTGCGTCTAAAGGACGGCTTGGAGGCCGACCTGGACGCGCTCTTGGCCTTGGAACTGGGCTTGCCAGGGCCCGAGGCCCTTCCCCCAGAGCCCACCGCGGCGACCCACCAAGCCGCGGTGCGGGTGCTGAACCAGGTGCTGTTGCCCGCGATGAAAGAAGTGGGCGATAAGTTCGGCGCGGGGGAACTCATCTTGCCCTTTGTGCTGCAGTCGGCCGAGGTGATGAAGCGCGCGGTGGCCCGACTGGAGCAATTCTTGGTGCGTGAAGAAGGCGCGCACAAAGGCCTTTTGGTGCTGGCGACGGTGTACGGTGATGTGCACGACATCGGCAAGAACCTGGTCAAGACCATTTTGAGCAACAACGGCTACCGGGTGATCGACCTGGGCAAACAGGTGCCGGTGGAGACCATCATCCAAGCCGCGGTGGACAACCGGGCCGATGCCATTGGTTTGAGCGCGCTGCTGGTGTCGACCAGCCAGCAAATGCCCAAGGTGGTGAACGAACTGCACCGCCGCGGGCTCAAGTTTCCCGTGCTGGTGGGGGGTGCGGCCATCAACCGGCGCTTTGGCCGGCGCATCAACATCACCGAAGACGGCGCGCGCTACGAACCAGGCGTCTTCTATTGCAAAGACGCGTTCGAAGGCCTGCAGGTGATGGATCGGCTCATGGACCCGGCCGAACGGCCGCGGCTGCTGGCCGCGCTGCACCGCGAGGTCGAAGCCGAGCAACGCCGGGCCGAGGCCGAGGCGCGGCAGCGCACTGAAGTGTGCGAGGACTGCGGCAGTGTACCGCCCGCGCCCAACATCCCCACGCCGCGATGGTGGGGTGCGCGGGTGGTGCGGGACATTCCTTTGGAGGCCGTGTTCCCCCTGGTGGACAAGCGGGAACTCTTTCGTCTTTCGTGGGGCGCGAAGAACGCGCGGGGCCCCGAATGGGAACGGCTGCAGGCCGAATTCGAGGCGCGTTTCGAGCGCATGACCCGCGAGGCGCTGCGGCACGGTTGGCTGCGACCGCAGGCGGTGTATGGTTATTTCCCGGCTCAGCGGGAGGGCAACCGCCTGTTGGTATACGACCCCGACTCGGTGGCCGCGGGGAAGCCGCAAGTGCGGGAAGTGTTCGAATTCCCACGGCAGGTGGGCGGCGAAGGGCTGTGTTTGGCCGACTACTTCGCGAGCGTGCACGATGGTGTGATGGATGTGGTCGCGTTCCAAGTGGTCACGGTGGGGCCACAAGCCGAGGCCCGCTTCCGCGAACTGGAAGCCGCGGGGCAGTACAGTGAGGCGTACTTCTTCCACGGCCTGGCGGTGCAGACGGCCGAGGCCACCGCGGAGTACATCCACCGCCACATTCGCCGGGAACTGGGGCTGGACCCCAAGCGCGGCAAGCGTTACTCCTGGGGCTATCCGGCCATCCCCGACCTGCGGGATCACGAGAAAGTTTTTCGGCTGCTACCGGCGCGCGAGGCGCTGGGCATGAGTCTCACGCCGGCCTATCAACTGGTGCCCGAGCACTCCACCGCGGCCATCGTGGTGCATCACCCCTTGGCCAAGTACTTTCATGTGGGCCGCAGCCGCACCGAGCAGTTGCTGCAGTTTCGCCCATGACGCGCGGCGAGGCGGCGCGTTTCACGTGAAACATCTCCGCCCCCGCGATGACGCCCCTCACGCGCCGCGCGAGGGGCGTTTCACATGAAACATTGCCTCGCGAACCCACCGCCCCACGAGGGCAAAACGCCACGAAGCCCCTTCCGCGCAGTCACGCCGCACCGTCGCCACAACAGCGGACTTGGGCCCGGCCAGCCCCCGACAGCGCCCTGGTCCCCGCCCCAGGCCCGCAGCGTCCGCACCGCACGGCCGCGGCAGGCACGGCCCAACGGGAACGCCCCCACGCGCCCGCCCCGCCGCGGCCCAGCGCAGCCCGTCGGCCGCAACCGCGCCCTACGGCCACCCACCGCACCCGGCTGCGCGAGCCCCGCGGGACGCACGCCCGCGACCACAAACCTGCCACAAGCGGCCGACGGCTCCAACCCAGCCCAACGGGCCGCGCCAAGGCCCATCACGCCAAAGGCCGGGTCGCATACTGCCGATAGAGCCACCACGAATAAGCACTTAGCCCCAGCGCAACCAGCACCATGACCCCCGCAGCCAGAAGCAACAACGCCGGCCAAAGCACGGCCAGACCGCACATCCCCGCCGCGAGGGCAAACGCCAGCCGCGCACGCCGATGCACCTCATGCCACACCCGGGGGCTGCTCAACGTCCACGGCGTACGAATGCCAAAATACCAGTTCGGCCGGGCCTGCGGCAGCGCCCAAGCCATGAGGCCGTTCAAAAACGCCAGCGCCAGGGCCAAAAAACGCCGCACATCCCCCTGCCACCCCGCGTTCCAAGCCAAAATCCACCCTTGAAGCCCGGCCAAAAAGAGCAACAACCCCGCTCCGAAAAAGGCATACGCGCGGCGAAAGCGCTGCAAGTTGTGCCGCCACGGCTCCAGCAACGGCACCAAGCCGAACAGCAGCCCGGCCAACGCCACCATCAAAAGCGGCACCAACCACGCGGCCCAAGCCCGCGGCATGAAACCGTCGGCTTGTCCGCCCACCCCCCAGTGGACAGCCATCCACGCGGGCAGGCGGGTATACACGCCTGCCGTCACCGCGGCCGTAACCGCGATCAATCCGCCACTCGCCCAATATGCCCAGCGTGGAAAACGCATGTTTCACCTCCTGCCCGACGAAGTCGCTCGGCCCCACACGGCCAGGAACTCAAGCCGCGTCCTCCGCGGCTTCGTCTTCCGCGCCCAACGCCCGCGCGACCGCAGCCAGAATCGCAGCCGGCGCGTAGCCCAGCCAACGCGCTTGGGTGACATACCGCTGGGCCAAATCCTCCAAGGCTTCCGCGCGCCAATCGCGCGGCGGCTCGGTCTGCAACACCACTGTACCGCGCCCCGGCCGCGCGTCGACCCAGCCTTCCCGCGCCAGCCGGCGGTACGCGCGGGCCACGGTGTTGAAATGCACGCCCAAACGCGCGGCCAACGCACGCACCGTGGGCAGCGTGGTTCCCGGCGCCCAATAACCGGCCAGGATCGCGGCCCGCACTTGGCGATAAATCTGCTCATGGGCCGGCTGCGGCAAGCGAGGATCCACTCGCCACGGCCAGGGCTCTCGCGACGCGGTCATCGTCCTCCTTCGTCAGGCGATTGTATCATTGTATCAACCTCATTATACCACAAACTGCCCGGCCGCGGTACAATGAAGCCCCTGAACGCGGTTCCTGCCGCGACCTACCGCCCCCGCGGGCCATCCCCTCGCCTCGTGAGGCGCGCCATGTCCTACACCGTCTTGCTCTCCGCGCCCTACATGATCCCCGTGTACGACCGCTTTCGCCCCGTGTTCGAGGCCTACGGCCTGCAAGTCATCATCCCCCCGGTGGAAGAGCGACTGGAGGAAGACGAACTGCTGGCCTATGCGGGGCAATTCGACGCGGCGATCTGCGGCGACGATCGCTTCACCGCGCGCGTGCTCCAAGCCTGCGCGCCGCGCCTCAAAGTCATTTCCAAATGGGGCACGGGCATCGACTCCATCGACCAAGAAGCCGCGGCTCGCTTGGGCATTCAGGTGCGCAACACGCCCAACGCGTTCACCGACCCCGTGGCCGACACGGTGTTGGGCTACATTTTGGCCTTTGCCCGCAGCCTGCCCTGGCTGGACCGCCACATGAAGGCCGGCCAATGGGCCAAGCGTCCGGGCTACGCGCTCAACGAACGCACCTTGGGCGTCATTGGCGTGGGCAACATCGGCAAAGCCGTGCTGCGCCGGGCCCGCGCGTTCGGCATGCGCTTGCTGGGCAACGACATTCGTCCCGTTGACCCGGCCTTTCTCGCGGAAGTGGGCGTCGAGATGCTGCCCTTAGAGGACCTGCTGGCCCAGGCCGACTTCATCAGCGTAAATTGCGACCTCAACCCCACCAGTTATCACCTGCTGGACGCGGCCGCGTTCGCGCGGGTGAAGCCGGGCGCGGTGCTCATCAACACCGCCCGAGGGCCCATCGTCGACGAAGCCGCGCTCATCGACGCGCTGCAACGCGGACGCCTGGCTGGCGCGGCTTTGGATGTGTTCGAGCGCGAGCCCCTGCCCGCCGACAGCCCGCTGCGGCACATGGACCAAGTGCTCCTCGCGCCCCACAACGCCAACGCCAGCCCCAAGGCTTGGGAGCGGGTGCACTGGAACACCCTGCGCAACATGCTGGACGGCCTGGGCCTTCCCCTGGCGCCCTTGGCCGAATGGGAAGCCCGGCTGCGCACCGCGTGACCCGGCCGGAGGCATCATGTCCCCCAAAGCCCGCGCCTGGCTCACCGCGTGCTTGGTGCTGTTGGCAGGCCTGTCGTTCACTTGGGGCTTGCCCACGGCCTACGACCTCAACCCCGACGACGAAGGCCTGTATTTGTGGCGCGGGCTGATGTGGGCCGCGGGGCAGCAGCCCCTGGAACGCACTTGGGGACCGCTCTATAGCGCGTGGTACGCGGGCCTCGCCCAAGTGTGGCTGCCTGAACAAGCCTATTATGTCAATCTTTACATCACCACCCTGCTGCCGCCCGCGGTGTTGGCTGTCGCGGTCGTCCGGCGCACCCGGCGCGTGGCGTGGGGGCTGCTGGCTGGGCTGGGCTTTTTGATTTCCACGGCCAACCACGGCGATTGGCGGGTTGGGCACTTCGCCCTGGTCCTCGCGGCCGCGGCGTGGGCTTGGCTGCCGCGCGCCTCCGCGGGGGGATGGCCTTGGCTCGTCCAGGCCGTGCTTGCGTGGCTGGCGTCGTATGTGCGGCCTGAGTTCGCGCTCACAGCGCTGCTGTTGGCCGCGGCCGCGGCCTGGGCCGCGCGGCCCACCCCCGCGCGGCCAGGGGACAAACGCTTGTGGGCCGGCCTGCTGGCCTTTGGCCTGGTGGCCGTGTTCACCCACCCGTGGCGCGACCCCCAAGGCCGCTTGTGGGCCGCGTTCGGCCAGCACTTCGCGGTGCGCTGGCGGGCCCACACCCACCAATCGTTCAATCCCTACCACGATTGGCCCCAAGTATTGGAAGAGGTTTTCGGCCCCGTCCACTCGCTGCCCGATGCCGCGCGCGCCCGCCCCGACATCTTCGCCTGGTTCGTCATCCGCAACGGCCGCGGCTGGGTCAAAGCCGTGCTGCAAGGGCTGACGCCCTACCCTTGGCGCCATGCTTGGCCCCTCTGGGGCGCCCTATGGGGCGCGCTGTGGGGCGTCGCGCTTTGGCGGGCACGGCAGAAGCACCATCTCGGCCGCGACCTCGCGGCCCTGGCCTTGTGGGCCTTGCCCGGCGTGCTCTCATCGTGGATCATCTACCCCCGGCCGCACTATCAAGTGATCCCCCTGGCCGCGGGGTGGGCGGCCTTGGCACTGGCCCTCGCGGCCGCGGGGCCCGTCGCCCAACATCATCGCCGGCTCCGCGGCGCGCTGCCCGCGGCCATCCTGCTGGCCGCGCTGCTCGTGCCCCGGCCGTATACCCAGCCTCAGCCGCGCCCCCGGTATGCGACCGTGCGCGCGCTGCGGGCCGCGCTTCCGAACGACGACCCGCAGCCAACCGCCTGGCTGGCTCAATCGCATTTCGCGCGCCTCTATTTGGCCGACCAAGTGCGTTTCACCGCCACCCCGCCGTCTCGCGCTCCCGCGTTGGTGCACCCTTGGCCGTTGCCGCCCGAGGTTCCCCAAACCGCGGCCTGGCTCGCCGCGCTCTACCAAGGCCCCTACCAAACCCTACACCTGCCCGACGGCAGCGGCTGGCGGGTGCGCGCGGGTCCATAGCGCGTCCAGCCACACCAAAGGGTGCCGCGCGCCGCGGCGGAGCACATCCGCCACCTGGTGCCGGCACGAGAAACCCGGCGCGAGCAGGACGGCATCCTCGGGCAGCGCGCGCACCTGGGGGAACAGGCTCAACTCACCCACCCGCAACGACAACTCGTAGTGCTCGGCTTCATACCCAAAGGGGCCGGCCATGCCGCAGCAACCGGTGGGCAGTTCGTGCACTGTATGGCCCAGCATCTCTAACATGGCTCGGGTAGCGGCCACGCCTACGGGCAACCCATCGTCCGCGGGCGGGCGGGCCTTCTGATAGCAATGGCCGTGCAAAAACACTTCTTGGGGGAAAGGGCTCCGCGGGGGGCCGGGCGGGTGTTGCCAGTGCCGCACGGCCCATTCCTCCACCATCCACGTGCGCGCGGCCACCGCGCGCGCTTCGTCGGTGGGCACCAGTTCGGGCAAGGTGTCGCGCATATGGTACACCGCCGCGGGCTCCACGCCCACAATGGGCAGCCGCCCCGCGGGGTCCACCTGCCGAATGGCCGCCAACATGGCGTGGGCCTCATCGCGGGCCGCGTCGAGAAAGCCCTTAGAGACCAACGCGCGGCCGTTTTCGACCCGAGGGATCACGCTGACCCGCTGGCCCCAAGCCCGCAGCAGGCGCACCGCCGCGATTTCAGCCTGGGGGTCGAACGCGTCGTGGAAGCCGTCGCGCAAGAACAGCACCGTAGCCGCGGCCACGGTCGTCACAGGCAGCCCCCGCCGCGCCAAGCGGGGCCAGGTTCGCTGCGGCGCCAAGCCCAGCCCGCGCGCCAAGGCCCGCCGCAAGGGCGGCCAGGCCAGGAGCGCGTTGACCAAAGGCGCGGCCCAACGCCCCAGCGGAGCCATCTTCCCCGCATACGCGAAGAGGTAGTCGCGCCACGGCCGGCGATGGGTGCGATAGTAGCGGTGCAAAAAGGCCCATTTGAGTTTGGCCATGTCAACGCCCGAGGGGCACTCCGCGCGACAGGCTTGGCAAGCCAAGCACAGGTCCAAAGCCGCAAAGGCTGCGTCTTCGGCCTGGGGAATGTGCCCGGCAATCATGGCCCGCAGCAAGTTGGCCCGGCCGCGTGTGCTGTGGTGTTCGTCTCGCGTGGCCTGATACGAAGGGCACATCGCGCCCGTGCTCTTGCGACACACCCCCGCGCCGTTGCACCGCTCCACGGCCTCGGCCAGCGCGGCGGGCGTGGCAAACAGCGGGCTGGACCAGGTCAACGGTGTGGCGTAGTCGGGCCCATACCGCAGGTGGGCGTCCATGGGCAGGGGGTCGACGATCTTGTGGGGGTTCAGGCGGCGCTGAGGGTCGGCCGCGTCTTTGAGTTCCTCGAACAGCCCGTAAATCTCGGGGCCGAACGCGGCCCGCAGCCATTCGGAGCGGGCCAAGCCATCGCCGTGCTCGCCGCTGGGCACGCCGTGCAAACGGCGGACCAGGGCCATGGCCTCTTGGGCAATGCCCCGCAGGGCGCGCCGTCCGGCGTCGGTTTTGAGATTCAGCCACGGTCGAATGTGCAGGCAACCCGCGGACGCGTGCGCGTAATACACGGCCTCGGTGCCGTGGGCCCGAAAGATGGGGTCCAGCGCGCGCACGAAACGCCCCAGGTGCTCCACAGGCACGGTCATGTCTTCGACAAAGGGCACGGGTTTGAGGTCGCCGGGTCGGGACATCAGCAGGCCCATGCCTACCTTGCGCACCTGCCAAATCGCGGCCTGGTGTTCGGGGTCCAAGGCCAAAAAGCCGCCCACCGCGCGCGCGGCCGCGGCCACGGCCGCGGGGTGCTCCCCCGCGAACTCCACCAACAGCACGGCCTGCGGGATGCCATCGGCCAGCAAGGGGCCCAAGGCGTCGCGCACCAGCCGCGCGTACAGGGGGATATCCAACGCGCGGCGGAACAGTTCGCCGGGCAAGAGTTCGACGGCCGCGGGGCCATGGGTGAGCAGCCGCGGCACATCGTCGCTGGCCGTGGCGATGTCGGGGTAGGCGAGCAAAGCCAAGGCCTGGTGCCGGGGCGGACGCACGACGCGCAACGTCACCCGGTGCACCACGGCCAATGTGCCTTCCGCGCCCGCGAGCAGGGCTTGCAACGGCAAGGTATCGGGGGGAACATCGGGATAGGGTCGGTTCGCGGGCCACGCCGGCGGCCGCGCGGGGCTCCATGGCAGCAAATAGGGCAGGCTGTAGCCCGAAGCGCGTCGCCACACCCGGGGCCAGTCGCGGCGAATCAGGTCCGCGTGGCGAGTGCGCACGGCCCAGGCCACATCCACCACCGCCTGCAAGCGGGGATTGGACACGCGCGGCGCTGTACCGTCGGGGGGCAAGGGCACGGGCTCCCAGCGGGCGGGGGAGCCGTCGGCCAAGAAGGTCTCCGCGGCCAAGAGATGGTCCACGGTCATACCGTAGGCGATGGAGTGCGCGCCCGTGCTGTTGTTGCCCACCACGCCGCCCACGGTAGCCTGGGCCGCGCTGGCCGGGTCGGGGCCAAAGGTAAGGCCATAACGGGCCAGCGCGCGGTTGAGGTCGGCCAAAGGCAAGCCCACGTCCACGGTGACCGTGCGCGCGTCGGGGTCGATGTGGTGCACCGTGCGAAAATGACGGCTGAAGTCGATCACCACGGCCTGGGCCACGGTCTGCCCAGCCAAACTGGTGCCTCCGCCCCGGGGCAGTAAGGGCAGGCCCAAGGCCGCGGCGGCTTCGACCAAGCGGTGCAGGTCTTCGACGCCCCGGGGCACGGCCACGGCCAGAGGCTGCATCTGGTAGATGGACGCGTCGGTGCTGTAAAGATAACGGGTCGCCGGATCGTCGGCCAAGTCACCGGTGTAGGCCAG
>CAYUOX010000005.1:0-13030 GCA_964446575.1 uncultured Anaerolineaceae bacterium | reverse complement strand
TTGCCGCGTTCATGAATTTGCATTGACATCGTTTTGAAGCGCGGTATAATAAGGCTGCCAGTGGCCCGTTAGCTCAATTGGGAGAGCAGCGGACTCTTAATCCGCGGGTTGCAGGTTCGAGTCCTGCACGGGTCACCAAATCGACAAGGGCGGGCACAAGCGCCCGAACGGATACAGCGGCCCCGGCTTGTTCCCGCCGGGGCCGTTGCGCATCGTTCCATCGTGTTGCCGGGGAGCCTGGGCCCGCGCCCCTGGCGTGGGTCTGTCGTGGGGGGTGGGAGTGTGGTTCGGTGTTTGGATGGCAGAAGTGGAGTCTGGTCGCTCGGCAATGGGCGCTCACCCTCGGCGCGGTGGCGTTGCTGATTGGGGGCATTGTATATTTGAGCGGTCAAGTCGCCGAGCAAGTACGCTACTGTCTGGACACTGAACTCTACCACCAGGCGGTGGCTTTGCACGCGCGCTTCGTCAACGAAGGGTATTATTTGCGTGACGAAGCCCAACTCTTGGCCCATTACGAAGAAATTTTCACCTGGCTGGCCGAGGGGGACACCCAACGCCTGAAGCGTTTGCTCTCGCTGCATCAGAGCGCGCACGAGGCGGATCATGTTTACTTGGTTACCGCGCAGGGCCAGGTCTACACGGCTGCGGCCGAGCCTCCTTTGGACCCGGCCGTGTTGCCGCACTTGGAGATCGTCCGCTTGGGCTTTGGCGGTCAAGCCCTGGCCGAACTGACCACGGTTGACGATCGCATTTGGCTGGTCGCTGTCGCGCCGCATACGAATGCCGAGGGCGTCAACGACACGGTTGTGGTCATTGCCCACGAGATGGACGCGGTCGCACTGGAGGCCCTGGTGGGCGGTTTTCACGGCCTGATCGTGCTGACCGACGGTACGCGCTGGGTGGGGCCGGCCGAGGCTGATTTGCCCCCGCGCGTGTTGCACGATTTGCGCCGCGCCGCGCGGGCCCCCACGGAGGAGATCCTGCAACCCTATAGCGTGCGTCATGAGGGCACCACGTATGAGGTTTTGTTGGTGCCCTTAGGGGCCACCCATTCGGGCTCGTACGCGTTGGCCTTGGTCAAGCAAGCCACCGTGTTGGATGCCACCCGCACGCGGGCGCTGGTGGGCGCTGCGCTGTTGGCTTTGGCGCTTGTGGGCATGGCCTTGTTGGTGATTCACTTCCATAAGCGTGAGATTTTTCTGCCGCTGCGCGCGCTCAATCAAGTGGCGCAGCGCATCGCCGCGGGCGACTTGGATGTCGCCATCGCGCCGCGGGGTATGCGCGAGATTCACGAACTCGCGGCCAGCATCGAGGCCATGCGGCAGCGGGTCAAGTCGCTGTTGGAGCAAGAGCAGGCCTTGCGGCAACAATTGGCCGCCCGGCTGGAAGAACAAAGCGGCACGCTGGTGCAGATGTGCCGCGAGCGCGAGCAACTGCTCACCCGCTTGATCTCGGCCCAGGAAGAGGAGCGCCGCCGCGTTTCGCGCGAATTGCACGACGAGACCAGCCAAGAACTGGCCAATCTCATCGTGCGCTTAGGGGCCTTGGCCCGCACCGTGGACGATCCAGAGGTGCTGCAACATTTGCAGCGATTGCGCCAGCACGCGGCGCGCACGCTGGAGGGGGTGAATCGCATTGTGATGGATTTGCGGCCGGGTTTGCTGGATGAATATGGCTTGGTGCCCGCGGTGCAGTGGTATGCCGACAGCCGCTTGAGCCCCTTAGGGGTGCAGGTCAAGGTCAAAGTCCGTGGCACGCCCCAGTCGCTCTCGCCTTATGTGCAGGTGAGCGTGTATCGAGTGTTGCAAGAGGCCATCAACAACATTGCCCAGCACGCCCATGCCCGACAAGCCACGTTGTTGTTCGAATGGCAGCCCGACGCGTTGCAGGTGACAGTCACCGACGACGGTCGGGGCTTCGCGGTCGACGAAGTGGCGCGCAACGCCACGCCTCATTTTGGCCTGCTGGGTATGCGCGAGCGCATTCACTTGATCGGGGGAGAATTCCAAGTCGAATCGGCACCTGGCCAAGGAACGCGCATCCGGATCCGGGTGCCTTATGAGGCTCATGCAGGGGTAGAGCGCCATGTCGCAGAAGGACCGACGAAAGCCGATCCGCGTGCTCCTGGTGGATGACCACGCCATTCTGCGGGCTGGTTTGCGGGCTTTGCTGGAAACCTACGACGACATCGAAGTGGTGGGCGAAGCCGCCGATGGCGAGGAAGGCATCCGCAAGGCCCGCGAGTTGAAACCAGACGTCATCGTTATGGACGTGATGATGCCGGGCATGAACGGCCTCACCGCGTTGCGTTATTTGCTGGAAGAAAACCCCGACGCGCGAGTGCTCATGCTCACCCAATATGGCAATAAAGAGTTTGTGTTGCCCTTGTTGGAGGCCGGGGCTGCGGGCTATGTCCTCAAGCAAGCCGCGGACACTGACTTCGTCAAGGCCATCCGCGCGGTCCATGAGGGCAATTCTTACCTCTACCCGCCCATCGCCAAACTGGTGCTGGATGCCTTCATGGCCGGCGAAGACGCCACTGACCCAGACCGCCGGTTGACGCCTCGCGAGCGTGAGATCCTCATTCTCATCGCCCAAGGGTACACCAACAACGAAATCGCCAAGATCCTCTACATCAGCCCCAAAACCGTGGATGTCCATCGTACGCGCTTGATGAACAAATTGAATTTGCACAATGTGGCACAAATCGTGCGCTACGCGGTGCGACGGCGCTTGATCGACCCCTGGGACGATTAGCCATCCCGCCGGGATGGGAGGAAAAAAGCCGGGCCCAAGGCCCGGCTTTTGGTTTTTTGGGGCCGGTGAGCGACTTTATTTTCGGCTTCCTTTCGGAAAATCTCAAGATAAGGCCTTGCCCTGGCCGCGGGTAAGGTTTTTCCCTTATAGCCCCGCGGCGGGGCGGATGCTATGATGAGGGCGAAATCAGATTGTGCCGTTTTTCACTTTCGCGGGTAGAAGGGGTGAACCTTAAGATTTTGATCGCGTGCGGTTCGGAAGAGGTCGGACAAACCCTCGCGCAGCACATCGCCCGATGTCCAGGAGTGCGTATCGTGGGTTGGGCCTACACCGACGACGACATGGTGCAACGCACGCAACGCTGGCAACCCGACTTGCTGCTGTTCCACATACCCAGTCGCGGGTATCCGCAGGGCACGCTGTTTCGGCGGTTGCGCGCGGTGCAGCCACGCTTGCGCACGCTGGCCATCGGATGCGATCCCCGCGAGGTGGCCGCGTATTTTCTGGAGTTGGCCCCGTGGGGTCTGAGCGGTTGTGTTTGCGGCGAAAGCGGTCCCGAACTGCGCGAGGCTGTGCAGGTCTTGGGCCGGGGAGGCACGTTGTACTTGTGCCCCCAGGCCAGTCAGGCCTTGATCGATGCGTATCGTCGTCAGAGTCGTGGTTGGAGTCGAACACGCGTATGAAGAAGGAACGTTTTCGGCCTAACTCTGGATACAGGCGTCACCGGGTGCGTCGTAGCCGTGGGACCAACCCGCGGGCACGCGCGCTTTGGCTTTGGAGCCTGAGCGGGGCTTTGTTGTTCGCGCTGGTCTGGGCTGTGTCCCTCGCGAGCGCGGGGGGAGACGCCACGCGGGGCCTGGAGACCACGCCACCGCCCGCCGAGGAAGGGTCCCCCGACGCCAATTGTCAGATGTGCCACACGAATCACAATTTCCGCGGCCGCTTTCAAGACGGCGAAATCATCAGCCTGTATGTGGATGTGGGTGAGTTCGAGAACTCGGTCCACGGCCCCGCGGGGTTGGAGTGCATCGCCTGCCATCCGGATACGGAGCGCTATCCGCATCAGCCCAGCAATCCGCAGATTGATTGCACCACGTGCCATTTGACCGAGGACGGGCAAGTGGGGGCTGTGGTGCGGGATGTGGAACTCACGGTGGATTTGCCATACGCGGATCGTCGCGAGATGACCGTGGCCATCAATGCCGCCTGCGCCACGTGCCACGAGGAGGCGGAAAAAGAGGCCGTGGACAGCATGCATGTGCGGGTCATGGAAAGCGGCAACCGCTACGCGCCGCTGTGCGCAGACTGCCATGGCAGCCACGACATCACCACGCCGGGGCAGCCTCGGGTGCAAATCACGCGGATTTGCGGCCGCTGCCATCAGGCGGTGTATTCCACCTATCGCACCAGTGTGCACGGCGCGGTGCTGGCGCAAGAGCCCAACAACCCCGATGTGCCAACGTGTGTGGATTGCCACGGCGTGCACAGCGTGCGCGGGCCGCGCTCGACCACGTTTTCCAACGACAGCATCGCCATTTGCGGCAATTGCCATGCTGATCCGGCGCGCATGGCGCGCTATGACGTACCCACCCGTGTGTATCGTACGTATCTGGAGGATTTCCACGGCCGCTCGGTGAACCTGGCTCGTCTGGCGCGCACCGGAAAGCCCAGCCCTGAGGCCAAGTGCGTCCATTGTCATGGCACGCACAACATTCAAGCGCCCGATGACCCGCGCTCGACGGTGGCAGGCGAACGGGTGCTGAGCGCTTGTCAACGCTGCCATCCTGGCGCGAGCGAGCGCTTCCCCGATGCGTGGATGCGCCATCGTGAGCCGACTTGGGAGGAAGCCCCCGTGATCGCTGCGGTGAACATGGCCTATGGCTATGTGCTGGTGCCCGGTGTCATTGGCGGTTTTCTGCTCTACATCGGGCTGGATGCGCGCAAGCGCTGGCTGGAGAAGCGCTCTCAGTTGCGCCGGGCCATTGCTGAGGCCGAGCAGGAAATCGAGGCCGAATTGGGAGTGGACTATGACTTCTTCGAAGACGAATGACCATCGTGCGCGGCGGTTGCGCGTTGCCGTGGCGTCCAAGCCCGCGGTCGAAGAAGCGCCGGTCGATCGGCTGGCCATCAAACGGCGCTTGCTGCAAGAGCGCCTGCGCGCGGCCGAAGCCCTGGCCGCCCGAATGCAGGTGTTGCCCGATGGGCGCCGCGTGTTCCTGCGCTTCGATTTGCTCACACGCATCCAGCATTTCATCTTGATGACCACGTTTTCAACCTTGGCCGTGACCGGACTTTTGCAGCATTTCAGTGGCCATTTGTGGGTCGCGTGGGTGGTCAACGCGTTGGGTGGGCCTCAGGCGTTGCGCATTGTGCACCATGTGGCCGCCGCGCTGCTTATGGCCGTTTCGTTCTATCACTTGTGGCAGATTCTGGAGACCTGGTTTGTCAAACGCACGCGCGGCGCGATGTGGCCCCGTTGGCAAGACTTCAAAAATTTGTGGCAAACCATTCGCTACAACTTGGGCTTGTCGTCCACCCGGCCCCTGCACGATCGTTTTGCCATTGAGGAAAAGATGGAATATTGGGCCTTGTTGTGGGGGCAGACCTTGATGATGGTGACCGGCCTCATCATGTGGTTCCCCGTGGCCGCGACCAAATTGTTGCCCGGCAGTGCGGTGCCGATCTCGCGCGCCCTGCACAGTTGGGAGGCCATTTTGGCCACCCTCGCGATCTTGACTTGGCATCTGTACCACGTGCTGATCAAGACGCGCAATTGGAGCATGTTCACCGGCTATTTGTCTGAGGAAGAGATGCGTGAGGAGCACCCGTTGGAGTATCAGCGCATTCTCGCGGCGCACGTGGTCGCCCAGCGCCTGCGACAAGAATTGGCGTTGTTGGATGCGGCGCAGCGGCGCAAGGCCCAAGCCACGGCCGAAGCCCAGGCTGAATCCGTTGCGCCCGCGTCGACCATGACCGCGACGAGGTGATGCCATGAGGTCGTTTTGGGCACGCGAACGCTGGTTAGCCTGGACCACACCCTCTCGCCTGACCCGGGCCATTTGGGCGGTGGCCGCGCTGTTGGCGCTGGCGACGCTGGCGTTCGCGGGCTACTACTATTGGGATCGTTTCTACGCGCGTGGCCCCCTCTCGCCCGCGGAGCGCGCGCTACGCGAGGCCGAGCAGGCCGTGCGCGAGAACCCTGACGACCCTGACTTGCGGGTCGCCCTGGCCGCTCTGTACTACGAAAATCACCTGTACGACCGGGCCTTCGAGGTCGCGTCTCAGGTGCTGAAGGCCTATCCCGACCACGAGGCCGCGCTGTTCCTCGCGGGCATGGCTGCCATTCAGCAGAATCGTCTCGAAGCGGCGCTGCCGCCCTTGGAGCATTTCATCGCTTTGCGAAAGGACCGCCCCGCCGCGGCTGCGGACTTGCAACTGGAAACCGCGTATTACTTCGTCGGCCTAATCTACAACACCCTCGGCCAAAGCGACCAAGCCATCCCCGCGTTGGAGGCCGCGCTGAAGATTTCTCCTACCGACGCGGACGCGTTGTATCAGTTGGGTGTGGCCTATCAAAGTCAAGGGCAATGCGCTCCTGCGCTGGACGCCTTTCAGCGGGCTGTGCGCTTGGTGCCCGACTTTGTCGAAGCCTACCAAGGCATGGCCCAGTGTTACCGCACCCAGGGGCAGGACGCCCATGTGCTGTACGCCGAAGGTATGGTGGCTTTTGGGGAAAAACGGTACCGAACGGCCCGCGCCCAGTTGGAGCAGGCTGTTGAGCAGTTGCCCGACTTCGCCCCCGCGTGGCTGGGCCTGGGGCTGGTGTATGAGAAGTTGGGCGATTTGGAGGCATCCCAGCAAGCCTTGGCCCGGGCTTTGGCCTTGGCGCCCGATGATTTGACCATCGAGCACGCGTACGGTCGCGTGCAAGCCGCTCGTCAATCGACCCCGACGCAGGAGGGCCAGCCGTGACCGTCGACGAACCTCGTCCTGTCGCGCCTTCGACGCCCGAGCCCGTGGCCGCGGATGAGCCCACGCCCGCGGAACCCGCGGCGTTGACCGGCCTGGATCCCGCGGCCGAGGAAGCCCGGCGACGCAAGCGTTTGATCGCCGTCTTGGCCGCGCTGCTGTTGGCCTTGTGCGCGGTGGTGGCCTTGTTCGTGCGCTATCTCAATCGGCCCGAGCCGTTGCCCGAGTTGTTGCCCGTACCGGTGGAGGTGAACTATCCGCCTCACTTCCTCTTCGCGTTCTACGATGTGAACGCGCCTTTGGGCATTGCTCTGTCGCCCGACGGGCAGCGCATCTATGTGACCGAGAGCGAGGGTGACCGGCTGATCAAAATGTTCGACGCCCAGGGCAACTTGATTCGCGCCTTTGCCCCGCCGCGTACTACCGCGGCCGAGCGAGCGCCCGTCTACATCGCGGTGGACGCGCAGGGCCGGGTGTTCGTCACCGACCGCCTGCAGCACGCCATTTTCGTCTTCGACGCGGAGGGCAATTATCTCGACACCATCCTGGGCCCTGATTTGACCTTGAGCGAATACATCGCCAAGCACACCGGCCAAGTTCCCGAGCCTGGCGCGTTCGCGTACGACATCTTCGAAGATGAGGTGCACTATCGCACCGCGGACGGCGATGAGCGCACGTTGCCGCGCCCCAATGCCCCCACCTGGGCGCCCTTGGGGGTGGCCTTCGACGCCCAGGGCCGCTTAATCGTGACCGATGTCACGCGCGAGCAGCACCGGGTGCTGGTCTTCCCCGCCGCAGACATCGCCGCTACCGACTGGACAGATTTCGCACCCCAGGTGTGGAGTTTTGGCGCGTTCGGTGAGGCCGAAGATCAATTTCAGTTCCCCAATATGGCCGTTGTTGACGCCCAAGGGCGCTTCATCGTGTCTGACGGCAACAATGGGCGCCTGTCGGTGTGGAGCGCGACAGGCAAATGGCTCTTTTTGCTGGGCGCGGGCGGTGGTGGGGGCGGCTTAAATTTGCCCCGCGGCATGGCGTTGGACGAACGCCAGCGGTTGCACGTCGTCGACGCGGTGGGGCAAGTCGTACGCGTGTACGACTTCGCTGCAGACGAACCGACCTTCCTCTTCACTTTCGGCACTATGGGCTCGTTGAAAGGGCAATTTCACTACCCCAACGACATTGCCATCGACGCCACAGGTCGGCTGTACATCACCGATCGGGCCAACGATCGGGTGCAAGTGTGGTCCTACTGAACCTTTCCACTTGGAGGAGGTGACAATGACCTGACAGGAGAGCGTGCCTTGCTTCGCGTTCGCCGTATGGCTGTTCGAGGTGCAAGATCGATGAAGCATCCCACCAGAAGGAGAGTGTCGCCATGAGATGGATTCGCTGGTTGGTCCCCTTGTTGGTGCTGGGTTTGCTGGTCGCGTTGGCGGGGCAGGCGTACGCCAACGGCGGACCGCACGGCGGTTACACCGCCACCACCGACGCCTGCGCGGGCTGCCATCGGGCGCACACGGCCCAGGGCCCGAACCTGCTGACCGCAGCCAGCACTTACGAACTGTGCATGTCGTGCCACGGTGCCGCGGGTACTGGGGCCGATACCAACGTGGCCGATGGCGTGTACACCAACCGCCAAGGCGGTGGTGAGGGTACCGTCAACGATCCCCTGTTAGGCGGTGGGTTTGTCAACTATCAAACCGTCGCGGTCACCTCGATTCACGACTCGGATGGAACTTTGAGCGCGGCCTGGGGTTATGGCGTGGCTCGCGGTTCGACCGCGAACCTGCCGGGCGCGTTGACCTGCGGTTCCTGCCACGACCCCCATGGCTCGCCCAACTACCGCATCTTGCGGGAAAACATCGCTGGCAATGCGGTTACCGTCGACCAAGTGGACGAGAACAACAAGAATTACACGGCCGAGCAGTGGCCTGACAACGTGAGCAACGTGTGCGTGGCCTGCCATGGCGCGTATCACGTGACGCGCGCCAACAGCGGTGAGGACAACACCGACGACAACGCGGGCAATGTGGACTATGGCGGTGACATCTCCACTTATGCCCATCGCATCGGCATGAACTACAGTTACGACGGCAACGTCGACCCCGAGGCGACGGGCTACGGAGGCTACACCCTGCCCCTGACCGCGTCGAAGAATGTGGCGTGCCAGACCTGCCACTTGCCCCACGGCACTTCCGCCAGCATGACCGCGCAGGCCACCGCACCATTCACCAACGACAGCGCGTTGCTGCGGTTGGACAATCGTGGCGTGTGCGAGGTGTGCCACCAAAAGTGATCGAGCACGCGCGAGAGGGGGCTCGGCGTGTTGCGCGTCTTCCCGCCCCTCGTGGGCGGGAAGACGCCTCGCAGGAGGGTTGCCATGAGCAGCCGATGGCGTTGGATCGTCATCCTCGGGCTGGTGATGCTCGCCACCGCGGGAGTGAGGCAGACAGCCTGGGCTGATAACGGCCCCCATGGCGGCTATACGCCCACAACCGACGCGTGCGCGGTTTGTCACCGAGCCCATACCGCGTCCGGGCCCAACCTGCTGGTCGCGGCATCCAGCACCGACTTGTGCCTCACCTGCCACGGCGCGGCAGGCGCCGGCGCCGATACTGATGTCATCAACGGCGTGTATCTACAGCGCGATGCCACCGCGGAATCGCCCGCTGAGGGCGAGGTGGATCGCGGCCTCAAAGCCGGTGGCTTTCAGTACGCGCGGATGGACACCGCCTGGAACGGCGACGCAAGTCCGCGCCCGGTCACATCCGCGCATCTTTACGACGGTGGGACCGGCATTGCCTGGGGCAGCGGCGCGCTCAACTCCGGCCCAGGCGCGGCCATGGCCTTGTCATGCACCTCATGCCATGACCCCCATGGCCGGGCCGGCGGCGGTAACAGCCCCACCTATCGCATCCTGCGGCCCACGCCCATCGATTCGGGAACCGACACCGTGATCTTGGCCGATGAAGATCCCAAGCAATACACCATCGCGGCCGCGGATGGCAAATATTTCGGCCAGGACTACGACGGTACCCTATACAACAATTTGGCCCATTGGTGCGCGACTTGCCATGATCGCTATCTCGCTCCCGACGACGCAGGGCACACCAACAGCGGTGACAGCATTTTCACCTATCGGCACATCGCGGTCGGCCAAGGGTGCGGATGCCACAACTTGCACGGTGGACCGCCGGCCACGGGCAATCCTGAGTTCCGCCACGATCCCCTATCCTGTCTGACCTGCCACGTGGCCCACGGCTCGTCCGCGCATATGGGCGGCTTTGCGGCCCAAGTCGCGTGGCCCAACCGCGCGACCGCGCCCAATGGCGATGCCCGCAGTGCGCTGCTGCGCGTCGACAACCGAGGCACTTGCCAGTTGTGCCACGACAAATAATGAGGATGTCATCATGCCGCGAAACACGCGTCGAGGACTGTGGTCGTTGCCTTTTGGGTGGCTTCACGGTTGGCGGGTGTGGGGCGCCGCGCTGGTGGTGACTGGCTTGTTGGCCGGCCTGGCCGTCTGGCAGGGCTGGGCCGCACCCCTTGGCCAAGGACCGCATCGCGGGCCATACCCCGCGACCACCGACGCGTGCGCTGCCTGCCATCGTACCCACACAGCCCGACGCCCCGACTTGCTCATTCGCGGTGGTGGCGGAGGAGGGGGATGGGGCGGTGCTGGTGGTGGTGGGCGGACAGGGGCCCTCGGTTCCACGCCGTGGGCCTCGGCCGCCTACTTCCGCTTTGCCTCGCCCACCGACGACATGGACCGATTTTGCTACACTTGCCACAATGGCACCGGCGCGGCAAACCTGACCGTGGTCTCGACCCACGGAAACGTGCAAGCCCCACCAGTGCAGGATCCGCGCACAGGCGAGCCCCTCACAACCACACCAAAGCCGCCTTTCCGACTGAGTTGCATCGCTTGCCACGACCCGCATGGCTCGCGTAACGCCTACAGTGTGCGCACCGAGTTGGTGCTGTATGGCGTGCCCGGTTTGCAAAGCGAGCATGTGGGCCCTATTCGTTTCTTGGGCCTGAGCGGATCGTATTCTTTCGATGACGGCCAAAGCCCGCCGAACACGCGACTATGTGTGGCCTGCCACCAGGCAGTGGGTTCACTCTCTCATGCCGGCGCCGCAAATCACGTGGGCAACGTGGACCTCAGCGGCGTCAATTGCCTGGAATGCCATCCGCACAGCAGCGATCCGCGCGCCGAGACCATCGACGGCTTCATGCCTACCGCGGACGCGTTGGCCCGTTTGGTCGCCCGTTCGCAGGCCGATCTGCGGCTTACCGCCCAAGCCGAGGCCGAGCCCGTGGTCGCTGGCCAGCCTTTTGCGTACACCCTCACGGTGTACAACCACGGTCCCCAAGACGCGTGGCAAGTGCAATTGGTGGGCACGTGGCCCGAATCCGTCACGGTGGAACCGGCCGACTCGTGGGCCGACCGGTGCGCCATCGAAGAGGTCGGTACGCTCACTTGCCGGCTGGGCGATTTGCCCGCGGGCAGCCGGCAAAATGTGACCTTTACCGTGCGCTTAAACCCGGCTTATCAAGGCGACTTGCGCCCCCAATGGCAGGTTCAGGCGCTGCAGCCCGATCCGGTGCCGGAGGACAATCATTGGGCCGAGGCCGTTGCGTGGACCCGCTGGGCTGATCTCACCGTCGTGCAAACGGCCCCCGAGCAGGTATTGGCCGGCGACGAGGTGGAATACACGGTATTGGTGCATAATCGCGGGCCTTCACACGCTACCGACGTCGTGCTGGAGGATGTGCTCCCACCCGGGTTTGGCCTGGTGGCCGCGACCACCGACCTGGGCAAGTGCGCACCTGACGAGGGCTTCGTTGTCTGCCGTTGGCCCGAACTCCCTGCGGATTCGCAGGTGCAAGTGCAGGTGCGTGCCCGAGCGGCGTGGGTAGAAGATCCCCACGCGGGGGTAAACCGCGTGCGCGTGGCCGCGGCGGAGCCGGATCCCCAACCCGACGACAATCAAAGCCGTGCGCACACGCGAGTCATTTGGCAAGCCGACTTGCAGGTCGAGCCTTCCACCAGTCCGGCGTATGTGGCCCCTGGGTCGCGCGCGGCGTTTGCGTTGGCCGTGACCAACGCCGGGCCGTTGCCCGCGTCGCAGGTGCATTTGCAAGGCCAGGTACAGGGTGGGACTGTCATCCAGGTTGTCAGCGCTGGCGACGTTTGCGCAGCCTCTGAGGACGCGTGGGAATGCCGCTGGGACGCGTTGCCCGCGGACACGACAGTGGTTGTAGAACTGCAGGTGCACGTCGCAGCCGAGACCGAGGCCTTGACGGTGCAGGGAACCGTCGCAGGGCAGCCCAATGACCCCGAGCCGGACGATAACGTGTTTGAGGCGCGCGTGGCTGTGGTGCAGGCCGCAGACGTGCGCGTCGCGTGGGAGGACGCGCCCGCCGCGGTGCCGGGCACCCGCTTCACTGGGCAAGGGTGGGTGGCGAATCACGGCCCGTTGGCCGCGACCGACGTGCTCTTGCGCTTGGAACTGCCTCCTGAGGCCGTGTCCGTGCTGGTGACCCTGGCCGCACCCGCTGCGGTTGAGTGCCGCCTCGACCAAGAGGGCTGGCTCTGCCCAGTGGGGACCCTGGAGGCTGGCACGCAGGTTGCCTTTCAGGTGCAAATGGACGTGCCGGCCGACGCGCAGCCAACGTGGCACCTGATCGCCGCGGTCAGCAGCGCGACCGAAGACCCCGATCTGAGCAACAACCAGGCCGAACATCCGGTCCCCCTGGCCCCGCGCGCGGATGTACGCGTCACGGCCGAAGCGTCGGAACCCGTGGTGTTGCCGCCCAACACGGTGCTCTACACGCTAACCGTGTACAACGAAGGACCTTCGGCCGCGCGAGAGGTGGTTTTGCGCAATCCCTTGCCAGAAGGACTGGCCTTTGTGGCCGTGGAAGAGGACCCCGACCAGGCTTGCGTTTGGCAAACGCGCGATGAGGACCTGGAGCAAGAGGCCCCTCAGGTGGTGTGCCAGTGGGAAATCTTGCCCCCTGGCGCGCACAAAACCATTGCCTGGCGTGCGCAAGTGTTGACCCCGATGCTGGCGTTGCCCAATACGGTCGTGGTCGAGTCTGCGACCCCTGACCCGCGCGTCGAGAACAACGAAGCCACAGTGACCATTGCCAGCGTGCCCGCGACGCCCACGCCGACGCCGTCAGCCACGCCCACGCCGACGCCGTCGGCCACGCCCACGCCGACGCCCGCAGCCCCGCCCACGCCCACACCCACCGCACCGCCCGCGCCCACGCCCCCCGCCCCCCGGCGCCC
>CAYUOX010000004.1:0-5706 GCA_964446575.1 uncultured Anaerolineaceae bacterium | reverse complement strand
TATAAAACCCCGCCGCTGAAAGAGCGCTGGCGTTTGCCGCCCGCTTGGTATGGCTTGGGATGTTTCTTCGCGCTGCTCATCCCCGTGGTGTCGTTCTTCGGCGGCATGGTCGCGGTGCAGCAGGGCCTGCAGCGCGGCTGGTTCACGGTGCCGCCCGATCTGATTTTGCGCCAACCGCTGCCCTGGCTGCCGTGGTACGACCCCTATCTGCCGGCCTATGGCGTGGCCGCGCTGGGCATTGCCTTGGTGCTCTATGTCGCCCTGAGCCTGGTCTACGCCATCATCTACCGCATCTTCGGCGGTTCACCTTATTTGCCCATGGACATCGTAGACGATTGACCCCTCGCAGGGAGGCCCCTATGACTCGAGCCATCGGAAGTGCCCATCCCCGTGTGGACGCCCGGGAGAAAGTCACCGGCGAAGCCCTTTACCCCGGCGACTTCAACTACCCGGACCAACTGCACATGAAGATTCTGTTCGCCGGCCGGCCTCACGCGCGCATCCGCCGGATCGACACCTCGCGGGCCGAGGCCCTGCCTGGCGTCCACTTGGTGCTCACGGCCAAAGACGTGCCCAACAACGAGTATGGCCTCATCATGCCCGACCAGCCCGTGCTGTGCGGCCCCGGCTCCAACAAGCCTTATGCCGACCGGGTGCGTTTCGTTGGCGACCAGGTCGCGGTGGTGGTGGCCGAAACCGAAGACATTGCCGCGCGCGCGTTGGAACTCATCGAAGTCGACTACGAAGACCTGCCCGTGGTGGACGACCCCGAGGCCGCGCTGGCCCCTGATGCGCCCCTGCTGCACCCCGACAAAGACTCCAACGTCATCATTGCCTACCGCATTCGCAAAGGCGATGTTGAAGCCGCGTTCGCCCAAGCCGATGTCATCATTGAACGAGAGTACCGCACCCCGCCTCAAGAGCACGCTTACTTGCAACCTGAGGCCGGCGTGGCTTACCTCGACAGTGAAGGCCGCATCACCGTGGTAGTGGCTGGGCAATGGACCCACGAAGATCAAGAGCAGATCGCGCACGCGCTCAACCTGCCCAAAGAGCGCATTCGGGTCATTTACCCCGCCATCGGCGGCGCGTTCGGCGGCCGCGAAGACATGTCTGTGCAAATCGTGCTGGCGCTGGCCGTGATGAAACTGGCCGAGAAAGGCATTCATCGACCGGTGAAGATCGTGTGGAGCCGGGAGGAATCCATCATCGGCCACGCCAAACGGCACCCCTACATTATCCGCGCCAAATGGGGTGCGACCAAAGACGGCAAGATCATTGCCGCCAAAGTCGACATCCTCGCGGACGGGGGCGCGTATGCCTACACCAGCACCAAAGTGCTGGGCAATGCCACGTTGCTGTGCACCGGCGCGTATGAGATCCCCAATGTGTGGGTCGACTCGCGCGTCGTCTACACCAACAATCTGCCCTCCGCGGCCTTCCGGGGCTTTGGCGGGCCCCAAGCCATCTTCGCGGCCGAGAGCCAGGTCAACCACCTGGCCGAGGCGTTGGGCATGGACCCCGTCGAACTGCGCATGCGCAACGTTTTGCGCGAGGGGTCGCTGCTGTCGGTGGGCACGCCAGTGCCCGAGGGCGTGAGCATGGCCGAGACCTTGGCCGCGGCCGCGCGCGCCGCGGGTTGGGTGGAGACCGAACACGGCTGGCAGCGCCCCGCCGACGCAGACCGGCACTGGCCCGGCTGGGAGGAACCTCCCGCGCCCCACATCAAGCGCGGCATTGGGGTAGCCATTGGCTTCAAGAATGTGGGCTTTTCCTTTGGCTACCCTGAGAACTCATGGGCCAAAATCGAACTCTACGGCGAGGCCGAGATCGAGCGCGCGGTCTTGTATTACGCGGGCGCAGAAGTAGGCCAAGGCCACCACACGGCCATTCGCCAAATGGCGGCCGAAGCGCTGGGCTTGGCGCCCGAACAAGTCGACCTGGTGGTCTCTGATACCGCGAGCACCGAGAACTCGGGCAGCGCGTCGGCCTCGCGGCTGACGTTCATGGCCGGCAATGCCATTCGCGGCGCGGCCCAAGCCGCATTGGAAAAATGGCGCGCGGAAGAGCGCCCCGCGGTGGGCGAATATGTGTTCCGGCCGCCCAGCACCACGCCCTATGACCCCGAAACCGGCCACAGCAAGCCCAACTTCGCGTATGGCTACGTGGCCCAAGTCGTGGCCCTGGAGGTCGACACCGAGACCGGCCATATCGAAGTGGTGGATTTCATCTCCGCCAACGACGTGGGCAAGGCCATCAACCCCGCGCAAGTGGAAGGTCAAATCGAGGGCGGCGTGGTCCAAGCCCTGGGCTATGCCATCGTCGAACGCTTCGTCCAGCAAGGCGGCCGCGTGCTCACGGATCGGCTGTCCACATACCTCATTCCCACTGCGGTGGATGTGCCCCGCCGCCTGCGGCCGTTGGTGCTGGAGTTCGCGGACCCGCTGGGGCCGTGGGGCGCGCGCGGCATGGGCGAGATGCCCTTCTTGCCCGTCGCGCCGGCCGTGACCCACGCGGTGCGCAACGCGACAGGCGTGTGGTTCTACGACTTCCCCTTGACGCCCGAGCGGGTGTTGCGGGGCCTGGGCGCGCTGGAATAAGCCGCGCCACAGCCGCGCGGGCTCAATCCACCAGCCAAGTGCGGGCCTCACCCTCGCGGCGGGTGAGGCCCTGGCCGTCCAGATATTCCAGCAGCGTCAACGCATAGCGCCGCGAGACCCCCAACACGACCCGGGCCTGGGCCACGGTGAAGGGCTCTTGGGGAAACGCCTGCCGCAGCCGGGCCAGCCAAGCGTCAAAACGACCACGCGGCACCACTACCTGGGAACTCAAGCGCACCAGCGCGCCCGCGTCCAACAGCGCGCGCAGCGCGGCCTCGCCCACCTGCGCGCGCAACGTGCTCAGCGAGGGCCAAGGGGGCGCGGCGTCCAACGCGGCCTCAATGCGGGCCAACGCGCGCTGCAAACCAGGCGGCAGCCGAGGGACGTGCCCAGGCAAGGCCAAGAACGCGCCGCGACGCACCACCACGCCGTCCGCCAACGCGTGGGTCACCCAAGCGCGAGCCAAAGCCGCAGGCACCCCCGCGGCTTCGGCCAGGGCCTGAGCATCCATCCCCGCGCGCGCGGGGTAGCGCCGGTGAAAGGCTTCCAACCGAGCCACGGCCCGCCGGTTCCAACGCGCGATTTGCTCCTGCGCCACAAAAACCCGCGCGCCGCGGGCCGTCGACCAGGCCACCGCGCGAGCGGTGGCGACCAAGGCCTCCAGCGCTTGCCGCGCCGCGGCAACAGGTCGATGCGCACGGCGGGCCAGCGCGTCCGCGGTCCCATAGCCCTGCAGGGCCAACAGCGCGGCCAGCACAGTGGCCAAGTCGTCCGCAGCCAAAGCGCGCATGTGCGCCTGCGTGGCCGCGGACCAACGCCGATGCCGCGGCGGATGCGGATCCAACACCACCCCACCGCCCCAAGTGGCCGGTGGCGAGGGACGCCGCAAAACCAAGCGATCCCCGCGGCGGGCCACCACAGGCCGGGCCAGCAAGAGTTGCACGAACCCAACTTGCCCCGGCCTGATTGCCTCGTCCCCCAACACCCGCACCCGGGCCATGACCTGGGCCGCGGCCAAGTGGACCTTGACCTCCGCGTTGTGCCGCAACGGCCCGGCCGCATCCGACAGCACCCGCACTTGGGCATCCAAGCGGGTGGTGGGGACATCGTCGTCGGGCAATACCAGCCATTGCCCCCGGCGCAGATCCGCCGCGGATACGCCGGCCAAGTTCACGGCCACCCGCGCGGCCGGAGCCACGGCATCCACAGGTTGGCCATGGCTTTGGAGGCCTCGCACGCGCGCGTCGAGACCCGCGGGCAACACCCGCACCCGCTGGCCCACCCGGAGGGTTCCATCCACCAACGTGCCCGTAACCACCGGACCAAACCCCGGCACCACAAAGGCCCGGTCAATGGCCAAGCGCGGCCGGCCCAAATCGGGCCGTGGTGCTGCAGAGCCCAAAACCCGGGCCAGCGCGGCGCGCAGCGCGTCCAAGCCCTGGCCCGTGCGAGCCGAAACCGGCACCCGCGCGGCCTGAGCCAAGGATGTGCCGCGCAGCAAAGCCCGCACCTCAGCCGCGCGGTGCGCGATCCACGAGGCATCGGGGGCCAAGTCGATCTTGGTCAACGCCACGACCCCGCGCGGAATGCCCAGCAAGTCCACAATGGCCAAGTGCTCACGCGTCTGGGGCATGATGCCCTCGTCCACGGCCACCACCAGCAGCACGGCATCGACCCAACCCACGCCGGCCAACATATTGGCGATAAAATCTCGATGTCCGGGCACGTCAACAATGCCCACAGGCGTGCCGTCGGGCAAGGACCAAAACGCGTAGCCCAAGTCGATGCTCATGCCCCGAACCCGCTCTTCGGGCAACCGGTCGGGGTGAGTGCCGGTGAGGGCCTGCACCAGCACCGATTTGCCGTGGTCCACATGGCCGGCTGTGGCCAACACACGGCGTCGTGCGGCGGTCATGGGGATGAATCCTCCGGTTGCGGCCGGGCACCCAGACGGGCGCGCAAGAAAGCCTCCACCCGAGCCACGGTCTCGGCCGGGGTCAAGGGGTCGGTGAATAGCACCAGGTCCGCGTGGGCCCGAGCGTGGGCCAAGCGGCGCTGCTGTTCCGCGAAGTCTGCGGGCGAGAGACGCAGGGCTTTGCGCCGCCGGGCCTCGGCCCAAGAAACGTCCAAATACACCAACACCCGGGGGCGGGTCAAGCGCTGCCACATGTCGGGCACGAAGGAGTGCTCTTGCGCGATGGCCTTGGCCCGCCAGCCCTGCGCGCGCAACGCCCGCGCCACAGTGGACTTGCCCGCCGCGCACGGCCCCACCAGGCCCACGTCCCACACGCGTGTGTCGCCCATGGCAATGCCACCTCCCAGGGGGATTGTAGCATAGGGGGAGAAGATGGAAGTTAACAAGGCGCAGGTAGGGGCGATCCGGTGGGTCGCCCGAGGGCGGATGCAGGTAGGGGCGATCCGGTGGGTCGCCCGAGGGCGGATGCAGGTAGGGGCGACCCGGCAGGTCGCCCGAGGGCGGATGCAGGTAGGGGCGACCCGGCGGGTCGCCCGAGGGCAGGCGCAGGTAGGGGCACGCGGCGGCGTGCCCGCCCGGCAGCCGCGGCCGCATGCCCAGGGGCCGCGCGGCGTGGCCCGGCCAGGGGGTGGGATCCCCCTCCCCAACCCCTCCCCCTTCGTAAAGGGGGAGGGGTTATACGGATCCGACACGCGCCTCACGCGCGCCATCTCCCCCCTTCCCCTCGTAGGGGAAGGGGGGACCAAGGGGGGATGGGGCCGACGCGTTGGAAGTTGGAGAATGGAAATTGGAAGTTGAGGGGAAGCAGGTAGGGGCACGCGGCAGCGTGCCCAGGGGCGAGGCAGCGCCTCGCCCGGCGGCCGTAGGGGGCCCAGGCGCGCAAACATCTCTCCGTGTTCTCCGTGTCTCCGGGTGAGAGCAGCAGGCAGCGGGTAGGGGCGACCAGGCGGTCGCCCGGACACGCGGCAGCGTGCCCAGGGGCCGCGCCCTGCGCGGCGTGGCCCGGCCGTGGGCGTAGTACAATACCCAAAACCCGGCCAACCCCGGCCCGCCCGGAGGGTTTCCCCATGCATGAATGGCTGAGTTTGGCCCTGGACACGGTCGAACGCCTGGGCGCGCGTTATGGTGACG
>CAYUOX010000003.1:0-32264 GCA_964446575.1 uncultured Anaerolineaceae bacterium | reverse complement strand
AAGGTGACCTGGCACGACGGCAGCCCCTTTGATGTGGCCGACATCGTCATGAGCCTGATCATGACCTTCGATCGGGGCAAGGAAGCCAGCGCCATTTTCGACGAGTCCTACCAGCCCAGCCTCGAATCCTTCCTGAGCGTGTTCAAGGGTGTGCGCATCGTCTCCGAGCAGCCGCTGGTCATCGAGTACTACACCGACTCCTTCCAGTTGGATGCGGAGCTCAATGTGGCGCCCCTGTGGCCGCAATACGGCTTCGGTGAAGGCGCCTGGCACACCGTGGCTCTGGGCGTGTTGGCCGAAGAGAATCAAGAACTGGCCTTCACCGCGGACAAGGCCGACGCGCTGGAGATCGAGTGGATGAACTACATCGCTGGTCCGAGCCTGGAAATCTTGGCCAAGTACCTGGATCAGGCCATGGCCGAGAACTACATCCCCTATGCCAACACCTTGGGCGCGTACATCACCGCGGAAGAGGCCGCGGCCCGCTGGGAGAACCTGAAGGCCTGGTACGAGGACAAGGGCCACTTCTGGGTGGGCACTGGTCCCTTCTACCTGGACAGCGTCTTCCCGCTGGAGAAGACGGTGGTTATCAAGCGCTACGAGGCCTATCCGGATCCCGCGGACAAGTGGCTGGGCTTCGGCGAGCCCAAGTTGGCCACGGTGACCATCGAGGGCCCGGCGCGGGTCTCCGCGGGTGCGGGTGAGGCCACCTTCGATGTGTATGTCACCTTCCACGATGAGCCCTATCCCGCGGACGAGATCAGCGGCGTCAAGTTCCTGCTGTTCAACTCCAAGGGTGAAGTGGTGACCACCGGCGAGGCCAGCCTGGTGGAGGACGGTCACTACCAGATCGTGTTGGGCGCGGACATCCTGGGCGAACTGGGTGTGGGCGCCAACCGGCTGGAAGTGGCTGTGACCTCCAAGATGGTCTCCATCCCCGCGCTGGAAAGCGTGGAGTTCCTCTCCATCCCGTAAGGCGTGAGTGCACGCATGTAGGGATGTGAACGTCGGCAGGGGGCGGGACGCATGAGCGCCCGCCCCCTGCTTTCACGCAGCCCCTGATGGCACCGCAAAAATTCGCTTAGAAGGTGGTGAAATGGCAGAGCACATGGGTGAAATCTCCCCTTCGGCCGCGCAGTCTAAAGAGCAGAACCGGCCGCGAAGCAGTTGGGAGCGGCTGTTGCGCTACACGGTTGTGCGGATGGTGGCGTTGTTCATTACGGTCGTGATCGGCGTCTATCTCACCATCCTCATTGCCAATATGGGCGGCTACGTGGATGAAATTCGGCGCTCGCAAATTCGAGAGCAGATCGCCATTCGATTGCAGAACGATCCCGCGTTTCGGGCCTTGCCCCCCGAAGAACGCCAAAAGCGTATTGATGCCGAAGTGGCGGTTGAAGAAAAGCGCCTGGGCTTGGATAAACCTTTTTTGGTGCGCAGTTTCAACTACCTCAAACATGCTTTGACGTTGGATTTGGGGCGCTCTGAAAATATGACCAGCGACTCAGGCTCGCGGCAGGTGCGGCTGATTATCTTGGAGCGCCTCCCGGCTACGCTGGTGCTTTTTGGAACATCGCAGATTGTCTTATTCGCCTTATCGTTGTTTATCGCTCTGTACCTCTCCCGCCATTACGGCAGTTGGTTGGACCGCCTCTTCGTGGCCCTGTCGCCGTTATCCTCCGCACCCGGCTGGTTTTATGGCATCTTTCTCATCATCGTTTTTGCGGCTTGGCTGAAAATTTTGCCCTTCGGTGGGATGGTCTCCGTACCGCCGCCTAAAGACCCCATCCGATATGCCCTGGACGTTGCCTATCACATGATTTTGCCCATTATGGCCTTGACGTTGAGTTCGATTTTCATCAGCGTGTATGGCTGGCGCACGTTTTTCCTGATCTTCTCCAGTGAAGATTATGTGGAAATGGCCAAGGCCAAGGGCGTGCATCCGCGGGCCATCGAACGCCGCTACATTCTGCGCCCCACGTTGCCTACGATCATCACCAGTTTCGCATTGGGCGTAATCGGCGTGTGGATGGGGGCGCCTATCTTTGAAACCATTTTCAACTGGCCCGGCTTGGGGCGGGTGCTGTTCCACGCGGTACAGTTGTTCGATACCCCCGTCATCGTGGGCTCTACGGTGATTTTCGCCTACTTGCTGGCCCTGACCGTCTTCCTGCTGGATATCATCTACGCTATCGTGGACCCGCGGGTGACCGTGGGCGGCGGGCGGCGCGCCTGACGAACGGGAAACCGTGCAAGGAGGAAAGTGAACGATGTTGCGGGGTGCTTTCAAAGAACTGCTTCGCTACCCTTCGGCCCTGGCCGGTTTGGTCGTCATTTTCATCTTGGTGGCGGTGTCCATTTACACGGTCATCACCATCCCCTACGAAGAAGCCATTCGCTTGTGGCGTGGCGGGGAAGAGGTTTGGGGTGATGTGCCCAAACTGGCCGCACCGGCTTGGCTTAACCATTTCAGTTCTAAAAAACGGCCCCTGACCGTCAAATTGACCTCTGAAGACCCAGGCGTGGAACGAAACTACGCGCAAATTAGTGATGATTTGTGGGTCGATGATGTGACCTACACCTTCGACTTTAACTATGACGAATTCCCCCAAGAGGTCGCCATCACCTTGCTTGGCACTTTTCAAGAAAAGGCCCCTTATGTCTCGATGGTGTGGGTCAAGCCCGATGGGACGGAAATCCGTTTGGCGGACATGGCCGTGGAGGGAGGCAAGCGGGTCTATCGGGCCTCACAAGATGAAAAATTGAGCCGCAAACTCAAACTCCCCGCCAATGCCAACCCCATCGAGGGCTTGTTCGCGGAAGACCCCACGGCAGAGACGCCGGTGCCCATGAAGGGCACGTATCAGGTGCGCTTGGAAGGTACGCTGTTCGAGCCCAATGCCACGTTGGAAAGCAAGGTCGTTGTCTATGGCACGGTGTACGGTTGGGCAGGCACGGATCACCTGCGTCGCGACTTGAGCATTGCCTTGTTGTGGGGCACGCCGGTGGCCTTGTCCTTTGGCCTGTTAGCGGCTGTGGGTACTACGGTGCTCACCATGCTGATTTCCGCGGTCGGCGTGTGGTACGGTGGTTGGGTCGATGCCCTCATCCAACGCATCACCGAGGTCAACTTGGTATTGCCCGTATTGCCCATTCTCATCATGATCGGCGTGTTCTACACCCGCAGCTTATGGGCTATGCTGGGCATCATCATTGCGCTCAGCATCTTTGGTGCGGGCATCAAGACCAATCGGGCCATTTTCTTGCAAGTCAAAGCGCAACCCTACATTGAAGCCGCGCGGGCCTATGGGGCCAGCGATTGGCGGATCATCTTCTTCTACATGGTGCCGCGGATTATCCCGACGATCATTCCGGCTTTGGTGACGCTGATTCCCTCGTTCGTCTTCTTGGAGGCATCGCTGGCCGTGTTGGGCTTGGGCGATCCGGTGCTGCCCACGTGGGGCAAGATCATCGATGATGCTCGGGCCAACGGCGCGTTGTATCAAGGCCTGTACTACTGGGTGCTCGAGCCCTCGGCCTTGTTGATGGTCACCGGCGTGGGCTTTGCCATGCTGGGCTTCTCCCTCGACCGGGTGTTCAACCCTCGGTTGCGGGAACTGTGAGCCGTCCACCATCCCCTACGGAGTGAGAGTGACCCATGACTGGTCAACCTGCAACCTCGGCGCAACCCGTGCTCAAAACTGAAGACCTGGTGTTGTACTTTCGCACGACCAAAGGGATCGTCCAAGCCGTTGACCATGTGGATTTCGAACTGGCCGAAAGCCGCGCCGTCGTGGTCATCGGGGAATCGGGCTGCGGCAAGACCTCTTTTGCCAAGGCCGTGCTGCGCTTGTTGCCTCGCAATGTAGACACTTATCGCGGACGGGTCTACCTGGACGGCGAAGACATCATGGCGTTGAACGACGAGGAGTTTCGTCTGCGCATTCGCTGGGCGAAACTGTCTTTGGTGCCCCAAGCCGCGATGAACGCGCTCAATCCTGTCTTGCGAGTGAGTGATCAAGTCGCCGAACCTTTGCTCATTCACAGCCACGACATCTCCAAGGAAGAAGCCTTAGAGCGGGCCCGGGAGATGTTCCGGTATGTCGGTGTGCCCGAGTCCTTTTTGCATCGCTATCCTTTTGAACTCAGCGGCGGAATGCGGCAGCGGGTGGCCATCGCCATGGCTTTGATCACCAACCCTCGGCTCATTATTCTTGACGAGCCGACCTCAGCGTTGGATGTGCTCACCCAGGCCAACATCATGAATGTGCTCAAGAAAATCAAGTGGGAAACGGGCACCAGCTACATGCTGATTACCCACGACGTGGCGACTTCCAGCGAATTGGCCGACGATGTAGCAGTGATGTACGCGGGGCAAATGGTTGAACATTCCGACGCGGAATCGTTCTTCTCAGAGCCCCTCCACCCATACGCGCGCATGCTGATGGCAGCCGTGCCCAAATTGCGCGGCGATGCCGATCTGGAGTTCATCCCCGGTCAACCCCCCAGTTTGCTCGACCCGCCTTCGGGTTGCCGGTTCGCGGAGCGTTGTCCGTTTCGGTTTGACAAGTGCGCCCAAGACCCGCCCATGTTCATGGTGGGCGACCGCAAGGTCAAGTGTTGGCTGTTCGAGAAAGAGGCCCAGGGGGTCTATGGCAGCACCCCCGCGGCGGTCGCTACGGGCGACTGAACTCCGCCTGTGTAGGGAGGCTTCGGCATGACGACGATGACACACACCGCCCCTGCGGCACCACCCGCGACTTCAGAAAACGCCTTGCTCTCGGTGCGGCATCTCAAAGTGTGGTACGAGTTGCGCAAATGGGGCTTTGGCCTGGCCGGCTATGTCAAGGCTGTGGATGACGTGTCTTTCGACCTGCACGAAGGCGAGGCCATCGCCATCGTGGGCGAAAGCGGGTGTGGCAAGTCCAGCCTGATGAAGGCGATTTTGGGCTTGGTGCAGCCGCACGACGGTCAGATTCTCTATCAAGGACAGGACATTTTCGCCGGCGGCCGCGCGGGTTTGCGGTGGTATCGCGCGCAAGTAGGCTATGTGCAACAGGACCCCTTTGGCGCGCTGCCGCCCTTCATGAGCGTGCGGCGCATTTTAGAAGAGCCGCTGATTCTCATCGGCATGAAAAACCGAGAAGAGCGGCTGGCCCGCATTCGTGAGGTCATGGAAGAGGTCAAACTCAGTCCGCCTGACGATTTCCTCAACAAGTTCCCTCATATGCTCAGCGGTGGGCAACAGCAGCGGGTGGTCATCGCGCGCGCCATGATTCGCAACCCCAAACTCCTGGTCGCCGATGAACCGGTCTCGATGCTGGATGCTTCAGTGCGGGTGGAAATTCTCAAACTACTGCGCCAAATTCAAGAAGAACACAACTTGGCCGTGATCTACATCACCCACGACCTGTCTACGGTGCGCTATTTCTCTGAGCGCATCTTCGTAATGTACGCGGGCAAACTCATCGAAAAAGCCGCTACAGACGAGTTGCTTTGGCACCCCCAACACCCTTACACCCTCGCGCTGCTCAACGCCATTTCGGATCCGGATGCCGCGAACGCGCGCAAACTGCGAGAGGTGCCGCCGGGCGAACCCCCGTCCTTGGTCGCACCGCCGCCGGGCTGTCGCTTCCACCCTCGGTGCAAATATCGCATCGATGGCGTGTGCGACACGGACGTGCCGCCGGAATTTGAGGCCCGGCCCGGCCACTTCACCGCGTGTTGGCTGTACGACGAGCGGTTCGCCGAGCAACGTCGGGCCTTGGAAGCCGACCTGGAGGCCTAAGCCTATTTGGCCGTGGCCCCACGGCTCGCACATGACGCTGCTTGGGAGTGCCTCATGCTGATCAGTCGCTGGCCTCCCCAATGGCTGCTCATTTTGGCCACGCTGCTCTTGTTCGTGGGCGCGGGGTTGCCTTTCTTGATGGTGGTGCGCGTCATCGAGGTCACGTTTTTCCTGGCCTTTGTCAGTTACGCCGCCACGGTCTCGGGCGCGTTCTTGGGCTATTTAGGCGTGTTGCACTACCTGCGGCTACCGCGCGACCAATAGCCTTGGCTGGGGGGCTCGCCGTGCAGGCCCCCGGCCCAGACCGCAGGACAGCCGCTATTCGCGGCGAGGTGCTTTGGGGGCATTGGCGACGCGTACTCCCTGCCTGGGGCCACGAGGTCGGGCTTTGGGGCGCCCACCTCGGTCCGGCCCATGGGCGCGCGGCCGTGAGCGCCGGCACCATCGTCGGCTGCAACCTCGCCGCTACATCGACCTGGGAGCACGGACGCGTATCATGACCACAAAGCCGACGCTGTTCATTCTCAACCCTACCGCGAACAACGGACAGGCGGCCCGTTTGGAGACGCGGCTGCAAAACGCCCTGCGCGATCTAACCGAACCCTGGGAGTGGGTGCGCACGCAAGGACCCGCGCACGCGGTCGGCCTGGCCCAGCAAGCCGCGCGCGAGGGCTTTGGCCGCGTGGTCGCCTTGGGCGGCGACGGTACTGTGCATGAAGTGCTCAATGGCCTCATGCAAGTGCCGGCCGAACAACGCCCCGCGTTGGGTGTGGTGCCCATTGGCACGGGCAACGACTTCGCCTATGCCATGGGCGCGCCACGAGCGCCCGAAGACGCGGTCCGTTGGGCTTTGCGCGCGGCCACGCGCCCCATTGACGTCGGGCGGGTGCGCGACAACTTGGGCCGCGTCCAATATTGGGGCAACACCTTTGGCATCGGCTTCGACGCGGTCGTGACCATTCGCTCTCGGCGTCTGCGCTTGCGGGGGTTCGCGCGCTATTTGGTGGCCGTGCTACAAACCATTTTCTTGGACCATCAACCTTGGGCCGGGCGGCTGGAGGCCGATACCGAAACGTTCGAACCCGAATTCCTCATGCTGGTGTTGTGCAATGGCCCTCGCGAGGGGGGCGGCTTCTTGGTCGCGCCCCAGGCCCGGCCTGACGATGGCGTCTTCCACTACCTGCTGGTGCCTCACGTCTCGCGTGCGAAGATGTTCCGCTTGCTGCCCGAATTCTTGCGGGGCACACAAACCCGCTTCGCGTGCCTGCGGGAAGGTACCTTCCGCCGGCTGCATCTGCGGGCCCATCGCCCGCTGCCAATCCATCTCGATGGCGAGATTTTCGCCACTGCCACGCACGGCGTGTACGAGGTGACCGTGGATTTGCTGCCCGAGGCCTTGTCGGTCGTGCGTGGCCCTGCCCGCGGATGAAACCATGCTCACGTTGCGGGCCCGTTTGCAAGCCGAAGATCGTGATTTCTGGCGCCTGGTCTCCGAGGCCTGGGGCCTGGATCCCCCGCGATGGAATTTAGACGACCTAACCGCCGCGTTGTTAGACGCGGATCGAGTCTATGCGGTGTGGCAAAACCTGCCTGGCGAGGCCCAAGCCGCGCTGGCCGCGCTGCACCGCCAAGGGGGAAAGATGCCTTGGGCCGTGTTCGTGCGGCGTTACGGGCCCTTGCGTGATCTATCGCCCGCGCAGCGCCGCGAATTCGCCCCGCATCGCCATCCTCAATCGCCCGCGGAGTGGCTTTGGTATCGTGCGTTGGTGGGTCGGGCGTTCTTTGAGACGCCCCAAGGCCTGGTAGAACACGCGTACGTGCCCACCGACTTGGCCCTGCTGTTGCCGTTGTCCGCGTCGGCGGCGGTTGAGGACGAACCTTGGGGCCGGCCCGCGTCGCGGGCCCAATGGGCACATCCCCAACTCGCGCGGCCGTTGCACACTTTGCAAGTGTGGACGCGCGGCCTGGCCTGGCTACGGCATGGCCGCGCGTGGCGCGCGCTGCCCCTGCCCCCTCCTTGGCAAGTAGCCCCCCGTTGGCTGCGCGGCCTGTGGTCGGCCTTAGGCCTTCTGGATCCGACCGGCCGGGTGCAGAGCGCTTCGGTCGCCGCGTGGCTGACAGCACCCGCTTCACAAGCCTGGCTCGCGGCCTACCGGGCCTGGCGCGACGCGCCTCAGGTCAACGACCTGCGGGCCCTGCCCCACTTGCGCTTCGAAGGGCCGTGGGAAAACGACCCCGTTGCCGCTCGTCAGCGGCTGCTGGCCTGGTTGCGCGACCTCCCCCTTGGCCAGTGGTGGGACCTGGACGCCTTTGTCGCGGCCGTGCGCGAGCGCGAACCACACTTCCAACGCCCCGCCCCCGAGGATTTTGATTCGTGGTACATTCGCCGCGCCGACGATGGCACGTACGTGCGGGGCCTGGAGGCATGGGACGAGGTCGATGGCGCGTTGGTGCGATTTTGGATCACTGGCCCGGCCCACTGGCTGGGTTTGCTCGACCTGGCGCGCGCAACGCCCCAAGGACCGGTGACCGCGTTTCGGCTGACTCCGGCTGCCGCGGCTCTGTTGGCCGACCAGCCGCCCCCTGCCAACGCGCTGCCGCCCGAAACCGCGCGTCCCCGTTGGATGGGGCAAGGGCACGTGCGCGTCCCTTGGAACACGCCCCGCGCGACCCATTACCATATTGCCCGGCTGGCCGAGCCCGGCCCGGCCGACGACGAGCAGGGCCTGCTCTATCGGCTGACCACGGCCAGTTTGCGCGCCGCACGCGCGCAAGGCTTGCGCGGTGGCCGCGTCGCGCGCTGGCTGGCTACGCATGTGGACGGCTGGCCCGCGAGCGCGGGGCAGGCCGTGAAACGCATCTTCCAAGGCGAGCGACCGGCTCGGATGCGGCACTTGTGGGTGCTGCGTTTGCCGCATCCCGAGGCCTTGGCCGCGTTGCAGCGCAGCCCGGCGCGGCCTTACATTGCCGAAGTGTTGGGGCCCGCTGTGGTCGCGGTGCGGCCCGAAGGCCGGGCCGCGGTCTTAGAAGCGCTTTGGGCCCTGGGCTATTGGGTCGAGGACGATGCCGCGGCCGACGACATTGCGGGGGAAAAGGTGTAACCCAGCGCGTCCTCTCTCGTCTTCTTAGTGCACAATGTGCAAATTGCCCTTGAGGCACGTCTTAGGAGGACGCCATGCCGCGGTTTTTGTGGTTCGTCGTTGTCGCGGTTTTGATGGCGGGTTGCACGGGCGAGCCAGGCCCGACTTTGGGCGAAATCGCTTCGTTGTCGGCCCAGGCTACGGCTCAGGCGCCTTGGCGCGATCTTACGCAAGTGCCGTTGTCTTCCTCGGCCGTGGAATTGGCCGCGCGCGGGCAAGGGCAGTTGCGGGCGGTCAAGCATGAATTCTTCCCCTTGGAGGGACAGCACGCGACCGCAGCGTGCTTGTCGTGTCATCAAAACAATCAGTTCGTTGGGTTACCTGAAACCTGCGAGGGGTGTCACGAGCAAGATCGGCCGCCCGAGCACTTCGCGGGTTCGTGCGCGGGCTGCCACACCCCTGTGGCTTGGGATCAGGTCCGCGCGTTCGATCACGCTTTGTCCGGGGCCAGCGACTGCCAAGCGTGCCATTTGCCTGATCGCCCCGCGGGACACTTTGAGGGACAGTGCTCGCAGTGCCACACTACCCGCGCGTGGCAGCCGGCCTTCTTTGACCACGCTGCCGCCGGGGCCACCGATTGCCTTGCCTGCCACACGCAAGACAAGCCGGCCAATCACTTCCAAGGGCAGTGCTCGAACTGCCACACCACAACCGCGTGGCAGCCGGCCTTCTTCGACCACGCTGCCGCCGGAGCCACCGACTGCCTTGCCTGCCACGCGCAAGACAAGCCGGCCAATCACTTCCAAGGGCAGTGCTCCAACTGCCACACGACAACCTCGTGGTCGGGCGCGACGTTTGCCCACAATATCTTCCCCATCACCCATGGCGGGGCCGGCGGCGAGTGCACAGCCTGCCACACGACCGGCAATCCGCCGGATTACACCTGCACCCAGTGCCACAGTTGGGCCTCGTTGCGGTCGGAGCACAACGAGGAAGGCATTTTCAACTTCGCCAACAATTGCATGGCTTGCCACGCCGGCGGGAGCGATGGCGAGGGATACGAAGGCCGCGAAGATTACGACGATGATGCTCACGATGATGGTTACCGAGAGCGCGAAGACGACGACGATGACGACGATTGAGCCGACAGGGAAGCGCGTCCGCGAGCGCGGCCCCTGCCGCGCGGTCCCCAAGCAGGGGGAAATCGGCCGCTGAGGCGGCTGGCAGCGTTGGAGGCAGACGTATGGATTGGAAGGCTCGCTTGGCCCGTTGGTTTCGCCACGAGGTCAAACGCCACGAGGCCTTGGTCGCGGGATATGTGGTCCCGGATCAGGCGCGCTGCGTGCAGTGTGGCATTTGCTCGTACCATTGCCCCATTGGCATTGATGTCCGTCGGCACGCGTGGCAAGGACAACCGGTAGCAGAGTCCTACTGTCTGACCTGTGGCGAGTGTGTGGCGCGCTGTCCGCGCGGGGTGTTGCGTTTCGAGCGCAGCAACCTGCTGCCGGCCGATTGACCCCGAGGAGGAAGCCATGCGGCGCTATGTCATCATCGGCACCGGCGTGGCCGGTATTGCCGCGGCTGAGGCGATTCGCGAGGTCGACCCCCAAGGGCACATTTTGCTCATCGGCGACGAGCCCGACGGCTATTATTCCCGGCCCGGCTTGGCCTATTATCTGACTGGCGAAATCCCCGAAAAACAGTTGTTCCCTTTTCGGGCAGAAGACTTTCGGCGTTTGCGGGTGACGCTTTGGCATGACCGGGTCATGGCCATCGACCCGCGTGAGCATCGACTCAAGTTGCAGCGGCGGCGTGAGCCCCTGCTCTACGACCGGTTGCTCCTCGCGACGGGGTCGACCGCGGTGCGTCCGGATTTGCCGGGTGTGGAGTTGCAGGGGGTGGTCAAACTGGACACTTTGCCCGACGCGCGGCGCATTCGTCAGTTGGCGCGCAAAGCCAAGGCCGCGGTGGTGATGGGCGGTGGTATTACGGCGCTGGAAATTGTGGAAGGCTTGTTGCACCACAAGGTCCAAGTGCACTATCTGTTGCGCGGCGAGCGCTATTGGCGTCGGGTGTTGGATGAAACTGAATCGCGGGTGGTGGAGAAGCGGTTGGAAGCGCACGGCGTGCGCTTGCACTATCGCACGCAAGTGGCCGAGATTATGGGGCGCCGCGGGCGGGTGACGGGCGTGCGCACAACCGACGGGCGGGTGATTCCGTGCCAAATCGTGGCCGTAGCGGTGGGTGTGCGGCCCAATGTGGCGTTGGCCCGCCGGGCAGGGTTGCGCACCGAGCGCGGTATTTTGGTCGACGAGCGGATGCGCACTTCCGACGAGGACATTTTCGCGGCCGGTGACGTGGCCCAAGTATACGATCCCCGCGTGGGGCACGCGGTGCTGGATGTGCTGTGGCCCGTGGCCCGGCGTCAGGGCCAAGTTGCGGGTTACAACATGGCCGGTTGGACTACGCGCTACCGCCGTGGAACGCCCCTGAATGTTACCCGCCTGGCTGGCTTGACTACCACCATTGTGGGGCAGGTGGGCCAGCCCACCCGAGGGGAACAAGACGATTTGGTCGGCATCATTCGGGGGGATAGCGAAGTTTGGCGTTCCATCCCTGACGCCATCATTGCCCAAGAGGGCTTTTCCGTCAATCGTTTGCGGCTCATGGTGGGCAAACGGACCCTTTTGGGCGCGGTGCTCATGGGCGATCAAACCCTGTCGCGGCCGTTGTATCATCTGATCGATGCCCAAGCCGACATCACCCCGATTCGGGAGCGACTGATCCGCGGGCGCGAGCCCGTGGCCGAAGTGTTGGCCGAATTTTGGACCCAATGGAGTCGCCAGCATGGGACGCAAAAGTCAAAATCCTGAACTGTGGATCGCGTTCATTTTGATCATGGCCATCACCTTTGGGTACTTGGTGGTGGTGGCCTATACCGGCTCCATCCCCGCGGCCAGCGACTTTTTCGGGCATAGTTTGGGGGTGGTGGGCTTCGTGCTCATGCTCATGACCGAGACCTTGTATTCGCTACGCAAACGCAGTTTGAGCGCCCGTTGGGGGCGTATGTCGTGGTGGTTGCGCTTTCACATTGTGACCGGCCTGGTGGGGCCTTATCTGGTGCTCTTGCACACCGCGTGGAAATTTCAGGGCCTGGCCGGCATTGTGATGCTTATGGTGGGCATTGTGGTGCTGAGCGGCTTTGTGGGCCGTTACATTTACACCGCCATTCCGCGCACGGCTGACGGCTTCGAGGTGGAAGAGGCCGCGTTGGAGCGTCAGATAAGGCGCGCGGAAGCCGAGTTGCAGCGCTGGTTGCACGCACAAGACCAAGCCACCCGGGCGTTGGCCCAACGCTTGGCCGCCTTGGATGCGCGCTTGGCCGACCCATCCACCCCTCGCATGTGGTTGTGGGCCCGCTGGTGGTGGGAATGGCGGTACCGATGGGCGTGGTGGAAGGAAAACCGCCGTTTAGGCCGCGCCGCGCGGCAGCAGGCCAAGCGCATTGAAGCCCTATTGGCCGAGAAACGCCGCTTGCAGCGTCAGCGCCAGGCAGTAGCCGCGGCGCGGCGCGCGCTGGGTTTGTGGCACGCGATCCACGTGCCCTTGGGGATGGCCATGTTTACCTTGGCCTGCATTCACATCACCGCGGCGTTGTATTACGCCACGCTCTTGCGCTGATGGGGAGGCCGCATCATGAACAAACGCCCGTTGGGATGCATGACCCTGTCGGCCGTCGTGGCCGCGGTGCTGGCGTTGGTAGGGGTCGCGATCGCATGGGCCTGGTCAGGCGGCGCCATGTTCAGCCCTGGCCCGCTGAACGCCCAGCCGGGTGAGCCTTTGGGCGGGGTGACTTCGCACGCGGAGTTGGCGCGTGAATGCGGCGCCTGCCACGCACCTTTTTGGGGCCCCGAACGCATGGCCGACCGATGCCTGCGGTGTCATACCACGGTGGCTGAAGAATTGGCCCAGCCTAACAGCCTGCACGGCTCGTTATTGGCCGAGGCTCAGGATTTGACCTGCCTCGGCTGCCACACCGAACACCGCGGCCCGACCGCAGCCCTGACGTTGTTGGACGTTCGCTCGTTCCCTCACGAGCAAACGGGCTTTTCGCTGAACGCACATCGCACCTTAGCCTCGGGCGAGCCTTTCGCGTGCAAAGATTGTCACACTCAGGGATACACCGAATTCGACCAGGCCGTTTGTGAGCAATGCCACCAGCAGGCCACGCTGGCCTTTGCCGCGCACACCCAAACGTTTGGCACCGACTGTTTGGCTTGTCATGATGGGCTGGATACATATGGCCGCGCTTTTGACCACGGTCAGGTGACGGGCTTCGCGTTGGAGGGGGGCCACGCGCGCGCCGCGTGCGCAGACTGCCACCAAGGCGCCCGATCGCTGCAAGATCTGCGCAGCGTCGAAACCGCCTGCGCAGCGTGCCATGCTGACCAAGACGTCCACGCGGGGCGCTATGGGGCTCGCTGCGAGACTTGTCACACCCCCCTTGCATGGGAGCAAGTGGCCTTTGACCACAGCGTGACCGCGTTTCCACTGACGGGTGCCCACGCGGAGTTGGCGTGCGAATCGTGTCACTTGGGGGGCGAATTCACGGCCTTAGACACCACCTGCGCCGCGTGCCACAACGAGCCCGATTATCATGCAGGGTTGTTCTCGTCCGCATGCGACACATGCCACAACACCACCGCGTGGCGCCCTGCTCGCTATGACGAGCCCCACACTTTCCCCTTGAACCACGGCCGGCGCACCGCGTCGGAATGCCAGGTTTGCCATCCGACCACATTGCAGGAATATACCTGCTATGGATGCCACGAGCACACCGAGGCCAACATCGCGGCCGAGCATCGTGAAGAGGGCATCTTTCGATTTGACAATTGCGTGGAATGTCACCCCACGGGCCGGGAGGAGGAGGCCGAAGACGATTGACGCGCCCGCCGGCCCGCTCTCGGGGCTTATCCCCCAAACCTCACAACCGCGACCGCAGGCAAAGAGGTCGCGGTTGCTTTTAACGGCGCTTCTCAGGTTACCCCTTCAAGCCGCTGCGGGCAATGCTCTCGGTGAATTGCTTTTGGGTCAAGAAATACAAGATGAGAATGGGAATGACCGAGATGACCGCACCGGCCATTTGCAGGTTCATCTCCGCGCCGGCTTCGTCGACGAACTGGAAGAGCCCCACGGCAATGGGGCGCCATTCAGGCGAGTTGGTCACCAGCAGGGGCCAGGCCAGCGCGTTCCAGGTGCCAATGAACGACAGCACCGTGATGACCAAAATCGGCGCTTTGGACAGGGGCAGCACCACATGCCATAAGAATTGCCAGTGCCCCGCGCCGTCGATTTGCGCGGCATCGAACAGGTCGTTGGGAATTTGGGCGAAAAACTGCCGCAGCAAGAAAATGCTGAACACGCTGCCCATGAAGGGGATGGTCAACGCGGGCCAGTTGTTCACCCAGCGAATGGGCCCGACGCGCCCCAGCCAGGTCACGGTGAGGAAGTTGGGAATGACCAGCACCATGGCGGGAATCATCATGGTGCTCAGCAAAATGCCGAAGATCAGGTCCCGCCCGGGGAACCGCATACGCGCGAACGCGTACGCGGCCAGTATGCTGAAGAACAACTCGCCGCTCAGGGTGATGACGGTGATTTGAACGGTGTTGATGAAGTATTCTGAAAAGTCGGCCTCGCGCCAGGCAATGAGGTAGTTTTCCCAGTGCAGCGTGCTGGGGATGAATTTGCCCGAGATGGCCTCGCCCAAACTCATCAGCGACACCGACACCATCCACAAGAAGGGGATGAGCGCGATGACCGCACCGACGACGAGCACGCCATACAGCAAGCCGCGCAATACATAGCGTTGGATTTTGTAGCGCCACGAGATTGGGCGCGCGGGGCGAATCGTAGCCATACGACCCTCCCTCATGGTAGGCCCAAGGCCTGAAGCCACGCGAGCAACGCGGGCAGCAAGGGCGCGATGAGCAACGCTGGCAGCAGGTTGCCCACCCGAATACGCTTCAATTCTAACAGACTGCTCAAGGCCAGGGCGACCAGCAGCACGCCACCCGCTCCGTTGAGTTCGGCCAACATGGCTTCGGTGAACACGCCTTGCAATTGGGCGGCCAACAGACTCAGCCCCCCTTGGTAGACCAAAATGACGACCACCGAAAACAGCACGCCCACCCCCATGGTGGACGCGAAGGCCAAAGCCGCGAACCCATCCATCAAGGCTTTGGTGGCCAAGATGCGATAGTCCCCCAACAGGCCGTCTTGGATCGAGCCCAAGATGGTCATGGGGCCGACGCAAAAGAGCAGCGACGCGGTCAAAAAGCCCCGCACGAAGCGAGATGCCCCCTCCTGGGCCGGGTCTGCGGCGCCCAGCCGGCGCTCGAACCAGGCACCCAACCCGCGCAGGCCATCTTCGATGCGCAAAGCCTCACCCATGAGCCCGCCGAGCAGCAAACCCAGCAGCACATAGATTGGGTTGCGCGACGCGGTGAACATGCTGACGCCCAGCAGCAAGGTGAACACGCCCAGGCCGTGGAACACCGTCTGCCGCGCGCGCTCAGGCAGCCGTGCGCCGAACAGCAAGCCCAGGCCACCACCCAGCAACACGGTTCCGATGTTGATCCAGGTGCCGATCATGTTGCGCTCCCTCAGGCGCGGGCGGTGGATTCGTGCGTCACGCCGGCCGCGCGGTTCTCCCACACTTCCAGCACGAAGCACAAGGACGACAGGCGATTGAGATAAGCCAACACCGCGGGGTTGCGCAAGGTTCCGTTGCGGTGCAAAGTGACCAGCCGGCGTTCTGCACGGCGGGCGATGGTGCGGGCCAACGCCCAGAAGGCCCCGCCTTGGCTGTCGCCGGGCAAAATGAACACCTTGGGCGGCGGGGCTTGGGCTTCCAAGGCCGCGATGCGTTGCTCCAGCCAAGCGACCTGTTCGGGGCCCACGGTGCGAAACCGCGCTGCGTTGTCGGGCGTTGCCGCGACCTCGGCCATGATTTGGTACAAGTGGCGTTGCACTTGCTGGGCCAGGTCGCGGGCTTCGGCGCTGCGGGCAAAGGCGCGCGCCAGCCCCAGCGCGGCGCTGAGTTCGTCCAACGTGCCCACGGCTTCTGTTTGGGGATGGTCTTTGGGCACGCGGGCGTCGCCCAACAGGCCGGTGGTGCCGTCGTCGCCGGTCGCGGTGTAATAGCCACTGGTCTTGGGCATGGGGAACCTCTCCGTGGGGGCATTGCCGGGGTTGACGAGGATTATACCGCGTCGCGCGCGGCAGGGGTATAATGAACGCATGCGCCGCGTGCTGGTTGCCTTGTTGTTGCTGCTGGGGCTCATGTTCGTCGTGGGCCATCAGGGCGAACTGCAGCGCTTCGTCCAGGTCCTGCGTTCTGGGGACCTGCGTTTCGTAGCGCTGGCGTTCGTGTTTCAGGCCGCGTGGTTCGCGCACGTGGCGTTCACCTTCGACTTTCTTTACCGGGCTTTGGGCTTGCGAGAGCACCGGCTGCGGTTGTTGCTCATGGCCTTGTCGATGAACTTCGTCAACATGGTCGCGCCCACCGCGGGGGTTTCGGGCATGGCGGTGTTCGCCAGTGAAGCGCGCGATCAGGGCCAATCCACGGCCAAGGCCATGGTGGCGACCACGTTGTACATTTTCTTCGAGCATCTGGGCTTTTTGGCCGTGTTGTTCGTCGGGCTGTGGGTGTTGGTGCGTCGAGGGCGCCTGACTTGGGTGGAAATCTCCGCGTCGGCCATTATGGTGGCCATTGTCACTGGCTTGGGTTCCATGCTCTACTTAGGGGCGCATGCGGGGCGTCCGCTGGCCGCGTTTTTGGCATGGGCCGCACGGCGCATCAACGCGCTGCTGCGGCCTTTTTTGCGTCGTGATTGGCTGTCGGTGGCTCGCGCGCACCAGTTCGGCCATGATCTTAGCGTAGGATTGAAGGAACTGCGGGCCAACCCCCGTTTCGTGGGCCTTTTGGCCTTGATGGGCATTGGCAGCAAGGTTTGGCTGATGCTGGTGCTTTACGCGGTGTTTCGGGCCTTTCATGTGGCCCTGTCGCCGGGCACCTGGATCGCCGCGTTCACCGTGGCGTACCTGTTCTTGGTGGTTTCGCCCGCACCGGGCGGCGTGGGCTTTGTCGAAAGTGCGCTTACCGTTACCCTGACGTCGTTCTATTTGCCCGTCGAGGACGCGGTCGTGGTGGCCTTGGTGTACCGCGGCATCACGTTTTGGATCCCGCTGCTGCTGGGCTTCTTCGCGCTGCGGGCGTTGCCGTGGAGCCGACGCCTCAACGGCGGCAAAGGGGCCTCGCCGCTCGCGGCGCAAGCCGTGCCGCGCGCGGAGCCTTTATCCCCCGAAAAGGAGCCCAAGCCATGAGTGTGCGTATCGTGCCGGTGGCCGACCGCAAGACACGGCACGCGTTTGTGGCCTTCCCTTATCGGCTGTATCGCGATTGCCCCCAGTGGGTGCCGCCGCTGTGGGTCGATGCGATGCTGCCTTTGCGCCGCGATAAGCACCCTTTCTACGAGCACTCCGATGCGGCTTTTTTCTTGGCCTATCGCGGCTCAGAGGTGGTGGGGCGCATCGCGGTGCTGGAAAACACCCGCTTCAACGCGTATCATGGCACGCGCGAGGCCGGCTTTTATTTCTTCGATTTTGTGGATGACACCGAAGTCGCGGACGCGCTGGTGCAGGCGGCCGTCGATTGGGCGCGCGGCCGTGGCTTGCACGCGCTGGTGGGGCCCAAGGGCTTTGCCGCGTTTGACGGGTATGGTGTGTTGGTCGAGGGCTTCGAACACCGGCAGATGATGACCATGATGAATTACAACTATCCGTATTACAGCCGCCATCTCGAGCGTTTGGGCTTTGTCAAAGAGGTGGATTTTCTCTCCTATCCCGTGGAGGTGGCCCATTTTCGGGTGCCAGAACGCTTTTGGCGGGTGGCCGAGAAGGTCCGGCGGCGCTATGGCCTGCGGGTGGTGACGCTGCGCTCGCGTCAGGATGTGCGTCGTTGGGCCCCGCGCGTGGGGCGGGCGTACAACGAGACCTTCGTGCACAATTGGGAGTATTACCCGCTGACGGAGCGCGAGGTCGCGTTTTTGGCGCAAAATTTGCAAATGGTCGTGCGGCCCGATTTGATGAAACTCATCGTGCACGGCGACCACGAAGAGGTGGTGGGTTTTTTGTTGGGCTTTCCGGATGTGTCGGAAGCCCTGCAGCAGGCCCGCGGGCGTTTGTGGCCGTGGAACTTGGTGCGCCTGTGGCGGGCCCTGTACCGCACGCCGGCGATTTCCCTCAATGGCGCGGGGGTGCATCCCCGATTCCAGGGCAGGGGTGGCAACGTGTTGCTTTACACCGAGATGGAGCGCACGATCCGCGCCAGTGGTCAGTTTCAGCGGGGGGAACTGACCCAAGTGGCCGAGACCGCGCGGCAAATGCAGCAAGACCTGGCCCGTCTGGGCGTTCGGCCCTATAAGCGACACCGGGTCTATCGTCTTCGTTGGGCCGCGGCTTAAACATGGCCGCCGGGGACGGACGCGCGCCCGCCCCCGGCAGCGTGGGCGGAGCCTGGCCGCACTACGGACCACCCACGAAGGTCTGGAGGGTGTAGAGGGTGTAAGGCGTCTTCGGTGGCCCGTGCACCACGATGAGCACATCCGCCGGTTCGCTTCCTAAAAGTGCGCTGGTCTGCCCCCGAACCAGCAGCCGCGGTTCGCCGGCTTGCTCTGACGAGGGGCGTTCGTAGATATCCATGGTCACCCCAGGGCCCGAGACGCGGACTTGGAGTGTGCTGTAAGGCTTGGGACGAATGTAGTAGCGCGCGCCGCTGTCGTCCATCACATCCCGAACCTGCATAGGGATGTTGCCTTGGCCCAGCCACGCGGCCGCGACCACACGCAGCGTATAGTCGACTGCTGTTGACCCGCTGCGCACCTCTAAAAGGCCGCCGCCAAACCATACCCATAACATGCGGCCCTGTGAGGACTCTCGAGATATCAGTTCGCGGGTGTCGGGGTCATATACGAAGAGTTGCACATCTGTGGCCTCGGTGTCGATTTCGATGCCCAGCGCAAGAATCTCGCGCGGCCGCTCGCCGCCGACGACAGGGTCGAGCGCCTCTTCGATCACCGGTGGGAACGCATCCAGTTGGGGCAAGCGATAGAACGCGGCCTGCCCGGGCTCCAGATGCTCTTCGACAGAGATGGTGTATTGCCCTTCCCCTACGGCCAGGGCTTGCAGCGCGTCGCCGCCAATGGGGCACTCACCGCTGAGATAGGCTTGCAGTTCGCACGCCGCGTTGGCCGCGAAGCGACATTCCCAGCCCGCGTCGGCTTGCGCGATTTGGCCGTAGGCCGCCAGACAGGCCATCGAACCAGGGGGCTGCCACGCCGACTCGGGGAAGACCAGCCCCGCGCATTGTCCGGCCAGGATCTCGTCCTCCGTGCAGACCTTGTCCGCCTCCAGCACACAGGTTTGCTCTAAGGTGGGGAAGCCGTGCCCGTAAAGGCAGAGGAACTGATTCAACATCGTGCCGTTGAAGAAATTGAGGTCTTGGCCGACAAGTATGTCGGCGCCTGGTGGCTGGATGACCTGCAGCGAATCGGGGTAAATGATGATGTGCCAAGCGAGACCTTTCGAATCGGTGACGCGCATCTGCCCCAATGCATCGTGTTCCAGATCTTCAAACACGGGCCCGTCTACACCATAGCCTAACTCGTGAGCGAGATTGGCGTAAATGCCAAAAATCTCTCGCGCATCGTCAGTCGTGATTTGGAGTGACTCGACGATCCAGACCAGCCCCGTTATGGGGTTGCCGATGTAGGATGTAGAGTCAAGAAGATCAGAGGGGACGAAGACCGGCTTTTTCGGCGGCGGAAGCACCAGTTCGCTGTTATAAGTCGTGCGTGGAACGCCGATGAATTCCCCCGCGTCCGCGGTGGCGCGCACTTCTTCGACCTGATAGTCCAAAGTGAGCGTTACAGGCCATGCATCGCCTGAGCCGCTGGTGAAGGTGCCTTGCAAGCGGACTTCCAAGCCGAGTAGCATGTCGTTGGGCCCGATCCACGCGGTGAGTTGGGGTGTTTCGTCCCAGACAGTTTGGCCGGCCCACAGTTGCTTTTCTTGAGCGTCGTAAAACCAAGGCAGGCTCCACAGGCCTTCCAGCAGCGCGCGGTCTTGGACGACCAGGCGATAGCGCCGCGCGGGCACACCGGCCCGTTCTTCCTCGCCGTCGGCATACCACACCAACTGTTGCGGTTCCAAACGGCCGATCTCGCGCAACAGATAGTGGTGCAGCAGCCAGCGCGCCTGTTCTTGATTGGCGAGGGGCTGCCAGGCCACGTCTTGATGCGCATCCATCCACACCCCTTTCCCTTGATTGAAGACGAAGTTCCAGGGCGTGGACGCATCGCCAGATTTTTGCTCAGTGCCAAACATCATCAAGAAATCGTCGCCCCGATACTCGGGCGGCAGCCAGAAGTGCTGCGGTTTGAGCACATCGAAGTCGTTGACCGCGGTGTATTTGACGTGGTGCACCACCAAGGGCTTGCTGTCGTCCGCGCCACGGTGGAGTTGCACGCGCAGTTGGGCCCGATAGGCCACCGCTTGCAAGTCGGCGGGGTCGAAAGGCAACCGGAAGGCAACGGGGGCGACGGGCTCGGGCGTCGGCGTGGCAGTGGGGGTGGGGGTGGGGGACGGCTCCGCGTCGGCCGAGGTCGGGCGCGAAAGGGGGTGGTCGCCTTCGGCCGGCGTTTCGGTCGCGGGCGCGCCACGGCCGCAGGCGGTCACCAGCACGGTCAAGGCCAAAACAACAACCCAAGGCCAAAAACGAAAACGAACCATCTTTCATCCTCCGAGGGTGCGAGGAGCGCGCGACGAGTCTTCGGTTGGGGGATGGAGATGCTGCCAAATGCGCCAGGCTTGCGAAGCACCTTCCGGCTCGACCGCGGGCAAGGCTGTGACGCGCAGAAACAGCCAACCCTCCAAGAACAGCGTTAGAGCCACCGCGCGCGCGATGGGCGGGGTCGCGGGTTGCGGCTCGGCCGCACATTGCGCCAGCAACTCGGCCAACAGCACGACCGAGCGACGCCAGTGCTCCTGGAGCGCGTCACGCACCGGGCCTGGACGGCTTCCCAACGCGTAGAACTCATAGCGTGCGGTCCAACGCACATTGTTGGCGGTCAGTACATGGCGGAACCAATGCGCCAAACGCTCGCGCGCGGGGCGCTCGCGTTCGGTGCTCAGCGTGGCCAAGACTTGTAACTCTGTTGCGCTCCACCAACGGACCAGAGCCAACAGCAGGTCGTCTTTGCTGCGAAAGGTGGCGTAGAGCGCGCCCTTGCTTAGCCCGGCCTCGCGAGCGATGTCGTCAACGCGCAAATGGCGGATGCCCCCGCGGGCCAGGACCCGCAGTGTGGCCTGCAAGATGCGGGTCTGGCGCTGGGCGGAAAGGGGGCGCGAAGAAGTGGATTTGGCCACGACATCTCCTGGCGAGCGCGTTAGTAACTGACCAGCCAGTCATAAAGAAGATAGCACATCTTGCCGTAGCCGTCAAGGGCGCGGCCGCGCGACATGTCCGCTGGGCCAACGGGGCTTTTCGACGCGCGGGCCGCCTTTCGCCGCGCCGAGCAAGGCATTGCAGCGGGCACGTTGCCCGAGCCTCCCGGGGGATTGGGTCAGGCTTGCGTTGCCGTGGCGCAGCGCGTTGGCCCGCGAACGCGCACCCGCCGCGCGGGCCTCAGGGCAAAAACGCGCTCCGCCGTCGTGCGGGGAACACCCCGGCCGCGCCGTGAGGACCTCCGAAAAGCCCGCTCGGCGCCCGTCCTTGCTGCACGCCTTGGCCTGGTGCAGTCGGGCCCGCGCGGCCTGGCCTGTTGCTCGCGGCGTCGGTTGCCTGCGTCCGCGCGGGGTGGCGCCGTCGCGCGGTGCGTTCAACCCCGCCCGGCCGCCCTCATGCGGCTCGTGCCCACGCGTGGCCTTGCCCGTGACGCGCGCGGCCGACGACCGCGCGGCCCTTGGCCCGGCTGCCGTCGCGCGGCGGGATGAGAACATCGCGGTTCAGGGTGAGGGCGGGTTGTAGTAACTGTACACGGCTTGCCCCAGGCGCTGAATGAGTTTGGAGTGCACATCCCAAATCAAGCCCTGGGGGCGATAAATGAAGATGCTCAGCACATAGTCGCCGTTGGGGGTGTAGACGATACCCGCGTCGCCCAGCGTCTGAATGCCCCCGGCCGCACTGCTGATCCATCCATGCTTGTGATCCACTCGCACGCCTTCAGGCACCGAGGCTTCCAACAGCACGCCAATGCGGTTTTGGGATAGATAATCCAGCATCAGCCGGCATTCGGCGCGCGTGATCTCCTGAGGCCAAGCGACCAACAGCGTGCCACCCCCGCGATAAGCGCATTGGTAGAGATCCACCAGCAGCATGCCCATTTCGCTGGGCGTGGTCTGGTTGTAAGGGTCGGGCTCGGTGTTCAAATCGGGGCGTTGGTTGGCCGGGGTTTCGAAGCGGGCCAGCAGGGGCGCGCCCGGATAGAAATAGCCGGCCAAAAAGGTGTTTTCCAAGCCCAATTCACGCATGTCTTGGGTGACGATCAGCGGCCCGAGATTGGGGTCCATGAGGTTTTCCATGAGCCAGTCCGCGGGGTCGTTGCCCGAGAGGGTGATCATCTCCCGAATCCAGCGCAGCACCTCGGAGTCGGGCGGTTCTTGCGCGGCATCGACCCGCCGAAACGCGGAGACCATAATGGGCACCTTGATGGTGCTGGCTGCCGTGAACGCCAAATCTGGCGGGATGGGGTACTCTTCGCCTTGGCGGTAGAGGAAGTGGACTTCATCGCCACTGTCGAGGTGATAGAGGTATAGCCCCACGATGCCGTCGAATTCGGCCAGGTCGATGGTTTGTTGCAACAGCACTTGCAAGTTGTGCAGTGGGGGCCGGGTGGGCGGCACCCGACGCACGGGCAATGTCACCTGGCGCGCGGTCCGAGAGAACAGCGCGCGCTCGATAAGCGGGATCGCTTGGTCCACATTGAGGGCCGTGCCCCATTGCCCCGGCGAGAACTGGGTCGTTCCCACCACAGGCTGGGGCGGCACCGGCGGGTGATCGTAACGCGGCGCGATTTCCCGGGTCAGATATTCGCGCAGCCGCGCTTCGGAATAGTGGGCCACCAAGGGAACTTCAACGCCGGCCGGACGTCGGCCCCAGAGATAATCCCAAAAACCGGCCCAGAAGGAGCGCTGTTGCCGCTGCGCCTCGACCGCGGCCAGCATCGCGTCGACATCGACCTCGAAGCCCACCGCGGCCGGGTCAAGCCAAATGACCGCGTCGCCATATACCAGTTCCACGGGCGCGCTGTAGGCTTCGAGGATCCGGCGGGCGGCCTCGTCGCGGCTCAGGCCCCCCACTGGGATACCCGCTACGACCGTGTCGGGTGGCAGCAGGTCTTGGACGCGGCTGTATTGGATGAGCGCGGCCACGGTCAACACCAGCCCGGCCAGCAGTAAAAACACCGAAATCCAGCGCAACAGAGGGAAACCCAGCCGCGGTGAGGCGGCTCGTACACTGATCATGCGGCGAACTCCGTCGTCTTCCCGTAGGGTGGGGGAGGGTTCGTAGCGCCCCCGTCGCGTGACGGGAGCGCGAGCCAACGCCCCCGGCAGGGGGGATGGTTTCGCGTTCGGCTTTCATTGTACTCAACCCGTCAAGGGTTGTCCAACGCGGGCCGGTGCCCGGGGGCGCGGCTGGCAAAGGGCGAAAGTGCTTCGTCGGGTCTGGGGTCGTGCGCGGTCCCGGGCCCGCGCGCGTCGCGAACGCGTGCGAACCCATGGCGCCCCTCACGGCTCAACCCGTGGTACAATATAGGACAGGCCCGCGTAGCTCAATGGATAGAGCAACGGACTTCGGATCCGTTGGTTGGGGGTTCGAGTCCCTCCGCGGGCGCAGTGGGGCGCAGACCGCGCCCCTTTATGCTATTGGGGCGCGGCCGCGCTCCGGTGGCCATTTCGCCGCGAGGAGTAGCCCATGCGCGAGACCGACGTCAAGACCGGCCCTTTGCTGAGCGTGCTCTTCTTGGGCGTGCTCATGGCCGCGATGGACATTGCCATCGTCGCGCCAGCGTTGCCGGCCATTCGCGATGCGCTGCACATCACCGACCGTGCGGCGTCGTGGGTCTTTACCATTTATTTGCTGCTCAACCTCATCAGCACGCCCATCATGGCCAAACTGGCCGATCGCTACGGCCGCCGGCAGGTGTATGTCATCGATGTGCTGTTGTTCACCGCGGGCACCGTGCTTGCGGGCACGGCCTCGACCTTGTCCGTCCTGCTGCTGGGCCGGGCGCTGCAAGGGATGGGCTCGGGCGGTTTGTTCCCCATTGCCGCGGCGGTGATCGGCGATGTGGTTCCGCCAGAGAAGCGTGGCCGCACTTTGGGCCTGATTGGCGGCACATTTGGCTTGGCCTTTCTGATTGGTCCGATCTTGGGGGGTGTGTTGTTGCGCTTGGGCGACTTGTGGCTGGACGCGCACGGTTGGCGACTGATTTTCTGGGCCGTGGTTCCGTTGGCCGCGGTGCTGGTGCCCGCGGCCCAGCGCACGTTGCCGACCTTGCGCGCGGACCAACACAAGCCGTACGACGCGGTGGGCTCGTTGCTCCTGGGCGTGGCCCTGGTTAGTTTGGCCTATGGCCTAAACCAACTGGAAGCCGCCCAAGGGTGGCGCGCGCTGCGCGACGCGCGCGTCGGGCCTTTTCTCGTGCTGGGGGTGGGGTTGTGGCCCCTGCTGTGGTTCTGGGAGCAGCGGGTGCCCGATCCGGTGTTCCCTGTACACGCGATGCGCACCGTGCGGGCACGGTTGGCGTTGGGGCTTACCTTCGGCGCGGGCTTCTTGGAGGGCGGCCTGATGTTCGTGCCCGCGCTGTTGGTCGCGGCCCTGCAAGTGGACAAGCACATCGCCAGTTTCATGATGGCGCCAGTGGCTTTGGCCTTGGCTGTGGGCGCGCCGTTGTTCGGGCGGATGCTCGACGCCCGGGGGCCGCGGCCGGTGTTGCTCATCGGCACCGGGCTGGCCACGGTGGGCCTGGCCATCATCGGCTGGGTTCCGGTTACGCCACTCACCTTCTACCTGGCCGCGGGACTGGCCGGATTAGGGCTCTCGGCCTTGTTGGGCGCGCCTATTCGCTACATCATGATTCAAGAAGCGCCGTTAGACGAGCGCGCGTCCGCGCAGGCGGCCATTTCGTTGATCACCAAGATCGGCCAGTTGTTGGCCGGCGCGGTGGTGGGCGCGGTGGCCACCAGTTTTGGCGGTGGTGCCGCTGGCTACATTGCCGCGTATCGGGTGGAAGCCCTCTTGGCGGCCGGGCTGATTTTGGTTGCAGCCAATGTGCGTCCCGTGCCCGTCGAGGCCGCACCCCCCAAGGCTGCTTAAAATGGCCGGGGGCGCCCCCTCATCGCCCCCGGCCTGGGACTTGCCCCGCCACGCTCACGGCACGGGAACCGTGGCCGTGTTGTTGTAGAACCAGTTGTACGCGTAATAGCCGCTGGTGGGGCTTTCCAGTCGGATGGCAATGCGATACTGGCCATACAACGCAGGGGGAATGGCGAAGGTATCGTTGCTCAAATTGCCGTCCGCGTCGGTGGTCACTGTGTCGACCACAAAGCCCCCAATGCCACGGGTGCCCATGTAGTTCATCGAGACCCTGAACGTGTCGTTGGGCGGGAAGTTGTATCCCTTGATGGTGACCGTGGCGTTTCGCTGCACCTTGTGAATGAAGAAGAAGGGGAAGCCGTAGTACGAGGGGCGTCCGCCGGAGCCTGAGCCCGCGGACGAGGTCGTGCTCACATTATAGAACCAGTTGTACGCATAGTAGCCGCTGGTGGGGCTTTCCAGGCGAATTGCGACCATGTAGTAACCCCACACATAGGGGTGAATGGGGAAGCGCGTTTGGCTCAGGTTGCCACTGGCATCGGTGGTCACCGTACCGACAACCCAACCGCCCACACCGCGCGTGCCCATCGGCCCCATGCGCACCACGAAAGTGTCATTGGGCGGGAAATTGAACGGCACGATCTCCACCCAGTGGGCCGTGGTATCGACGGCTTTGATGGAAAACGAGGGATAGCCGCTGTACGCGACCGCGGCCCCTAAGGGCATGGCCACCAGTGCCAACACCAGCCCGGCCAAGAGCAGGGTTCGGCTGATTTTCGTCATCGTGTCCTCCTCGTCGCGCGCCCACCGTCTTCGAGCAAGGTGCGCTTTGGCGCGAAAAAGTTTGTCTATAACCGTTTTTAACTATACCTAAGCCGCTCCGAAAATGCAAGAGGATAATCCTTTCATCATCTGCGAAGCGGCCAATTTTGTGTTATCATTCTGGAAAATTCTGCCCGTGGAGAGGAAAATGGTGCCCGAAGACACGATTCCCACCACCCCCACTGCAGACTCGGCCGACGATGTGCCCCGCGAGGCAATGCTGCCCCCCGCGCCCGACGACCTCCTCCCGCAGCAGCCCGAATTGAGCCGCCCCGAACAAGACAAGGGGCTGGGCGCGGTGGAACCCTTGGCCGCTGACCAAGAGGCCTGGGGCGAAGACCTGGTCTCGCAGCGCTTGATGAAAGACCTTTGGCGCCGGGCCGATGGCCTGCAAAAGCGCATCAACCGGGAGGTCAACAACACGCGCTTGGCCAAAGCCTTGTTGGACAAGATCTTGGACGCGCGCAACGCGTTGCGCGAAGGCCCTGATCAGTACGAAGAAGCCGAGCGTTTGCTCAACGAGGTGGCTTATCGGCTGGATTTGCAGCAACGCGTGCGGCATTGGTCCCGCGAGATCGGCTATAAGTTGTTCTTCTACGAAGTCGCTTGGGTCTTGGCGTTGGTCGTCTTGATGCTGGTTGCCCCCATCGTCCTTCATCGTTGGGCGACCGCCATGGGGTATTCCGTCGACCCTGACGCGGGCGTCGACAGCGTCCAGTGGCTGATTTTGGGCTTGAAGAGCGCCATTTGGGGTGGCTTGGGCGGAGTGACCGGCGCCCTCTATGCCTTGTGGCGGCACATTGCCCGGGAACAAGATTTCGATCCCCAATACACCATTTGGTACCTCTCCAGCCCGTTAATGGGCATGGTTTTGGGCGCGTTTGCCTTTTTGGCCATTCAGGCCGGGTTGTTTTCGCTCACCGCTGGCAGCGACAGCCGCATCCACTCCGCGGCCGTGGTGTTCTTGCTGGCCTGGATGAGCGGCTATCAGCAAAATGTGGTGTACAATATGGTACGACGCATTTTGCGGGCCTTTCGGCTCGACAACGGCACCGACGAGGCCCAAGCGGGGCAGCCCAGCGGGCCCACCCGCTGACCGTTCCCTCGTCGTGGCTTTGGAGGCGGGCAGTCTTCAGTGGCTCGGAACCTCATCCATCGCCTTTGAGTTTGCCGGTGTTGGTGCTCAACGCCAACTACGAACCCCTCGGCGTATGCAGCGTGAGGCGGGCAGTGGGATTGCTTTTTTCGGCCAAAGCCCATTTGGTGCTCAACGGTCGCGGGTGGTTGCGCACCTTGGGCGACCCCTTCCCCATCCCCTCCATCATTCGCCTGACGACCATGATTCGCCGCCCACGCCCGACCATCCCGCTGACCAAGCGCGAGATCTTCCGCCGTGACGGCTACGTTTGCCAATATTGTGGCCGCGTGACCACGCGGCCGACCATCGACCATGTGATCCCCCGGCAGCGCGGGGGCGGTTACACGTGGGAGAACTTGGTCACGGCCTGCCCCGAGTGCAACCAGCGCAAGGGCAACCGCACCCCCGAGGAGGCGCACATGCCCTTGTTGCGCCGCCCCGCGCCGCCGCCCCGCAGCGCCATGTATCGTTTTCGGCGTTATCTGGCCCAACACGAAGAGTGGCGGCCTTTCTTGGAGGGCTGGTGAACGCACGCTCCCCCTCCGCGGTGCAAGTGTTTCGTCCGCCCGCGCGTTGGGCCTGGCTCTACGGCCTGGCCGCGCTTTTCGCCGCGGGTGGGTTAGGGTGGACGGCCCTCCGCGCGTGGCACGCGCGCGGGCAAAGCGACTTCGCCCTGTGGCTGGCCTTGGCCGCGGGGGCCGCGTTCTTGCTGCCTTGGCTGGCCTTTGGTTGGTGGTGGACCCGTCAGGTCACCTATCGTTTGGACGCGGACACCCTCAGTCTCTACGCGCCCGGCGCGCAAGCCCATTTGCCGTTGGAAAACCTGGTTTGGGCCGGCGTGGTAGCCCACTACGACCGCCCTTTGCCCGCGCCGCCGCGCGGTTGGCCCGGTCTCATGGTGGGGTTGGTGGCCCAGCCTGAGGGCGCAACGGTGGCCTTTTATGGCCTGCAGCGGGCCCGTATGGTGGTGTTGGAAGACGCGGACGCGCGCGTTTTCGTGTTGACACCGGCCGATCCGGCCGCGTTTTTGGCCGCGCTGCGCGCCCGGCTGGACGACACGCCCGTCGCATCCGAACCCGATGCCGGGGCCAACGAGGCGGCTTCGGCCCGGCCTGAGGCCATGGCTTCGGCCCCCACCGCGGCAGCGCACGCGTCGGCGGCCGAACCCGCGGCTGCTTCGCCCGCGGTCGCCCCCGCGCCGCGCGCGGAGCCCGTCCCCCAAACCCCGAGCCGTGGCCCGGCTTGGGTCGCGCGCGGGCTGGTGGTTGTGGCCTGGTTGGTCACTTTGGCTGGGGTGGCGTGGGCTTATCCGCGCGTGGATGCGCTGCCCGTGGGGTTGCAATACGCGCTGTATGCACACCTGGTAACCCTGGGCGCAGAGACCGGCGCGGGGCACTATCTGTTGGCCGCGCGGCGTGAGGCCCACGCTTACGCGCTTTGGGCCGCGGGCCTGCTGACCAGCCTGGGGGTAGGCTGGGCTTTGGCCACGCAAACCCTTGGTTGAGGACAGGCAGCATGACTGACGACTTGGTGGCGTGGCGCGCGCCCTTGGGTTGGTGGGGCGTGGCGCTGGCGGCGCTGATCGCTTGGTTGGCTTATCGGGCGCGCAGTTTGAGCCCTTCGGGCGCGCTTGCGGCTTGGTTGGAGGGCAGCGCGATTTTGGGCCTGGGCGGTTGGGCTTGGGGCGTGTTGCTGCTTACCTTTTTCGTCTCATCCAGCGCGCTGTCACGCTGGGCCGCGGCGCGCAAGCGGGCTACGGCCGCGGAAAAATTCGCCAAGGGCAGCCGTCGAGACGCGGGCCAAGTGTTGGCCAATGGCGGCTTGGCCGCGTTGCTAAGCATTGGCGCGTGGCTGTGGGAGCCAGGATCGGCGCAGTGGTGGGTGGCCTTCGCGGCCGCGCTGGCCACGGCCGCGGCCGACACGTGGGCCACCGAAGTCGGTGTGTTGCATCCGCGGCCGCGCCACATTCTGACCGGGCGGCCGGTGCCGCCGGGCACGTCGGGGGGTGTGTCGCCTTGGGGCTGGGCCGCAGCCGTGGCTGGGGCCGGCTTGTTGGCGCTGTTGGCCGCGTGGCTGGCGCCGGCTTCGGCCCCCGCGGCCCGCGTCGTGACCGCGGTGGTCGTGGGCGGCGTGGTGGGCACCGCGGTGGACTCGCTCTTAGGGGCCACCGTCCAGGCCATGTTCTATTGCCCCACATGCGCCAAAGAAACCGAGCAACACCCTGTGCACGCGCGCTGCGGCACCCCTACAGTGCACCGCCGGGGCTGGCGTTGGATGACCAATGATGTGGTCAACGCGCTGGCCATTCTGAGCGGCGCAGTGGTGGCCGCGTGGCTCATGCGCGGAGGTTGAGCCATGCCCCGCTCGAAACGGGCGCCCATTCAAGCGTCGGAGATTAGCGCGTACTTGTATTGTGCGCGCGCCTGGTGGTATCGTCGCCGGGGCATTGAACCCGCCGATGCCGCGCGCTTGCGCGCGGGCACGCGGGCCCACTGGGCCCATGGCCGCCAGGTCTGGCGCGCCCGCCTCTTGCGCGCGGCCGGCTACGCGCTGTTGGCCCTGGCCTTAGTGTGGCTGGCCGTGTATTGGGCGTTGCGCGTGGTGGGATGACGCGGCCCGCCCCCATTTCAACGCAACAAAAACGCCCCGGCGCGTCGTGCCGGGGCGGGTGCTGAGGCGGTGCGCTCGTCGCCTTACACGGGAATCTCTTCGGCCGCCGCAGGGATTTGGAACCCCTCTTTGCGCAGCACCTTGCGCAGTTGGATAAAGCCTCGATGGCCCACCCCGCGAATGTCCACCAGGGACTTGGCATCTTGGGCCATGCGCTCGAGGATTTGCCCCACCGTGGTCAAGCCAGCCTCTTGCAGCGCGGCGATCATGTCCGCGGCCAAAGGCAAACTGTCCACCGGGCGCTCGGGTGAGGTGCGCAGGCGGCGGCGTTCTTCGCGCGCTTTGCGCCGCTGCTCGGCAATTTGCAACCGCTTCATGAAGCGGTCCACCTGCCCTTCGGTGTCCACGATGCGCTGTTCGCCAGTGAAGAAGGGATGGCACTTGGAGCACACTTCCACGTGAATGACGGGCACCGTCGCGCCGGTGGTCCAAGTGTTGCCGCAGGCGCAGATGACCTTGGCGTCCCAATAGTATTTCGGGTGAATGCCTTGCTTCATGGCCTTATGCTCCTTCCGCCAAGGGGATGACACTGACGCGCTTTCGGCCGCCGCGCAGGGTCTCGAACTTCACGATGCCATCCACCGTGGCGAACAGGGTGTAATCTTTGCCCACGCCCACATTGCGGCCAGGGCGGATTTTGGTGCCGCGCTGGCGCACCAGGATGTTGCCCGCGCGCACGAACTGCCCGCCATAGCGCTTGACGCCCAGGCGTTTGGAGATGCTGTCACGCCCGTTGCGGCTGGAACCACTACCTTTCTTGTGTGCCATGTTCCTGCCTCCTCAAGAAGTCCGTCTATCCGAGTTCGATGGCCTCGACCACCAAGCGGGTGTAGTTTTGGCGGTGTCCCCGGCGACGGCGGTAGCGCTTGCGGGGCTTGTATTTGAAGACCAAGATCTTCGGGCCCCGAAAGTGCTCGCGCACGGTCGCTTTGACTTTGGCCCCTTTCAGCGTGGGGGTGCCCACGTGCACCGTGCCGTCGTCGTCCACGGCCAAAAGCACTTGGTCGAATTCCACCACCGTGCCTGGCTCAACTTTGAGCCAATTGACCTCGAGCACGCCGCCGGGCTCCACTTTGTATTGGTGCCCTTGGGCTTCGATAATGGCGTACTTCATCGTCGCCTCCGTTGAGAATCTCTACCCAGGGGGAGTGGCTGGCACACGAAAAAGCCCCACCCGCTTATACCCTGGGGTAGGGGCTCTCATTATACCCCCGAGGGGGCTTTTGTGTCAATGCGTGGGGGAGGGGTGTTCGAAAATTGCACCCGGGGGCACGGAGAGCACGGAGGGAAGGCGAGCCAAAGGGGGGGCGGATGCCCTCCAGGGTATGGAGGGCCGTTGGCAAAGCTGGTCGGGGTGCATCGGCCGCTTTCTCTATTCGCGAGCGATGCCGAGGGGCGTGCCGCTCAGCGCCGCGGATGGGCCCGCGGACAGGCCCATGCGTGGGGCACGAAAGCGTGGCGCGGGTTGGGGCTTGGCTTGCCATGAGGGCCAGCGGCGCGCTGGTGGGCGGGTTCCGCCCGCACCCGCGCGACCTCGGCCTGTACATCCGGCCTCAGGTGAGCGTACCGCGCCTGCTTCAGCGCCGGCACCAGTGCCTCTGCCACCGCCCGAGGTAACCACAACACCACCGCCTCCTTCTCATCTTGCAACCACACCAGCCGTATCTCCGTCCGACTCACCAATACCCGGAAACCATTCACCTATTGCCATCCTTGATTTTCCATAGCCTGTACCTCCTTCGTAAAGAATATGGTTTACCCCAGCCACGCCAACAGAGCGTTCAGTAGCGTTTGCCCGATCTGCCATCCGCTCCACAGTCCTCCCCCAAGCAACAGCGGGCGCACCACCCACCGCCGCAACCTATACAGCCACCGCCCCCGGCGGCCCTGCTGCGCCCGCTCACGCCCCGCACCAGGGCGCAGCCAGTCAAACGCAGCCGCCACCCCCAGCCAACACCGCCCTTCGTCGTAGCATTGCAGCATCAGCAGCCCCAGCACGCTGACGGCCACCCCAAACACCGCCCCGTTCAACACAGCGAAGACGCTCCGCCAGGGTTCGGGCGGCACCCCGAAGCGGGGGTCGCAGGTCGCTCGGCTGATGAAGCGATAAGTGAGGGTCAGCGGCCAGGGCAGGAGCAGATAGAGCGCCGCAACGCTCTGCACCAGGGCCAGGGGCGTGAGCCGCCGGGCCGTCTCCCAACGCCTGAGCCATAGATGGCGCAGCCACTGGCGCGGGGCCACATACACCCCCAGCGCCAAACTGGCCGTGAAGGCCAGCCACACTTGCCCAATCCCCAAAAACACATCCAGGTAGGTCACCGGGCA
>CAYUOX010000002.1:0-63073 GCA_964446575.1 uncultured Anaerolineaceae bacterium | reverse complement strand
GCTGAGCGAGACATGCTGGCTCAATATGCGTATGAATATCATCGACTGCACTATTCTGCTGAGACAATCAAAAAATGGGAGAAGTGGGAGAAAGAGTACGGAGACATCCCCCCTTGGAAGATTTGCCTGTAAGCAAGAGGTTGCCTTGTGCTTGTCAGTTTGGAGATAGGGGTTTTGAAAGGAGGCAAAGAGGCCAAGCCTGTATATCCCCAATAGGTTTGTCTCAGGGACGGAGGCTGAGCCGTGGCGTGGGCGGCGCCACCCCCGCCGCCGGAAGGCACGCCAGAGTACCACGAATGGGCAGAGCGGTACGCCCACCTGAGGCCGGATGTACAGGCCGAGGTCGCGCGGGTGCGGGCGGAAATCGCCCCGCAGAAAGCGGCACCAAGCGAGGCCGCCCAAGGGATGGACCTGGCGGAATGGAAAGCCTACGACAACGAACAGTTGGCGCGGTGCGAGGCCGCCAAAGCCGCCGACCGGGCTTTCGACGCGGAGGTGAGCGGGCTGACACCAGAAGCGTGGTACCAGGCCCAACAACGTGCTGTGGCGCTGCATATCGAGCAAGTGCAGCAACAGGCTCGGGGGGTTTGTGCCCGCTACGGCGAAGGCTCGTTGGAATGCGCCCAAGCCTGGGAGCAGGCCAACCAGCGAATTTTGGACAGCACGCTGAAAGCCGGGTTGCGTCCGCAAACCTTACCCCCGCCACCCGGGATTGAAACCGGGGTACAATGGCTCACGAGCATAGGCCTTGGCGCGCATGCAAGTGGGGGGCTTATTCTGACGTGGGCGCCTATATCGTTGCCGCGGATACCACCGGCGACCGGCAACTCCTTCAGCCTTGTGCAGGCGGCGGCACGACCGGTATATTTGGTGAGATTACGCCGGTGGTTTTCATCCGCAATGTGCGGCTGGAGAAATGACCGGTGTGGCGCATGAAACCGAGGGAAGCGTTGAATTTGAGGGTTCTGGTGGCGTAGACAAGGTGTTGTGGAAAGACGAATAGCGGCACCGTATTTTGGGCTCCAGATAACACCAGGCGTAGGGTTGGGCTTCAGTCCGGAATTCGCTCTTCCCCGTTGAATTTCATAGTGGCGCATCCTACACATGGGAACCCTTATGGAGGTTGAAGAGATGACATGGAACGTACTTCTCATTACCGGCATTTCCTTGCTGTTCGTGTGGGGTGTAGGAATTGCAATGCTCCAATTCCCAGGGGGCATTTCTGCGAAATTGCTGCGCAAAACGGCGCAACTGGGATTATGGATTGCTGAAAATTGTGAATGGTGCTACTTGACTTGGACCCACACCCGGGTATGGACGCCTACAGGAAAAATCACATATTACGAAATGTTACAGCACGGAGCGTAGGATCCCGAAAGGGCAATACGTACAAATTCCCCTTGGGCGATTCCGCTTTCTCGTTTCTTCGCGCTGATCTGGTTAGGGGCAACGACTGGGTTTACCATTTCCTTTCTGCAGATTTTGATACAAGGAGGCTGAGCATGGAGAAGGATTACGCCGATGGCGACCGCCTGCAGATGGGATTGAGCGGCGTTGATTTCCTCTTTACCCGCCGCGGGGATGAGTAAGTGATGGGCACGCTGTCCGTTGTCCTGGCCAAAACGCTGCCCCGGCAATTGGCGGAGGCGGTCCACTTGTGCGCGGCCGTTTAGAGGGAAGCCGTGCCCACAGTTCAGATGACAATCACCCAAAGCCGAACAGGGGGTAGTGAGTGAGGAGGCGCCGCGGGTGACGAGGGCTGGCCGAAGTCTCGCCAGCCCTCGGCGCGAGCGATAGCAGCCGCCGTGACGACGGATTGGAGGACTCGGGTCGCCGCGCCACACAGGCGCCCAATCAGGGCGTCTCGCGGCCCCTCTCGCCCCGGCACTGGCCCTGGGCTCGCTCTCTGGCCTACGGCTTTGACGACGCGAGGAGCCGCGCCCTTTTTTGGCAGAGACCTGGGTCGTCACCCAGAGGCAAGCCACTTGACCGGGCCCCCTTGACCCGCTACAATGAAGCCCGCACCATGGCGGGCCGCATGACGCGTGACCGAAGCGCGTGGCCAGCCCGCCCACGGAGGAGCCCATGTTCGACCAACTCAGTGAACGCCTGAACCAAGTCTTTGACAAAATCCGCCGTCGCGGCCGGTTGACCGAAAAGGACGTGGACGCGGCCATGCGCGAAGTGCGCCTGGCCCTGCTCGAAGCCGATGTCCACTATAAAGTGGTCAAGGACTTTGTGCAGCGTGTCAAAGAGCGGGCCGTGGGCGCGCAAATCTCCAAGGCCCTGTTGCCCGCCCAGCAAGTCATCAAGATCGTGCACGAAGAGTTGGTGCGCACGCTGGGTGAGCCCGAGCCCTTGCGGTTGAGCGGCCCCAAGCCGCGAGGAATTTTGCTGGTGGGGTTGCAAGGCTCGGGCAAGACTACCACCGCGGCCAAACTGGCTCGTTATTTGCGCAAGCAAGGTGAGCGGGTCATGCTGGTGGCGGCCGACCCCTATCGCCCGGCCGCGGTGCAGCAATTGCAGACCTTGGGCCAACAGTTGGGCATCCCCGTGTATTATGAGCCGGACGTGTCCCCGCCCGAACTGGTGGCGCGGGCCCATGGCAAAGCCGCGGAAGGGGGGTACACCGTGCTCATCGTCGATACCGCGGGGCGCTCGCAACTCGACCAGGCCCTCATGGACGAGGTTCGTGAAATCGCGGAACGGGTGCAGCCCGCAGAAGTGTTGCTGGTGGTGGATGCCATGATCGGCCAAGAGGCCGTAGCGGTGGCCCAAGGTTTTCGTTCCGCCTTGCCCTTGACAGGGTTGGTGCTGACCAAGATGGATGGCGACGCGCGCGGCGGTGCGGCCATCTCGATTCGCGCGGTCACGGGCGTGCCGATTAAACTGCTGGGCACGGGCGAAAAACTGGACGCGCTGGAAATGTATGACCCCGAGCGCTTGGCCTCGCGCATTTTGGGCATGGGCGACGTGTTGGGCCTGATTCAAAAAGCCGAAGAGGCGTTGGATCAAGAAGAAGCCGAACGGCAGGTGGAACGCTTGTTGCGGGGCGAGTTCACGCTGGAAGACTACGCGGCACAACTGCGCCAAATACGCAAACTGGGGTCGGTAAGCCAGATTTTGGAGATGTTGCCAGGCCAGTGGGGGCGCCTCGCGCGGCAGGTTGATCCGCACGAAGCCGAGCAACGCCTCAAAAAGGTAGAGGCCATCCTCAATTCCATGACGCCCGAAGAGCGACGCCGGCCCGAGATCCTCAACGCCAGCCGCAAACGGCGGATTGCGCGCGGCTCGGGCACAACGGTGCAAGACGTCAACGAACTCATCCGCCAATATCGCCAAATGAAACGCGCGTTCCAGCAATTGGGCCGCTTGGGGCCAGGCGGTCTCAGTCGCCTCTTCGGAGGCTTCGGCGGCTTGGGCGGTTTTGGCGGTTTGGGTGGCTTGGGCCGTGGCCTGGGCCGCAAACGACGCTAACACGGAGGTCATCATGCCCGAGTTTTTGGTGTTGGCCGATCCTGACCAGGCCCGCCGCGAATGGCTGGCCGCGGTGACCCATCGGGTGGAGGCGGAAACGCGGCCCGTGGTCGAGGCCGTGGGCCGGGTTTTGGCCGAAGACGTGGCTGCTGCCGAGCCGATCCCTGGGTTTCGCCGCTCGACGGTGGACGGCTACGCGGTGCGCGCCGCGGACACGCACGGCGCATCTGAAACACTGCCCGCGTATTTGACCGTCGTGGGCGAAGTGCCCATGGGCGCGGCCGCGCCCTTTGCTGTGGCGCCTGGTCAGGCCGCGCTCATCCACACGGGCGGGATGGTGCCCGACGGGGCGGACGCGGTGGTCATGCTCGAATACACCCAGGCCAGCCGTGAAGGGGAAGTGGAGGTCTTGCGGGCCGTGGCCGTGGGCGAAAACATCATCGAAGTTGGCGAAGATGTGGCCGCCGGCCAAGTGATCATACCTGCCGGCCGCCGGCTGCGTTCGCCCGAAGTGGGCGGGCTGATGGCTCTGGGCCGCACCCAAGTGGCCGTGGCCCGACTGGTGCGGGTGGGCATTATCTCCACCGGCGACGAGGTCGTCCCGCCAGAGGCGCCATTGGCCCCCGGTCAAGTGCGCGATGTCAACTCATACACCCTGAGCGCGGTGGTGCAGCAGTGGGCTGGGCAGCCGGTGCGGTATGGCATCGTGCCCGACGACGAAGAAGCCCTGTTCGCGGTCGCGCAGCGAGCCCTGGCCGAAACCGACCTGGTGGTCATCACCGCAGGGTCGTCGGCCAGCACGCGCGACATGACCGCGCGGGTTATCGACCGCTTGGGCGCGCCCGGGGTGCTGGCCCACGGCTTGCGCACCAAGCCAGGCAAGCCGACCATCTTGGGCGTAGCGCAGGGCAAGCCCGTGATCGGTTTGCCGGGCAATCCGGTGAGCGCGCTGGTCAACACATTGTGGCTGGTGGTGCCCGCGCTGGAACGATTGCAAGCCGCGCAACCGCGGCCTTGGCCCCGCTGGCGCGCGACCCTGGCCAATCACGCGCCCTCTGAGGCTGGGCGCGAAGAATGGGTCCCGGTGCGCCTGCGCGAAGAGGATGGCCGTTTTTGGGCCGACGTGGTGTTTTACAAGAGCAATCTCATCTTTCGCCTGGTGGAGGCCGATGGCCTCATCCGCGTGCCGGCCGACGCTACGGGCCTGGCCGCGGGCACCGAGGTGGATGTCTTCGTGCTGCGATGACCATGCCCGACGAACGCACCCTCCTCCTATGTTCCCCTCGGCGACGAATCCGCGCGGGGGCCGGGGCGTTGGCGCTGACCCTGGCTGTGTTGTGGGCCTGGCTCGCTTCCGTGCCCGCGCGAGCCCAAACGCCATCCCCCTTGGCCACGCCCACCTTCAGCGGCCCTTACATCGTCGTCGTGGGCAATGGCGAATATCAAATCAACGTGCGCGCCGGCCCGGGCGTGGACTATCCCGCGGTGGGCATTTTGGTGTTAGGGCAAAAGGCGCCCGCGCTGGCCCGCACCCGCAATTGGGTGCAAATCGTGTATCCAGGCGCGCCCGAAGGGACGGGTTGGGTGTTCGCGCCCCTGGTCAAGGTCGAGAACGGCCTGCCGCCTGAGGTCACCCCACCGCCCACGCCCACGCCGGAGTACATCCCCACGCCGGACCCCACCTTGCTGGCCCAATATGCGCTGCAACCCACGCCCACGGTGTTGCCCACCTTCACGCCGCCGCCGTCGTTGGTCTTGCCCACCTTTCCGCCGCCGCCCCAAACCACGGCCCGCTTCCCTGTGGCCGTGGTCATCTTGAGCCTGACCGTGTTGGGCGGCCTGGGGTTGGTGGTGTCGTTCTTGCGGGAGCGGTAGGCATGATGTTGGCGGCTTGGGGGAACACCTTGTTGTGGGCCGGGCTGGGCGTGTTGGCCGGCCTGCTGATATCGGCCTTGGCCGATGGGCTGCCTTATGGGCCGCGCGCGGCCCTTCGCTGTCCGCGTTGCGGCGTTCAGCGCTCTTGGCGCGCCTACGCGTTGAACTTGCGCGCTTGCCCTGCCTGCGGCCATCGGGTTTGGCGGCCCTGGGTGCTCATGGCAACCACCGCGCTGCTGACGGTGTTTTTGCGCAGCGAGCCGACCAAACTCCCCTTTGGTTGGCTGTGGCCACTGACCCTCTACTTCTTGCTCATGGCCGTTATTGATTGGGAGCACCACGTGGTGCTGCCCGAACTGCTGGCCGTGGGCTTGCTCTATGGCGTGATCTTGGGTGTCGTGCGGCGGGGGTGGATGGTGACCTTGGCGGGCATCGCGGCCGGCGCGGGCATCATGTTGGTGTTATATGGCCTGGGGCGCTTGCTGCAGGCGCGCCTGCGCGCGACCGACGAGCCCTTGGGCTTTGGCGATGTGCTGCTTATGGCCGTATTGGGCGCGATTTTAGGGTGGCCGGGCGTGCTCGCGGGGCTGGTGTGGGGCGTCTTGCTCGCGGGCGCGTTCAGCATAGTGCTCCTCACGGTGTGCGCGCTGCGCGGTCGGGGCTGGGCCGGTGGGACCTATTTGCCCTACGCGCCCTTCTTGCTGGCCGCCACTTGGGGGCTGTTGGTGTGAGTCTGGCCAAACATGATATAATAAAGCCCTATGCCGCTCGCAACAGCCGCCCTGAGGAACGGGGGCGCGACGCCCGCGGCAAAGCGCCCTGGCCTGCACGGAGTTTGTCCCATGCCTGATCTCACCTCTGACCTGCTACGCGTGCTGCGCCATCCTCGCTTCACGGCTTTGCCGTGGGACGACGACCAAGTGCCCCCACATTACGGGGGCTACAGCATCCTCAACCTCCCCACCAGCGTGGCCCAGGCCCTGGGCGCGCCCGCGTTGGGCAGCGCGCCGCCCTTGGTGCCCGAACTGCGCGCCGCTTGGGGCGACGCGCCCCGCCGCATTGTCGTGCTGCTGGTCGACGGCCTCGGGTGGAACCTGTTCCAGGCCGCACGCGAACAGGGGCACCTGGATGGCTGGCGCCCGTTGTGGGAGCACGGCACCCTGGGCGTGCTCACTTCCATCGCGCCCAGCACCACAGCCGCGGCCCTCACCACGCTGTGGACGGGGCGTTCCGCGGCCGAGCACGGCATCACGGGCTATGAGATGTGGCTGAAAGAATATGGCCTCATCGCCAACATGATCGTGCACAGCCCCTCCTTCTTCCAGAGCGGTGGGCCAGGGCTGCTGCGGCACGCGGCCTTTGATGCCGAGACCTTTTTGCCGTACATCCCCCTGGGCGCCCACCTGAAGGCCCACGGCGGCCAAGCCTTTGCCTTTCAGCACTACACCATTGCCAACTCGGGCCTGTCGACCATGCTCTTCCGCGATGCCGAAGTGCGCCCCTTTGCCACCTTGGCCGACTTGTGGACCAGCCTGCGGGCGCTGCTGGAAACGCCCGCGGAGCAACCCCAATACATTTGGGTGTATTGGGGCGCGGTCGACGCGTTCGAGCATCGCTATGGCCCGCGCGACGCGCGCGTGTTCGCGGAACTGGAAACCCTGGCCTGGTCGTGGGAGCGTTTCTTCTGGCGGGAACTTTCCCCCGCGGCGCGGCGCGGCACGGTGTTCGTGGTCACCGCGGACCACGGTCAAATCGGCACCCCCGCGCGCGAGGAATACGATGTGCGGCACCACCCCAAACTATTGTCCTCCCTCTATTTGCCACCCACGGGCGAGAACCGCCTGATATACCTCTACCCCAAGCCCGGCCGGGTGCGCGCCATGAAAGCCTATTTTGCAGCCACTTGGCCCGACAAATTCCACCTGGTGCCTGTGTGGGATGTGCTCAACACCCGTCTCTACGGACCGGGGCGCCCGCATCCTCAATTGCGCGACCGCCTGGGCGAATGGTTGGCCTTCGCGCGCGGCAACGCCTATTTGTGGTGGAGCCCCAAAGAGAACCACTTGCACGGCCGCCACGCGGGGTTCCACGAAGACGAGATGTTGGTGCCCTTCTTGGCCGCGCGGCTCGACGCCTGAACTCAGGCAATGGGCGCGCCCAGTTCGCTCTCGCGGTCAGGGCTCAAAAGCAGCACCCGGCCGTCGGATTGGATGGCCCCCAGCACCAGCACCTCTGACATGAACGGCCCAATTTGCTTGGGCGGGAAGTTGGTCACGGCCACCACCAACCGTCCCACCAACGCGCGCGGGTCAGGGTAGGTCGCGGGCAATTGGGCCGAAGTCTTCTTCACCCCATAGGGCCCGAAGTCGATCCACATCTTGTAGGCCGGCTTGCGGGCCTCAGGGAAGGGTTCCACCCGCACCACCCGGCCCACTCGCATGGCGATTTTGGCGAAATCGTCCCAGGTGATCGTGGGCTTTTCTTGGGGGGTCATGGGGAACGCTCCGCTGCGGCCGACGAGGCGCCGCGGGACGCGGCCAAGGCTTCTTGCAGCGCCTGGTAGTCGGCCGGGGTGTTGATGTTCCAAAACGCGCGTGGGGGGTCGAAGGCCGCCAAGGCTTCGGCAGGGAAGAGGCGCACCCGCAAGCCCCGAAACGCGGCCCGAATGGACGCCCGCGGCTGGGCCAAAGCCGCTTGAAAGGCCGGCCGGGCTCGGGCCACCCGATACACCGCGTGCAACGGCTGAATGTCGTGCTCGTCGCGAGGCAGGGCGATATCATCGCGTGGGTGCGCCGCCAGATGGGCGGCCAAGTGGGCCAACAGCGGCCCGCTCACGAATGGCATGTCGCACGCTACCGCGGCCAAGAAGGGCGTGGTCGCGTAGTGCAGCGCAGTGGCAATGCCGCCTAACGGCCCTCGGTCGGGGTACAGGTCAGCCACCACACGCGCGCGGGCCCAAGGGTAATCGTCCGCCGAACGGGCCACCACGAGCACCGCGGCCGCATAGGGCCGAACGCGACGCACCACCCGCTGCAATAGGCGCTCATCCCCCACGGGCAGCGTGGCTTTGTCGCGGCCCATGCGCCGCGAGCGGCCGCCGGCCAACACCGCAATGGTCAAGTCCTCACGCTGCATGGTGGCATTATACCGCGCCGCATGTCAAAACTCACTTGCCACGGGCCCGCAACCCGGCTATAATCGCCCCGCGTGCGGGCTTGGTACATTATTCCGTGTGCCTGCCGCGGAATTTCGCCCCCTGGGAGGAATGTCTCATGGCAAAAGAGCAAGGCTATCTGGTCGCGGTCATCGGTGCGGGACCGGCCGGGTTGTACGCGGCGCGGGAATTGGCATCCAAAGGGGCCAAAGTAGTGATCTTCAACCGGGACATCAAGCCCGGCGGCCTGGCCGAGTATGGCATTTACTACGACAAGTACAAGATGAAGGAGGGCCTGCGCAAGCAATTCCGGCGCATTTTGGCCATGCCGGGCATCGTGTACCTGGGCAACATCACCGTGGGCCAAGACTTGACCCTGGACGACCTGCGCGACTTGGGCTTCCAAGCGATCTTGGTCACCACCGGCGCGCAAGGTACCAAACGGCTGGGCATCCCCGGCGAAGATCTGACCGGCGTCTATCACGCCAAGGAAATCGTCTATCACTACAACCACCTGCCCCCCTACAGCGAGCAAGATTTTGCCATCGGCCGCAAAGTGGCCATCATCGGCGTGGGCAATGTGATGGCCGACATTGCCACGTGGCTGGTCAAAGACAAGCAGGTGGATGAGGTCTACGCGGTGGCCCGCCGCGGGCCTTTTGAGGTCAAGTTCGACAAGAAGGAATTCGCACGCTTCGCCAAGAACCTGGATCTGGAAGACTTCGAGCGGGAAATCGAGCGCATCAAAGACCGCCTGGCCCCTGGGCAAGATCCCGAAGAAGCCAAGCAGTTCATCTTGAGCATGCTGGCCAAGGCCAAGGAGACCGGTTCGCCTACGGTGTTCCGCTTTCGCTTTTTGTCGTCGCCCAAGGCCATTTTGGGCGACGAGCAGGGCCGGGTCAAGGGCTTGGAGTTGGCCGATACTCGCTTGGTGCTCAAAGGCGACCGTACCAAGCCCGAATACACCGGCACCTCGTATGTGCTGGATGTGGACACGGTCATCTTCTCCATCGGCGATCGGGTGGACCCCAACTTCGGGCTCCCGTTAGAGTGGAACGCCTATGCCACCAACCCCGAGCCGCGCTTCCCGGTGGATGGCATCTCGTACGAAGTGTATGACCCCGAGAAGAAGCAGCCCATCGAGGGTGTGTTCGTGGCCGGGTGGGCGCGCAACCCCAGCGAGGGGCTGGTCGGTGTTGCGCGCAAGGACGGCGAACGGGCCGCGCGCGCGGTGTTGCAGTATCTCGAAGCCCAAGGCGCCACCGAATTCGACTTGGACGCGGTGGTCGAACAAATCAAAGGCCGGGTGGGGCATCCGGTCGTCAGCCAGGCCGAGGTGCAGAAGTTGGAAGAAATCGAGCGGGCCGAGGCCGAAAAGCGCGGCTTGCCCGAATTCAAATTTGACTCCAACGCCGCGATGCTGAAAGTGTTGGGCCTGGCCTGAACGCTGGAGGCCTTCTCATCCGTACACGCGGGGCGACCTGAGGGTCGCTCTGCGTGTTTTAAGGGCCGGGGTCGAGCCGCACCTTGCAGAGCAGCCGCGTTTGGGGGTATAATGCTACTGTCTGGTCGGTCAGTTTTGTGTCTTGGTTAGGAGGGCCCCCATGCGCATTCCGCTGAGGCTATCGCGCCTATTCGTCTTGGTTTTGTTATGGGGATTGGTGAGCAGCGCGGCCTGCACCGCCGAAGCCGGCCCGCCGCCACCCCCGCCTTCGGCAACGCCGCGGATGACGGCCACCGCGCGCTCCGGCGCCACGGCCGAAGCGACGCCCACCATCGCCACAACCGCCCCCGCGGCCCCAGCCACGGCCTCGGCCCAGCCCAGCCCTGAGCCCACGCCGCCCCTCAGCCAACCCTGGCTGCCCCCCAATTGGATTGCCAACCCGGCGTGGGGCGGCCCCGAACCCGGGCGCATCTTCAGCGTCGCCCGCGGATATGTCACGGCCGCGGCTCGCCATCCCACCCAACCCATTCTCGCGTTGGGGCGCGTGACCGGCTTGTATCTGTGCCACCAGCCCGACACCACCACCCGCACGCAGCCGGTCGATTGCTTCGCGTTCTTGCCCCACACCGGTTGGATCGGCGCGGTGGCCTTCAGCCCCGATGGTACCCACTTGGCCACCCTGGACAGCCACAACACCGTTCGCGTCTGGGCTTGGGACGCGGACCCGCCCCAAGCCCAAACGTTGACCACCGACATCCCCACCTTGAACGGCATGGGGCAATTGGCCTTTTCAGACGACGGCCGCTATCTGGCCCTGGCCGGCTTGGTGCTGCAAGTGTGGGACCTTGCCTCGGGCGAAGCCCTCCCGCCAATGGACAGGCCCCTCTTGCCCGCGCTGCCCATCAACATCGCCTTCGAGCCTGGCACGCACCGCTTGGCCGTACAAACTTGGGAGGGCCATCTCGGCCTGTTGGACCTGGACGCGTCGCAGCCCACGTGGCAAGCCATCTACACCCCGGCCCCCGATGAGATGCGTCGCCCCCTGGGGCTGGCCTACGCGGCCGAGGCCGCGGCGCCAACCCTGCTGGCGGTGTATTGGACGGACGACCCCAACACCGCCGCGACGCGCGTGTTTGTCGAAGCCTGGGCCCACGGGAACGCCCAGCGGGCGGCTGTGCCCTACGAAGAGGACACGTTTTTGGCCTTTAGCCGCGCGGTCGACGACGCCCACCCCCAGTTTGTGGTGGCCGGGCCCACGGGGCAAATCTTGGCCTCGGGCGGAAAGAACGCGGTCTATGCCTACCGCTTGGACGACCTGACCCTAACGCGCCCGTTCACCCCGCCCCAGGCGGGTTTGGACCGCTCGCTGCGCGCGTTGTTTTACGACGCGGCCAACGACCAGGTCATCGCGGTGTGGGCCGGGGGATCGGTCTCGGTCTGGGAAGGCGCCACCGGCACCCTGGTGGGTTGGGCCCCCGACGCCGGCGATTTGCCCATCGACGGCCTGGGCTTCGACCCCTTGGGGCGCTTCTTGGCCTTGCTGCCTTACCAGCAACCCGCGATTTTCTACCCCGCGCCAGGGCAACTGGGGACCGCCGCGCCCACCGGTGCCGCGGCGTTGATGGTGCCCAGCACAGGATGCCATTTGCTCTTCTACCATGCCAGCAGCGGCCCCTCTCTCTCGCCCCAGTGGAGGACGGTGTGCGCCCTGCTCCCCGGGCCTGATGCCCCTGAATCCGAACTGCCCGAAATCGCAGCCGATGTCGCGCCGGTGTCGTTGGCCGCCACCGATTGGGTGGCGCTCTGGCCGCGCAACGGCTCCGCGGTGGAACTTTGGGACCCCTTCAGGGGGACCTTGGTGCGCACCCTGGAAGTGGGCGCGGTGGGCGAGGTCTCGGCTTTGGCGGCCAGCCCCGATGGCCGGCGTTTGTTCGTGGGCGGCGAAGACGGCCGCATCGGCGTGTGGGACCCGCTCACCGGCGAACTCGTGGCCACCTGGCGAATCGACGCGCCCACGGAGGAAGGCGCATCGGCCTACGACCGCATCATCACGGCCCTGGCCGTTTCGGCCGACGGCCAGCGGCTGGCGGCCGTCCGACGGGATGCGATGCTGGCCATGTGGGATTTGACCACGGGCGAACGCCTGGGCACTTGGCCCTTGGCCGATTTGACCGGTCGCATGCTGACCGACGACCCCATTGACTGGCTTCATCTGTCGCACGATGCGCGCTTCGTGTTGCTCTCGGCCGCGCATGATCGCAAAATCGTACTGGCCGATTTGGAGCAAGGCACAGGGCTCGCACGGTGGCAGCCGGTGTCTGGCGGGCAGGTGACGGCCAAGGCCGTAAGTCCGGACGACCGCCTGCTGGCCTACGGCGGCGGTGAAGGCGCGGTGTTGGTGTACGACTTGGGCGCGGCCCTCGCCGACGCGTTGGATCCCGCGAACATGCTGCCCCTACCCCGCTTGGCGGACATCACCCCCGAGTTGGGCACGTTCCACAGCCGCTATACCGTCGCCCTAACGGTGCAAGCGCGCGAAATTCCGGTGCTGGAAGTCACCACCGTGGGGCAAATGGTGCCCTGGCGGCAGCACATTCGCATCCAAGGGCCGGGCTGGCATGAGCAAGGCGAGGGCGTGGTGGAAGCCGGCGTCGCGGGGCAACGTTTCCGCCGGGAAGGCGAGCGCACCTGGCAGATGGCCCTGCGCGGGGACTTCCCGCCGACCGCGCCCATGGTGCGAGCGTGGCCGTGGCGCTTGGCCGGCCCGGTCGAAGGTGGGTACCGCTACACCAGTCAAGACCCCGCGGCCGCGGTGTTGCCTCCGGCCACGTGGCTGCGCCGCGCGCTGCAAGCCGAAGCCGCGGTTTTCACGCCCCACACTTTCGACGGCCAAGTGGACCTCACCCCCCAGGGCGTGTGGGTGCGGGCGCGGTTCGTTTGGGATGGCGATTTGTGGGTTGACGGCGAGTCAACCCCGGCGCGGTTGACTGTGACGTATGAGGCCGGCGACTTTGGCGCCCCCGTTACCTTCCCCGGGGATGAAGGCGCTGCGGCAACCCCATCGTCATCGGCCACCGACGCCGCGATTATCGACCAGGGCACTGGCTTGCCATTGCCGCCCCAGGCCGTGGCCACCGACTCCGAAGGCGTTTATCAGGTCAACATGCCCGAAGACCAGGTCGTCGCTTGGTACGAAGCCTACTTCGCGCAAGCCGGCTATCAAGTCCAGTTCGCGGGTCGCACCGCGCTGCAGGGTATGCCCGTCTATCAGTTCACGGTGGCCAAGGACGGCGGCCTTTACGAGGTGTGGATCTCAGGCCAAGGCGCGTTTAGCATCATTGCGCTGATGGCCAAGTAGGGCCGCGCGCGAGCCACGGGAGCGTTGCCCCCCGTGCCCGTTCCCTAAGCAGCCGTCGCGCGTGGGCCGGGGGATTTAGGGGCGCGGTGGGGCCGTGAAATATTCGGCCCACAAAGGCGCCAGGTCCACCCCCGGTGGAACGTGGCGCGCCAGCACGGTGGCCCAGTCCGCGGGGGTGACGATGCGCCCCTGATAGGTGGTCCGATAGTCGCGCAAGAACGCGAAGAACGCGTCGTCACCCAAGGCCTGCCGCAAGTCGTGCCAGAAGTGCGCGCCGCGTAAATACACGGTGTCACGGTACGCGCGCCAAGTGTTGAACGCATAGATGCTCTGATCAATGGGGGTGTCGCCCGGCTGGTAATAGTCCACCCGATATGTCCACCACCATTCGAGCGCGATGGGATCGCCCAAGCGCTCGTAGAACAAATACTCGCTATAGGTGGCCAACGATTCGTCCAGCCAAGGGTGAAGGGCTTGGTCGTTGTGCACTTGGGCGAACCACCATTGGTGGGCGGTCTCGTGCACCGCGATGGCGATGAGCAGCGACCACGGCCGGCCGTTGTAATAGTCGAAGAAGTCGTAACTGACGAGGGTGATGCCGTCGTATTCCATGCCGTCGGGCAAGTCTGCCTGCACCACGACGTAACGCTCTCGATGATAAGGGCCGAACAAGTCAGCGTAGATGTTCAGGGCCTGCCCTACGGCCTCCAGCACGTCCTCGCCATACGCGCTTTCTAAGGGGAAGAAGTAGCCTTCCAACTGCACTTGGCCCAAGGTGCGTTCCACCCGAATGAAGTAGGGGCTAAAGAAGAACACCACGCCGCGCGTGGCCTCTTGGCGATAACAGGTGCGATGCGGTGCCTCGGCCGCGCAGGGCACGACGTCGGCGTTGGTGGCCACGCTCAGGTCGGGCGGAGGGTTGTAGATTTCCAACGCGACCGTGACGTCGCTGCGCGGATAGGTGAGGTGTTCGCCCGCGAGCCAAGGGGTGTTAATCTGCCAACCACGCCGCGGGTCATAAGGCGGCAGGAACAAGTACCAGTCGGTCCAGAGCACTTCGCGCTCGGTGAAACCCAGGGTGCGGGCGGCGTGCAAGTCGGTGGCCGAGGGCTTGAGCGCGGGCAGATTCAAGCGGTAGCGCAGCCGCAAACGCAGCGTTTCCCCCGGGGGCAGGGGTTCGGTCAGGCGCACCAGCACCGACATCTCCCGCACTTCGGCGTCCAGGGCCTGCCATTCGTCGGCCGCGGTGCGCGCCCACGCGCCTTCGAAGCGAAACACGCCCGGATACCAGCGGGGCTGGGCCACGAAGACCAAGTCCTCCAGCGGCCAACCGGTATCGTTGGCGTATACGACATCCTGCCGCACCTCCATCTGCTGGCTGAGGAAGTCGTAGCGAACGTCCAGGTCGTAGCGCGGCCGCGGCAGGGCCGGCGGTGTTGGGGATGGCGAGGGCGTCGGCGTTGACCGCGGGGCCGCGGCCGTGGGTGAGGGCGTTGGCAGGGGCACGCCCCCAGTGGGCCGCCGCCGCGGCGCGGGTTCGGGCGGGCGCAGCGCGAACAGCGGATCCAGCACGGCCATGAGCACCGCGATGACCACGCTGAAGACCAGCCCTCGCCCCCACCACGAGCGCAACCAACCCCCCAAGATCTGCCGCATCACGAACGCCTCCTGGGGCCTTGCGGCCCGTTGAGTATGGATGTGGTGTCGGGTACAAAACACAACCCCCGCTACCGACGGGGGATGCGTTCAACGCGGCTTGATTGCCAGCACGCCAAAGGCTCGAGGAAGGATTTTGACCCGCTCGAAGCCCACTCGACGCAAGCGTTCCATCACCCCGCGGGTGAGGTTGCGGCCCATTTTGGTGTCTTGGCTGCCCACATAATGGAACAACCGCCCACCCGGCTTGAGCACACGCCACAGTTGGGCGTAAAAATCGGTGCCGTAGAGTTCACCCGCCAACGCGAACTGGGGCGGGTCGTGTAGCACCGCGGAGAAGTAGGCCGCCGGCAGCCCCGCGACCAAACGGGCCACGTCGGCCTGCACAACGCGCACCTTTGGATGCGAGAACGCGGCCGCGGACCACGGGTTGCGCCGGGCCACGGCCAGCACCGCGGGGTCCAACTCCACACTGAGCACCCAATCCGCGGTGCGCGCGGCTTGCAGGGCAGAGTAGCCCAGACCGAAGCATGTGTCCAGCACCCGGCCCCGGGGGCGCAGCGCGCGCACTTTGGTTTGCGTATCTTGCCAGGGGTCGGTGCCCCGCACGCGATGCATGGGGATGCCCGAGACCAACAACGTGGGTGCCCGTTCGGTAGGATACAACGCCACCACCCGCTGCGTCCATTCTGAAAACGCGCGCACTTGTTCCCAACCGTGGGGCGTCCACGCGAAGACGGCGTTGGGGTGGGCCAAAATACGCTCGGCTTGAGCCCAAGGCAGGCGGACCCCGTCCGGGAAGCGCGCGGCCTCGGCGTCCAAAGTCACCGTGAGCGTGCTACGGCCCAGGTCGCCGCTGATGGTGACCGTTCGGCGCCCCTGGCGACGCGCACGGAGCAGGCTGCGGACTTGGTAGTGCGAGAGCAGCGGTGCGTTCATCGTTTGCTTTGGAACGCGCGCGCCGGCTCAGCCGCCGGCCGACAAGGGTGCGGACGAAACGGGGTCGACCTGGGTTCGCGCCGCGCGCGTGAGGCTCAGGCCTTGGCCGTCCGCGGCCACATCCACCTGCACCGTATCGCCGGGCTGGAATTCGCCGGCCAGCAAAGCCATGGCCAGGGGCCCCTCCAGGTGCTTTTGGATCAAGCGCTTGAGGGGCCGCGCGCCGAACGTGGGGTCGTGGCCGTGCTCGGCCAACCAGGCGCGGGCCGCGTCTGTGACCTGCAGGTGCACCTGGTGCTCGGCCAAGCGCTCAGCCACCTCGTGCAAACGCAGGTCCACGATGCCGCGCATGGCCTCCGTCGACAGAGGCGAGAACATGATGACCTCGTCGATACGGTTGAGGAACTCGGGGCGGAAAGTCTCTTTGAGGGCTTTTTCGATCTTCTGCTGGGCCAGGCGCTCTTCTTGGTCATCGGTCGCGCCCACAAAACCCAAACTGCCGCCCCGGCGCACGAATTCGGTGCCCAAGTTGCTGGTCATAATGACGATTGTGTTGCGGAAGTCGACGGTACGGCCTTGGCCGTCGGTCAAACGGCCTTCGTCCAAAATCTGCAGCAGCGCGTTCCACACTTGAGGGTGCGCTTTTTCGATCTCGTCGAACAAGATCACCCGATAGGGCCGGCGTCGCACGGCTTCAGTGAGTTGGCCGCCCTCTTCGTAGCCCACATAGCCGGGCGGCGCGCCGAACAGCCGCGAAACCGAGTGCTCTTCGCGGAACTCGCTCATGTCCACCCGTAGCAGCGCGTCTTCGTCATCGAAGAGGAACTCGGCCAGGGCCTTGGCCAACTCGGTCTTGCCCACGCCTGAGGGGCCGATGAAGATGAACGACCCAATGGGCCGCCGCGGGTCCTTGAGGCCGGCCCGCGCGCGGCGGATGGCATCGGCCAACGCCCGAATGGCCTCGTCCTGCCCCAACACCCGCTGGCTCAAATGGGCCTCCATGTGCAGCAACTTTTCCCGTTCACTGGCCAGCAATTGGGCCACGGGGATGCCCGTCCACTGGGCCACCACTTCGGCGATGGCGTTGGCGTCTACCACTTCGTCCAGTTTTTGTTCTTGCTCCCAAGCCGAGCGGCGCCGCTGGAAGATGTTCTCCAGGCGCAAGCGTTCGGCTTTGAGGCGCGCCGCGAGTTCGTAATCGCGCTCTTGGCCGGCTTGCTCTTCTTCCGCGGCCAAGCGTTTAATCTCGGCCCGCAAGCGCTTGAGTTCGGGCGGCAGCGAGTTGAGGGCGACCCGCCGCTTGGCCGCGGCTTCGTCCATCAAGTCGATGGCCTTGTCAGGAAGTTTGCGGTCGGGCACGTAGCGATCCGCGAGTTTGACCGCGGCCTCCAAGGCCTCGTCGGTGAAGCGCACACCGTGGTGGGCCTCGTAGCGGTCCCGCAACCCGCGTAGCATCTGCACCGCGACCTCCAGCGACGGCTCTTCCACGTAGACGGGCGCGAAGCGGCGCTCCAAGGCCGCGTCCTTTTCGATGTACTTGTGGTATTCTTCAGGCGTGGTCGCGCCAATGCATTGCAATTCGCCCCGCGCCAGCGCGGGCTTGAGCATGTTCGACGCATCCAAAGGCGCGCCTTGGGCCGCGCCCGCGCCCACGACGGTGTGCAGTTCGTCGATGAAGAGAATGATCTCACCGCCCGAGCGCTTGATCTCGTCCATCGCGGCCTTGAGGCGCTCTTCGAACTCACCCCGAAAGCGCGAGCCCGCGATCATGGCCCCCAAATCCAGGGCCAACACCCGTTTGCCTTCCAGCATCTCAGGCACATCGCCGGCCACGATCTTCTGCGCCAACCCCTCGACAATGGCGGTCTTGCCCACCCCGGCCTCACCAATGAGCACGGGGTTGTTTTTGGTGCGCCGGGACAAAATTTGAATGACCCGCAAAATCTCGGCTTCACGGCCGATCACCGGGTCCAATTGCCCTTCCCGGGCCATTTGGGTCAGATCGCGGGCATACTTTTCCAACACCCGATAGCGCTCTTCCGCGCGGCGGTCGGTCACCCGTTGGCCACCGCGTACCTGGTGGATGGCCTCGAGCACCCGGGGCCGGGTGATGCCCATCTCTTGCAGCAGCCGCGCGGTGGGTGTGTTGCGTTCAGACAAAATGGCCAAAAACAGGTGTTCCGTCGAAATGAACTCATCGCGCAAATTGTTGGCCTCGTGTTGGGCCAAATCCACCACCCGTTTGACGCGCGGCGTGATGAAAATCTGCCCCGCGCCGCGGCCATAAATGCCCACCTTAGGCGAAGTGCGCAGCAGGTGGTCCAGTCGGTCCTTCAGGGTGGGCACATCGACGCCCAAGACTTCCAAAATTTTGGGCACCACCCCGTCGGGCTGATCCAACAAAGCCAGCAAAATGTGTTCGGTGTCGATTTGCGTGTGGCCGTATCGCTGGCTCAACTCGGCTGCGCGTTGGGCCGCCTCTTGGGCCCGTTCGGTAAATCGTTCGAAACGCATGGGGTTCTATCCGTGCATGAGGGTTTGGGGGACACGCTCCGCGAAGGCCGGGGCAGCGCCGCGGCCCGGCTTTATTATAGCAGATCGCCCCCGGGTCGCCGGGCGATGGTATACTGGGGGCCCGTGAAGGCTCTGCGGCTCCCGTGGCCCCGAGGATGGGGCGGGGGCGCGCGGCCCCTGGCCGTGGAGGAACCTATGAGGCTTTTGACCTTGCCCCGTCGTCTTGTTGTGCGCTTGGCTTGGCTCATGCTCGGGCTGGCGTTGGCCGCTTGCACCGCACCTGCGCCTGTGGTGCAAACCGTGGTGGTCACCCAGGCCGTCACGCCGGTGGTGCAGTTGATCACCCCCACCCCTCCGCCGCCGCCACCCCCGACACTGCAGGTCTGCGTCGGTCCGGAGCCCGGTTCCCTCTACTTGTACTCCTCGCAGATCAACCTGGTGGGACGCACCATCCTGGACGCGCTGTACGACGGTCCCGTGGACGCGTACGCGTACGGGTATCGTGCCGTCGCGCTGAAGGCCTTGCCCACCTTCGACAACGGCGGGGCGCGGTTGGAGCCCGTCACCGTGGCCTTGGGCGACCCTATTGTGGACGCGGACGGCCAAGTGACCGTGTTGCAGCCTGGGGTGCGCTATCGGCCCAGTGGTTGCTTCAGCCAAGATTGCGCCCAAGTGTTGCCCGACGACGCGGAACAAGCCACCTTGGACCGGCTGGTGGTCACGTTTCACCTGCGCCCAGAGTTGACATGGGAAGACGGCGTGCCCGTCACGGCCCACGATTCGGTCTTTTCCTTCCAAATCGCGGCCGACCCAGCGACGCCAGTGCTCAAATGGTACACGGACCGCACCGCGTCGTACCAGGCCACCGACGATTACACCGTGGTGTGGACCGGCCTGCCAGGCTATATGGATCCCGCCTACTTCTTGCGCTTCTGGCCGCCGCTGCCCCGCCACGAGTGGGGTGACCGTACCGCGGCCGAATTGCTCCAAGCCGAAGATGTCAACCGGCGCCCCTTGGCCTGGGGCCCTTATCGTGTGACGGAATGGGTCTCCGGCCAACGGCTGGTCTTAGAGCCCAACCCTTATTACTTCCGCGCGGCCGAGGGACGGCCTTTCTTCCAAAAGGTCATTGTGCGCTTTGTGGGGCAAGACGCGAACCAAGCCTTGGCCATGCTCATGGCCGGTGAGTGCGACGTGGTCTCACAAACCGTGGGCCTGGAAGAGCAGTGGGATCTGCTGCTCGAATTGCGCGACAAGGAGCGGGTGCAGGTGCACGTGACGCCGGGCGCGGCGTTCGAGCACTTGGGCTTTGTCTTGCACCCTGTGGACCACGACGACGGCTATCAGTATGGCGATCCCCCCGGCTTGTTCACCGACCCGCGCACGCGCCAAGGCCTGGCCTTGTGCATCGACCGCGAGGCCCTGGTGCGCGAGTTGCTGCACGATGCTGTGCCGGTGGCGCACTCCTACTTGCCCGAGGACCATCCGCTGTGGGCCGACCAAGCCCCTCGCTACGCCTACGACCCCGCGGCTGGCCAAGCCTTGCTCGAAGAGGCCGGCTGGGTGGACCATGACGGCGATCCGACCACGCCGCGCGTCTTTCGTGGGCACAGCCGCTGGATTCCCACCAACACGCCGCTGGCCTTCACCTTAGACACGACCACGGCCAAACTGCGCGGAGCCGTGGCCGAGCGCCTTCGCGCGGACTTGGCCCAGTGCGGCGTAGCCGTAGACATTCGCACGTCGCCGCCGGGCGAACTTTTCGCCAGCGGACCCACTGGTCCCTTGTTCGGCCGTCGCGCGCAGGCCGCGTTGTTCGCCTGGGCCACTGACCTCGACACGGCCTGTCGCTTGTGGCTGACCGACGCGATCCCTGGTCCGCCTGAGGCCAGCATTCGCGATATCGATTGGCTGCGTCGCATTTGGACGGAAGACCGCGACCGGGACGCGTTCGCCTATGACTGGGGCGGCTGGAATTACCACGCGTATTCCAACCCCGAATTCGACCGGGCCTGCAAGGATGTCCTCTTCAGTCCCCCTGATAGCGACGAACACCAGGCCGCGGCGCGTCGCGCGCAAGAGATTCTGCTGACCGATTTGCCCATGATCCCCCTCTACCCGCGCCTGCGGCTGGCCCTCACTCGGCCCGATTTGTGCGGCTTTCGCCTCGACCCCGTGGCCGCGACCGAGTGGTGGGGCATTGAAGATTGGGCTTGGGGCGAAGCGTGCGCCTCCCGTTGAGGCAAGCCAAGGCCGGTGCGGCGCGCGAACCACGCGCGCCGCACCAACCCGCGCGAAGGAGGCGATTATTCGCCGCCCACGGGCACTTGGATGCTGCCGTCGATGATGCCTTGGATGGTCTCTTCGGCTGCGGCCTTGACTTCGTCGGGCAGGTCGAACTGCGGGTTGTATTGGATGGTCAGGCCACCGTTGGCCAGGGTGAGGGCATAGGCTTCACCGCCCAGCACGCCATTGCGAATGTTCTCCACCATGGGCTTGAGCACCACGGTCCAGTCATAGACTTGGTTGGCAACCACGATTTCGGGCGCCAACGACGATTGGTCGGCCTGGGTGCCGAACCACAGTACGCCGTTTTCCTTGGCCACGCCGATCGCGCCCACCACCATTTGGGCGGTGCCGGTGAGCACATCCGCGCCCGCGTCGATGTGGGTCTTGGCCGCTTCGGCCGCCAAGGCTACATCGGAGAAGGAACCAATGTAGTTGATGTTGACCTGAGCGTCGGGGTTGGTGGCCAACACGCCGGCCTTGAAGCCGTCGATGTACAGTTTGGCGTCGCCCGTCTCAATCGGGCCGACCACGCCCACCACGCCACTTTGGCTCAGCATGGCCGCCATCACGCCGTTGACATACCCGCCTTGTTCTGAGCGCGCCTCATACGCGAACACGTTGGTGATGCCCATCTCTTTGAAGGTGTCCACCGTGGTGCCCCAGGCAAAACTGGTGTTGGGGAAGTCGGGCGCGATTTCTTGCAGCGAACTGCCGTATTGGGAGCCGTGGGCGATCACCAAATCATAGCCTTGGGAAGCGTAGTCCCGAATGGCCGCGGCCGCGTCGTCGACCACGTACATGTTCTCTGAGTAGACGAACTCCATTTTGTCGGGCCCGCCCATTTCTTCTTGCAGTTTGACCAGCGCCTCATACATACTTTGGCTGAAGGCCATGTCGTTGATCGCGCTGGGCATGACCACCGCGATGCGGAAGGGCTTGGCCTCTTCTTGGGCCGGGGCCTGGGTAGCGGCTTCCTCGCCACCACCGCCGCAGGCCACCAGGCCCACCGCCAGCATCAACAGGAGAAGGGAAAGCATCAAGCGGCGCATGAGAGACCTCCTGTAGGGGGAAGTTGGGAGGGAGAAGGGAACCACGGCCAAAGGCGAATCGCACGCCGCGCGGCCGAGACGCCAGCACCCTGGCCCCGCGGCCGCGCGCTGGACGGGGCAAGGGCCAACCGCGGGCTTCGCGGTTGCGCGCGGGCCCGCCATGAAACGCCCGGAACATCCCAGGTTGTGTGCATTGGCATCCCCGTCCGCAAGGTCGCGTGTGGTGGCCCGCGGCGCGGGCCGCCACCGTGCGCTATTCACGCGTAAAGGGCTTGGTCAGGGCCGCGGGCGGTCGGGCCCGCTGCACCACGATGACCAACACCACGATGGTCAGCACATAAGGGGTCATGACTGCAAAGTCCGCGGGGATGGGAAGACCCAAGACTTGCACCCACAATTGCAACGCGTTGACCAAACTGAACAACAACGCGCCCAGCAACACACCGACTGGGCGCCAACTGCCGAAGTAGACCAACGCCACCGCGATGAAGCCTAAGCCGCTGGTCATGTTTTGCTGGAAGATCTTCAGCAGCCCGATGGACAACGACGCGCCGCCCAGCGCGGAGAGCATCCCCCCCAAGGTCACGGTTGCGTAGCGCACTTTGGCCACGCTTACCCCCAGCGAGTCGGCCGCGTGGGGATTTTCGCCTGCGGCTTTGATCATCAGCCCCCACGGGGTTTTGTTCAGCACGAACCACGCGAAAGGCACCAACGCGTACGCGCCATAGACCATCCAATTGTGCTGGAAGAGCAATTCACCCACGATGGGCAGGTCACTGAGCACCGGAAAATGGGCGTCGGGCACCCCGCTCACCGAGTCCACCGTGCCCAGCAGTTTCTGGAAGAGCAGATCGCTCATGCCCAGGCCGAACAAATAGAAGCCGATGCCGCTGATGCCTTGTTCCGCGTGCAGATTGACGGTCACAAAGGCCATGGCCAAGCCCATGAGCAGACCAACCAGAATCGCGGCCAGCAAGCCCAGCCAGGGGTTGCCTGTGCGGTAGGTGACATAAAAGGCCGCGAACGCGCCCAGTAGCATTTGGCCTTCGACACCCAAGTTGAGCACGCCGCTGCGCTGGCCCAAGGTTTCCCCAATGCCGGCGTAAAGGTAGGGCGTGGCCAGTCGAATGCCCGAGGCTGCAATGCCCAGCAGGATGTCGCCGAGGGAATACATGCCTTAACCCTCCGAAGGTGGGGCCGCTTCCGCGCTGGCCTGAGCCGCGGCGCGTTCGGTTTGCCGCAACAAGCGCTGTTTGTAGGCCCGCCGGCGGAAGTATTCGCTGCTCACGACGAACACCACCACCAAGCCGTTGAGCGCGGTGACCAACGCGGACGGCACTTGCACCGCGCGCTGCATCGCGTTGGCCCCCACCAGCAGCGCGCCGAACAGCACCGACGCGGGAATGGTGCCCACGGGGTGCAGTTGGCCCAACAGCGCGGCCACGATACCGTTGAACCCTGCACCGCCGGTGAACCCCGTGGCAGAGCCGTCTGTGATCATGCGATAGTTCACGCCATAGACCTGGATCATGCCGGCCAAGCCCGCGAACGCGCCGCTAAGCACCAACGCCAGCACAGTGTAGCGTTTGACCGGAATGCCGGCATAGCGGGAAGCGTGAGGGTTGTGCCCTACCGCGCGAATGCGGTACCCCCACCCTGTGCGCCACAGCAAAAAGTACACCGCCAAGGCCAAAACCACCGCGATGAGCGCGCCCAAATGCAACCGCGTGGGCACCCAGCGGGGCAGGCGATAGGCCAAACTCAACGCCGCGGTCTGCGGTATTTGCGATGCGCGCTGCGCTTGAACCGGGTCGATCATGGGGCCCCGCAGCAAATAGTTCATCAACTGCACCGCGATGGCGTTCATCATGATGGTGCTCAGGATTTCGTTCACATTGTAGTAAGCCTTGAGCACCCCGGGGATACCCCCCCAAAGCGCGCCGCCCAACATGGCCACCACCATCGCGAACGGAATCATCACCCAACCGGGCCAATCCGGAAAAGCCAGCCCCAGCGCGGTGGCCAAAAGCGCGCCCACAATCATTTGGCCTTCGCCGCCGATGTTGATGACTTGGCCGCGAAACGCGACGCAAATGCCTAATCCTACCAACAGCAACGGCGTGGCTTTGACCAGGGTCTCGGCAAAGGCGTTGCGGCTGCCGAACGCGCCTTTGAGGAGGGCCGCGTAGGCTTCCAAGGGCGACGCGCCCAGCAGCGCCAAAACCACTGCACCCAGCACAAACGCGAGGCCCGCGGCAGCCAGTGGATAGAACAAATCCGTAAGACGATCTCGCCAACGCGTCATCATCGAGGGCCTCCAAGCAGGGCTAAATTTCATCATAACAAAAGATGCGCTTGCATGAAAGGATTTCGCGAATGATTTTTCGCGAATCTCGTTTCCGGGCCCATCTTAGCCTTGAGATGCGCGTTTTGCGTCGCTCCGACGCGCGGATTTGCGGCGATTCGAGGAGGCCCTCATGGTACAATGCGGGCCATGAAACGCTGGCATTTGCTTTTGGGCGTGCTGATCAGCGGCGTCTTCCTCTATCTCGCCCTACGCGGCCTGCACCTGGAGCAAGTGTGGGCCGCGTTGCGTGACGCGCAGTATGTTTGGTTGCTGCCGGGCGTGGCCGTGTACTTCGTGGCCCTCTATTTGCGCGCGTGGCGTTGGCACTACTTGCTGCGGCCGCTGCGCGCGGTGGCCACGCGTGATCTGTTCCCCATCGTGAGCATTGGCTATATGGGCAACAACATCTTTCCCGCGCGCGCGGGCGAGGTCTTGCGCGCGGTGCTGTTGCGCCGGCAGCGGCAGATCCCAGTATCCGCGTCGTTGGCCACCATTTTGGTCGAGCGGGTGTACGACGGCGTGGTCATGTTGGGCTTCGTGTTCCTCAACCTGCCCGAACTGGCTCGGGTGGCCGGCGCGGACTCGGGTTTTGTCGGCGATCTGCAGACCTTGGCCTTGTGGGGCAGCGTGGCCTTCATGGCCGCGCTGGCCGCGTTTTTGCTCGCGGGCATGTTCCCGACCCGGGCCGCGGCCGTGCTCGCGCGGCTGGTGCAGCCGTTGCCCGCGGGGCTGGCCGAACGGGTCGAGCGTGTGGGCCAGGCCTTCTTGGACGGCCTGCGGGGCTTAGGCTCGCCGCGTGAGGCATGGATGATTTTTGTGACCTCGGTGGCCATTTGGCTGCTGGAAACAGCCAAATACTGGTTCGTGATGCATGCGTTCCCGTTTCGGGTGCCCTTCTTCGCGCTCATGCTGATGAACGGCGTGGTCAACCTGGCCACCACCTTGCCCTCCGCGCCGGGCTATGTAGGCACGTTCGACACACCGGGCATCGCGGTGTTGGCCGCGTATGGCGTCGACAAAGCCATGGCCGCGGCCTATACCCTGACTTTGCACGCCGCGCTGTGGTTCCCTGTGACCGCGTTGGGCGCCTATTACGCGTTGCAGGCCGGGCTGCACTGGCGCGAACTGGCCCGGCCTGAGACCCTTTCCCCCGAGGAGCCGACATGATGCGCATCGCCATCGTGGGCGCGGGTCTGACCGGTTTGGCCGCGGCCTATGACTTGCGCCAGGCCGGCCACGCGGTGACCGTGTTCGAGGCCCGCGAGCAAGTGGGAGGATTGGCCGCAGGCTTCCGCGCCCCCCATTGGGATTGGTCGCTGGAGTACTTCTATCATCATTGGTTCGCGTCGGACCAGCACATTTTGGCTTGGATCCGCGAACTGGGGCTGGAGGCGCGCGTCCAGTTTCGCCGGCCGGTGACCGTGGTCTATCACCAGGGGCGTTTCTACCCCTTTGACGCGCCGCGGGCCATCCTCGCCTACCCAGGGTTGTCGTGGGCGGCCAAAGTGCGGCTGGGGTTGGTCACCCTCTACCTGCGGCTCACCCCGCGCTGGCAGCCCTTGGAACAGGTCACCGCGCATCGCTGGCTGCGGCGCTATTTGGGGGACGAGGGCTATCGGGCCGTGTGGGAGCCGCTGCTGGAAGGCAAGTTCGGCCCTTATTACCAGCAGGTCAACATGGCCTGGTTTTGGGCCCGGGTGCACGCGCGCACGCCCCGGCTGGGTACGTTCGAGCGCGGCTTTCAAGCCTTTGCCGACGCGGTGGCCGACCGGTTGCGCGCCCAAGGTGTCACCCTGCACCTGGGCCGGCCTGTGCAACGGCTGATTCGCCAAGAGGACGGCCTTTGGGCCGTGGAACACGCCGCGGGCCGCACCCCATTCGACGCCGTGCTGGTTACCGTGGGGCCGCATCACATGGCCCGCTTGGCGCCCCAATTGCCCCCCGCCTATCGTCAGACCCTGCGCGCGCTGAAACACATGGCCGCGCTCACCGTGGTGTTGGCCCTCAAACGACCCCTCACGTCCAGCGGCTATTATTGGTACAACATCCCCAAACGGGCGGGGTTCCCTTTCTTGATTTTGGTAGAACACACCAACTTTGTGCCCGCGCGGCACTACGGTGGCGACCACATTGTCTATGTTGGCGACTACCTGCCGCCCGAACACGAATGGATGCACGCGGACCCCGAAACCGTGTTGGCCCGTTATGAAGAGGGTTTGCGTCGCATTCAGCCCGCCTATCATCGTTCATGGGTGCGGCAGTGGTGGCTGTTCCGGGCCGAGTACGCGCAGCCTGTGCCCGAAGTGGGGCACTCAGCCCATTTGCCCGGGTTGCAAACCCCGCTGCCGGGGCTGTATTTCGCCAGCATGAGCCAAGTGTATCCTTGGGATCGGGGCACCAACTACGCGGTAGAATTAGGCCGCCGTGTGGCGCGGCTCATGATGCAGACCGCGCCTTCGGCAGCCTGAGCGCTCGGCTGGGGCTGGCTTCGGCCGCCTCGCTGCCCACGGGGGAGGGACGCCATGACCGATCCGCGTCCGATCGGATTTCGTTTTCACCAAGCCACCAAAATCATGCCGTGGGGTGTGCCCGCGGATCAAGGCTGGCCGCGTCCGCCGCGTCCCCCTGCGTTCAAGGCCTACCCCGGGCCCAAGGTGCGGCTGCCACCCCCACGCCACCAGGGCCTCACCGTGGAGCAGGCCCTGCAGGCGCGGCGTTCCGCGCGCACGTATGGGTCGGCTCCCTTGTCGCTGGATGCCCTGGGGCAACTGCTCTTCGCCGCGCAAGGGTTCACGGGCCAACGTCAAGGATACCGGTTGCGCGCGGCCCCATCGGCCGGCGCGCTGTTCCCCTATGAGATTTATGTCGTCGTGCATCGGGTGCAAGTGTTGGCCCCGGGCGCCTATCACTACGACCCGCGCGACCACAGTTTGACCTTGGTGCGCTCGGGGCACCTGGCCCGGCCGCTGATGCGCATTGGGCTGCAACAAGAGCACTTGGCCACCGCGGCGGCGGTGTTTGCGCTGAGCGCGGTGATCGATCGCGTGCGCGCCAAATATGGCGAGCGCGGCTGGCGCTATGTTTACATGGAAGCCGGACACATCAGCCAGAACATCTATTTGCAAGCCACTTCGCTGGGCTTGCGCTCGGTGGCCGTGGGCGCGTTCATCGACGACGACATGAACGCGCTGTTGGGGCTCGACGGCGAACGCGAGACGGTGATGTATTTGCACGCGGTCGGCCCGCCGCGCTGAGACAGGACACCTGACAGCCCGCACGCGGCCGGGGCCGTGATACAATGAAGGCGACCGCGCCACATCGCGTGGCGCGCTGGGATCTTAGGAGACGACCATGCTACGCGCGCTCTTGCTCTACCTCTCCAAGGCCCCATGGGCGCGGCGCTTGCTCACGCGGTGGGCGGTTACCCGCCGGGTGGCCGACCGCTTCGTGGCCGGCGATACTTTGGACGACGCAGTGCGGGTGACCCGCGACCTCAACGCTCGAGGGCTGCTGGTCACACTGGACCACTTGGGCGAATTCACCACCAACCCCGACGAAGCCCGCCAAGCCACCGACGACCTCATCCGCCTGGCCGAGACCATTCAGCGCGCCGAATTGCGCGCCGGCATCTCGTTGAAACTCACCCAGTTGGGCCTGGCGTTGGACGAAGCCATGGCCACCGAACATTTGGCGCGCATCCTCGCCGTGACCGAGCCCCAAGGCATTTTCGTGCGCATCGACATGGAAGACTCGCCTTGGGTCGACGCGACATTGCGCATTTACGACGCGATGCGCGCGCGCGGCCATGCCTTGGTGGGCGTGGTCATCCAATCCTACCTCTACCGCAGCGAGGGCGACCTGCGGCGGCTGATGAGCATCCCCGCGCGGGTGCGGTTGGTCAAGGGCGCTTATCGAGAACCGCCCACCGTGGCATACCCCAAAAAGCGGGATGTCGATGCCAACTTCGACCGTCTGACCCGCCTGTTGCTCGACGCGGCCCTGGCCGCGGGCGCGCCGCGGGTGTCTGACGATGGCCGGGTGCCACCCATCCCTGCCATTGCCACCCACGACGAAAATCGCATCGCCTACGCGCAGGAATACGCCGCGCACATCGGCTTGCCGAAACCCGCGCTGGAGTTCCAAATGCTCTTCGGCGTTCGCCGAGACCTGCAAGAGCGGCTGGCCGCGCAAGGGTATCCGGTGCGGGTTTATGTGCCCTATGGCACCGAGTGGTATCCCTACTTCATGCGGCGTTTGGCCGAGCGCCCGGCCAACTTGGCCTTTTTCTTGCGCGCTTTGGTGCGCGGCTGAGCCCGGCCGTTCGCGGAGCCTTTCCCCCATGAAAAGGACAAGGCCGCCCAAAGGCGGCCTTGATGCTTTGGGCCTGGCCGCGGGTCAAATCTTCACAGGCATGATCAGGTGCAGGAAGTCGTCGCGCCCTACGGGCCGCAGCACGCCAGGGTTCTCGGGCGCAATCAGTTCCAACGCCACGTCGGGCGTGGGCACCACTTCGAGGGCCTCGCGCAAGAATTTGACATTGAAAGCGATGGTGATGTCGTCGCCCTCGACCACCGCGGTCAAGCGGGTAGCACTGGAGCCCTTCTCATCGGCCGCGCCGCTGACTTCCACCACCCCTGGCGCGTCATTGCCCGCTTGAATGACCAATTTGACGATGTTGTTGCCCTCGCTGGCGAACACTTCGGCCCGCCGACACGCGGCCAAAAAGGCCTCACGGGCCACCACGACGCGGGTGTTGTACCCCTGGGGGATGATGCGCTGATATTCGGGGAACTGGCCGGCAATGAGTTGGGACACGACTTCGACCTGATCGGTGCGGAAGACGGCTTGCTGGCGCTCGGTGAGCACACTGAAGCGCACCTCGCCCGCGGTTTTGCTCGCGATGCGGGCCAATTCGTTGAGCGCGCGCGCGGGCACGACCACTTTCCAGGCCACATCGCCCGTCCCTTCCAACTCCATGCGCCGCACCGATAGCCGATAGCCGTCGGTGGCCGCGAACTCCATATGCCCGTCGTGCACCTGCACCGATACGCCCATCAGCGTGGGCCGCGCATCGTCTTCAGCCGCGGCAAAGGCCACTTGTTGCACCACCTCACGCCACTGGGCCGCAGGCATGGTCACCGCGGGCGCGCCATCGGCCACGGTCAGCGGCGGAAAATCGTCCGCAGGCAGGCAACGAAGTTCGTTGTGGCTGTTGGCGCACTCAACGGTCAGGGTTTCGCGCGCCTCGTCATATCGCAAGTGGACCACATCGTTGGGCAAGGTGCCCACCAAACTGGCGAACAAGCGCGCTTCAACCGTGGTCGCGCCTTCCTCGTCAATGGCCTCCGGATCGACCCAACACGTAATGGCCAACTCCATGTCGGTGGCCGAAAAACGCAAGCGGCCTTCGTCGGTAGCCAGCAGCACATTGCGCAAAATCGGATTGGTGCTGCGGGCCGACACCGCTCGACCGACGACGCTCAAACCATAGGCCAAATTGTCACGGGGGACCGATACTTTCATCTCACGGCCTCCGGCTGGGGATGCTGAAAGTATATCATAAGTGCCGGCCTGAATGCGCGGTCGCGGCGCTTTCACGCTGGGGGAAGGAAGACGATTTCGGGCCGGGGTGGTTGCCCCACGCGTAGATGCAGCAAGCCCACGCTGGGCGGCACGGGGCTCAGGTCGTTGCCCAGCGGCGAGCCCGGATTGACCACCCACTGCCGGCCGAACCGGCGCACCATAGGGTAGTGGATGTGGCCGAACACCACCACATCGGCTTGGGGATGGGCCTGCCGCGCCCGTTCGACGAAGCGCCGAAAGGGAAGCGGGCGTCCCAGCAGGTAACCCATCTTGTCGCGCACGTAGCGCGGCCACGAACCATGGCCGTGGACCAAGCCCACGGTGAACGGGCCCAAGGCGAGTTCGCGCGCGAGGGGAAGGTGCCAGAGGGCCAAGTCGCGATTGCCGCGCACCGCGTGCACGGTCGCAACGCGTTGCAGTTGTTCCAATACGCCCGGCGCGATCACATCGCCCGCGTGCAAGATGCAGCACACGCGCGCGTGGGCGAACACGCGCAGCACCGCGGGCGGCAGGGCCCGCGCGCGGTCAGGGATGTGGGTATCCGCGATCAAGCCCACGGTCCAGGCGTGGGTCATGCCGCGCCCTCGTGTTGCCAGGCGTGCAGCACGGCCGCGGCGTCGTCCAGGGCGGCGTGGCGTTCCAGGGCTTTGAGGGCCTGGGTGATCCAACGGCGATGGCCGTAGCGCGTGTACAGGTCGTGCAGCAAGGCGAGCACGTCTTGGGCGCGATGCGCGGCCCAGGGCCCGGCCAAAACTTGGGCCACCAGCCGCGCGGGCCAGCGTTCGCGGGTCCACGCGGCGCGCAAGCGTTGCATGGCCAGGTCGGGGTCGCGTGCTGCGGCCACGTGCAGGGCGCGCACCATCGCGGGCTGCCATTCAGGCCCTTCGCCGTGCGTGGCCCACACGGTGGCATAACGCCACAATTCGTCCGGCGGCAGCACGTCGGGGGCCATCTCCCAGGCCAGAGCCACGGCCCGGGGCGAGCGGGGCGGCGTGCGGGGGGTGAGCCATTGGTGCACCAGCGCGGCCCGCCGGGACGGGGGGGCATGGGTCAGGGCCAGGCGCAAGGCAGTGCGCACTTCGGGCCGCGGGTCGCGGGCCACGGCTTCCAGCGCGCGCATCGGGGCCTGGCCGTGCGCGAAGCGTGTCCCCCAGGCTGCCGCGGCCAGGGCCCGTAACGCCGCGTAGGGCGAACGGGCCAAGCGTTGGCGATAGGCCTCGGGCACCGTGTCGACGGCCAAGGCCTGGCCCGCGGGCACGATCAAGCGCGTGAGCACGCGCGGGGGCAAGGCGCGATTGGCCGCCACGGTGTCTTCGGCCAGCAGGCCTTGCAGGGCGGCATCCAGGGCCTCGGGCGTGCCGAGGCGGGCCGCGAGACGCACATCGCGTAAGAAGGCTTGTTGGGCTCGGCGGTTCATGGTCGTCCCCCGGCATGGGCAGGGGCGGCCGCGCGGGCCGCCCCTGGGAACGTGCCAGGCCCTCAACCTCAGTCTTGGCCCAAGCGGGCCAGTTCCTGCTCGATCACGGCTTGGAAGTTCTGGAAGGGTTGCGCGCCAACCAAGGGGATGCCATTGATGAAGAAGGTGGGTGTGCCGCGCACCCCGGCCGCGACGCCGTCGTCGAAGTCTTTTTGGATCTCATCTAAGTAACGTTCTTCGTCGATGCAGCGGCTGAATTCGTCGATATCCAGGCCCAATTCGTCCGCGTAGGCCACATATGTATCACGGCCCAGGTCACGTCCGCCCAAGAAGAGCAGGTCGTGATATTCCCAATATTTGCCCTGCTCGCCCGCGCAATGCGCGGCAATGGCCGCGGGCACGGCCTCGGGGTGAATTTGAACCAGAGGGAAGTCGCGATAGACGAAGCGAATCTTGTCGCCATACTCTTCTTTGAGGCGGTCGTAGGTCTGCTTCCGGAAGCGGGCGCAGAAGGGGCATTGGTAATCGGAGAATTCGATGATGGTGATAGGCGCGTCTTCAGGGCCCCAAGCCGGGTCGTCGTCGACCGACACATCGACCCGCTGCGGGCCTTCGGCATTGTCGGGGGCATCGCCCTGTTGCGGGGAAGGCTGGGGCTGCGGCGCGTCGGCCGATTTGCCCGTGGGGCCCTGGGCCTCCGCGGGGCGGTTGGTGGCCATGGCCTCAGCCACCGCGGTGTGCACGGCTTCGCGCACCACGGCTTCTAACTGGGCTTGGTCGACGGTGGCTTGCCCACCGCAAGCGGCCAACACGACGGCCAGTATCAGGCTCACGGCCAGCAAGCCCCCCAGGCGGCGGGCCCACGGCAAAACCACAGAAAAGGCGAAAGAACGCATAGGGTTGCTCCTGCTGAAAAAGGTGAGGGCTCTTCGTACCATAGCCCAAAACATCGCGGCCGTCTACGCGCGGTTTGGCGCGTCTTGCACATGCCCGGCGACGAGGTGGGGATTATACTATGTGGTCGCGAGAGGGGGAAGTCATTCGGCCTCGGGTGAGGTGGTGGGCAGGCCGCTGTGCTCCAGCACCCGAGCGCCGGCTTGCACCTCGCGCAGGGCGCGCGCCAGGTGGCGCTCCAGGGTGGTGAGCAAGTCGCGTGCGTACGCGGCGGCTTCGGCGCGCATGCGCTCGGCTTCGGCTTCCGCGTCGGCCAAGATCGCTTCAGCCCGGCGCTCGGCTTCTTGCACGATCTCGTGCTCGGCGACCCGCCGGGCTTTCTCTTCTTCGGCCTCTTGTAGAATGCGGCGAGCCTCCTCTTGCGCTTGGGCGATGATGCGCTCTTTTTGGGCCAGCACCTTGCGCGCTTTGCGCACCTCCTCAGGCACCGCGATGCGCATCTGGTCGATCAAGTCCCACACTTTCTCCTCGTCCAACACCACACCATGGAAAAACGGGATGTAGGACGGGATTTGGGGACTGTCGTTGACCAGTTCTTCCAGGCGGTCCACCAGTTCCAGAATGTCCATGATTCACCCCTCCGGGGGCGGCACGCGGTTCAGTCGCCTCGTAATGAGGCAGGTAGGTAATGATTATACCATGTCTCATCATCGCCCGAAAAGCGCCGGCGCAGCGCGGCCGCCACATGGGGCGGCACCATGCTGCTCACATCGCCGCCCAACGACGCGATCTCCCGCACCGTGGTCGACGAAAGAAAGGTGTATTTCTCGTCGGTGATCAGGGCCACCACCTCGATCTCGGGAGCCAAACGATGGTTGGCCAAGGCCATGCGAAACTCGCGCTCAAAGTCGGAGAACACCCGCAGGCCGCGGATGATGACCTGGGCGCCGATTTGCTGGCAAAACTCCACCGTCAGCCCCCGATAGCCCATGACCGTGATTTTGGGGTGGCCGGCGAAACTCTGCCGCACCAAAGCCAAACGCTCTTCGGGGCTGAAGACCAGTTGCTTGAGGGGGCGATCATACACCGCAACGACGACCTCGTCGAACAGGCGCGCAGCCCGCTCGGCAATGTCGATGTGTCCGTAGTGAATGGGGTCGAAACTGCCCGGGAAGACGGCTTTGATGTACGACATGGGGACTCCTGGATGGCGTGGCTGGCCGCCGCGAGGGCGGTCGTCGCTGGCGATTCCTTCGACAGGGCAAGCGTTGCGCGTCTGAGCGTCCTCCTGAGGGGCGCGAGCAGGGCCGGCTCGCTGGGACTACGACACTTCCGCGCGCGACCGCAGCGCGGCCTCGAGCGCACGCGCCAAGGCCGCGTGCGCGTCTTGACGCAGGTCAGGGTCCTGCTCCAGCACGGCTTGGGCCAGCGCGCGCGCCTTTTCGATGAGTGGGATGTCCAACAGCGTGGCCAGGCGCAACGAGGCGACCTCGTAACCCGATTGGCGCGTGCCCAAGAACTCGCCCGGCCCCCGCTGGCGCAAGTCCAACTCGGCCAGTTTGAAGCCATCGTGAATGCTCACCAGGGCCTGCAAACGCTCGTTCTCCTCCGCGGCACGCTCGGTTTCAGGGATGAGCAAGCAATAGGCCTGCTGCCCTCCTCGGCCTACGCGACCGCGCAATTGGTGCAATTGGGCCAGGCCAAAGCGGTTGGCGCCTTCGATCACCATCACCGTCGCGTTGGGGATGTCGACCCCTACCTCGATCACGGGCGTTGCGGCCAAGATGTGATATTCGCCTTCGCGAAAACGGCGCATGATCGCGTCTTTCTCGTCGGGCTTCATTTGGCCGTGCAGCAACCCCACCCGCAAGTCGGGGAAGACATCCTTCTGCAAGTGCTCATAGGCGGCCAGCACCGCGGGCGTGGACCGCAGCGCGTCGCTTTCGCTGGGCTCGATGAGGGGGTAGAGGATGAACGCCTGGTGCCCGCGGGCCACCTCCCGGCGGATGAAGGTGTAGGCCCGCTCACGCTCTTTGGGGTAGAGGATGTACGTTTGCACCGGTCGGCGGCCGGGCGGCATTTCGTCCAGCAGGGTGAGGTCTAAGTCGCCGTACAGGGTCAGGGCCAACGACCGGGGGATGGGCGTTGCGGTCATCACCAACACGTGGGGCGCGTCGCCCTTGGCGCGCAGCGCCGCGCGCTGCCGCACCCCGAAGCGGTGTTGCTCGTCGATGACCACCATCTGCAAATCGTGGAACTGGACCGGGTCTTCAATGAGGGCGTGCGTGCCCACCAAGATTTTGACCTCGCCCGCGGCCAACGCGGCCAGCAGCGCGCGACGCTCGGCCTGAGGGGTCGCGCCGGTCAGCAGCCGAATGTGCTCGGGCCGCAGCGGAGCGTCTTCCCCCTGGGCCAACAGGCGCTGCAAACTGCGGTAATGTTGCTCGGCCAAGATGCCGGTGGGGGCCATGAGCGCGGCTTGCGCGCCGTGGTGGGTGACCATGGCCATGGCCAACGCCGCGACCACGGTCTTGCCCGAACCAACATCGCCTTGCAGCAGGCGGTTCATGGGCCGCCCCGAGGTCAGGTCCGCGCGCAGCGTGGCCAGCGCGCGTTGTTGCGCCCCAGTCAGGCGAAACGGCAGCCGCGCGAGCAGCCGCTCCAACCAGGCATCTTCGACGGGAAAGGTGCGCGCGGCCGCGGCCTTGATCTGCTGACGCAAGCGCAACAGGCTCAACTGCAAGAAGAACACTTCGTCGAAGGCCAGCCGCTGGCGGGCCTGGTGCAAGGCCTCGTGGGATTCGGGCAGGTGCATTTGAATCAGCGCCCAGCCCAATTCGGGCAAGTCGGCCTGTTGGCGCACCCATTCGGGCACAGGATCCGGCAAACGCGGGGCCCATTGGGGCACTACCTGGGCCATCAAATTGCGCAACCACCGCTGCGTGATGCCCTCGGTCAGCGGGTAGACGGGCAAAATGCGGCCTTGCACCACGTCTTGGCTGCGCAGTACTTCCCATTCAGGGTTGCGCAGCGTGGGCTGGCCCAAATATTGATCCACCACACCCCACAAGGCCACGACCGTGCCGGGTTTGAGGTGATCCAGCAGCCATGGCTGGTTGAACCAAGTCACCCGCATACGGCCAGATGCGTCTTCGATCACGGCCTCGATGAGGGTCAGGTTGGGGCGCGGCTGGCGGCTGGTGATGCTGCGCACTTGGCCTAAGACCACCACACGGCGCCCATATTCGCGCGCCAAATAGCGAATGCCCTCGGCTCGGCGAAAGTCATGATACTCCCGAGGGAAGTAATACAGCAGGTCGCCCATGGTTTGGATGCCCAAGCGGGCCAAACGCTGGGCGCGTCGCGTGCCCACTTGGGGGGCCACCGTCACGGCCGCGGTGAGGGCCTGGTGCCACGCGGCCCATGGGGGCGCGGCCGAGGCTTTGCCCCGGCGGGGCGCGCCGTTTGGGGCCGTTGCGGCGCGTGGCTGGGGGATAGGCTCCGCGCGGGCCCGCGAGTCGCCGCGCGCGCGCGGAGATGTCCGCGGACGCGGGGGCGCTGTTGTCGGCGCTGCCGCGGCTTCGGCCGCGGGCCATTGTTCGGGCAAAGCCTGATGCAACTGCGCCCACAGCGCACGCAAGCGCGCCGCGCGCGCGGTGGGCTCCAACTCGCCATACCCCTGCAACGCCGTGATCACATGTTGGACCACGGCCTCGGGCACGCCCTGCTCCCGAGCCTCGTGCGGCCAGGTGTGCAAGATGCTTTCCAGGCCGCGCGTCACCGCCCGGTTGTCAAACCCCCGGCGGGCTTCCAATTCCAAGAACTTGCGCAGTTTGGTCAAAGCCGTGTTCATAGCGGATTTTATTCTACCACGACGGCATAGAAGCCGCATCTTGCGGCGTCCAGGGGCGGCAACCGCGCGCGGCCCGCGGTGACCGCTGCCTGTGAGGCCCTTCACCTGGCGCGCTCGCACAGGTTAGGCTACAATGGTGCATGGCCGCTCGGTGCGGCCCCGGCCCTCAAAGGGCCATCCCCCCTACTGGAGGTTGTTCATGCCTGCGAAAATCATCGACGGAAAGGCGGTAGCCGCGCGTATTCGGGCGGAGATCAAGCAAAAGGTCGAAGCGCGTTTGGCTCAGGGCTTGCCCCGGCCCGGTTTGGCCACGGTGTTGGTGGGCGACGATCCGGCTTCGCATACTTACGTGCGCATGAAGCAAAAGGCTTGTGCCGAAGTTGGCATTGAGTCGTTTGGTTACAAACTGCCCGCGGACGCCAGCCAAGAAGAGGTCGAAGCCCTGGTCGAGAAACTCAACGCGGATCCCAAGGTCCACGGCATTTTGGTGCAACTTCCTTTGCCCAAGCATCTGGACGAAGAACGGGTGCTGAGCAAGATCAGCATCGAAAAGGATGTGGACGGCTTCCACCCCATCAACATCGGCCGGCTGGCCCAGAAGGGGCGCGAGCCGCTCTTCGTGCCTTGCACCCCCGCGGGGGTCATGGTGCTGCTCGAAGAGGCCGGCGTTCGTCTGGAAGGCGCCAACGCGGTGGTGCTGGGACGCTCCAACATTGTGGGTATGCCCATGGCCTTGCTGTTGGTGCGGGCCAACGCGACGGTGACCATTTGCCACTCCCGCACGCGCGACATCCCCGAGCACACGCGCGCGGCGGATGTGATCATTGCGGCCGTGGGGCGACCGCACATGGTCAAGGCCGACTGGGTCAAACCGGGCGCGGTGGTCATCGATGTGGGGGTGAACCGCGTCGACGACCCGACCGCGAAGAAGGGCTATCGTTTGGTGGGCGATGTGGACTTCGACGCGGTCAAAGAGGTGGCTGGGGCCATCACCCCCGTGCCGGGCGGTGTGGGGCCCATGACCATCGCCATGCTGCTGCAGAACACCCTGCGCGCGGCCGAGATGCAGGACGCCAAAACGGCCTGAGGCGCAGGCCGGGCGCTCGACGTACCGACGGCCTCGTGTGAGGCCGTCTTTTTTTGTCCGCTACGCGTTGGGGCTGCCGTCCGCGCGCGGGCACGAGGAACGCGTGGCACGGCCGCGCGCTCATGCCGCGCGACGGCGCTCCAGCGCTTCTTGCAGCGCGCGGCGTACCACTTGAGGGTTGGCCCGACCGCGCGCCCGACGCATGACTTGGCCGAAAAGCCAGTTCAACACTGTCTCTTTTCCTGCCAGGTATTTTTGGACCTCCGCGGGGTGCGCGGCGAGCACTTCGTCCACCCAGGCCTGAATTTGCGCGGCATCGGAAACTTGGCGCAGGCCCAGCGCATCGACCCACTGGGCCGGGGTGCCGCCTTGGGTGAACATCGCGGCCAGCACCTTTTGCGCTGCCTGTTTGTTCAGCGCGCCCTGGTGGAGCAACGCCAACAACTCGGCCAAGTGCTCGGCAGGCACGGGAATTTCTTCGGCCGGGAGGTTGTGACGATTGCGCAGGGCAAACACTTCGCCCGTGACCCAATGGACCACGGTCTTGATGGGCACCCCCGCGCGCTGGGCCCGAGCAACCACCGCCTCGAAGTAGTCGGCCACGGCCCGCTCCGCGGTGAGGATGTCGGCCTCATATTCGCTCAGGTCATATTGGTCACGCATACGGCGATAGCGCGCATGGGGCAATTCGGGCAACTCGGCCCGCACGCGCTCCAACCAAGCGTCGTCGATTTGCAAAGGTGGCAAGTCGGGCTCAGGAAAGTAGCGATAATCGTGGGCTTCTTCTTTGCTGCGTTGGGGCACGGTGCGCCGCCTCGCCTCATCCCAGCCCAAGGTCTGCTGCTCCACCGTCCCCCCGGCCGTGAGCACCGCAATTTGGCGCTCGATTTCGTAGGCCACGCTCTCTTCCAAAGCCCGAAAACTGTTCAGGTTTTTGATCTCCACCCGGGTGCCCAACGACGGGCTGCCCTTGGGCCGCACCGACACGTTGGCCTCGAAGCGAATCACGCCTTTTTCCATATCCCCCGAATTGACGCCCAAGTAACGCAACAACTGCCGCAAAGCCGTGGCATAAGCCCGTACCTCTTCCACCGAATGCATGTCGGGCTCCGAGACAATTTCCAGCAGCGGCACGCCCGCCCGGTTTAGGTCCACCAAGGAATACGAGCGCCCATTCTTCTGCACGTGGGTCAGTTTGCCCGTGTCTTCTTCCAAGTGCACCCGGCGCACTCGCACCGCGCGTTCACCTTGCGCTGTGCGAATCCACAGCCGGCCGTGCTGCGCCAGCGGCAGTTCGTATTGGGAGATTTGGTAGCCTTTGGGCAGATCAGGGTAGAAATAGTTCTTGCGCGCGAACACGCTGACGGGACGGACGCGGCACTCCAGAGCCAAGGCCACGCGCAGCGCGTAATCCACTGCCTTCTCGTTGATGACGGGCAGCGTCCCGGGCATGGCCGCGCACACTTCGCACACCGCGGTGTTGGGTTCCGCGGTGGTGAGGTCCACCACAGGGCAGGCGCAAAACATCTTGGACTGGGTCTGCAACTCCGCATGCACTTCCAGGCCGATGACGGGTTCGTATTCCATGGCACACCTCGGTGGTTACCTTTCGCGGATTGGGGCGGGGGTGTCAGGCGCCGGGCCGCCACTGCGGTGGGGGGCGACAAGCGCGCACCAGTCGCAGTGACCCCTACGCGCGCCGCGCGCCTTGTGAAATCCCAACGCGGTTGCCCCTTGCCCGCGGCGGTGGGGCGAGGGGCGCGGTCGGCTCGGGTTGGCTCCCCGCCCACGCGGCGACCAAGGGCGGGGGAGAGCCCGACGGTGATGGTCGGCTTGCCCCTACCCCGCGGTCGGCCATGGGCGTTTGCCCGCGCGGAGGCCGGCCAGGGCCGCTCGCGGGGCAACGCCTGCTTGTCGTGCCCCAACATCGCGCCTCAATCCGCGTCCTCCGCGGCTCCGGCCGCGTCGTCTTCGGCCGCGGGGGCTTGCGGCTCGGCCTCGGGCGCGTCGGCCAATTCGGGCAAGGCTTGCTCGATCTCGTCGGGCGATTGGCCTTTTTCGAGCCGCGAGACGATTTCGTCGAACTCGGGGCCCAGGTCTTCGCCCAGTTCCGCGCCCATGCGGCGCATCAAACGCCCCAAAGTGCGCGGATCCTTCTCCAGCGCGTCCAACGCGGTCGGATCTTCGGCCAACGCGTCCAGATCCACCTCGCTGCTACGACGCACGGCCACCCGCCCATAGCGGCGCACCACCCGCGCCGAACCACAAGCCGGGCACGTCACCGCAACTCGCCCGTATTCGGCATACGATAGCCGGATCGTAAAAGTTCGATTACAATCTTCACAGCGATAGGTGTATGCCGGCATGGGTCCGCCTCCACGGCAGAGTGACCTCGCGAGCAGGCCTCGGCTGCCTTGCAGCCCCTCGGCCGTTGGAGCGTGGCCATTATACCCGCGTTTTGAGGGGCAGCGCATGGCCAAATTTTCCCTTCCCCCCCGCCACCCGCTGTTGGTGGTGCTTTCGGGACCTTCGGGTGTGGGCAAAGACTCGGTGTTGCAACGCCTCAAGGCTCGGGGCGCGGCTTTCCATTTCGTGGTGACGGCCACCACCCGCCCGCCCCGTCCGGGCGAGCGCCATGGCGTCGACTACTATTTTTACAGCCCCGAAGAGTTCGCCCGCCTCATCGAGCAAGACGAACTCATGGAGTGGAGCATCGTCTACGGCGATTACAAGGGCATTCCCAAAAAACCAGTGCGGGACGCCTTAGCCCGAGGGCAAGACGTTATTATGCGCATTGACGTGCAAGGGGCGCAAAAGGTCCGGCGCTTGTGCCCCCAGGCTGTGCTCATCTTCCTCACCACCGAAACCGAGGAGGAGTTGGTGCAGCGCTTGCGCCGCCGTGCGACCGAAACCGAGGACGCGCTGGCCCTCCGTATCGCCATGGCCCGCAAAGAACTGGAGCACTTGCCCGAATTCGACTACGCGGTGGTCAACCGCGATGGACATCTTGACGAGGCCGTCGACGCGGTGCTGGCCATCGTTCAAGCCGAGCACCATCGGGTGCAGCATCGTCCGCCGTGTCGGTTGTGAGGAGCCGGTGCGCATGGGTTGGCCCTTGGCTCGCATTTTGGGGGAATGGCTCCGCGAACGGCCCGCGCGCGTCGCGTGGGGCCTCGTGTTGATGTGGGCAGGTCTGGCTTTGGCATGTACTTTGCCCGTCGCCCAGGACCGCCCGACCCAGCCGCGGGCATGGCCCTACTTCACCGCGGCCAGCCCCACCCCGTCGCCCGTGCCCACGGCCACGCCTACGCCGCGGCCTACACCCACGCCTACCCCGGCCGCGGCGGAACTCTGGCATGCTGGCCAACGCTTCATGCGCTACGGCGACTGGGACGCGGCCCAAGAGGCCTTCCGCACCGCGGCCGCGCGCGCCACCACCGACGCGGCGCGCGCCCAAGCCCTGGCCGGATTAGGCCGCGCCTATTACGCGGCCAAACAATGGTCCGCCGCGCTCGAGACCTTGCGCCAAGTGGTCGAGCAATATGGCCACACCCCAGCCGCGGCCGAGGCCTACACCTACTTGGGCTGGACGTATGTGCAACGGCAGCGATACGCAGACGCGGCCGCCGCGTTCGAGGCCGCCGCGGCCTTGGCCGGACCGTTGACGCCCTACTTGTACGAATGGGCCGGCGACGCGTGGTTCAACGCGGGCTTGTATGCCGACAGCGCGCGGGCCTATCAAGCCGCGCTGGACGCGCAGCCCTTTGACGAACGGGTCTTTGGCCTCTACCTGGGTTTGGCACGGGCCCAATACGAAGACCAGCGCTACGATGCAGCCCACGCCACCTTCCAAACCACCCTCAACCTGGCGACCCACGACGCGCAGCGGGCCCAAACCCTCTACCACTGGGCACAAGTGCACTTCGCCCAAGATAACCGAGCCCAGGGCTATGAACTGTACCGCCAGTTGGTCGTTCAATACCCCACCAGCCCTTACGCGTATCCGGCCCTGGTGGCCCTGGTCGAGGCGCAACAGCCCGTCGACGACCTCAGCCGAGGGTTGGTGGATTTCTTCGCGGGGCAATATGGCCCGGCCATTGCCGCGCTGGATCGGGTGATTCGCGTTCAGCCCGAACACGATGGCACGCCGCATCACTACAAAGCCCTGTCTTTGCGCGCAGCCGGCGAGCCCGAAGCGGCCATCGCGGAATGGGAGCGCCTCATCACCCAACACCCCAACGACGCTTGGTGGGACGAAGCCTGGGAGCAAAAAGGCTATACCCAATGGGCTTATCTGGATGACTACGCCGGCGCCATCGCGACCTTTGAAGGCTTTGTCGCGGCTGCGCCCACGCACCCGCGCGCGGCCGACTTCCTCTTCTTCGCGGCCCAGGTGGCTGAGCGCGCGGGCGACCTGGAGCGGGCCGCCGCCCTCTGGACGCGCGTGCTGCGGGAGTATCCCGCGTCAAGCCGCGGCGGGCAGGCCGCGCGTCTGGCCGCGGTCACCCTCTATCGGCTGGGCAACTATCCGGCCGCGCAGGGGGTGCTGTACGAGGCCTTGGAAGTCGTGGCCGAACCCGAAGCGCGCGCAGGGCTCTATTTGTGGCTGGGCAAAATTGCCGCGGCCCAGGGCGACCTCGAGGCCGCCCGCGCCGCGTGGAACCAAGCCGCGTTGGCCGATCCAACCGGCTATTACAGCCAGCGCGCGCACGACCTACTGCAAGGCCGCGCGCCCTTCGAGCCGCCCGCGGCTTACGACACCACCATCGATTGGGAAGCCGAGCGCCGCGCGGCCGCGGATTGGGTGCGCCAAACCTTCTTGGCCGCGCCCGGCGAAGATCTGTTGGCCCTGGGCCCCATCGCTACCGACCCGCGTTGGCAGCGCGGTCGCTTGCTGTGGGAGTGGGGCTTTTACGCGCCGGCCCGCCAGGAGATCGAAGCCCTGCGCCGAGAGTTGTACGACGACGCGCTCAACACGTTTCGCCTCATCGAGCCTCTGCGGCAAATGGGCCTTTACCGCAGCGCCATCTTTGCCGCCCGGCGAGTGTTGGACCTGGCCGGCATGGACGATTTCACCACATTGACCGCGCCGGTGTACTTCAACCACGTCCGGTTTGGCCCCTACTTTGCGGACCTGGTAGTGCCCACGGCCGAGCGCTACGGTTTTCACCCTTTGCATCTGTACGCGGTCATTCGACAGGAAAGCCTGTTTGAGGGCTTCATCGCATCGGGCGCGGGGGCGCGCGGGTTGATGCAGATTATCCCCAGCACCGGCCAAGCCTTGGCCGAGCAAGCCGGTTGGCCCCCTGACTACACGGCCGACGACTTGTATCGCCCTGTCGTCAGCGTGCGCTTTGGCGCGGCCTACTTGGCCCAACAGCGCGCCTTGTTCGACGGCAATTGGTACGCGGCTTTGGCCGCATACAACGCCGGACCGGGCAACGCGCAAGTGTGGTACGAATTGGCCGGCGATGACCCTGACTTGTTCTTGGAAGTGGTGCGATATCGCGAAACCCGCCTGTACATTCGGCACATTTATGAAATCTATGAACTGTATCGCTATTTCTACGCGCGCAACCCGTAACAGACCGGACCGCGCGCCCCACCGGAGGCAAAAGAAAAGCCGGGGCGTCAACCCCGGCGCGCCATGGGCATGGTGGGGCTCGAACCCACACGCCGTCGCCGGCACAGGATCCTAAGTCCTGCGCGTCTGCCAATTCCGCCACATGCCCATACCGCCGTTATTATACCAACAAAGGCCCTTAGCCGATCATCTCGATCCATTCCCCGGCGATGTAGCCATGGCCCCAGTGGGTTTCGACCCAACGGGCCACTTTGTTGAGCACCCGCTGGGTGAACGCGGCCTCGTTGCTTACATGGGCGCAGGCGATCAGCGCCTGGGCCGGATCGTCCAGATAATCCACCTCCGCGACCGAAATGTTGAATTCTCGCTGCAATCGCTGCAGCAACGGGCGTAACGCTCGGCGCTTGTCCTTGAGCGAGGCGCTCATGTCCAACTGAAGGTGCAACGTCAAGACCCCAACGGGCATGGGACATCCTCCCGGCGTGGCCTGTGCGGCCCGTTATACCACAGCCCGCGACTCTCATCTGGCTTTTCCTTTTTCGCGCCCGGGCCACGGTATAATATCCGCCGCCAACAGGCCCCTAAGGCCTGAACGTGGTGGATCCCCGGCGGATGGTAGCCGCCAAGGAGGCTGGCATGGAATCCTCTCGTCCCATCGGGCTGCGCGTCGTCGAAGTCATGGCCGCGCTCAGTATGGCCATCGCGCTGTGGATGGTGATGGCCTACGCGCCCATGGAGCGCACCATGGGCATTGTGCAAAAGGTGTTCTATTTTCATGTGGCAGCCAACTGGTTGGGCATGTTGAGTTTCATCATCGCGGCCATTGCCGCGGTGATTTATTTGTTCACCCGCGACCGCAAATGGGATGCGCTGGAAGTCGCCGCGGTAGAAATCGGCTTGGTGTTCGCCTTCATCGGCGTGGTCTCGGGCTCCATCTGGGCTCGGCCCATTTGGAACACGTGGTGGACTTGGGACCCCCGGCTGACCACGGTGACCATTATGCTGCTGGTGTATGTGGCCTACTTCATGTTGCGCCGCGGCATTGACGACCCTGATCGGCGGGCGCGGTTTGGCGCGGTTTACGCGATCGTGGGCATGTTGTCGGTGCCGTTGACCTTCTTCTCGGTGCGCATCTACCGCACCATTCATCCCGTGGTGGTGGGCAAAAACGAGGCCGGGGCCCAAGGTGCCTTTGACATGACCGTAGCCATGCGCCATACTCTGTTCATGAGCCTGTTCGCGTTCACAGTGTTGTATGTGGCCCTGCTCTGGCATCGTTATCGCTTGGGCCGCGCCGCGGACCGGCTCGAAGAAGAACGCCTGCGCTTGATGGAGTGAGCCATGCATCAGACGCCCGACACTTCCTTTTACTTCTACCTGGGCCAGGCCGTCATTCTGGGCGGTATTGTGTTGTATTTGGTTAGCCTGTGGTGGCGACAGCGCGAACTGCAAGCCGATTGGGATGCCCTGCAGGCTTGGGATGAGGATCGTGACTGAACGGCCGGGGCCCCCATGAACGGCTCGGCAACCGATCGACACCGCTTTTTGCGCACGCGGCGCTCAGTTCGGCGTTTTGCCGACCGTCCTGTGCCTGACGACGTGCTGCGGCGGGTGCTCGACACCGCCCGCTGGGCGCCTTCGGCCCACAACCGCCAACCCTGGCGCTGGGTCGTGCTCCAATCGCCCGCGGTGCGGCAGGCCCTGGCCGACGCCATGGGCGAGGCGTTTCGCCGCGATCTGGAAGCCGACGGCTTGCCCGCGGCCGAGATCGCGGCCCGGGTTGCACGCAGCCGTCAACGCCTGCTTACCGCGCCGGTGGCGCTGCTGCTGGCCGCGGACCTGAGCGTTGGCGATGTTTACCCCGACGCCAAACGGCAGCAAGCCGAACGGCTCATGCTGATCCAGAGCGCGGCGCTGGCCGGGCTGCAAATGCTGTTGGCCGCCCACGCGGAAGGCTTGGGCGGTGTGTGGACTTGTGGTCCCCTGTTCGTCCCTGACTTGGTGCGGCAGGTGCTGCGCTTGCCTGCCTCGTGGGAGCCCCAGGCCCTGTTCTATTTGGGGTATCCGGCCCACAGCCCGGCCCCGCCCCCGCGCCAGCCATTGGATGCCCTGGTGATGTGGATGTGACCCCTGGGTGCCGTGAACCGAACCCGGCGTGGCGCGGCTGCCCATGGCCTCCACCGGTAGGGTCGTCCCCCTGTCGTGACCCCGCCCGCCTCACGGCCCCAAAGGGAAGAATCCCCGTTGGCGCACGGCCTCGACCACCGCGGGGTCCACATACACCTCGATGGGGCGGCCGTCGGGCTCGGTCCAGCCCAGGCGCAGTTGGATGGGCGTTTGGACGGGCACCCGGCCGGTGCAATAGGCCCGGGTCGGATAATCGGGCAGCGTGTGGCAGTTCAGCGCCGCGCCGTTGATTTCCACATAGAACGTCCCCGGGTAGGGGATGTTCTCGAAGACATACCGCAGCACTTGTTGACCATCGACCACCGCGAGGCCGGAACTGTACAAGCAGGGCATCGGCGTGCCGTCGGCACACAAGCCGCCAAAGCCGTAACGGGTGCCGTTGGGGAAGGCCGTGGCCGTCGCGGTCATGTAGGGCGTGGCCGTGGCAATGCGCCGTGGCGTGGGCGAAGGGGGTGTGCCTGTCATGGTGGCACGGGCCGTGGGGTGGGGCGTATGGGTGCCTTCGATCACGGTGGCGGTAGGGGTGATCGGCCGCGTGGGCGAAGGGCGGGGGGTGAACGTCGGGGGCAACCGGAACGGTGTCGAGGTCGGCCGGCGCGTCGCGGTAGGCGAAGCGGGCGGCGTGGTGGGCAGCAACCCGGCGACGGTCTGACAACCAGCCAGGGCCAGGGCCAACAGCCCGGCCACCAATGTTGTCGTCCCCCAAAACCAAGCCTGACGAAGCATGGCACACCCCCAAAGCGCGCGTTTATGTGTTGGTTTGCTGCAAATAGACCGTGCGAATCGGGAAGGGAATTTCGATGCCCGCGGCGTTGAAGGCGTCGAAAATGGCTTGGACAGCCTGGCTTTGGGCCTCGGGCGGTACGATTTTGTGGGCCTCGATCCAGAAATACACGGTCAGGTTGATGGAAGAATCGCCGAATGTGTGGAACCAAACAAAAGGTTCAGGCTCCGCGAGCACATGGGGCAGCCCACGCACGGCGTCCAGCGCGACTTGGCGCACCTTTTCCAGGTCGCTGTCGTAAGCCACGCCCACCTCAACGCTTACCCGGCGCCGCGGGGTGCGGGTGAAATTGACGATGGACGAGGTGAACACATCGGCGTTGGGGATGAGCACCAGCCGGCCGTCCAAAGTGCGCAGTTCGGTGGCCCGCAAGTTGACATCCTCCACAATGCCGGTGTAACCCTGCACCTCGATGAGATCGCCCATGTCAAAAGGTTGCATGAGCAGAAGCAGCACGCCCGCGACCAAGTTCTTGCTGACATCTTGCAAGGCAAAGCCCAGCGTGAACCCCACAATGCCCAAGCCGGCCAAAAACGCGCTGATCTGAAAGCCCACCTGCTGCAGGGCCATGGCGATGGTGAGGCCGATGAGCCCCCAGCGGGTCAACCGGGCCAGCAGCAAGCCGACCTCTTCGTCGACTTTGCGGCCCCGCAGCCAGCGCGAGAGCGCGTTGGCCAAGATGGCCGACAAGTAGATGCCGACGACCAGAATGACCAGCGACGCGAACAAATCGGGCAAAAACGAAAGGGCTTTGTCCAGCCAAACTTCCCAGGTGAGCATAACGGCCTCCTTATGGGTGGGTGGCGAGGCGAGAGGAAGGGTCCTTAGGGCCCGGTAGCGGCCGCGGGCGGCGCTGTGGGCACGCGGAAGGCCAACACCCGGTTGCCGCTGGCCTCGGTCAGCCAGAGATTGCCGTCCGCGTCCACGTCCAAACCGTTGACCACCCCCAGCGCGGCTCCGGGGCCTTCTTCCCAGGTGAACAAGGGATTGCCTTGTGCGTCGAAGACCAGCACCCGTCCGGCTTCGGGGTCAGAGGCATAGACCCAACCTCGTGCGTCCACGGTCAGGTAGGGCTTGTTCTCGACCCCTTGGCCATACCAGCCGGGCACTTCCCACTCCCGCACGAAGGCCAGGGTGTGCTCATCGACCAAAGTGAGCACCTGGATGCGCTGGTTCCAGGTGTCGGCCACATAGAGCAGGCCGTCCGCGTCCACGGCCAGGCCCACGGGCTCTTCGAATTGGCCGGGGCCCAAACCGCTGCCACCGATATGGGTCAGGTAACGGCCTTCGCTGTCCAGCACGACAATGCGTTTGTTGCCCGTGTCGGCGATGTAGACCCGGCCGGCCGCGTCGACCGCGACATCGCGCGGGCCGTAGAACGCGGGCTGGGCCGCGTCGGGCAAGGTGTCGACCACCACGAGCCGTTGCCCGTCAGGGGCGAATTTTTGCACCCGGTGGTTCCACGTGTCCGCGACCCACACACTGCCATCGGGCGCGACGGCCAAACCCCACGGCTCGTTGAACACGCCAGGCTCGCCAGTCGCGTCTTGGGACGCGCCCCACACGGCCACGGCCGCGTGCGCGGCCGGATCCCAATGGACGATGCGATGGTTGTAGGTGTCGGCGATGTACAGGGTACCGTCTGGGGCTACGGCGACATCTCGCGGGGCCAGCAATGTGCCCGCGGTGCCCACTTCAGGCCCCACCACGGCTTGCACGGGCAAGACGACTCGCCGGCCCTCGAAGGGGTCCTTCTCTTGAGGCAACATGACGGTCGCGGTGCCGAATTCCCAAATTTTGGCCGCGACATCGTTGCGCACATACAGACGCATGGTGTCCGCGGGGCTCCAATTGGAAGGGCGGAGGTCTTTGCCGGTGACTTGATTGTAGAGGGTGAAATCGCGATGGAGCCAAATTTGGAACAGCGCGGCGCGCATGGCCGGGTTGCGCAGTGCATTGAGGATGCGCTCCCAGGTCAGCCCCCGATAATCTTCGGTAGGCCACACCATGCGTTGGTAATCGAAGCGCACATAGCGGTTGGCTACGATGGGCTCAATCTGGGCGTAGTTCTTCGCGCCGACCAGAATGACGGGGACTTCACGCAGGCTGCGGTCGGGATTGGCCCCGTAGAAGCGCTGTTGGGTGTAGTGTCGCAGATACCAACTCAACGGCCACGAAACCGCATCGTCGTAGGCCACGGGCAGATTGTCCACCCCATCGTAGGCCCGTTCCGCGATGAGTTCGATTTGTTCCATGGCCACGCGCACACCGTGCGCCGCGTGGGCATAGACCAAGAATTCGTTGGCTTGGTCGTAGTTAATGTACGCGGCTTGATACGCGGTGTGCCAGGTGAACCCGGCCAGCACGCCGAAAAAGGCCAAGCCCAAGGCCGCGCTGAGGGCGCTTTCGCGCACGCGCGCGCTCAGGCGCACAACCCCATAGCCGGTCAGCAGCGCGGTCAACGCGTAGAGCAGGAATTCGCCCGTGGCGCGTAACTGTTCCAGTTCCTTCCCTTGGAAAGGCGGCGTGGGGCCCAAGACGCGCCCCAGGCCGCGGCCCATGGCCAGCGCGAAGGTCACCAACAGCAACAAGAGCAGACCGAGCGCATCGCGTTCCGCGCGCGCACGAGGCAGTCGTTCGACCATGCGCCCCAGCCACCAACCGGTCAGCAGAATCATCGGCCAAGTGATGTGCACGGTAAGCCAGGGCATTTTTTCGCCCGCGATGGTATACGCGACCACGCTGGTCAGGCTCCAAAACGCCAGCAAGGCCACCAGACGGCGCTGGCTGGGGTCCTCCTCGGGGGAGGCTGTGTTGTTCGCGCGCCTCTCGCGCCGCGCGTTGCGCCACCTGCGCCAGTTTCTACCCCAATGGCTGCTCAAGCGGCTCAAACTCGCGCCCAAAAAGCCCAACGCGGGCAAATATTCGTAAATGGGGATGTGGATGACCAGGTAGTAATACCACGGCTGATTGCCCCGCTGCACATCTTGCTGCTCGAGCCAATAGCCCAGTGAGCCGACCAAACCTGAGAAGAACCCTTGGCCGTTGGTGAAGAGCGAGGTGTAAAGCACCACGAACACGGCCCAAAACAACGCGGCCTGGGGCCACCAGCGCCGCAGGTCCCACAACCAAGCGACCAGGCCTACGCCCAGCGCGGTCAGCAGCAGAATGACGGTCGCGGTGATGCCCACTTGGGGCCACTGGGTGCTGGTGGCGTTGCCGCCAGTGGCCGCGACGACCAGTGGGGCCAACATGGGCAACACCAGGCTGAATTGCAACACAATGAGGTGGGTCTCCCGCAAGCGGCGCAAACCGCGCCAATCGTAGCCGGTGAACAACAGCCCCAGCGCGGCGGCGAACGCGATGCCAGCCAAGGCCAAAAAGAACTGGCCATAGGGCGAAAAGCCCAGTATTCGGCGCACTTCTTCGCCCTCGGTGGTGCGCAGGGTAACGCCTTGCGCGCTCAGTTGGGACAAGCCCACCTCGGTTAGGACCGCGAACCCGGCCAAGATCAGCGCGGCTACCAGGGCGAACATGAACGTGCGTCGCCGCAATGGGACGCGCCATTCATCAGGTGCGGCGAGCACCCGCTGCACCACGCCCAGCCCCAAGAAAATCAGCGCCTGGGCGGTGTAAATGAACGCGGTTTCTTTGGCCGTAAAGTGCAACACCAGCGCGGCTGTGAGCCAATAGAGATAACGCTCCCGACCGGTTTCCAAATAGCGCAGCATCGCCCACAGGGTGACCACGCCGAACAAGACCACAAAGGCTTCGTTGCGCGCGTAGCGGCCGTAGTACAACATGTAGGGCGAAATGAGCATTAACCCGGCCGCGAACAGGGTTCCCCAGCGCCCCAGGTATCGTTTCCACGCCCATAAGAACGCAATGGCCAGCACCGCGGCCAAGGCGTGAGGCACGCGCGCGGTGAAATCGTTGTCGCCGAACAAGAAATAGGACAGCGCGATGAGATGAAACTGCAGCGGGCCGTGCATCATGGGGGTGTGCTGGTAGCCCCGGCCCATGTAGAACTGCCACGAATAGTATGTGTGCAAACTCTCGTCGTGGCTCATCACCCGCTGGCCCAAGTTGACGAATCGGGTGAGCACGGCCAGCAGCACGATGAGCGCGAACACGGCCAGGCCGCGGCTCACGGGCCAGCCCGGCAATAGGGCTTGCTCCAACCACGAACGGGTGGTGGAACCGTTGGGGGCTTGAGAAGTCATGGTACGCCCTCATGGAGAAAATAAAGCCGTTCGCCCGCCATCCGCCGGTGGACCTCGATATTATACCCGAGCCCATGGCGGGCGATGGTACAATCGAAACGCGGCTTTGCCCTTGCCATTTTGGCCCGTTCGCGGGCCCCAACGGAGGAGTTCCCCATGCCTGTAAAACCCGCTGACCAAGTGCCGGTGCAGCCTGTGCAGGCCGGCCAAGGGGTGACCATGCAAGTGTTGATCGGCCCGGACGAAGGCCCGCATTTCGCACTGCGGCGTTTTACCATCCGCCCCCGCGGCTGGATGCCCCGCCACACCAACCGCGTGGAACACGAGCAGTATGTGCTGCAAGGCCGCGGGCGCATCGCCATCGATGATCAAGTGTTCGAGGTGCAGGCGGGCGATGTGGTGTTCATCCCCGCGGGCGCGGCGCATTGGTATCGCAATATCGGCGAGGAAGACTTCGTCTTTTTGTGCGCGGTGCCCAACCTGCCCGATGAGATCGTCATTCTCGATCCGAACGAACCCGAAGCCTGAGGCAGCATGATGGCTTCTTGGTGGCTTGACGCGTCGTCCGCTCTACAGCCCACTGGGCCGTGGTCGTCTTCCGACCGCGGGGGCTTGGGCCCCAATGCGCCTGTGGTGATCAGCGCCGAAGTGGCCGAAGCGTTGCAGCGTGGGCACCCCGTGGTGGCCCTGGAGAGCGCGGTCATCACCCATGGCCTGCCCGCGCCCTATAACTTGCAAGTCGCGCTGGACATGGAAGAGGAAGTGCGGGCTGCGGGCGCGGTGCCCGCGACCATTGGCGTGTGGGAAGGGCGCTTGGTGGTAGGCCTGAGCCCAACGCAGATTGAAAGTTTGGCCCAAATGGCCCACGACCTCCGCGCGCGGCACCGGCATCTGACCGCGCGCCCTGACTTCCGCTTGGTCAAGGTCAGCGTGCGAGACTTCGCGCCCCTGCTTGGAGCCCAGGACACGCGCTTGTTCGGTGGCACCACTGTGGCCGCCACATTGGCCGCGGCCCATTGGGTGGGCATCCGCTTCTTCGCCACCGGCGGCATTGGAGGCGTGCATTATGACCCGCCCTACGATATTTCGGCCGATCTGCCCCAATTGGCGCGCACCCCGCTATTGACGGTGTGCGCGGGGGCGAAGGCCATTTTGAATCTGGATGCGACCTTGGAATACCTCGAGACCTGGGGGGTGCCCGTAGTCGGCTATGGTACCCGCACGTTCCCGGCCTTTTACAGCAGCGACAGCCCCTGGACGCTGCGCTATCGGGTCGACACGCCGCGCGAAGCCGCCCATCTGATGGGTGCCCACTGGTCGTTGCGTATGCCTTCCGCGGTGGTGCTCGCCGTGCCCCCACCCGAACACGCCGCGTTGAAATACGACTATGTGCGCAAACTCATCACCGTCGCGCTGCAAGAGTTGCACGAACAGAACGAGCGCAACCGCAAGGCCAATCAGCCGCTCATTCGCGGCGCGGCCGTCACCCCTTGGCTGTTGCAGCGGCTGACCGAACTGAGCGACCAACGCACCTTGCAGGCCAACCTGGCCTTGTTGCGTCACAACGCTCGAGTGGCCGCGCAAGTGGCGCGCGCCTGGGTCAACTGGCAGGCCCAAGTCCAGCATCATCCTCCGACTCAATAGGAGCCCCGACCATGCGCGTGGGCCAAAATCCGGCCAAATCCCTCACCCAGGCACCCAAACCGCGGCGCATCACGGCCGTGTTGCTCACCTATGTGCCCTACCTGAGCGGCTACTACGCCCAAAGCCTGGATGTCTTCCGCGCCACCTTGGAAAGTCTGCATCGTCACACGGCCGAGCCCATCGACGTGCTGGTCTTCGACAACGCCAGTGGGCCCGAGATGCGGGCTTTTTTGCAAGAAGCCCACGCCGCGGGTCGCATCCAATATCTCATTCTGTCGGACCGCAATTTGGGCGTCGTCGGCGCGTGGAACATCGCGTTTCAAGCCGCGCCCGGCGAAATCATCGCGTATGCGGATGGGGATGTGTTCTTTCGGCCGGGCTGGCTTTCGGCCGCGCTGCGCATTCTCGAAACCTTCCCCCGGGTGGGCATGCTCACCGCGCGGCCTTTTGCCGCCGAGCCCAGTTTGTGGACCGCCACCCGCGCTTGGGCCGAGCGCGAGCCCGAGGTCCGCGCGGAGTGGGGGCGCTTCGTGCCCTGGGAGGTCTTCCGCGACTTCAACCTGAGCCTGGGTCAAGACGAGGCCCAGATCCGGGCAGCCTATGAAACTGCCCGCTTCTTGCGCCTTACATACCGGGGTGTCACGGCCATTGCTGGCGCGTCGCACTGGCAGTTTGTGGCCTACAAACGAGTGCTGCAAGACGTGCTGCCCCTGGACTACACCCGGCCCATGGGTTCCGACGTGCGCAATTTAGATCGAGCGCTCAACGAGCGGGGTTATTTGCGGCTGATGACGCCTGAGCCTTGGGTGGATCACATGGGCAACACCCTGCCCCCCTACGCGCGGGCCTTTTTGGGGACGGGCTCCGCGGCCGGCCCTGCTGCCACGCGAACCGGCCCGCCGCGTTGGGCCCAGTGGCCGCCGGTGCGCAAGGTGCTCCTCGCGCTTTATCACCGCATCTTTCGGCTGTATCACGGGGGAGGCTAACGGCCGCTTTTGGGCCGCGCGCCCTGGGCGCCGTGGGTGGTCCCTCTGTGCTATACTTGCACGCGGGAGGTACGCCGTGCCCATCCTGCGTCCCAACGCGCTGGAATTCATCAGCCATTCGCCCCAACAAACCCGCCGGGTAGCCATGCGCTTAGGCGCGCGGCTCGAGCCCGGTATGGTGCTGGCCTTGTCCGGTGATTTGGGCAGCGGCAAAACCACCTTTGTGCAGGGGTTGGCCCAAGGTTGGGGCGCGTTGGATCCGGTGACCAGCCCGACATTCATTTTGATCAATGTCTACCGTCGTGCTGGTGGCCAACCGTTCTTCCATTTGGACGCTTATCGTCTGGCTGGCCCCAGCGAAGCCTGGGAACTGGACCTGCCCACTTTGTGGGACCAAGGCCCGCTGGTGGTCGAGTGGGCGGACCGCATTGAAGGCCTGCTCCCGCCCGACCGGATGGACATCCGCTTTCGTTGGATGGACGACTTGAAACGTTATTTGTTGTTCGAAGCGCGCGGGCCGCGGGCCCTGACCCTGCTGCAAGCGCTGCGGCGCGATTTGCTGGGGAGTTGAGTCATGTTGCTGGCCGTGGACACGTCTTCGTTTCAGACGGGGCTGGCTTTGTATGATGGCGCGCGCGTGGTGGTTGAGGTGCTTTGGCCCGCGCCGCGGCGCCACACGGTGGATTTGGCGCCTATGGTGCGCCGGGCGCTGCGGTGGGCCGCCATTGACAAACCGCGCGCTTTGGCCGTTGCCACGGGGCCTGGCGCGTTCAGCGGCCTGCGCGCGGGCATGGCCTTGGTCAAGGGGTTGGCCTTGGCTTGGCAAGTGCCTGTGGTGGGCGTGTTCACCTTGGACGTGGTGGCCGCAGCCATCCCGCCCGAGGCAGGCGTGCCCTTGGTCGCCGCGGTGCCCGTCGGCCGGGGACGCTTGGCCGCGGCGTGGTATCGCACCCGGGGCAAACAATGGCGGGCGGAGAGCCGCCCCGAGTTGTTCAGCGCGGAGCGGCTCAGCCAGCGCATTCAAGAGCCGACCATCGTCTGCGGTGAGTTCACGGCCGAAGAGCGTGATCTGCTGGCCCAGAACCCGCATATTCGCTTGGGCGGCCCAGCCCAGTGCGCGCGGCGGGCCGGCTTTTTGGCCGAACTGGCCTGGCAATCGTGGCAACGGGGCCATGTCGACGACCCCGCCACCTTGGTGCCGTTTTATGTCACGACCCAAACCGCGTTCCCTGTCTAAGGCCACCGCGCCGCTGTCGCGGCCTTGGCGTCTGCGCCCCATGCGCGAAGCCGATGTGCCCGCGGTCGCGGCGTTGCATCAGGCGAGTTTTGCCGCGCCTTGGACCCCGCGCATGTGGCAGCACGAGGTGCGCGCGGCCAGCAGCCGTGTGTGGGTGGCCGCGCGTCCCATGGCCCACGGTGACCAGATCCTCGGCGTGGTGGTGCTGTGGCTTTTGCCACCCCCCGAGGCCGAGATTGCCACCCTGGCGGTTCAGCCCGCGCACCGGCGGCAGGGCATTGGCCGCGCCCTGCTGCAGCAGGCGCTGGAATACGCGTGCGCGCAAGGCCCGGTACAACGGGTCTTCTTGGAAGTGCGGGCCGACAACACGGCCGCGCAAGCCTTGTATCGGGCGTTTGGCTTCGCGGTGGTCGGCCGGCGTCGCGGTTACTATCGCACCCCTCAAGGCCGCGTCGACGCCCTCATCATGCGCCGAGAATGCGGTTTGCGGAGCCCACTGCCATGACCCTGTGGACCTCGCTGGACGCGGTCGCTGCCGCGGTGCGGGCTTGCCAAAAGTGCGCGCTGCACCGCACCCGCACCCACGCTGTGCCTGGTGAGGGGCCGGCATCCGCGCGCATTATGCTCATTGGCGAGGCGCCGGGCTATCACGAAGATCGCAGCGGGCGCCCCTTCGTCGGTGCCGCCGGCAAACTGCTGGAACGCTTGCTGGCTCGGGCCGGCCTGCGCCGGGAGCAGGTCTTCATCACCAACATCGTCAAATGCCGCCCGCCGAAGAACCGTGACCCGCGGCCCGAAGAAATCGCGGCCTGCCGCCCTTATCTGCAGGCCCAAATCACCTTGTTGGACCCGGCCCTCTTGTTCACATTAGGCCGCTTCGCGTTGCAATACTTCTTCCCTGGCGCGCGCATTGGGCAAATGCACGGCCGAGCCGTTCAACGCGGTCAACGCTGGATCGTGCCCATGTATCACCCCGCGGCCGCGCTTTATCGCCCAGCCCTGGCCCAGGTGCTGGAGGACGATTTTGCGGCCGTGGCGCCTTTGGTCGCCCGCGTGCTGCGAGCGCCTGGGCCCGCGAATCACCCCGACGGAGGAGCGTAGCGCATGGCCCACTACTTGGTGACCGGCGTGGCCGGTTTCATCGCCAGCCGCACCGCGGAGATGCTGTTGGCTCAAGGGCACCAGATCACGGGCGTGGACAATCTCAACGCGGCCTATGACGTGCGCCTCAAGGCCTATCGGCTGCGCCGCCTGAAGGCCCATCCTCGGTTCCGCTTCTGGCTGTTGGATGTGGCGCAGCGGGCCGCGTTGGAGCCCATCACGCGCGCGGGCCGTTATGATGCCATCCTGCATTTGGCCGCCCGGGCCGGTGTGCGGGCCAGCGTCGCGGACCCATGGGCTTATTATCGCACCAATGTCGAGGGCACGCTCAACATCTTGGAACTGGCGCGGGCGCTGTCTGTGCCCAAGGTGGTGCTGGCTTCCACCTCCAGCGTGTACGCGGGCGCCCAGCCGCCCTTCCACGAAGACATGCCCACCGACCGCCCTCGTTCGCCGTACGCGGCCAGCAAAAAGGCCGCTGAAGTGCTGGCGTACACGTACCACGTGCTCCATGGCTTGGATGTGACCGTGCTGCGTTATTTCACCGTGTATGGCCCGGCTGGCCGGCCCGACATGAGCCCCTTGCGCTTCACCCAGTGGATCTGCGAAGGCCGCCCAGTGCGCATTTTCGGCGATGGCACCCAGCGCCGCGACTTCACTTATGTGGACGACATCGCGCGTGGCACCATCGCGGGGTTGCGCCCCTTGGGTTATCAGATCATCAACTTGGGCCACGACCACCCCCGCGCGCTGATGGACTTGGTGCACCTTATCGAGCGCTATTGCGATCGTCCGGCCCGCCTGACCTACGCGGACCGCCATCCCGCGGACATGCCCCACACTTGGGCCGTGATCGAAAAAGCCGCCCGCTTGTTGGACTGGCGCCCCCAGGTGCCTTTCGAAGAAGGCGTGCGTCGCTTGGTCGAGTGGTATCGCCAAGAGCGCGATTGGGCTCGCGATCTGGATACGGGCCCCTAACCCCATCCCCTGCCAAGGAGAGAACCGTGGCCAAATTCATCATCGAAGGCGGAGTGCCGTTGCACGGCGAAGTCGTTCCCGCGGGCAATAAGAACGCGGCGTTGCCCCTGCTGGCCGCGTCGCTGCTCACCGATGAGCCCGTGGTGCTGCACAATGTGCCGCAAATTCGCGATGTAGCCACTATGCGGGCCCTGCTGGAGAGTCTGGGGGTGGAAGTGACCCCCTTGGGCCCGCGTTCCTGGCGGTTGCGCGCGCACACGGTCCGCCCCGCGGAGATGGACCCATCCTTGTGCAAACGCATTCGAGCCTCGATTTTGCTGGCCGGGCCCATGAGCGCGCGCGTTGGGCATTTGATCTTACCCCCGCCAGGGGGCGATGTTATTGGCCGGCGTCGTGTCGACACGCATTTGCTCGCGCTGCGCGCCTTAGGCGTGCAAGCCGATTATGATCGCCTGGCCCGGCGGTTCACCTTCCACGCGCCCCAAGGCTTGCGCGGCGCGAACATCTTGCTGGACGAAGCGTCGGTCACGGCCACCGAGAACGCACTGATGGCCGCGGTGCTGGCCAAAGGCACCACCGTGTTGCGCAACGCGGCGTCAGAGCCGCACGTGCAAGAGTTGGCACGGCTGTTGGTGCGGATGGGCGCCCGCATCGAGGGCATTGGCTCCAACACCCTGTACATCGAAGGCGTCGACCGCTTGCACGGCGCGGAGTTCACCATCGGCCCCGATTACCTGGAAGTGGTCAGTTACATCGGCGCCGCGGTGGTCACCGGTGGCAGCATTCGCATTCGCAACGCGGGGGTGAAGTACCTGGGCATGATTCGCCTGGTATTTCGGCGTTTGGGCGTGGTGTGGGAAGAGGAAGGCGACGACATCGTGGTTCCTGAAGAGCAGCCCTTGACCATCGAACCTGATCTGGGCGAGGCCATGCCCGAGATCACCGTCATGCCGTGGCCGGGTTTCCCCACCGACTTGATGAGCATTGCCATTGTGGTCGCTACCCAGGCTCAAGGCACGGTGCTTTTCCATGATTGGATGTACCCCAGCCGCATGTTCTTCACCGACAAGTTGGTGAGCATGGGCGCGCGTATCGTGTTGTGCGATCCGCACCGGTGCATTGTCAGCGGCCCGGCCCAGTTGGTAGGCGAACGTCTTGAAAGCCCCGACATTCGGGCCGGCATGTCTTTAGTTTTGGCCGCTCTGGCCGCACACGGCCGCTCTGAAATTCGCAACATCGGCCAAATCGACCGCGGCTACGAGCGGGTGGATGAAAAACTGCGCAACCTGGGCGCGCGCATCTGGCGCATCGAGGAAGAAGAGAGTAGTATAATGACCCCGTGACCATCCCCCGCTATGAGGAGGGAACCATGCCTCAGCGTGAGACCTATCCCGTGGAAATTGCCGGCGTTCGCCGTGAATTGCCCTTGTTCCAAATCAAGCCCGGCCTGCGCATCGCGGTCCTCAACATTTTGGGCGATACCGAGTTGGTCGAGGCCGCGGCCGATGCCTTGGCAGAGAAAATTCGCGCCGCGGGCTTGGACTTCGACCTGCTGGTGACGGCCGAAGCCAAAAGCATCCCCTTGATTCACGCCTTGTCTGTGCGTCTGGGCAAGCCTTATGTCGTGCTGCGCAAGGTGTACAAACCCTACATGGGCGAAGCCATCTCGGCCGAAACCCTGTCGATCACCACGGGCAAGCCCCAAACGTTGTATTTGGACGAAAAGGACCGGGAATTGGTCAAAGGCAAGCGGGTAGTGTTGGTAGACGACGTCATCAGTACAGGCTCGACGTTGCAAGGTATGCGTTTGGTCATGGACAAAGCCGGCGCGCAGGTGGTGGGTGAAGCGGCCATCTTCACGGAGGGCGAGCGCGCCAAGTGGAACGACATCTTGGCCCTGGGCCACTTGCCCCTGTTCACCGATGACGGACCCCAAGCCTAAGTCCACCCACGCGGCCGGGGTCGAAGCCACAACCCCGGCCGCAACGCGTTCGGCCAGCAGACAAATTGCCCGCGCCGCGGGCACGGTCATGCTGGCCTTTTTGCTCAGCAACGTGGTGGGCCTGGTACGCCAGGTGTTGGTCTCCCAGGCCTTTGGCACTTCCGCGGCCATGGATGCGTTCAACGCCGCGTCGCGGTTGCCCGACTTGCTGTTTAACCTGGTCGCGGGGGGTTCGCTGGGTTCGGCCTTCATCCCGGTGCTGACCGAACTGCTGGTGCAAGAACGCCGGGCCGACGCGTGGCGTTTGGCATCGGCCTTGGCCAACTTGGTCGTCGCCGTGTTGGCCGTGGTGAGTTTGTTCGCGGCTTGGGCCGCGCAGCCCATCGTCGCTCATTTGCTCGCGCCGGGGTTCTCGCCCGCGCAACAGGCCCTTACCGTGGATTTGCTGCGCATCCTGCTGCTCACCCCCGCGATCTTCGGCCTCAGCGGGCTGACCATGGGCGTATTGCACAGCCATCGCCGTTTCCTCTGGCCCGCGCTCGCGCCGACCATGTATTGGTTGGGCATGATTTTCGGGGTGCTGGCCCTCGCGCCGCGGTGGGGCATTTATGGCTTAGCGTGGGGGGCTGTTTTGGGGGCGTTGGCCCATTGGGGGGTGCAATTGCCGGGGCTGTGGCGTTTGCCCGCGCGGCGCTATTGGCCCACCTGGGGCTGGGAAATGCCCGAAGTGCGCCGGGTCTTTCGCCTAATGGTGCCCCGCTGGTTGGGCGTGGCTGTGGTGCAGTTGAACTTCTGGATCAACGTGGTGCTGGCCTCAGCCATGCCCGAGGGCAGTCTGACAGCCATTCAGGTGGCTTGGGCTGTGATGACCATGCCCCAGGTTGTTATTGCCCAGGCCATTGCCATTGCGGCGCTGCCCACTTTCTCCGCTCAAGCCGCGCGCGGGCAACGGGAGTTGCTGCAAGCCAGTTTGGCGTCGACGTTGCGCGGCGTGCTCTTTTTGGCCCTGCCCGCCGCGGTGGGGCTGATTGTGTTGCGACAACCCATCGTCGCGCTGCTGTTCCAGCGGGGCGCGTTCGACGAGCATTCGACTCGACTGGTGGCCTGGGCCTTGCTGTGGTACACCTTAGGTTTGGTCGCGCATTCGCTGGTGGAAATCCTTTCACGGGCCTTTTACGCGTTGCAAGACACCCGCACTCCCGTGGCCGTCGGCGCGGCCGCGATGACTCTCAATTTAGGTCTGAGTTTCGCGTTCGCGTCCCTCTTTCGGGCCTGGGGGTGGATGCCTCACGGCGGGCTCGCTTTGGCCAACACAGTGGCGACCAGCATCGAAGCCGTGTTGTTGATGGCCCTCATTCGCCGGGCATTGGCGGGCTTCCCTTGGCGCGCGGTGGGCGACGGCCTGCTGCGCGCGGGCCTGGCCGCGGGCGTCATGGGCGTGGCCGTGGCCTGGGCATGGGCCCAGGGGCACGCGCGCTGGGCGCGCCCTTGGGCCACATTGGCCGCCATTGCCCTGGGCGCGGGTGTGTATGCCCTGGCCGCGGCCGTGTTCGCGCCGCGTGAACGCGCTTGGGCTTGGGCGCAGGCGCGCGACCTACGTCAACGCCTGAGGAACCGACGCCGCGCGGCTCGCGAGCCATAGCCGTGGCCGCCAATGCCAACGCGCTACCGGCTCGCTCCTACACCCGCCGCCAACCTCCAACCTCGCCCCTACCCCATCTTCTGCACCAGCGGGTGCGAGCGCATATAGGCCGTGAGCACTTGGTAGAAATATTCAGGCCCCTGAAAACGCACGAACAGCAGCGAATGCTCGCCGGCTCGCAGTTCCAATTCGTCTCCGGCCATCAAATTGACGGGTTCCTGCCCATCCACGCTGAGTACGACCTCGTGGTCCACATGCGGGACAACGGTGACCGTAGCGCCTTCGGCCAGCACGACGGCCCGGTCCACCGACAAATGCGGGGCCACGGGCACGAGCAAAATGTTGCGCAACTCGGGCGGCAAGATAGGGCCACCCGCGGCCAAGGCGTACGCGGTAGAACCTGTGGGCGTGGCCACGATGAGGCCGTCGGCCACATAGTGCGTGAGCAACAGGCCGTCCACATACGCGCTTAGACGCACCGGTCGCACCGCGCGGCCACGACAAATCACGGCTTCGTTGACCACATCCCACTGTTGGGTCACCGCGCCGTCGCGGCGCAAGGCCACGGCCAGCATCATGCGCCGTTCCAAGCGATAATCGCCAGCCAACAAGCGCTCCAGGGCCCGCCGCCAACCGTCCCGCTGCACTTCGATGAGAAAGCCAAAACGCCCTAAGTTGATGCCCAAAACGGGGATACCGCACGGCGCGGCCAAGTGCCCGGCCCGCAACATCGTTCCATCGCCCCCCAGGGCCACCACCAAGTCAAAAGCCGACGCGCAAATTTGGGCCCGCAGCCGCGCGTCGTTGAGCAATCCCGCGTCCGCGTCCACACCATGGCCGCGCAAGAACGCGGCCACCTGCCGCGCTTCGTCCAGCGCGTCGAGCACCTGGGGGTGGGCCAGCACAGCCACACGGCGAATGGTCGATGGTTTGCTCATGGGGATGTCCTCCGGGCAGGGCCGACGTCAACCGAAGACGCCCAAGAACTCCAAATGCACTTTCAGATCGGGCAAGGCCACACTGCGCACCCGCACTTGGACGGTGCTGTTGAGCGGCACCTCGCCCCGCGCGTGGACGCGTGCCTCCAGCCCCAACGCGGGTAAGACCACGGTGATCCACGGCGGCGTTTGTTCGACAACGACGCCTTCGCCTTCCCAGCCAGGGTGTTCCAGCAGATACACCAAAGTCCAATGTCGCCGAGATTTACGCTCGGCCAAGCGCACATGGCTTCGGCTGGCCTCGGCCATGCCCACTCGCTCCAGCACAGCCGCCGCGTCCAACAAGGGGTCACCGCGCAAGAAGGCCCGCAGTTGCTGATGCACCACCAGGTCCAAATAGCGCCGCAGAGGGCTGGTGACCTGCACATAGGCCGCCAGGCCCAAGCCGCTGTGCGGCGCGGGTTCGGTTTTGTATTCGCTGCGAAAGAACGTTTTCCGCAACGCATACATGCCCGCCAAGCCCGGGGGCACCTCGTCGACCTCCCGCGGCGGGGGCTGGGTCGTATAAGGCACCGGGATGGCGTGGGTTTGGGCGAAGCGGGCTGCGGCCTCACCGGCCAGAATCATGGCCTCTCGCACCAGGTCACGGCTGCGCAAAGGCGGTAAGGGGGTGATGTGAATAGGCCCATCGGGCGCTTCGACCCGCACTTTGACCTCGGGCATGTGCACCGTCAGCGCGCCTTGACGGTGGCGATAGTTCATATAGCGCCGCAACCCCTCCCACAGCGCGGTCAGCGCGGGTTCGTGATCCAGCCGGGCCTCGGCCTGCGCGTACGTCCACCGGGTGACCCGCACCCAAGTCAGGCGAATGACCACGTCTTCCAACTGCCCTTCAGGCCCCAGGCGGATGCCAAAGGAGAGCGCGGGCGAGACTTCGGCCAACCCCAGGCCCAAATGTTGGCGCGCGGCGTCGGGCAACATGGGCACTACACCCTCGGGCAGATAGACGCTGCTCCCGCGTTGCCGGGCTTCTTGGTCCGCGGGGCTTTCGGGTGGGACGAGCGCGGCCACATCGGCCACGTGCACCCAAATGCGCTCGCCGTCCCAACTGAGCGCGTCGTCAGGGTCTTGGCTGCCCTCGTCGTCGATGGCCCAGGCCGGCAGGTGGGTCAGGTCCAAGCGGGGTTCGGTGGGCAAAGGGGGCAGTGGTAGGTCGGGTTCGGTTGTGACGATGCCATAGCGGGCCGGATAGGGGTTGACGCGCGGGCTCCACACGCGCCATTGCAGCAGCAGGCGATGCGCCTCGGCAGGCGTTTGCTTGACGCCCAGGGCCTCCAGCACGCGGCTGGTGCTGCGCCGACCCAACGCGAGGGCCTCCACTTCTTCGATGAAGGCCGCGTCCGCGATGGGGTCTACCTGACCCTCGCGGGCCCGCCGCAGAAAGGCTTCCCACGCGCGGCGTCGGGCCGCGCGCGCGGCCCGTTGCTGGCGCAGTGCCTCGACTTCGGCCGCTGGCCGCGCCCGAATGGCCTGGGGTGTGCCCTGGAAGAGAAGGTCCTCTTGCAGCACTTGCCATACCGCCCACGCCGTCGCGGGCGTGAATTCGCCATAGGCCAAAGTGGCCAGTTCCTCCAGGGAGACAGGCGGTTCGCCTTGCAGCACCTCCCACGCCTCGTGCAAAGGCTCAGGCGCGAGGGCATGGGGGAAGCGCGGTGGCGTAGGGGCCGGGCCCGGATGCAGCCAAACGACGTCCTTGGGCCGCACCCGCACCCGTTGGCCGTCCGCGGTGAGCAATTCCCACCGCGGACCGATTTTTTCAACGCGCGCGGGCCGGTTCTTGTAGACCACCAGCGCCCCGGGAGCCGGGTTTGTGGTGTCGGTCATGTCCGCTCCTCAGGTTTCGGTGGTCACGATTATACCCGGCGCTCAATAAGGGTGGATGAGAGGCGCGAACAACCGTCTCAGCAGGCCAAGCCCCGCGGCCAATCCGCCCGTTTCGGACCCCGAAGTCGGCCCTTGGGGCCCGCGCTCGGCCGCCGCGGAGCCGGTTCCCCCACCACCCCACGCGAACGCTGGCCGCGGTGACCCATACGGCACATTGCGCGCTGCCGGCGTCGGCCAGCACGGGTATGCCCAATTTTGCTTCAGTTCGGGCAGGCGGCACCAGGTTAGGTTCCACGACGACGCGTTCACATAGGTGATTTGGTCCACCACCCGCCCCCACGGGTCGAGCAGGCGCACGGTATCGCCCTTGTCGGCCAGCCGCAACCCCGTTTCGCGAGCAAAGAAGACCTTACGGCCGCCGGGATTGAGCCCAACTTCGGGCAAACGATAGGGGCGGGAACCGCCGGGGCCGTCGTCGAGATACCAGCCGCTGAGGTCAACCCCGACGGGGCCGAGGTTGACGATCTCGATGAACTCGTCGCCCAGGTTAGCCTCGCCGTCGCGGTTCCAATCGTAGCGTGGATGGGGCAAAAATTCGCTCAAGCGCACATAGCGGGCCGCGGGGAGAGGCTCCGCGGGGGGCGTGGGGGTGGGCGATGCGGTGGGCGAGGGCGACGGCGAGGGGAGGGCTGTCGGTGTGGGCGTTGCCGCGGGGCCATTGGCTTGGCGCGGGGTGCCGCGGATGGGATGGCCCTGGGCGTCGTGCCCCACCGAGGCAGTGGCGGTGTGCCAGGCCCCGTCGTGCTCTGGGCCGAACTCGTGGCGTTCCATGCTGGCGCGCGTTGTCCGGTCTCCAGCGGGCCATGGGCCGCCGTCGTGGTTGGCGGTGTCTACCAGCGAGCCGTCGGGGCCGCGCAAACGCAGGGATTCGCCCGCGTTGCTCAAGGCCCCGGTGTAGATCAAGTCGGCCGGCACATCGGCCACGGTGCTGTCGTCCGTGCGCTCCA
>CAYUOX010000001.1:0-3960 GCA_964446575.1 uncultured Anaerolineaceae bacterium | reverse complement strand
TGACGAGTTCGGGCCTGAGGTCGTGGAAGGCGAACTGCCCGTGCTCATGGAATTCAATGTGGACGAGGCCATGCACAGCATTCCAGGCTGGTGGCAGCCGACAAACATGAAATATCTGAACAACTGGCTCAGGAAAATGGGGACCTATGCGCCAACCTATAGCACAGAGTTGCCAGATGGCAGGCCAGTGGGCGAGGTGGTGAAAGCAGTGATGGACCGCCTGCCAGACGGCAGTTTGGCTGTGTTCAATGGTCCGGGGTTCAGCCCTGTGCTTACTTTCGCCCAGCACTATATAGTGGAGGAAGGCAAGGACATCGGGATTTCCGGGTCGTTCATAGCAAGATTTGACGCAGGCGAGGATTGGAGAAAAGGGATTTATGAGGGCATTTACCAGGAGATGCTTGAGGGCAATGTCCCAATGGTCAGAGAGCCATTTGACAAGCATGATTGGTTCTTTACAAGAGTGCATCCCAGGGAAGGAATTTATGCGAATGAATTGTATGCTGGCAAAGACATAGACTTCTATTTCAGGCTCATGGAATTTGGCGGGGAATTTGGAGATACGGAAAGGAAGTTTAATGCTTCAATATATTATTCCCCAAGGTCCAATTTCATAAGCTTCTACAATTTCACCATCACGCCAAAATCAGGGTTCCAGCCGCCGTGGCTCATGCCAGGGTTTTTGGAGGTTGGGGACACTGATGACCCAGATGGCGCTGCGATGTTTGTGACAGGTTTCCAGCCTTACAATCCATAACTCATCTTTTTATTCTTCTCTGTCCAAATTAGTTTCAGGTGGGGGAATGAAGAGATGGGCAATTGCAGTTATCCTTGCTGTTCTCATGGTTTTGCCAGACCTGGCCCAGGCCTGGTCATTCTGGGACTTCCCTGGTCGCAGGGGGCCTCAAGTCCTGCTGGACGACGTTATTTACACGCGCCCCCATCTTTACAGACGCACAACCAGCACAACCACTACAGTGAGAAGTAGCGCGCGCCGAACGTATCGCAGTGACATTCGCCGGACGTATCATGGCGGGCGATCTCCAATTCTGGATATCGGCACTACTATGGACGAATATCTTCGCGGGCGCGCAGCCACCACGGTGAGCAGCGGCGCGCGCCGAACGTATCTGGGCGGGTGCGTACCAACGCCAAAACCCGATAAATGTCCTGACGAGAGATGGGGAGGCTGCTGCGGGATAGAGAGATGCTGTCCTGAGGAAACTCCTGTTCCATCTTGTTACGACCCGCCTGGAGGCCGGGGGGTTTCAGTTTGCCGCCCCATATATGATGGCACTTCCAGCATCGACCCCAGCTGTCACTGCATTGACATGCACGGCGACCAGTACAATATTGGCGATTGCGTGACCTGCGGGTCAGGGTGGTGCGTCTGCAGAAAGGGCCCGCGCGGGGGCTGCGGCTGGGCCCGAGCAAGTCCCAGGCAATGTCCCGGGGGCGGAGGTGTTGGCTCAGGCCAGAGTTCAACCACCACCACGATTCCATACGGCATCACAAAAGTGGCCTATGCCGTGCTTCATGACGGCACAGCGCCAGAATACCCTGTGCTGGAAGTCAGGTGCACGACCACAAAGAAAGGAGACAAATACAGGGCCTATTATTATGCTGGCCGAAAGGTGTGCAGGTTTTCGTCCGGGCCACGCCCATGGGCCTATGTGCCGGGCGGATGGGGAGGCCCGGCAGGCAGTTCTGAGGCGCAGGTATGCACAGATGCCGGGCCAGCAGAATGGAGGGCCTGTGAGCAGGGGCCTGAGTGGGATGGAAACACGGCCAGATTCCTGTGCGAATATGGAGAGAACGGCCGGCCAACAAAGGTCATGTGCAAGTGGGAAGGGAGTGGGTGTGTGCGGCCGCCAGGCATACGGCCAGGGCCGCCGGGCCCGCGGCCGGGTCGCCCCTACCTGCTTCCAACACGCCGACCCCATCCCCCCTTGGTCCCTCCTTCCCCTCGTAGGGGAAGGAGGGAGATGGTTCGCGTGAGGCGCGTGTCGGGCCCGCATCGCCCCTCCCCCTTTACGAAAGAGGGAGGGGTTGGGGAGGGGGGATTCAACCCCCTGGCCGTACCACGCCGCGCGGCCGCTGGACACGCGGTCAGGGCCCGGGCGACCGCCGGGTCGCCCCTGCCTGCTACCTGCCCCCTGCCGCCTTTGTCCTCTAACCTGCCTCTTCGTCTGCCATGCGCAGCAGGGCCCAAGCCCGGTGGAGTCGCGGGGGCAACGCGTCAGGCACGGGGTCGTGATGGTGCGCGATGAGTTCAACGACCTCGGCCGCGGCCCCCACGGCCTGGGCCATGGCCGCTCCCCATGCGGCGTGGTGCTCCGCGACCACAAACGCGGCGCGCCAACCCCGAGGTGGACCCTGCGCCCATGGCCCGCGCGCCCAACGGGGGCAGCACGCGCGGCCGAGCACGGCCAGCACGCGGTGCCAAAGCCGTAGCGGAACCCGACTTTTTCCCACATCGTGCAGCAGCGCGGCTTGTTGGACCACGTTGTCGCCGCCCGCGGCCCGCACCGCACGCCACACGGCCAGCGCATGGGCTTGATCCGCACGGCTTTGTTGTTGAAAAAGACGCCACAGCCGCGGCCCCAGAATGCCCCGCGCGGCAGCCAAGTCCCCCGCTGAGGGGCGCGCGGTCAACGCGAACCAGGTTTGCCGCACTCGGTAGGCCCAACGGGCCATCCACCCTGGACGGGTCGGCTTGCAGGTCATCACCCCAATGGCCAGACCAACCAACGCAGGGTCCATTGCGCGGGGTAGAACACCAGCCACGACAGCACGGGCAGCCCAAAGCGGGGCAAGACCCAAAATAGCAGCAGAAAAACCAGCAAGGCATATGGCTGCAATGGCGCAATCACCTGGGCCCACACTTGCGGGAAGAGTTCCCGGACGGCTTGTGAGCCGTCTAACGGCGGGATCGGCAGTAGGTTGAAGAAGAAGAGAATCAAGTTGAGAAAGGCGAAGTAGTACAAGAACGACACCCCCGGGCTCCAAATCAGGCGCATGGGCAGCATGAGCAGCACCGTGACCACGGCTAAGGCCAAATTGGCCAGTGGTCCTGCTAAGATGACCCACAGGGGGCCGTAGGGGTGCCGACTGCGAATCGCATAAGGCGAGAAGCGCACGGGCTTGGCCCAGCCAAAGCCGGTGAGCAAGATCAGCAGCGCACCGGCCGGGTCCAGATGGGCGCGCGGATGGAGGGTCAGACGGCCATCCCAGCGGGGGGTGTCATCGCCCAGGCGGTACGCGACCCAGGCATGGGCCCATTCGTGAACCGGCAGCGCGATGAAGATGATGGCCAGGCGGGCAAGCAAATCGTACCAATCGGCGAACAGCATGCGTGTGGCTCCGACCAAGGAAATGGGGCAGGCCCAGCGGCCTGCGTGCGTTGTCGGCCGTTGGCCGAGCGTGCGGGGCAAGTCTACCACACCTGCGCGGCCGGCCAGGGCCTCGCGCGGCGAGAAAAGGGCGCGTTGACACGCTCGGCCGCGCGACCTGCCGGGTGGCGGCGCGCATGGGGCGCGGCCGGTATGGACGGCGCCCGGTTCTCATGCTGTAAACCAACGGACGACTTGCCAAGATGGAGCCAGGGGGTATTCTAAAAGCGAGGATGCTGCACATCTCACTTAGGCCGTCTATGTAGGGAGGTGAGTGATGAGGAAGCGTTGGCGCGTGCTTCTCCGCTGGACGCTCGTGGCGGTTTTGCTGGCCGCGGTGGTTGGGGCGCTCGTGTGGGCACAAAGCACGGCCCACGCGCAGGAGGAAGTCGTCCCAGAGGGCGAGCGTGTGGGCGAAATCGTCCTCGGGCCCGAGGCCAACACGGTCTTGCATTCGCCCGAAGAACTGGCCGCGGTGCTGCGGGCCGGGGGCGTGGACCCCGACGAGGTGGCGCGCATCCTGGAGATGGAGCGCCGCCTCCAACAAGCCCACGACGCGGGCCTGCCC